>NZ_JBFAJW010000010.1:0-411038 GCF_040655395.1 Nocardia sp. NPDC050435
TGCGTTCCTAGACAGCTCGCACTTCACTCGGAGGTCTTCGTCATGTCCAGCTCGCCACGCCGTCACCAACGTCCATGGTCAGTACACCTAGGTCACCGGGATCAGCGTCGCGCCGGGGCTCAGCTTCGGGACGTCGACGACCTACGGCAGCAGCTGCCAGTACACGGTCACCGCCAACGCCACCTGGGGCGACTACATCTACTTCTACGATTTCAACGGCGGCGCGTTCGATCCCGCCGGCCCGCTGTGGGTGGGCGCGTCCGGCGCGGTCACCAGCCGGTGGACGCCGTACGCGCGCGGTAGCCACACCCTGGTCGCGTGGGGCCAGAACAATCAGCAGACCACCACCGTGACCGTCGGCTCGGGCACCGACGTCGGCTTCGGCTGCATCGTGCTGCCCTGAGGCCGAAGGCCCGTTTCCGGACCCGCGTCGCCCCGGTGATGCGGGTCCTCGTGCGCTGGGGCATTACTGTGGTGCGGTGCAGACAGGCCAGGAATCCGAGGGCGGCCCCCGCATCTGGGGTGGGACCACGCTCAACGAGCGGCGGGAGGCGCGCCGCGCCACGTTGCTGGAGGCCGCGCTGGACCTGATCGGCGAATCCGGCGCCGCCGGTGTCACCATGCGCGCGGTGTGCCGCCGCGCGAACCTCACCGACCGCTACTTCTACGAGAGCTTCGGCAGCCGCGACGAACTCCTGGACGTGCTCTACCGCCAGGTCGCCGACGAATTCCTCGGACCCATGACCACTTTCGCCGAGGCCAACGATCCGGCTCGGGACCGGGAGCTGTCCGACGTCCTCGTCGACAAGGTGCTCGAGGATCCGCGCAAATCCCGGCTGTTCCTGGTGGAGCCCTACTCCAGCACCGGCCTGGGCCAGACCACCATCGCCGTGATGCCGGCCTTCACCCGGCTGATCCAGGATCACCTGTTCGCCTACATCGAGGATCCGGTGCGCCGGCGGCTGGCGGCGGTCACCATGGCCAGCGGCAACGCGGGCATGTTCTCGGCGTGGCTGAGCGGATCGCTGCGCGCCAGCCGGGAGCAGATCGTCGACCACATCGTCGCGACGATCACCGTGTACCGGGCGATCTACAAATAGGCCCTGTGGCCCGATCGACAAGATAACCGGGTTGCGCCGGATCACCGGCCGGTGTTAACTGGCAACCGCAAGGTGCCGATCGTTCGCTGAGGCTCCTTCACGGATATAGGCCAGCGACCCCGAACGTCGAGAGACGCCCCGGGTCAGGACAGATCTCCCCGGCTTAAGGGGTGATCCCGATTGGCTCCCAGTGCGCTGGGTTCACGCCGTGAAGTGCCAAAGGTCTTACGAGGAGAGGTCCCCACCGGTGGGTTTGCCGGATTCCTCCGCAGCGCTCTGCAACGATCAGTCCGATGGCGCGCGCTCCCGCGCGCCCGTACAGCCGAGGGAGGTGAGCCGGATGCCCGGCGGTAACAGTCCGTATTCGCAGTTAGCCAGCTATTCGCTCGACCTCACCTCAATGGCGGAGCCAGGAACGGGACAACTCCCCTAGCCGCTGTTCGATGGTGCGCTCGACTCAGTTCTCAGGAGTGCGTGATGTCAACAGTAGAGGTGATCATCCGGCTGCTCGCCGGCGTCGGGCTCGGCGCCGCGATCGGTTTCGAACGCCAGTTCCGGGCCCGCGAGGCGGGCCTGCGCACCAACGCGCTGGTCGCCGCCGGTTCCACCCTGTTCGTGCTGCTGTCGGCGCACGGCTTCCAAGGCGGCGACGCCGACCCCACCCGGGTCGCCGCGCAGATCGTCTCGGGCATCGGATTCCTCGGCGCGGGCGTCATCATCCGCGACGGGCTCAATGTGCGCGGGCTCAATACCGCGGCGACACTGTGGTGTTCGGCCGCCGTCGGCGCGCTGGCGGGCGCGGGCATGCTCGACGTCGCGGTGCTGGGCACGGTCGCGGTGGTCGCGGTCAACGTCGCGCTGCGCGCCGCCGCGCGCAGGGTCGACAAGCGGCCCGACGCGCACGAGGAACACCCCGCCACCTACACCTTCACCGCCGTCACCGACGACGAGCACGAGGCGCAGGTGCGCGCGCTGCTGGTGCAGGCTCTGACCCGCACCGACTTCCGGCTCACCTCGGTGTCGAGCGCCGATACCGGCCAGGGCGACCGGGTCGAGGTGCGCGCCGTGCTCACCGGCGACCGGCGCGACGATCCGCAGATGGAATCGGCGGTCAGCCGCCTGAGTTTGGAGCCCTCGGTCACCAGCGCCGGCTGGCAGATCACGGTCGACAACGTGGCCGGGCGGTCCTGACGATGAGCACCCTCGGCACCTACCCCACCCGGGACGCGGCGCTGGAACGCCCGCGCAGCCCGTTCGCCGACGTCGTCGTGTTCGCCGGCGCGGCCGCCCTGATCTGGGCCCTGATCCGGATCGGCGGCAGCGTCGACGTCCCGTTCGACGAAACCACCGCGCCCGCGGCGGTTTCCACCGATCCCGCGCACCTGCCGTACTACGCCGCGCGTTCGCTGCTGCGGATGTTCCTCGCGCTGGCGGCCTCGATCGTGTTCACCTTCGTCGTCGCCACCGCCGCGGCCCGGCTGCGCCGCGCCCGGGCGGTGCTGCTGCCCGCGCTCGACATCCTGCAATCGATCCCGGTGCTGGGCTTCCTGTCGTTCACCGTGACCGGCTTCATCGCCCTGTTCCCGGGCTCGCAGCTCGGGCTGGAGTGCGCGTCGATCTTCGCGATCTTCACCTCCCAGGCCTGGAACATGGCCTTCAGTTTTTATCACAGCCTGGTCGCCCAGCCGCGCGAGCTCGACGAGGCCGCGCGCAGCCTCAGATTGTCACGCTGGCAACGGTTCTGGCGGCTGGACGCGCCCAGCGGCATGATCCCGCTGGTCTGGAACGGCATGATGAGCTTCGGCGGCAGCTGGTTCTTCCTGGTCGCCTCCGAGGCGATCTCGGTGAACAACCGGGAATACGCGCTGCCCGGCATCGGCTCCTACGTCGCCGCCGCGACCGCCGCGGGCCGGCTGTCCGAGGTGCTGATCGCGATCGCGGTGATGGTGCTCCTGGTGATCGGCGTCAACTTCCTGTTCTGGCGGCCGATGACGGCGTGGGCCGAGCGCTTCCGGATCGGCGACTCCGCCGGTCCCGACGCCCCGCGCAGCCTCGTGCTGAACCTGCTGCGGCGCTCGCACGTTCCGGCGCTGCTCGGTCGCGTGTTCGGCCCGCTGGTCGCGCCGCTGGACCGGGCGATGAGCGTGTTCGGGCTGGCCGAGTACCCGCTGCACACCTCGGCGGCGCGCCGCCGGGCCGGCGACTGGCTCTTCGGCGCCGCCGTGACCGCACTCGCCGCCTACGGCGGCTACCGGGTGCTGCGATACATCGCGGCGACCGCCGGCTTCGGCGAGGTCGCGCACGCCTTCGGCCTCGGCCTGCTGACCCTGCTGCGGGTGGTCGTGCTGGTCGTGCTCGCCTCGGTGATCTGGGTGCCGATCGGCGTGTGGATCGGGTTGAATCCCCGGGTGTCGCGGCTGGCCCAGCCGATCGTGCAGGTGCTGGCCAGCTTCCCGGCGAACTTCCTGTTCCCCATGGTCACCGCGGTCCTGGTCGCCACCGGCATCAGCCTGAACTGGGCCAGCGTGCTGCTGATGGCGCTCGGCGCGCAGTGGTACATCCTGTTCAACGTCATCGCGGGGGCCAGCGCGGTGCCCAACGATCTGCGCGAGGCCGCCACCAGCCTGCGGCTGCCGCGAAAACTGTGGTGGCGCAAGCTGATCCTGCCCGCGATCTTCCCGAGCTACGTCACCGGCGGCATCACCGCGGCGGGCGGGGCGTGGAACGCCTCGATCGTGGCCGAGATCGTCGAGTACGGCTCCACCACACTGGTCGCTACCGGTCTGGGCGCCTACATCGCCCAGTCCACCAGCGCCGGCGACGCACCGCGGATTCTCATCGGCATTCTCGTCATGAGCGTCTACGTGGTGGTCGTCAACCGGGTGTTCTGGCGTCGCCTCTACACCCTGGCCGAACGGCGGTACGCGCTGTGAACCACGAACTTTCGACAGGAGATCGTCCGATGAACGCACCCGAGGTCCTGCTGGACATCCGAGGCGTCGGCAAGTCCTTCACCGGAGCCACCGGTGACCGGCTACGCGTGCTGGAGGGCATCGATCTGCAGGTGCGCGAGGGCGAGGTGGTCGCGCTGCTGGGCCGCTCCGGTTCCGGCAAGTCCACACTGCTGCGCGTCATCGCGGGGCTGATCGGCCCCAGCACCGGGCAGGTCCGCTACCGGGGCACGCCCCTCAACGGCGCGAATCCCGGTGCGGCGCTGGTCTTCCAGTCTTTCGCGCTGATGCCGTGGCTGACCGTGCAGGACAATGTCGAGCTCGGGCTGGCCGCCCAGGGCATCGCCCCGGCCGAACGCCGCCGGCGCGCTCTGGACGCGATCGACATGATCGGCCTGGACGGCTTCGAGAACGCCTACCCGAAGGAGCTTTCCGGCGGGATGCGCCAGCGCGTCGGATTCGCCCGCGCCCTGGTGCTCGAGCCCGACCTGCTGCTGATGGACGAGCCGTTCTCCGCGCTGGACGTGCTCACCGCCGAGAACCTGCGCACCGAGCTGATCACCCTGTGGTCGGGCAACGCCTTCCCGTCCAAGGCGGTCTGCCTGGTCACCCACAACATCGAGGAGGCCGTGCTGCTGGCCGATCGCGTGCTGGTGCTGGGCGCCAACCCGGGCCGCATCATCGCCGAGATCCCGATCGATCAGCCGCGTCCCCGGGACAAGCGCACCGCGGCCTTCGCCGCGCAGGTCGACCAGATCTACGGCCTGCTGACCGGCCGCGACACCGAACCCGCCGCACCGGAACCCGATACCGCGACCCCGACCGCGCGCCCGCTGCCCGACGCCTCGCCCGGCGGTCTGGCGGGCCTGGTGGAACTCGTCTACGCGGCCGGCGGCCGCGCCGATCTGCCCGATATCGCCGACGAGCTCAATTTCGAGCTGGACGATCTGTTCCCGCTCGTCGACGCCGCGGCCATGCTCGGGCTGGCCACGGTGGAATCCGGCGACGTGGAACTGACCGAGATCGGCACCCGCTTCACCACCGCCGGCATCCAGGAGTCCAAGCAGATCTTCGCCGAGCAGGCCCGGCACCGCGCACCGCTGGTGCGCACGATCTGCGCCGGGCTGTCGGGCAGCCGCGACGGCTCGCTCTCGGCGAGCTTCTTCCTGGATCTGCTGCGGCGCGGCTTCTCCCCCGCCGACGCGCGCCGCCAGCTCGATCTCGCGATCGACTGGGGCCGCTACGCCGAACTCTACGACTACACCAAGGACAACGACCGGATCACCGCGGACCCCGCCGCCGAGGTCTATCACGCCGTACGCGGGTTCTGGACCGCCTGAGCGGTTTGTTGACATGCTGCCAATAGTGGTGGAACCTGTGTCGTAGACCGGCGTCGAGGCCGGACGGGTCGAGCAGAAGGATCGAGCACATGGCACGCGCGGTGTGGAGTGACGACGAGGTCGAAGCGGTGCGGGAGCTCGCACGGACGTTCTTCGACAAGGAAGTGGTCCCGCACGAGGAGAAGTTCGTCGCCCAGGGCCATCCGGACCGCCACCTCTACAACCGGGCCGGCGAGCTGGGCCTGCTGTGCCCGTCGATCCCGGCCGAATACGGCGGTGGCGGCGGCACTTTCGCCCACGAGGCGGCCGTGATCGAAGCCCAGACCGCGGCCGGCGACGGCGCGCTCGGGATGTCGGTGCACAGCGGCATCATCGCGCCCTACCTGCACCACTTCGGCTCCGAGGAGCTCAAGCGGCGGGTGCTGCCCAAGGCCGCCAGCGGCGAGATGGTGCTGTCCATCGGCATGACCGAACCGGGCACCGGCTCCGACCTGCAGGCCATCAAGACGCGCGCGGTGCGCGAGGGCGACGAGTACGTCATCACCGGCTCGAAGATCTTCATCTCCAACGGCTGGCTCTGCGACGGCATCATCATCGCGGCCAAGACCGATCCGGCCAAGGGCGCGGCGGGCGTCTCGCTGATCTTCGCCGAGGTCGGTGACGACACCCCCGGCTTCAAGCGCGGCCGCATCCTCAGCAAGATCGGCGGCAAGGGCCAGGACACCGCCGAGCTGTTCTTCGACGGACTGCGCGTGCCGGCCGCGAATCTGCTCGGCCCGGCCGAGGGCCAGGGCTTCTATCAGATGATGCAGATGCTGGCCCAGGAACGCCTGGTCACCGGCATTCTCGCGGTGTCGATGATGGAGAAGGCGGTCGCCCTGACCGTCGAATACACCAAGGGCCGCGAGGCTTTCGGCAAGCCGCTGTTCGCCATGCAGAACACGAAATTCGAGCTCGCCGAATGCGCCACCCTGGCCAAAGTCAGCCGGGTCTTCCTCGACGACTGCATCGACAAGCATCTGCGTGGCGAACTCGACATCCCCACCGCCGCCATGTCGAAGTACTGGCTGACCGATCAGCTCGGTATCGTTGTCGACCGCTGCCTGCAACTGTTCGGCGGCTACGGCTACATGACGGAGTACCCCATTTCGCAGCTCTACACCGGCGCCCGCGTCCTGCGCATCCTCGCGGGCAGCAACGAGGTCATGAAGGATCTCATTGCCCGGGCCCTCTGAAACCCCCGGCGCGAGCGCGGCGGTGTCGGCCAACGGCACCGCCGCCGCCTCCGCGCGCCGCCGCCGGCTCGAACCGGACGAGCGGCGCGCGCAGATCCTGGCCTGTGCCATCGACATGTTCGGCGAGCGGCCCTACGCGGCGGTGTCGACCGCCGAACTCGCCCAGCGCGCCGGTGTCGCCCGCGGCCTGATCAACCACTACTTCGGCAACAAGCGCGACCTCTACCTCGCGGTGGTGCGCCGGATGGTCACCCTGCCCCGCCCGGAAGCGCTGTCCGCGCCCACCGGCAGCACCCGGCAGCGGGTCGAGGCGAGCGTGCAGTGGCTGCTGGACACCATCTCCGAGCACGGCAGCACCTGGGTCAAGGTGACCAGCCACGAGGGTGTCGGCAACGACCCCGAGGTGCAGCAGATTCTGGACGAGGCCGACGACGCGGCCGCCGAGCGCATGCTCGTCATGGTCGGGCTCGCCGAATCGGCACACAGTGCACAGTTGCAGGCACTGGTGCGCGCCTACGGTGGCCTGGTGAAAGTGGCCGGGCGCGAGTGGATCGTGCGCGGCACGCTGGAGCGCGCGCAAGTGCACCAGCTGCTCACCGACATGCTGATGACCCTGGTCACCGAGACGATGCCCAAGGTCGATCGCGGCTGAGCGCTACCGGTAGGAGCGCCAGGTCCGCTCGTAGTGCGCCTGGGTGGCGTTGAAGCGCATCGGCTGCGCCACCGGCGGGTGCCCGAGCCGGTCGTGCTCGATCTCCATCCGGCCGTGCCGGCGATGCTCCAGGGTCAGGATCGACAGGCCCGCGACCCACATGGCCACCGCGATGATCGCGCCGACAATCGCCCAGCCCTCGTAGCCGTATCCGGCCGCGGTGAGCGCGCAGGCGACCGCCACGATCCCCAGCGCGCACAGAATGACGCCGGGCAGGTTGTGGTTATCTCCCAGCAGATCACCTGCCTGCGCGTGCCAGCGCTGCTTCTTCAGCTGCTGTTCTTCCTGCGTATAACTGCGGTCACCCCACATGGCATCCTCCTACGGGATCCGGCAAATGAGTGGCTATATCAGGCTATGCCTCGACGCGCCCCGAATAGCTCGTCTTGCCGAGTTCGTTATTTCGCACTTTCCGTGAAGTCGTTGCCTCCGGCACCTATTGTGGGTCGAAATCGGGGCGGGGTTCGGTTTAGCCCGAGGCACCTGCGCGAATTGGTTCATGCGAGAGGGACCTTGATGGCACGGACACAAGAGTGGCAGCGCGAGCGACGGCGCCAGGAGCTACCCGCGGAGGAAGACCGCTGGGAACGCGACCGCATGGCGCTGGAGCGCGGCGAGCAGCGCTGGCCGCAGGTGCAGCCCGAGGACCTGGATTTCGGCGAGGAGCGCCGGCCGATCGTCAACCCCTACGCGATCGTCGCCCTGGTCGCGGCCTTACTCGTGCTGTTCCCGGTCGCGATCGTGTTCGGCATGATCGCGTTCTCCCATCCCAAGGGCAAGGGCATGGCCACCCTGGCGCTGCTGCTCGGGTTCGCCGAGGCCGCGGCCGTGGCCGGATTGTTCCTGATGGGCGGAGACACCCTGCAGGATCTGGTGGACAAGGCCGAGGGCAGCACCACCACCAGCCAGCCGGCCCCGGCCACGCAGAGCGCCGCCGTGCCGCAGTCCACCGCCGCGCCGACCGCGGCGCCCACCCTCGCGCCGAGTTCCTCGGCGGCCGCGCCGGTCTCGGCGCGCAAGGGCGCGGCCTGCACGGAAGCGCAGGCCGGGCTGATCGGCTCCGGCGCCGACGGCGGCACGCTGCTGTGCCTGGCCAAATCGGGCAAGTACGAATGGTCGGGCCCGTACAACGTGGGGACCGCTCGCTACACCGAGGGCGAAGCCTGCGATCCCGATATCGCCAAGACCGGCCGCAGCCCCGAGGGCCGGGCCCTGGTCTGCGAATCCGGCGCCTGGGCGCGCTGGACCTCCTAGTCGGCCTTGCGCGCCTTGCTCGGCTGCACCCGCGGCGGCTCGTTCGGCATCTTCGGGTACACCGGCGGCCACGGCGCGTCCATCAGCCCGGCGGCCATATCCCGCTCGGACATCTCCAGCAGCGGTGTCAGCGATTGCGGCGTGCGATCGGCCCACGGATCACCCAGTTCGGCCAGCCGGGCCGGCACGGTGGCGATCGTCAGCTCCTCCGGGACCACGGTGTCGAGATCGGACCAGGCGATCGGCGTGGAGACCTGCGCGCCCACCTTGGGACGCACACACCACGCGCCGAAAACCGTACGGTGCGGGGCATTCTGGTTGAAGTCCACGAAGACCCGGTTGCCGCGCTCCTCCTTCCACCACGCGGCGGTGATCCGCTCGGTATGGCGGCGTTCCAGCTCCCGGGCCAGCGCCACGGCCGCGGCGCGGACCTGATAGCCGTCCCACTCGGGCGCGAGCAGGGCGTAGATGTGCAGGCCGCGCGAACCCGAAGTTTTGACCCTGGAATCGATGCCGAGCTCGGCGAGCAGGTCGCGGGTGCACAGCGCGGCGTGGCGCAGATCGTCGAAGGTGATACCGGGTGACGGGTCCAGATCGATGCGCAGTTCGTCGGTGACGCCGGTGGGCGGCAATTCGGTGCCCGCGGCGTCGAAGACGGGCGGCGCGGTGCTCGCGGCGGGCGCGTCGGCGTGCGTCGGCCAGACGTGGAAACCCAGGCAGCCCTGGTTCACCGCCCACAGGATGTGCGCCAGATCGTGGGCCACGAGCGCGTCGCTGGTGGTGCCGTTCGGCGTGGACACCTCGACGGTGTGCAGCCAATCCGGCGCCGTCTTGGGGACGCGCTTCTGGAACCAGGACTTGCCGGAGGCGCCGTCGGGATAGCGCTCCAGCAGCAGCGGCCGCCCGCGCACCACGCCCAGGAACGGCTCCGCCACCGCCTGGTAATAGCGGACCAGATCCAATTTGGTTTCACCGCGTTTGGTGAAATAGACCTTGTCCGGATTGCTGATGGCGACCGTGCGGCCGTCGGTCTCGATCTCCACCGAGGCGCTCATTCCCCCGCCTTTCGAGCCTCGCCGAAAATGGCGCTCAGCTCGGCCGGCGCGACCTCTTCGAGCTGAGCGTAGGTGCACGATTCCGGGGTGCGGTCGGTGCGGAACCGGACCAGCCGGCCGCCGTGCCGCAGCCGCCCGGATTGCACGTGTTCATAGCGCACCTCGGCGACCAGCTCGGTGCGCAGCGCCTCCCAGGACAGATCCTTGCCGCCGGTCCAGCGGCTCACCCCGCCGGGCATCTTGCCGTCGGCCTTGGCCTGGGCGGCCATATCCGCCCAGGCGCGCCAGGGGTGATGCTCGAGGGCGTTCTCCCGCAAGGGTTTCAGCTCGTCCACCAACTCTGCGCGGCGGGCCTTGGTGAAACTGCTGGCGACGCCCACGTGATGCAGCGTGCCCTCCTCGTCGAACAGGCCGAGCAGCAGCGAACCGACGCCCTCGCCGTCCTTGTGCCAGCGGAACCCGGCCACCACGCAGTCGGCGGTGCGCTCGTGCTTGACCTTGAGCATCACCCGCTTGTCCTGCAGGTAGGGCTCGTCGTTCGCCTTGACCATCACGCCGTCGAAGCCCGCGCCCTCGAACCGGGTGAACCAATCCAGCGCCACCGCCGGATCCTGGGTGATCGGCGTCAGGTGCACCCGCGCCGGTTCGGTGTCCAGAATCGTCTCCAGCAGCCTGCGGCGCTCGGTGAACGGCTCCTCGGTCAGATCCTTGTCGCCGAGGGCCAGCAGATCGAAGGCCACGAAACTGGCCGGTGTCTCCACCGCGAGCTTGGCGACCCGCGACGCCGCCGGGTGCAGCCGGTTCTGGAGCGTGTCGAAATCCAGGCCCTCCTCCGTCACCACCACGATTTCGCCGTCGACCACGCATTTGTCCGGCAGCGCCTGCTTCAGCAGCTCGGCGACCTCCGGAAAGTAGCGGGTGAGCGGGCGGTCGTTGCGCGAGCCGAGTTCGACCTCGTCGCCGTCGCGGAACACGATGCAGCGGAAACCGTCCCATTTCGGCTCATAGCTCAGCCCCGGGCCGGGCGGAACCGACGGCGCCGACTTGGACAACATCGGCTTCACGGGCGGCATCACCGGCAGGTCCACGCGCTCCTCCTCGGATTCGGTGCGTCATCACCCATGTCGACGTCGTGACCGGCGCACATTCATCGGTGCGTTCGGCTCGATCGTAGGTGGCGGGTCCGACACCTGCTCGGATTCCCGCGCCCGACCCCTCGGCAAATCTCGAGAAACAGCTCTTCAGCGGCGGCGATGGGCACACGCACGGAACGTGGCTACCCTGGACTGCGGCATTGCTCCAGAACTGCTCGAGATGCGCGGCGACGCGCGGAAAGAAGGTTCGGCATGGCACAGCACAGCAAGCCCGGCGTGTTCGGCAAAGCGCTGCGCGCGCTCGCGGTGACCGGCATCGTGGCCGCGGCCACCAAGTTCATCCAGCGCAAGCAGGCCGGCCACCGCGCCTCCGAGCGCCAGGCGTATTCCCGCGCCGCGAACGCGGCGACCTCGCACTGACTCCGGACGGCGCGGCTAGTCCACCCAGCCGTGCTGTTCGGCGAAGGCGGTCAATCGATCCCGGATGGTGAGGATCTCCCCCGCGGTCAGCGCGGGGCTCGCGTCCAGCAGCAGTTCGGTGATCAGGCGTTTGTGTTCGGCGGCAGTCAGACCCCCGGTGGCCGGTCGGTCTTTTCTATGGCGGGGAGCGGGGGTATTCGGCTGGCCGCCGACGGCGCTCAGATTGACCGCCTTCGGGCCGCGGTCGCCCTCGGTGACGTCGAATTCGAATACCCGGCCCTGGCGTAGTTCGTCCTCGTCCAAGCCGATGTCGTTCACATGCACGAACACATCCGGGCCGCCGTCTTCCGGCCGGATGAACCCGAAACCCCGAGAACTGTCGAACGACACCAATTTCCCGATGGATGACACCAAAACACCCGCTCCTCGCCCGCGCCATGGACTACCCGGACACTTTAGCTCCGATTATCCTCGTCGTTGTTCGAAAGCGCCTTTTGCAGGGAGTTGAAGACGGTCAATCCCTGACCGACCATTCCGTTCACCATTTCGCTCACGCCGTCCGGCCCGTTCAGAACGGTCAGATTCGCATTGGACAGCCCCACCGAGGCCTGCTTCACGATTTCCGGCAACTGCTCGATCAGCAACTGATCGAGGGCGATGCGGTTGTTGGAGGCCGCGGCCTCGGCCTGGATGCGGGTGCGGTCGGCCTCGGCGACCGCCAGGACGCGTACTCGCTCCGCCTCCGCCTCGGCCGGTTTCACGATCTCGGCCTGCAACTGCTGCTCGCGCAGCTGGGCTTCCTTGCGGGCCTGCTCGGCCTTGGCCGTCAGCACCTCCTGCAGCGCGATGGCCTGGGCCAGCGGGCCCGCCTGCGCCGCTTCGGCGTTCGCCTTGTCGATATCGCGCTGGTACTGCGCCTTGAGCACCGCCGTCTCACGCGCGTACTCCGCCTGCCGGCGCAGCGACTCCTGCTCGGCCTCGGCGGCCCGCTGCGCGGCCTGCGCCTGCGCGATCTGAGCGTCGCGCTGCACGGCCGCGTTGTGCGGGGCGGCCAGGGCGTTGATGTAGCCGAGATTGCCGTCGTCGATGGACTGGATCTGGAACGAATCGACCCACAGGCCGATATTGCTCATCTCCACCTTGGAGGCGACGAGCACCTCGTCGGCGAGCTTCTGGCGCTCGCGGATGATCTCCTCGACGGTCATCGAGCCGACGATCGAGCGCAGGTGCCCGGAGAAGATGCGACCGGTCAGCACCGACATCTCCTGTTCCTGCTCGGACAGGAAGCGTTGCGCGGCGTTGACGATCGACTGCGTGTCGTTGGCGACCTTGAACGCGATCACCGCGCGCACGTCGAGCTGGATCGCCTGCTTGGTGACGCAGCGCTCGCGGATCTCGGATTCGAACATGGCCAGCGACAGATAGCGGACCTTACGGAACAGCGGCACCACCCAGGCGCCGCGCCCGATGATCACCCGGAACGGCGCGTTGTCCTTGACCTTGGCGCCGCTGACCAGCATCGCCTCGTCCGGATCCGGCACGTGATAGCCCAGCACCCAAATCTCCCTCTACATTCCCGGATTCGAACTCAACTCGATCCAGGGCACCACATCGACGATGCGCCCGGGGTTGACGGAAATGATGAGCACGGTGGCCCCCGAAGGAATCGCCTCCGTGGCCCGTGCGATGTACAGCTCCGTTCCCCCGCGAATCGCCACCTGGACCTCACCCAGCATCCCGGCTCCCCGGATCGGCGATGTCAGCGTACCCGTCAAACCCGCCACGGGGTCGTTCATCGCAGGGAACTCCTAGACTCGGCGCCAAAATGCCAGCGTACGTGCGTCACAGGGTCTTTCGGTACGGGATTCGGCCAGGAATCCGGGCCGGCTCAGCTCGCGGAGCGGTCCGCCGCGGCGAGCACGGTCAGAATCGGGGTGTCCGGGTCGGCGGCGATGCCCTGGCGGCGCAGGAAACCGTCGACCAGGCCCCAGACGAATTCGCCTGCCTGCTCGACGAATTCGGCGGTGCGCTCGGGTGCGGGGCGACCGGCGTCGCCGAGCCACAGGTCGGTGATCGCCACCACGACGCCGACGACCGCCCGCGCCAGATAGTCGATACCGGAGGTGTCCAGGGCCATCGATGCGGCGATCTCACGAGCCTGCGCGGAGAAGCGGCCCGCGGCGGCGCGCCCCAGGTCGAATTGCAGCACCGACCCGTCGGACTGCTGGGTGACCTGGGCCTGGCCCAGGAAGCGGAAGACGTTCGGGTGCGCCAGGATGCTGTCGGCGTAGGCGGTGAGCACCCGGCCCAGCGCGGCCCGGGGCGGTTGCAGGATCAGGGTGAGATCGCTGCCGGCGGCGGTGGCCGCGGATTTGGCCAGGCGGTCGCCGATTTCGGTGTAGAGATCAGCCTTGTCCGCGAACTGGCGGTAGAGCCGGGGTTTGGTGATGCGGGCCTCGCGGGCGATGTCGTCCATGCTCGGGCGCGGGCCGTCGCGGTCGATCACGCGGATCGCGGCGTCGACGATCTCCGAGCGGGTGATGGTGCTCGGCGCGGATCGGGCGGTGGAGCGGGGCACCAGCGGAGCATAGCGTACCGCCGGTACGCCCCGGCCGTACCGGCGCGATCCCCAGCTCGCAGACGTGATCCAGCTCATAGCCGGCGATCGGCCGAAGCCTTGATTCCGGGGAATACGTACTGTCAGTATCAACGAACGTACCGGCGGTACGACTTCGACCGCACGGCCCCTTCGATCGAGGCAAGAACATGACCGAACCGATGGGCACCCACCGCCCGCAGCGTACGACCCTGGTGCCCGGCGCGGGCGGCGACCTCGCCGTCTTCGAGTGGGGTGACCCGGCGGGCGCGCCACTGGTGCTCGTGCACGGCCTCTCCGACACCCACCAGGTCTGGGCGGAGGTCGCCGCGCTGCTGGCCGACGGCTTCCGCGTCATCGCCTACGACGTGCGCGGGCACGGCCGGTCGGCGCAGCCGCGTGCGCCGCGCGACTATCGGATCGACCGCCTGGCCGCCGACTTCTTCGCGGTGCTCGACGCGGTGAGCCCGGGCGCGCCGGTGCACGTCTGCGGGCACGGGTGGGGCGCGGTGCAGGCCTGGGAGGCGGTGTGCGACGAACGCGCCAACACCCGGATCGCCTCGTTCACCGCGATCTCCGGGCCCAATCTCGATCACGTCGGAATGACGCTGCGCGAGTTGGTCTTCGATCCCGCCCGCGCCGCGCAGTTGCTCACCGATCGCAAGTTCTGGCGGCACGGGCCGGCCTCGGCGCAGACCGCCGCGCGCCGGATCGCCTACCCGCCGCGGGTACGCACCTGGGTCATCGAACGTCTCGGCGGCATTCCGCGCGCCTACGCCCCGATCGCGCCGACCCTGCCCTCGGACCTGCGCGCGGGCGCCCACATCGCCTACGCGAACCTGGCCCGCCACCTGCTGCGCCCGCGGGTGCGCCGGACCGCGGTGCCCGTCCAACTGGTCGTCGACACCACCGACGTCCTGGTTCCGCCGTTCCTGTACTTCGGCAGCGCCCGCTGGGTCGATCGCCTGTGGCGCTTCGGCATTCCCGCCGACCACTGGCTGCCCTGCACCGAACCCCTGCTGGTCGCCGAGGCCATCGCCAACTTCATCGACGGCCTGCACGCCAGCGACGCCCCGATCTCCTACTCCTGAGATCGGCCCCTGATCCGACCGAACGCCGGCCCCGGCAACGCAATCCCGTGACCCGCCCCGCAGGCCGGTCATCCGACGCCGCCATGCTCCCGGCCGGGAACCTCTCCCCCAGAAAGCGATTCGCGAATGTCCGACGCAGCACAGACGCTCTCCCGCACCCTCGGTGCTCCCCTGCCCGAGGGCTTCGAGCGACTCTCCGAGGCCGACCTGGTCGCGCTCGACACCCTGCTGCGTGGCGCGCTGGACGGGCGGGCGGAACGGCTGGACACGGCGACCGAGACGTCGCTGAAGTTGATGCCCCGGCTGCTGCGGCCGGCGGTCAAGAAGGTGCTCGGCCTGTGACCGCGCAGCTGCTGGTCCGCGCCGAGACCACGAAACTCGCTCGGCTGCTGGATCTCCCGGATCCCGAGCAGCTGGCGTTCCTGAGCGAACTCAGCCCCGCGGCGATCCGGCTCTTCCGCGAACACGCGACCGATCTGCTCTTCGACCGGGACGCCCGGCGCCTGCAAAGAGTCGCCGCCGCAAGCAAATTGGTGCCCGCCGCGATCAGTGCGCGCGCCGCCGAGCGCGCGTTCGGGCCGGTGCTGTGCGCGGCCGTGGCGGGGTCGGTGGAACCGGCACAGGCGATCTCGATCGCGAAGGTGCTGTCCGCGCCGTTTCTGGCCGAGATCGCGGCGCGGCTGGATCCGCGCCGCGCCGTCGACGTGCTCGCCGCGGTGCCGCCGCCGCTGGTGGCGGCGGTGGCCGCGGAATTGTTCGCGCGCGGCGACCACGTCACCATGGGCCGGTTCGTCGGCCTCGTACCCGAGCCCGCGCTGCGGGCGGCGCTGCCGGCGGCCTCCGACGCCGACCTGCTGCGCATCGGGTTCCTGCTCGAGGACAAGTCGTCGATGGACCCCCTGCTCGCCCTCGTCGAACACCGCATCCCCGGCGTCATCCGGGCCGCGTACGAGCAGAACCTGTGGGCCGAGGCGATCGACCTGCTCGACACCGTCGACCGGGCCAACCGCGCCAAGCTCGGCGACATCGCCGCCACCGCGGGGCCGGAGGTGCTCGACGCGCTGATCGCGGCCGTCCACGAACTGGACGCGTGGGCCGCCCTGCTGCCGGTGACCAGCGCGATGAGCCCGGCCAGCCTGGCCACACTGGCCGCCCGGCCGGTGGTGCACACCGAGGCGGTGCTCGGCCCGATCCTGGATGTCGCGCTGGACCACGGCCTGTGGCTGGACCTGCTGCCGCTGGCCGCGCACCTGCCCGCGGCCCCGCTGGCGTTCCTGGGCGGGCGCGTCGCCGCCGAGCCCGACGACGACCTCACCGGCCTGGTCCGCCAAGCGGACGCCGCCGGGCTCTGGCCGGCGCTGATCCCGGTCGCGCTGGCCATGCGCGACGCCGATCGCCGCCGCGTAGCCGCCCTGCCCGTGCTGAGCGAGCCCGAGGTGCTGCGCAGGATCATCGCCACCCTCGCCGAGCACGAATTGTGGTCACAGGGCCTGCCTTTGGTGAGCGCGCTCCCGGAAGCCACCACGACGATCCTGGCCTCCTGCCTCGGTGACCTCACCCACGACCAGCTGCTCGCGGCGCTGCGGGCCGCCGCCGACAGCGCCGAGATCGCCACCCTCGTCGAGATCGCCCTCGCGCAGGACCAGCCCGGCCGCGCCCGAGTGCTCGCACTCATCGACGGCATGGACGACCTCGGCGCTGTCCTCGAAGCTCTGACGCCGGAAACCCCCGATCTGGTCTGGAACGGTCTCCACGAGGTCCGCGCCGACATCCCGGCCGCCCTGCGGGAACGCCTGGCCGACCGCGCCGAATCGTGCGGCCACCCGGCGGTGGCCGCGGCATTGCGCGCCGAAGCAGACACCGTGCCGGGCCGGTAACTGCTCGCCGCGGCACGGCCCCAGCGTGCTGGGCCGGTAGCTGCTCGCCGTGGTACGACCCGGCGCGCCGGGCCGGTGACCGCTCGCCGCGGCACGACCTCCGTGCCCGATTCGGACGGCTCGGCGGCTGTCACCCGCTGCCTAGAGCTCGCGGTGACCGGCGGTGACTTCCCGGCCCGCGGGGTGGCCGGGAAGTCACCGCCGGAGGGTTTGCGACAATGGGTGGTCGATTGCCCAGCTCACGAAGGACGCCCAGACCCCCGATGGCCGACAGCCCTATCGATCAGAACGACCTCGCGACCTGCCTGCGGGTGCTCGAGCAAGCCGGGCAGTTGGACAAGGAGCATCCCGATTCCGTCGCCGTGCAGCGCGCGGTCGGGCACATGTTCAAGAAACTCAAGCAGCGCCGCCGCACCGAGGCCCGCGCCGCGGTGTCCGAGGCCGACCGCGCGGTGGTCGCCGCGACGGCGACGGGCTCACCGAACCGGATCGACGACGAGACCGCGGGCATCCCGATCAGCTCCAACGCCAAGGGCGCGAGTGCGGGCGAACTGCTGCGGGCCCGGCCCTGCTATATCTGCAAGGCCCGCTACACCCGGGTGGACGCGTTCTATCACCAGCTCTGCCCGGACTGCGCCGCCGACAGCCACGCCAAGCGCGACGCCACCACCGATCTGTCCGGCAAGCGGGCCCTGCTCACCGGCGGCCGCGCCAAGATCGGCATGTACATCGCGCTGCGGCTGCTGCGCGACGGCGCGCACACCACCATCACCACCCGTTTCCCGAACGACGCCATCCGCCGCTTCGCGGCCATGGACGACAGCGCGGACTGGATGCACCGGCTGCGCATCGTCGGCATCGACCTGCGCGACCCGGCCCAGGTGGTGGCGCTCGCCGACGACGTGGCCGCCCAGGGCCCGCTCGACATCCTGATCAACAACGCCGCCCAGACCGTGCGCCGCTCGGCCGGGGCGTACAGCGCGCTGGTCGACGCCGAGAGCGGCCCGCTGCCGGTCGGCACGTTGCCGGAGATGGTGACCTTCGGCAAGACCATGCAGGCGCACCCCACCGCGCTGACCGCCTCGCTCGCACCGTCGCTGAGCGCCGCCGATGTCGCCGAGCTGGCGCTGGTCGCGGGATCAGCGACGCCGGAACGGATTTCGGCCGGTATCGCCATCGACGCGGGCGGGCTGGTGCCGGACCTGGCGCACACCAACAGCTGGGTGCAGACCGTCGCCGAAGTGGACCCCACCGAGCTGCTCGAGGTGCAGCTGTGCAATTCGGTGGCGCCGTTCATCCTGGTGTCGCGGTTGCGCCCGGCGATGGCGGCCGCGCCGGCGCGGCGCAAGTACATCGTCAACGTCTCGGCCATGGAGGGCCAGTTCTCCCGCGCCTACAAGGGCCCGGGTCATCCGCACACCAACATGGCCAAGGCGGCGCTGAACATGCTGACCCGGACCAGCGCCCGGGAGATGTTCGAGGAGGACGGCATCCTGATGACGGCCGTCGACACCGGCTGGATCACCGACGAGCGCCCGCACTACACGAAGATGCGGCTGGCCGAGGAGGGGTTCCACGCCCCGCTGGACCTGGTGGACGGCGCCGCGCGCGTCTACGACCCGATCGTGCAGGGCGAGAACGGCAACGACCTGTTCGGCTGCTTCCTCAAGGACTACCGGCCCTCCCCCTGGTGATTTCCGCCTAAGCTGGTGGTGTGCTGTTCCGGCTGTTGGCCGACGCCACCGCGGCGGTGCACCTGGCGTTCGTCGGCTACGTGGTGGTCGGCGGATTCCTGGCGTGGCGGTGGCCGCGCACTCGCTGGCTGCACCTGCTGGCGTTCGGGTGGGGCTTCGGCACGGTGCTGATCGGATTCGATTGCCCGCTCACCTATCTGGAGGATTGGGCGCGCCGCCGGGCCGGGCAGCAGGGGTTGCCGCCCAGCGGCTTCATCGACCACTACCTGACCGGCGTGATCTACCCCGATTCGGCCCTGACCCTGGTGCGCGCCCTGGTCGCGGTGACCGTCCTGGTGTCGTGGGCCGGATTCGCGTGGCGGCTGCGCGATTCCCGCACACCGGCCCGGCGTTAGCGCAGCGTCTCCCCGATCACCTTGGCGACCGCGCCGGACTGCTCGTCCAGGTAGAAGTGCCCGCCGGAGAAGGTGTGCAGGCGGAATTCGCCGGTGGTGTGCGCCCGCCAGCCCGCGGCCTGCTCCGGGGTCGCGGTCGGATCCTCGGTGCTGATCAGCGCGTCGATGCCGCAGGTCAGCGGGGCGGCGGAACGGTGCCGGTAGGTCTCGACGGCCCGGTAGTCGGCGCGCACCGTCGGCAGGACGAGTTCGGCCAGACTCGGTTCCTCGCGCAGGACGGCGACCGAGGCCGGGTCGTCGGCCAGCAGCGCCAGCTGATCGATCAGCGCGTCGTCCGGGCCCAGGTGCAGGCGGCCCGGTTCGTCGAAAGTCGGTGCGGGACGGCCGGATACGAACAGGGCGCCGAGGCGCTGGCCGCCCTGTTCCAGGCGCACGGCCACCTCGTAGGCGACGGTCGCGCCCATGCTGTGCCCGAAGATCGACAGTCCCGCGACGGGCGCCTGCCGAAGCAGTTCCGCCGCGATCCGTTCGGCGAGGTCGTGCAGGTCCGTGACGGCCGGCTCGCCCAGCCGGTCCTGGCGGCCGGGATACTGCACGCCGACGACCGTGACGCCGGAATCGAAGCGCCGCGCCAACTCTCGATACGCGCTCGCCGAACCGCCGCCGGGCGGGAAGCACACCAGCTGATGGCGCGGCGCCGGATCGGCGCGCAACACCCGCAGCCAGTCCGTGCCGGTGATCGCCTTGTCCACGTCCCTGTCCTCTCTAGGTCCACGAAAGTAACACGCAAGCATTTCACCAACCCCCGACACTCGCGCCGCACGACTAGTGTCGACGACGTGATCGCGCATGCACGACTGGTCAACGACTATGAAACCGGAATCGGGGTACCCGGCTCCACCATCCCACCCGCTCCCGACCCCGGCGGCAATCTCGCTGCGGCGCTTCCGGTCTGGGCTCTCGCCGCCGGATCGGTCGCCGCGGTGACCGCCGCCGCCAACCGGCACCGGCAGGCGAACCGGCTGGCCCCGGTCTCGCACCGGATCGATCCGATGCGGATCAACGCGGCTTTCTGCAGCGACCAATTATTGCGGGTGGACGGCCGCCAGGTGCCGATGTTCGGCGACCTGTCCGGTTTCTTCCCCACCTTCGACGGCTGGGTCCGCACGCACGCCAACTATCCGCACCATCGCGCGCGCCTGCTGGCGGCCCTCGGCATGCCCGCCGACGCACCGCTGGATCTGGCGGTGGCGACACTGGCCATGACGCGTGCGGCCGACATCGAGGACAACGCCGCCGCGGTCGGCGCGATCGCGGTGCGGGTCCGCACCGAGGACGAATGGGCGCTGGAACCGCAGGCCCAGGCCGCCGCGTCGGGTCCGCTGGTGGCGATCGAGGCGCGCACCGACCGCGCCGCGCCGCGCTATCGCTCCGACCCCACGCCGTTCCAGCCGCTGCGCGGCGTGCGGGTGCTGGATCTGACCCGGGTGATCGCCGGGCCGGTCGCGACCCGGACCTTGGCGCTGCTCGGCGCGGAGGTGCTGCGCGTGGATCCGCCACAACTACCGGAGATCCCGTGGCAGTTCCTCGACACCTGCCAGGGCAAGCGCTCCACGCTGCTCGACGTCCGCGCGCAGTGGTCGGCCTTCGACGAATTGCTCTCCGCCGCAGACGTTCTCGTCACCGGTTACCGTCCCGGGGCGCTGGAGCGCGCGGGCCTGAGCACCGCGGTCCGCCCGGGCCTGATCCACGGCCGGATCTCGGCGTGGGGCGAGTCCGGCCCGTGGGGCGAGCGGCGCGGATTCGACAGCATCGTGCAG
This sequence comes from Nocardia sp. NPDC050435, assembly GCF_040655395.1. NCBI lineage: Bacteria > Bacillati > Actinomycetota > Actinomycetes > Mycobacteriales > Nocardiaceae > Nocardia > Nocardia sp. NPDC050435. The sequence goes on from NZ_JBFAJW010000010.1 coordinate 20,635, forward strand.
GCCGCGACCGGTATCGCCATCACCGAGGGCGCCCCGTCGGTCCCCGGCGCGCTGCCCGCCCAGGCCCTCGATCACGCCTCGGGCTATCTGCTGGCCGCGGGCATCATCGACGCGCTGGTCGCCCGCGTCTTCGACGGCATCGGCCGCGACGTGCGGGTCTCGCTGGCCCGGACGGCGTCCTGGCTGCTCAACGCCCCCGACCGCACTCCGGCGCACCCGCATCCGGCGGCGCCGAGCCCGGCGGCCGCGGTGTATCGCGGCAACACCATCACCGCCGCCCCGGCCCTGGCCGAATATCCCGACTACCTCTGGGCCGCACCGGAATACGGGGGTGACGAAGCCGCCTGGCCGGTGTACAGCCGTTGAGCCCTCTTGACGGAAATTCCAGGGGTGAACGGGGGCCGTCGCGGCCGGGGCCGCGGAAAATGCTTTGCGCAACTTGTCGGTGGGCGATGAGATTGTGATTCGGCGGTCGTCTCCAGTGCGGTGACCGTTACCGAATCCCGCCTGCCGGAAGGAAATCGCGTGTCCGCGACCAGCGATCGTCTCGAGGGCGCCGCCGGGGTCGCCCCGCGCGCCGGCCGCACCGAATGGATCGGGCTGGCCGTGCTGGCGCTGGCCTGCCTGGTGTACGCGATGGATATGACGGTGCTGCATCTGGCGGTGCCGATGCTCAGTTCGGATCTGCGCCCGACAAGTTCGCAGTTGCTCTGGATCATCGATATCTACGGCTTCATGGTGGCCGGGCTGCTGATCACCATGGGCACGCTCGGGGACCGGATCGGCCGCCGCCGCATGCTGCTGGTCGGGGCCGCGCTGTTCACCGTGGTGTCGATCGTGGCGGCGTTCGCGCCCAGCGCGGAGACGCTGATCGTGTGCCGGGCGCTGCTCGGGATCGCGGGGGCGACGGTCGCACCGTCCACCTTGTCGCTGATCTTCAACATGTTCCGTGATGCCCGGCAGCGCTCGGTCGCGGTCGGGGTGTGGGTGGGCGCGTATTCCACCGGCGGCGCGGTGGGGCCGATCTTCGGCGGGTTCCTGCTCGAGCACTTCTGGTGGGGTTCGGTGTTCCTGCTGGCCGTGCCGGTGATGGTGCTGCTGCTGGTGCTCGGCCCGAAGGTGCTGCCGGAGTTCCGCGATCCGGACGCGGGCCGGCTGGATCCGCTCAGCGCGCTGCTGTGCGTGGCGACGATGATCGCCGTGGTCTTCGGGATGAAGACGGTGGCCCAGGACGGTCTGGGCGGCACCGCCGTCGTCGCGCTGCTCGGCGGCCTGGCGGTCGGCGCGGTGTTCGTGCGCCGCCAGCTCACCCATGACGATCCCATGCTCGACCTGCGTCTGTTCCGGCTGAGCACGTTCCGGATCTCATTGCTGATCAACATGATCGGGATCTTCGTCGCGTTCGGGTACTTCCTGTTCGTCGCGCAGTACTTCCAGCTGGTGCTCGGGATGACGCCGCTGGCGACCGGGCTGGTGATGGCTCCCTCGGGCATCGGCTTCATCGTCGGCTCCCAGCTGACGCCGCGGCTGGTACGCGTGATCCGGCCCGCCTACCTGATCGGCGGCGGCATGGCCCTGGCCGGCGTCGGACTGCTGATGATGACGCTGCTGACCACCGACGGCGGCTACGGGATGGCGCTGGCCGCCTCGGTCGTCTGCTCGCTGGGGCTGGCGCCGGTGTTCGGCATCACGACCGAGATCATCGTCGGTTCCGCGCCGCCCGAACAGGCCGGCGCGGCCTCCGGGGTGTCCGAGACCGGCGCGGAACTCGGTGGCGCGCTGGGCATCTCGATTCTGGGCAGTATCAGCATCGCGATCTATCGCGGCGATCTGGCGAGCACGCTGCCGCCCCACCTGCCTCCGGACGCGGCGCAGGCCGCCCGCGACACGCTCGGGGCGGCCGTCGAGGTGGCGGCCGGATTGCCCGAGACGCTGGGCGATTCGGTGCTGACGGCGGCCCGGGAGGCGTTCCTGCACGGTGTGCACATCACCGCGGGTATCGCGGGCGTCGCGTCCCTGGTGATCGCGGTGGTCGCGTTCCGGCGGCTGCGGGCGCTGCCGCCGGGCGATTACAGCAGCGAGGACTGAGCGCCCGGCTCAGTCCGTGCTGAGCGCGGTCATCGCCGCGACCAGGTCCGCGCCGCCGGGCACGGCCTGCCCGCCGCTCATCATCCACAGCACCGACAACCCCTGAGTGAGCGAGAAATACAGGGCGGCCACGGCGTCGGCCTGCTCGGCGCTCAACCGCGGATGCGTCTCGATCAGGGACTGCGCGATATCGCGGTAGGCGTTGGGCAGGTTGTCGGCCATGAAGGTCTGGGGCTCGGCCGATCGGGTGACGCGCAGCATGTTCTCCAGGCTCGCCAGCATGGCCTCCCGGTTCTCGGCGAAGACGCCGGGCAGGCCGTCCACCATCGTCGCGAAGGCCTCCGGCAGCGGGCGGCCCGCCGTCTGCCGGATCAGCGCCTCCATGGCGTCGCCGATGCCGGTGCCCAACGCTTCGGCGAGCGCCTCGGTGATCAGGCGGTCCTTGGAGCCGAAGTGGTAGCCGATGGCCGCCAGGCTGACGCCGGCCGCGGCGGCGATGTCGCGGGCGGTGGTCTTGGCGACGCCGCGCTCCATGATCGCCTTGCGCGCGCCGGCCAGCAGATCTTCCCGGTTTCCCATCCGACCACCGTACCACCCGTCTCAGACGAACGTACAAGACGGTCGTCCTAGAGGCGGGCGTGGGTCGAGCCGAGGGGCGCTGACTAGGCTCGAGGTGTGCGGCAGAAGATCATCGTGGACGTCGATACCGGGATCGACGATTCCCTGGCCCTGCTCTATCTGCTCGCCTCCCCCGAGGCCGAGATCGTCGGGATCGCCTCGACCGCGGGCAATGTCTCCGCCGAGCAGGTCGCCGCCAACAATCTCGCCTGGCTCGACGTGTGCCGCGCACCCGCGATCGAGGTGGCGCTCGGCGCCGCCGAACCCGTCGCGATCCCGCTGCGCACCACCGAGGACACCCACGGACCACACGGCGTCGGTTACGCCGACCTGCCGAAATCGGCACGGCCGCTCTCGGATCGATCCGCGGTGCAGCTGTGGATCGACTCGGCTCGCGCCCACCCCGGCGAACTCGTCGGGCTGTGCACCGGGCCGCTCACCAACCTCGCGCTGGCCCTGCGCCTCGAACCCGGCCTGCCCCGGCTGCTGCGCCGCCTGGTGATCATGGGCGGGGCCTTCAACCATCCCGGCAACACCACGCCGACCAACGAGTGGAACGTGCACGTCGACCCGGAGGCCGCCAAGGAGGTGTTCGACGCCTTCGGCGCCGCGCCGCGGCGGCCGATCGTGTGCGCGCTCGACATCACCGAGACCATCGAGATGTTCCCGGAACACCTTGCGGCACTGGCCGAGCGTGCGGGCAGCCTGCCGCCGGAGCTGGTTTCCGCCACCGACCCGGCCGGGACCAGGTCGGCGGCGGCCAACCCGATCATCCGCCATTTCAGCGACGCGGTGCGGTTCTACTTCGAATTCCATCAGCACTACGACCAGGGCTATCTCGCGCACATGCACGATCCGTTCGCCGCCGCCGTCGCGCTCGACCCGGCGCTGGCCGTGCTGCGGCCCGCCACCGTGGACGTCGAGCTCACCGGGACCCTGACCCGGGCCACCACCGTCGCCGACTGGTCCGGGATGTGGGGGCGGGAACCCAACGCCGACATCGTGATCGGGACCGATCCCGCGCTGTTCTTCGACCGTCTGATCACCCGGGTGGGCGATTTCGCCCGGGCGCTCTACCCCGCAGAGGAGGTTCGGTGACCGCCGAGCAGGACGACCGCTATCTCGCCGCGCTGCGCGCCCGCCTCGGGCTGGCCGGAATCGTCGACGTGCACACCCATTTCATGCCCGAGCAGGTGCTGCGCAAGGTCTGGGCCTACTTCGATTCCGCGGGCCCGCTGACCGGGCGCGAATGGCCGATCACCTATCGCGACGACGAGCAGGTGCGGTTGAAGACGTTGCGCGGGTTCGGCGTTCGCGCCTTCACCTCGCTGGTGTACCCGCACAAGCCGGACATGGCGGCCTGGCTCAACGAGTGGACCGCCGACTTCGCCGCGCGCACCCCCGACTGCCTGCACACCGCGACGTTCTACCCGGAGCACGGGGTCGACTCCTACGTGGAGGTGGCGCTCGAAGCCGGTGCGCGGGTCTTCAAGGTGCACATCCAGGTCGGGGACTTCCATCCCGGCGATCCGCTGCTGCACCCGGTGTGGGGCATGCTGGAGGATGCCGGCACGCCCGTGCTCATCCATTGCGGGTCGGGTCCGGCGCCCGGCTCGTTCACCGGCCCGGAGCCCATCGCCGCTCTGCTGCACCGCTTTCCGCGCCTGCGCCTGATCATCGCGCACATGGGAAACCCCGAGTACTCCGAGTTCCTCGACCTGGCCGAGCGCTACGCGGGCGTGCACCTCGACACCACCATGGTGTGGACCGACTTCAGCGAAGCCGACGCCCCCTACCCGCCCGCCGAGCGCCCGCGGCTGCTCGAACTCGGCGACCGCATCCTGTTCGGCAGCGACTTCCCCAACATCCCCTACCCCTACGCCCACCAGGCGTTCGCCGTGGAGCGGCTGGACCTCGGCGACGCTTGGCTGCGGAACGTGCTGCACGACAACGCCGCCCGGCTCTTCGCCCTGGACTGAGCTACCCGCCCAGCGCCTCCCGGAAGTGCTCGGCGAGATCGAGAGCGGCGGCCTCGGCGGGCGTCACCCACGCGTGGTCGTCGTGCTCGGCCGGATTCAGGCGCACCGTCGCGCGCCCCCGCTCGGCCACGTCGAACACCCGCGCGTGGATGCGCAGCGGCCGCCCGGCCACGTCCATCCACGAGCGCGCCGATCGTTCCCCGAGCACCTCGATCACCAGCCCCGTCTCCTCCGCGACCTCGCGCACCGCGGCCTGCTCGGCCCGCTCCCCCGGTTCGATCCCCCCGCCCGGCAACTCCCACCGCCCCGCCAGGAACACCCCCGGAGCCCGCCGAACCAGCAGCACCGCCCCCGCCCGCTCGATCCGGCAGTACACCAAGTGCTTCTCACCCACCGGACGATCAAAGCACGAACCCCCGATTTGCCCCACACCCCGTCCGCCGGGAAAGCTCGGTACCTCGGATGTCCAGGGAGGGAACTCATGAATTCCGTTGGCGCAAGCACCTTCGTCCTCGCGATCGGCTCGGAGCCCGCCCAGCCGGGTGATCGCGACACACTCGGGGGCTGGCCGATCCTCGAGGCCGGGCGATCATGGCCCGAATGTGACTGCGGGGCGCGGCTAGCCTTGTTCTTCCAGCTCGAAATACCCGCCGAGGTGCCGCATTTCGGCGGTGACCAACTACTCGTCTTTCATTGCCCGCAGGAGAGCGGCCCGTCCGGCTCTAGCACCGAAACCCAGCTGCCCGAACGCTATTGGGACCACCCGCCCGGCGCGGACTCCCGCTTCTGGCAAATCCTGCTCCAGCGCAACGGAACAGCCACCCAAACCCCCGACCCTTACTTCCCGCCCAAACGCCTCATCATCGACTCGACACCCAACCAACTGGACTGCGACGCCTTCGGCGACCTCGGCGGCATCCCCGACTGGCTCCAAGCCCCCGAACACCACCACTGCGCCTGCGGCACCGACCTCGCTTTCCTCTGCCAGATCTACGAGGACTTCCCCTTCGCCGACTACGTCGACCCCGACCTCGACGACTCCCTCGACTCCTCGGGCCTCGAAGACGGCCTCTTCCTCGGCAACCAGGTCTACCTCTTCGCCTGCCCCGCCCACTGCGACCCCGCCGCCACCTGGGCCGTCTGCCAGAACTGACCGCCTAGCGCGGAATGGCGGAGGGCACCGGATGATCGGCTTCCAATGCCGGAAGCCCATCGATGCTGGCAGCGTTGTCGCCGGCGATGCGGGCGGCGAAATCCGCCTCCGTACGGCGCGTGTGCAACGCGTCCAGCACCGGTCGCTCCTCTACCAGGTCGAGATAGGGCACCGAGTAGCCGCAGGAGTCGGCCCGCGACGACGATCACGCCGCGCAAACCGGGGTGCTGCAGACCGAAATGCGGGCGCAGGGCGTCGAACTCCGCGGTGTCAGGCCGGACCAGGCGACCGGTGCCGAACAGGCGCAGGATCTTCGACTGCCGGGTGAAGGAGCAGAACATGCTGGTGATGCGTCCGTTGTCACGCAGGCGGTTGAGTCCTATCTCACGGCAGGTCAGCCGGGGTTGCGGGAGAGTCCGCTGGCGCGCAGGACGCGGCGGGCGATTGCGGCGCGGATCGATTCGTCGGTGCCGATGACGCGGACGTGGCGGCGGGCGCGGGTGATGGCGGTGTAGAGGAGTTCGCGGGTGAGCAGGGTGGATTCGGGTTCGGGGAGGACGACGGAGACGGTGTCGTATTGGCTGCCCTGGCTGCGGTGGATGGTCATCGCGAAAACCGTTACCACGGCGGGGAATTGGGTGGGGTGCACGAGGTAGGGCTCGCTGCCGCGTTGCAGGGCGGCGCGCAGGGAGCCGTCCGGGAGGCGCACGATGACGCCCGTGTCGCCGTTGTAGATGCGGGCTTCGTGGTCGTTGGCGGTGACCAGCAGGGGCTGGCCGGGATACCAAGGGACCGTAGGTGATTCGGGGCCCGCGCCGCCCGCCGCGGCCCACTCGGCGGCCATGCGGTCCCAGCGTTCGACGCCGAAGGGGCCCTGGCGGTGTGCGCACAGCAGGCGGTGCGATTCCAGCGCGGTGAGCGCGCCGGTGGCGTCGCCCGCGAGCGCGGCCTCGGTGACCGCGCGCGCGGCCGCCACCACATCCGCGCGCACCGGCCTGGTGTCCTCGGGCACGCACAGCGACAACTCGGAGCCGCCGGCGCGCAGCAGCTCGAGGGCCGTGTCGGCGTCGCCGGCGCGCACCGCGACGGCGAGATCAGCGATCTTGCCACCGAAGCGGCGGCCACGGGTGAGGCGGACGATGCCGCCGCGCAGCCGGGTCTGTTCCAGCGCGGTCAGCGATTCGGCGTGCGGCTGCGCCGGATCCGGGCCGAGCACCTGCTCCAGGACCGGATTCGGTGCGCCCGCGACGGGTCCCGCGACGAGGTCGGCGAGCACCGCGCCCGCGTCCACCGAGGCCAGCTGATCCGGATCGCCGACCAGGACCAGCCGCGTATCGGGGCGCAGGGCCGCGAGCAGGCTGCTCATCATGGTCAGCGACACCATCGAGGTCTCGTCGACCACGATCACGTCATAGGGCAGCCGATTGAATTCGTGGTATTTGAAACGGGTGCTGCGACTGCGCTGCCAGCCCAGCAGCCGGTGCAGCGTCGAGGCGGTCAGTTCCGGCAGCTCCAGCGTGCCGGCCTGCTCACGCACCGCCTCCTGCAACCGGGCCGCGGCCTTGCCGGTCGGCGCGGCCAGGGCGATGCGCAGGGCGGGCAGCTTGGGATGGGCGCGCTGATGCGCCTCCAGCAGCGCCAGGATCCGGGCGATGGTGTGGGTCTTGCCGGTGCCGGGGCCGCCCGCGACCACGGTCGTCCAATGGGTCGCGGCCAGGGCGGCGGCCAGCCGCTGCCGGTCGGGAGCGAGACCGGGTGCACCGTCGAAGAGCCGGTCCAGTTCGCGCCGCACCAGCGCCGGATCGATCACCGGGTGACTGCCCGAGCGTTCGGTCAGCACACGGCGAATCGTCTGCTCCTGCTGGAAATACCGGTCCAGGTACAGCAGCGGCCCACCGTCCCGGTCCCCCGGCACCAAGCGCAGCGGACGCAGCGGCCCCGCCTGCCCGCCGACCACGAGCGGGCTGGCCTGCAACGCGGCAACCACGACCGCGGTCTCGGGCCACGGCAGGGTCGCCGGATCGATGCCGGTCCCCGCGTCCCAGCTCTCGTCGGCGTCGACGCCGATCTCGCGCATCCGATCGAGTTCCAGGCACACCGAGCCCGACCGCACCGCGCGCACCGCCAGCGCGGCCGCGAACAGCACCGGTTCGGCCTCCTCGCGGCCGAGCCGGCCCAGCCGCACCGCCACGTGCACGTCCGCGGCGGAGAGCACCCCGGCCTCGTTGAAGGTGCGCAGCAGTCCGGAACCGCGCTGCGCCAACTGAATCGAGGTCATCCGGCCGCCTCGCCCGCGAGCAGATCCGACAGCGCGACGATCAGCGCGGCGGGCGGCGTCCAGTCGAAGACACCGCGACCGGGCGGCGTGTCCGGGCCGATCATGCCGCGCACGAACAGATACGCGCAGCCACCCAGGTGCCGGGCCGGATCGTAATCGGGCAGGCGCCAGCGCAGGTAACGGTGCAGGGCCACGGAGTACAGCAGGGCCTGCAGCGGGTAATGGGAGCGCCGCATCTCCGCGCACATCCGCTCACGGGTGTAGTGGTCGACGGTCAGATCGCCGGTGCCCAGCCGGTTCGTCTTGTAGTCGACGATCACGAAACGCGGTGCGGCGCCGTCGGTGACGCGCAGCACGGCGTCGATGCTGCCGGTGAGGTAGCCGCGCAGCGGAACATCGTCGAGGGCGGCCAATTGCTCGGCGTAGGGCCGGAATTCGTCGTCGGCGGGCAGGTGCGCGCGCAGCAGATCGGCGATCTGGCGCAGGGTGGCGGTGTGGGCGGCGGGCGTATCGCCGCCGGAGAGCGGCAGTTCGAATTCCAGCTCGTTGAGCTGATCACGGCCGGAAATATCGGCGAGGCAACCGAATCCGAGCGGCGTGCGCAGGACGGCCAGCAGCGCGGCGCCGAGCAGCTCCGGATCGATCTCGGCCAGCAGCTCGTCGATGGCGGCGCGGCTGCGGGTCAGCACCTCGGCGGCGAGATCGGGGGCCTCGCGATCGATCAGCTCCAGCACCCCGTGCACGAGGGTGCCGAACTCTGCGCCGTAGGGCAGGGCGTTCATCAGCGACGGTGCGGCCGTGGGCAATTCGGTGTCGTCGAGCAGCGGGGTGGCGGGCTCGTCGGTGGTGTCGTGCGCGTCCTCCGGCTCGGCGGCGGCGAGATCGTGCGCGCCCGCGGTCAGCGCCGAGTAGGAGGTGCGACGCCACTGCTGGTCCAGGATCCGCTCGAACCGGGCGGCCGCGAGCGCGCCGGCGGCCCGGTCGGTGCGGACGCGGCGCGGTCGCACCGCCTCGGCGGTGTCGACGGCGGTCACCGAGATGGCCTCGGGCGCCGCGGCCGCCCAGGCCGCGATGTTCTGGACCGCGACAGCGTCGGCGGGAACCGAGGCCCGGTTCGGGACGAGGTCGCCGCCCTCGGGGCGGCCCAGGATCATCCGGTGCAGCGGCGCTGCGGCCGTGGTGATCGCGGGCGCCCACCAGGCCACGACCTGGCACATGGCGCGGGTCAGGGCCACATAGAGCAGGCGCAGCTCCTCCCCCGCTTCCTCGGCCTCGGCGCGCTGCTTGCGTTCGGCGAAACCCGGGGCGTCTTGGCCGCCGACATCGAGCACGCGGGCGCCGGTATCGTCGTGGAACAGCAGGGTCGCCGGGTACGGATTCTTCGCGCTGTCCCACGCGAAAGGCAGGAACACGACCGGGAATTCGAGGCCCTTGCTGGCGTGCACGGTGGCGATCTGCACGGCGGCGGCGTCGCGGTCCAGGCGCCGGCTGCGGTCGGCCACCGAGCCCGAGGCGGGGTCGCGCACGCGATCGGTGAGCCAGCGGGTGAGCGCGGTCAGGCCCAGGCCCTCGGTGAGGGCGACCTGGTCGAGTAGTTGCGCGATGTGGCGCAGGTCGGTGAGGTCGCGCTCGCCGTTCTCCACGGTCAGCAGGCGCTGGGCCAGCCGCGTTTCCGCGGCGAGCTGCTCGAACACCGCGGCGAAGCCCGCACGCGCGAAGAGGCGGCCCGCCTCGCGCAGCTGTGCGCTGACCCGGCCGACGAGATCCGCTCCGCCGCTGTCGATCTCGGCGGCGGTCACCCCGATGAGCGGCGTGCACGCGGCCAGGCGGACCCGGTCGGAGCGATGCGGCTGTTCCAGCGCGCGCAGCACCCAGAGCCAGTCGGTGGCGGCGGCAGTCGCGAACACGCTGGTGCCGCCCGCCAGCACGGAGGCGACGCCCACCTTGTCCAAGGCGGCGCGCACCACATCGATCTGCGAGCGGGTGCGCACCAGGACCGCGATGTCGCCCGGGCCGATCGGGCGCGCGACAAAGGTACCGGACTCGGTCTGCGCGGCCGTGTTCGGATCGTCCGGCGCGGTGATGATCGCCTGATCGCGCAGTGTGGTGCCGGACTCGAGCAAGCCGACGATGTCGGCGGCGAGGTCCTCGGCGACCTTGGCGCGCAAGCGGCCGACCGCCGGGAACCCGGATTTGTTGAGCGGGCCCGCACCGGTGCGCGGGAGACAGCGGACGCGCAGCGGGGTGATGAGGTCGGCCGGGCCGGACAGGCGGGTCCAGGAGCGGGTCGCCGCCACCGGGTAGACGGTGATCTCCTTGTGCCCCAGCGCCGCTCCGCCGTGCAGGTGGTCCAGGGCGGCGAGCAGACCGGCGTCGCTGCGCCAGTTGGTGTCGAGTTCACAGCGGTGGTCGGCGTGTGCGACCGCGTCCAGGTAGCTGAGCACCTCCGCGCCGCGGAAGGCGTAGATGGCCTGCTTCGGGTCGCCGACCAGGACCATGGTGGTGTGGCCGTGGAAGGCGCGGCGCAGGATGTCCCACTGCAGCGGGTCGGTGTCCTGGAATTCGTCGACCAGCGCGACCCGGTAGCGATCCCGGATGCGAGCGCAGGCGCGCGCGCCGTGCCGCGGATCGGCGAGCACCTCGTGCAGCAGGACCAGCAGGTCGTCGAAATCGCGCAGACCCGAAAGCCGTTTGCGGCGTTCGGTTTCCGAGCGCACGGTGGCGGCGAAGGCGACGCGCTGCCCGGCCGCGCCGTCGCCCTCGGGGGCCAGGCGGGCATGCCGGTCGCGCACCGCGGCCAGCGCCAGGGTGTGCGCTTCCTTCAGGCCGAAGGGGGGTTCGGTTCGGGCGTACCGGTTCAGGTACAGGTCGTCGGCGACGGTCAGCACGACCTCGTCCACGTTCTCGACCAGGCGCGCGCCGGGGTCGTGTTCCCCGGCCAGACCGAGTTCGTCGAGCATGCGCTGGCAGAAACTGTGCGTGGTGACGATGGTGCCCGCGTCGAAATCCGACAGCGCCACCAGCAGTCGCTCGCGCCGCCGCCGCACCTCCGCCGGGTCGGCCGCGGCCAGATGCCGCACCAGCTCGTCGGGATGCGCACGAGCCGCTTCCGGGTCCACCAGCGCCGCGGCCACGGCGACGAACCGGTCCCGCGCCCGTTCCCGCAGCTCCTGGGTCGCGGCCCGGCTGAAGGTCACCAGCAGCAGCTCGGAGACGTCGATGCCGACCTCGGCCACGTAGCGCACGGCCAAGCCGACGATCGCGTGCGTCTTGCCGGTGCCCGCGCTGGCCTCCAGCACGGTCGTCCCGGTGGGCAGCGGCCCGAACGGATCGAACCGCCCCGGCTCGGCCAGCTCCTCGGCCGCGAACACCAGATCCTGCACGGTCATCCGCGCCACCCACCCGAAACCCGCATGGGCAAACCCACTTCCGCCTCGGTAACTCGCAAACCCCGATCGAACCACTCGATCCCGCGAATGCCGTGCACCCCGGCCCGCGTGTCCGTGTTGATCATGACCGGTGCGTTGCCCGCGCCGCCCGCGCCGGGGGCGGTCATGGCTGGCCCTGGGTTTCGGCGGCGAGCAGCGGGGTCCAGAGGCGGCGGGCGAGGGCGCCGAAGTGTGTGGTCTCGTTGGCGTCGCCGGCCGGCGCGGGCGCGGTCATCAGATCGTCCAGGCGCGGGGCCGGGCCCCAGATGTAGCGCAGGTGCCGGTCGGTGTGGTCGCCGAAGGCGCCGGGACCGTTGGGGCCGCCGTTGAATTCGCGTTCGGCGGCGCTGAACGCCTCCTCGGCCGAGGAACCGCGGAAGCGTCGTTCGGCGTAGGCGGCGGTCGCGGTCGGCGTGATCGGCAGCGGCTCGCAGAGGCCCGCGTCACGCAGCTTCACCAGATCGCGCAGGACGGTGACGGCCGCCGGGCGGTCCGGGGCGGTGAGCGCCGAACGCCAAGCGGGACGATGGAATTGGCCCCGGCCGGTGGTGACGGCGCGCCAGGAGCGGTCCTCGGTGGCGGCCAGGGCGAGCAGCGCGACCCAGGCGGCGATCCGGTGCTTCGGCGCGAGCCGGGAGAAGGTGGTGCGCACCAGGGTTTCGCCGTGCACCTCGGGCACGGTGCCGGTGAGCCGGCGGCCGCCGCCCAGATCGATCGCGACGTCCACCGCGCGCGCCGGGCTCTGGTACTCCGGCAGCGCGGCCCGCACCAGTTTGTCCACGGTGTGCTCGACCTCGTCGAGCACCGCGCCGCCCAGACCGAACGGCGGCAAGGTGCCGCGCCGCCACTCGGCGGCGCGCAGGCCGGAGGCGTCCGCGCCGGTGAGCCGGGCGGTCAGCAGTCGTTCGCCCAGTTCCCATTTGGCGAGACCGTCGAGTTCGATAGGCAGGCGGTCGGCGATGTCCTCGTCGTGCTCGGGGACGCGCAGACCCAGGCGCTGCCACAGGAACGCGCGGATCGGATGCTCGGCGAACGCCATCAGGTCGGCCAGCGCCACGTCGCCGAGTTCGGGGGCGGGCAGCGGCTCCGGCAGGAACGCCGGGCGCGGGCTGGGCGGGGCGGCGGCGGCCACGGCGCCCGCCAGCGCGCCGGTGTCGAAGCTGAACGGCCGGTCCGCGTCGAAGTTCCGGCGATCGAAGCTCTGCAGCGGATGCCGGACCAACACGTCCTGGTCTGCCGCCAGGTAACCGCGCAGGGCGTCCAGGAGTTCGGCGACCGGGATGGCGGGCGGGCGCTTGCTGCCGGTCACCGGATCCGCGCCGGTGTGGAACACCAGCAGCCGATCCTGGGCCGCCATGATCGCGTCCAGCAGCAGCTGGCGATCCTCGCTGCGCGAATCCCGTTCGCCCAGCTGCGGATCGCGGGCCAGCACGTCGTCGCCGTCGCTGCCGCCGGCGCGCGGGAACACGTCGTCGTCGAGCCCGAGCAGCACCACCACCCGGTGCGGCACCGAGCGCATCGGCGTCAGGGTGGCCACGGTCAGCTCACCGGTGCGGAAGTTGGCGCGGGTCGGGCGGGCGGCCAGCCGATTGGCCAGCAGCACACCGACATCCGGCAGCCGCAGCTGCACGTCGCCGGCGTGCTCGGTGGCGGCGGTGAGTTCCCGGCGGGCTTCGGCGCGGATCCAGGCGTCACGGTCGGGCACGTCGGTGAGCAGGTCCAGGGCGCGCGCCAGCACGGCCGCCCACTCGCCGGCCGGGCGCGGGCCGCGCAGATCGCGCAGGCACACCGCGAGCCGGTCCACGAATTCCGCGAACCGCCCGGCCAGGTCGACGTCGCCGGAGTCCACGTCGCCCAGCGGCAGGGCCAGATCCAGCCAGTCGTCGGCGCTCTCGTCGGCGGTGACGCCGAGCAGGATCCGATCGACGGCGCTGTTCAGCGTGTTCTGCGCGAAGTCGGCGAGCCCGAACGCCTGCCGCTGCCGCTGCCCGATCCCCCAGCGCGCGCCGGACTCGGCGGCCCACTCGCGCAGCCGCTCGATCGCGTCGTCGTCGAAACCGCAACGGCGGCGGACAGTTTCGGAGGCGGCCAGATCCAGCACCTGGGTCACCGTGACCCGCCCGTCGGCCAGCTCCAGCAGCGTCGCGATCACCGCGAGCATCGGATTGGTGACCCCGCGCCCCCGATCGGCCAGCCGCACCCGCAGCAGCTGCGCGGGATGGGCCGCCTCCTCGCCCGCCGCGCCACCGCCGAACGCCGCGCGAACCAGCGGCGCGTACGCCTCCACCTCGGGACACATGATCAGCACGTCGCGCGGTTCCAGCGTCGGATCCGCGGCGAACAACCCGAGCAGACACTCCCGCAGCACCTCGACCTGCCGCGTCGGCCCATGACACGCGTGCACCTGCACCGTGCCGTCGGCGGCGTGGGCCGCCTCGACCGGCGGCCACCGATCCGCGCGGATCCCCTCCTGCACCGCCGCCAGCAACGTGCACGGCCCCGCCTGTTCGCGAACGTCCGCCCGCTGCGCGGATTCTGCCGACGCGGATTCCGGCCCGCAAGCCTGCGTCGAGTGCGCGGGCAGGTGGGTGGTGGCGACGGTGTGCAGGCGCTGCTGGAGCTCGCGCACATCGCGGGCCAAGCCGGTGAGCAGAGGGTGGTGCAGGGCGGTGGCGGTGGTGTCGGCGGCGCGGGTGGATGCGGGCGGGAGTTCGGCGAGGGTGGACCACATGGCCGGGCTGGGGTGGGCCAGCCAGAGGTGGACGTCGCGGGTCGCGCCCAGGGCGGTGAGCACCGCGAGCTGGTCGGCGGGCAGGCGGGTGCCGCCGAAGATCGAAAGACGTTGCGGCAGATCGATGGACGCGGGTTCGGCGCGCAGCCGCGCGCAGGCCGGCTCGAGCCGTTCGGCCGGGCTCGGCGCACCGATCTCGGCGCGCAGCCGCCGCCACAGCGTCGGTTGCCACAGCAGATCGTCGGGGACCGGATGCCCGGCCCCGTCGGTGTCCGAACCGGCCGCCCAGTCGGTGATGAGCGCGGGGCGCTGCGCGGCGTAGCTGTCGAAGAGCGCGGTGAGCCGGGCCGCGGTCGCGTAGCGCCGCCCGACGCGATGGTCGCGACCGGTCGGTTCGCCCGCACCCAGATGCCGGGCGAGCACGGCGCACCACGGTTCCGGCAGCGCCGCGTCGATCACCCGCAGCAGCGCCCACACCACACGCTCCGGCGCCCACGGATCCGCCTCCGGCCGCACCCCCGCCGCGGCGGCGAGCACGTCCGCGACCAGCGCGGCCGGTGACGGGAACCGGATATTGGCGGCCACACCATCACCCCGGGCGGCGCCGCCCGATACGCCCAGCACCGTCGAGAGTCGTTGCGTCAGCCAGCGTTCCACGCCCTTGGCCGGCACCGCCACCACCTCCGCGGCGAACGGATCATCCAGCGGCGTCGCCAACAGCGCGGCGAGCGAATCGGCCAGGATGTCGGCGCGCTCGGCACGGTGGATGTGCAGCGGCATTGGTCGTTTATACGCCAGCGACTCCTCCGCAACCGCACCGGCCCCCGGACGGCGGAAAGTGAATTAAGCCACAGGCGAACGGATTTCTCGGCCGTGTCACGCGGAGTCGCGGGAAGCGGTGTGCGACAGTGCTGAACCGGGGAGGACGGGAAGCTGGATCGAAAGGCTGGTTCGCGTCAATGGCAGCGAAGGTGATTCCCCTGTTTCCGAGGGCCGGATTCACAGTCCGCCGCATCGGTGACCACTGGGAGTTGATCAACTCACGGTTCTACGGTCGCACGGTCGTGCTACAGAGCTGGCCACGCGACCGGCACGCCGAGGCCTTCGAGCACTGCTATCGCCTCAACGGGCGCACGGTCGAAGAGCTGCTCGCGGCCTTCCGCTGAATTCGGCTCGCGCCGAACCGGATTGCTCACTCGATAGTTTTGCGAATAACACAGCGGCGCGCCGAGCTCAAGACGTGCGTCCCACGGGCCGATGTGCCAATGTGTTCCCTCGTGCGTTACCCCATGGCCGGCACCGGTGCACTTCCCCGCGTGGCCGCATCAGCTTGTGTCCTCGCCGCCGCGGCGGTTCTGATCCCGACCGCGCCCGCGCTGGCGCCCAGGGCCGACGCGGCCCCGCCCGCGTTGACCCGCACCATTCCCGGCTTCGACGCCGACCTGAGCAACAGGATCGATCGCGTCGACGCCTACCTGAAGACCCGCCCCGGCGTCACCGGCTACATCATCCGCGACCGCGTCACCGGCGGCGTCTACGCCAACGAGAACGCCGAGAACCAGGTCTGGACGGCGTCCACGATCAAGCTCGCCATCGCCGTCGACCTGCTCAATCGCGCCCGCGTCGGCGCGATCGCGCTCAGCCCGGAGGATCGCGGGCTGATGGAATCGATGCTGGCCACCTCCAACGACACCGCCACCGACATCCTCTGGCAGAAGTACGCCGGGCTGGACCGCATGGCGTTCAACAACGCCTTCCGCGCCAACGGGATGACGAGCCTGGTGCCGCAGCCGACCACCACCGCGATGTTCCCGGATTGGTCGTTCCAGAAGTGCACCGTGGCCGACCTCGATCGCCTGATGGACTACGCGCTCACCGGCATGCACCCCGACGACAAGGCCTACCTGCTCGACCGCATGCGCTCGGTGGACTACAACCAGCACTGGGGCGTCTGGGGCGCGGGCGCGAAGATGCGCCCGGGCCTGAAGAACGGCTGGTCCGCCGAACAGGGCGGCTGGGTGGTCAACTCGGTCGGCTTCGCCGGACCCGAAGAGCGCTACACCCTCGCGATCATGAGCGCGCTGGGCCCCGACGGCGGCTACACCGAGGGCGCCGACACCGACACCAAGGTCGCCGAGATGCTGCTCAAGGGCCGCTGATCCGCCGCAGGGTGACGGGCGCGTCGTCGCGCGGGAACGGAATCGTGGTGAAACCCCACGGCATCCGATAGTCCGCCGGCAGGCTCCACTCGTAGGTCCGGACCAGCTCGGCGACCAGCGTCTTCACCTCGAGGGTGCCGAAGTGCATGCCGATGCACTTGTGCGCGCCCGCCCCGAACGGCACCCAGGCCAGCCGATGCGATTTGTCCTCGCGCCGGTCCGGGCCGAACCGTTCGGGGTCGAAGATCTCCGGGCGGCTCCACAACTCGGGCAGGAAGTGGTTGACCTGGTACGCCAGGTCGACCGGCGTGCCCGCGGGAATGTAGTGGCCGAGGATCTCGGTGTCGCGTACGGCCCGGCGGACGAAGCCTGGCACCGGCGGCATCAGCCGCAGGCTCTCCTTGATCACCAGGTCCAGCTCGGTCATCCGGTCCAGGTCGGCGATGGTGCGCGCGGCGCCCGCCGCCCGCGCCTCGACCCGGACCCGCTCCTGCCATTCCGGGTGTTTGCCCAGGTAGTAGAGCACCGCCGTGGCCGTGGTCGTGGTGGTGTCGTGCGCGGCCATGATCAGGAAGATCATGTGGTTGACCACGTCGGCGTCACTGAACACGTCTCCGTCCTCGCTGCGCGCGTGGCACAGCGCGGAGAAGAAATCCGGGGAGTCGCCGCGGCGTTTACGCGGGATCATCTCGGTGAAGTACTGCTCGAGCACCGCCCGCCCGCGCAACCCGGCCCGCCAGCGTCCGCCCGGCACCGGATGCCGGATGGTGGCGAGGCCCGCATGTGTGCACGCGAGGAAAGCATCGATCAGCTCGCCGCGCCGCGGCCCGACGTCGACCGCCATGAACGTCTCACCCGCGATGTCCAGGGTGAGGTCCTTGAGGGTCGGGTAGAGACGCACGGTCGCGCTGGTCTCCCCCTTCGGCACCCACTGCGTGATGGCAGCGCGTGCCACGGGCGCGAGCGCGGCCACGTGCGCTTCGAGCCGGTCCCGGGTGAACGCCTGCTGCATGATCCGCCGATGGAACATGTGCTCGTCGAATTCGAGCAGCAGCAGGCCGCGGCCGAAGAACGGTCCGATGAAGTAGTTCCAGCCCTGCCCGAAATCCCGGCGGCGCATGCCCAGCACCTGATCGATGGCCTCGGGGCCGGTCACCAGCACCCGTTCCACACCCAGCGACCGCGACATCGACACCGGCCCGTAGCGGCGGTGCCGCGCCATCACCTCCGCCGGGCCCCAGCGCAGATATTGCAGCGCCCGGCCCAGATACGGCAGCCCGATATCGCCGTGCACCGCGACGGTCGAACTGGCGGCCGGCGGCGCGGCGAGCACCCGGGGCCGCTCCGGGATGCGGCGCAGCACCCGATCGATCACATGTTCGGCCGGAATGTCGATGAGCGAGGCGTTCTCCGAGACACGAGCGTCGGCAACCATGCCAAACCTCCAGGAACGAGGGTGTTCATCGTATTCTTTTCGCACGCCCGGCGGCCCGGGTTTACGCACAACGCGACGCGGCTAACCGGATCTCGCCGTGACGGCCCGAAAGGCGCCGACTACGGTTGACCCTGCGGCGTGCGCTCGGGCTCGGATGTGTGAACGTCGCGCATGGATACCGGAAATAACCGTCTGCGGGGGACGAACCCCAGGTCTTCGAGGAGCACCGGCGATGAGCACAGAAGCTGTCGAGAACCGTCGTCACAAGGTGGTGGTGATCGGTTCGGGCTTCGGTGGCCTGTTCGGCACCAAGCACCTCAAGCGCGCCGACGTCGATGTCACCCTGATCTCCAAAACCTCCACCCACCTGTTCCAGCCGCTGCTGTACCAGGTGGCCACCGGCATCCTGTCGGTCGGCGAGATCGCCCCCGCCACCCGCCTGGTGCTGCGCAAGCAGCGCAACGCGCAGGTGCTGCTCGGCGACGTGATCGACATCGACCTGCAGAACAACACCGTCACCTCCGAACTGCTGAACCAGGAGACGGTCACCCCGTTCGACAGCCTGATCGTGGCGACGGGCGCGCAGCAGTCCTACTTCGGCAACGATCAGTTCGCCACCTACGCCCCCGGCATGAAGACCATCGACGACGCGCTCGAGCTCCGCGGCCGCATCCTCGGCGCGTTCGAGGGCGCCGAGCTGGCCACCTCGCAGGAGATGCGGGACCGGCTGCTCACCTTCGTGGTGATCGGCGCCGGCCCCACCGGCGTCGAATTGGCCGGGCAGATCGCCGAACTCGCCGACCGCACCCTGGAAGGCACCTTCCGCAACATCGATCCGCGCGACGCCCGGGTCATCCTGGTCGAGGGCGCGGGCGCGGTGCTCGGCCCGATGGGCCCCAAGCTCGGCGGTCAGGCCCAGCGCAAGCTGGAGAAGATGGGCGTGGAGATCCAGCTCAACGCCATGGTCACCGATGTCGACGCGCACGGCGTCACGGTCAAGGATTCCGACGGCACCATCCGGCGCATCGAGTCCTCGACCAAGGTGTGGTCGGCCGGTGTACAGGGCAGCCCGCTGGGCAAGATGCTCGCCGAACGGTCCGAGGGCACCAAGGTGGACCGCGCGGGCCGCGTCATCGTCGAACCCGATCTCACCATCAAGGGGCACCCGAACGTCTTCGTCGTCGGCGACCTGATGTCGGTGCCCGACGTCCCCGGTATGGCGCAGGGCGCGATCCAGGGCGCCACCTACGCGGCCAAGGCGATCAAGGCCGGCCTCAAGGGCGCACGCCCGGAGGACCGCAAGCCCTTCAAGTACTTCAACAAGGGCTCCATGGCGACGATCTCGCGGTTCAACGCCGTGTGCCAGGTCGGCAAGCTGGAGTTCGGCGGGTTCCTGGCGTGGCTGGCCTGGCTCGGGCTGCACCTGTACTACCTGGTCGGCTACCGGAGCCGGCTGATCACCGTCATCCAGTGGTTCGTGTCCTTCCTCGGCCGCACCCGCGGTCAGATGGCGGCGACCGAGCAGTGGGTGTTCGCCCGGCTGGCGCTCGAACAGGTCAACTCCGACGAGGAGGAGGCCGACGAACTCGCCGCGGCGCTGGGCGCGCCTCCGGGCAACGGCCGGGCTCCCGGCCGCGCCGCCGCGGAACAGCAGGCCGGTTAGGCACTTTCGTACCGTTTCCGGCCCATCCACGCACGTTTCCTGACCGAATTCCGAAGGAACACTCTTCGAATTCGACAGGAAGGTTATTCGTGGGCAAACCCGAGAACAGTCCACCCGCCCGGCGCCGCCGCGGCCCGCTGCTGCTCGTGGGGACGCTGCCGTTCGCGGCGGCCATCGCGGGCGCGGGTATCGCCGTCGCGGATCCGGCGCTCGCCGAGCGCGGTCCCGGCGCGGGCCTGCTGGTCGATTCGACCGCATCGGGCGGCGCCTCGGCCGGACTGGACACCAAAGCCACGGTGCAGGCGCAGCTCTCTCCGGATACCGGGCTCGAGGTGCGCACCGAGTCGCGGGTCGAGCCCGAGGTCCGGGCCGGGGTCACGACCGGGATCGGCGTGGGCGCCGCGGTCGAGCCGACGCGGTGACCGCGAGAGCACGAAGACAGGCAGTACGCACCGGTGATCATGCGGCCGGGCAGGATTCGCGAATCGAGCGGATCCGGCCCGGCCGTTTCTCATAGCTACCCGAGGGCTACTCGGATATTCCGGGCCGGCCGCCGAACGGACCAATCCGCGGCGCTCGTGGATCCGAATGTGGGACGTCGAACTTGCATTTCATTGAGAAAGGAAGTTGATGCCCACAGGAAAGCACAGGGCTCCCACCCCGCAGCGCACGACGGTCGGCACGGTCGTCGCCGCGGGCGCGGGCACGCTGGTGCTCGCACTCGTCGGCACCGGCACCGCGAACGCCGATCCCGCCGAGACGACCACGCTTTCGGAGAAGGCCCAGTGGCCCGCGGCCGACGTTCCCAACGCGTCGCCGTACGAGGGCCTGAACATCCCGGACGACACCAAGAGCTCGCTGCAGTGGTCGCGCCCGGCGCCGGACAAGCGGTACCTCGCCCCCGTGGGCGTGCTGCACCCGCCGGTCCCGGTGGCCCCGGTGCCGCCGATCGCGCCGCCGCCCGGGCAGTTCCGCTTCGGTGATGTCACGGTGCCCGCTCCGGACTGGATCGACAAAGAGCAGGCGATCCAGATCAACGACCAGTCCGCCGTGACCGAGGCGAACCTGGCGACGTTCCTCGACTCGATCGGCATGGAGCGCAGCCGGTCCGACCGGATCGCCGGGCAGACCGTCGGCACCGCCGCCATCGGCGCGGCGGCCGCCGCGGCGTCGGCGGCGCCGTTCGCGCTGACCTCCGCGCTGGTCGGCGGCACCGTCGGCCTGGTGCTCGGCCTGCCGCTGGTGCCGGTCGGCATCGTCGCGGGTCCGATGCTCGGCGCGGCCGCCGGTGCGGCCATCATCACGGTGCCGGCCGCGGTCGTCGGCGCGGCGGCCGGTGGCGTCGTCGGCGCGGTGAACGCGTTCAACGCGCCGTCCCGGGTCGTCGGGGACTGAGCGCGGCTTAAGGCAAGGGACGGGGACCCGACAACGGCGTCGGGTCCCTCCTTCCCGTTCTGCGCAGCAAGACGATTCGCGCAAAACCCAAATGTGAAACATGATCGTTCGTTACTGTGCCGCTACCCATAGAGCACGGGTAGATAGGGAACACAGCATGAACGCACACACGATCGGCGCGCGGCGAGTCCGCATGGGCTTCACCGCCTTCGTCGCCGTGGCCGCCACCCTCGTCCTGACCGCGCCGCAGGCCGGCGCCTGGGTCGGCGATCTCGCCGTCTCCGGCCAGGACCACAAGGTGGGCTGCACCTACACCCTCACCGCCTCGGTCGAGGTGGACCGGCTGAGCACAGTGAAGTTCACCGACAACGGCGCCGATATCCCCGGCAGCCCCGTCGCGCCCTCGGTGCTGACCAACAAGGTCAGCCTGAAGTGGACTCCGCAAACCGCCGGCGCACACAAACTGGTGGCCCGGCAACTGCTCGTCTCCGACTCCGTCACAGTGCAGGTCGCGGCGGCCGGGAACTCCGGCAGCAGTGGCTGCGGAGGCGGTCTCGGCGGATTGCTCCCGAGCCTGTCCGGTTAACGCGCAGCCGTTCGGCCCGAATCGAATTCGGGCCGAACGGCCGAGGGGGTGGCCCGACTCGGCCCCGCGCGCGTCGAGCGAGTCGGTCGGATGCCCCAGGCCGCTCGCCGGTCAGGCGGGCGAAGTCACCGGGTCGGTCGCGCCACCGCTGCCCGGCTGCCACCTTCGGCCTCAGACGGGTACCACAGCCGCCGATGCAGACGCGGGCCCCTCCGCTCGCAGTGTTCGGCCGATATGCGTGAATAAGCTGCCGCCCGCGGCGAGCGGAAGCAGGACTCCGTCGAGGCCGTCGACCTCCGCGGGACGATCGTCCGGATAGACGAATTCGCTGTCCAGCGCCCGCGGCGCGGAGATCGCGTCGTCGGTCACCGCGAGCCCCCCGAGGTGCAGGCGGTGGCGCAGCAGCGGCACCGCGCCGAGGTCGGCGACGAGATCGCCGCGCCACTCGCCGGACTCCTCGCCGCTGCGCCCGATCTGGATCCGCTCCCGGATGCGTACCCGCGCGCCGGCGCCCAACCGCACCGTCGTGCGGGCATGGTGACGCGCCCCGCCCGCGACGATCGTCGGTTCCGGGTCGAAGTCCAGCACCGCGTCTTCGCCGACCTCGAAGTGCCAGTGCGCCACCGACAGCGGCGTCGCGACGCTGGGCAGCGCGATCGTCGCGGCGACCGAGCGCACGGTCAGGCGCGCGCCGTCGCCGACCACGATGCGGATATCGAGCTCGTCACCGCCCAGCGGGGTGGCGGCGGTACCGATCATGTGCACCGTGTCCGGCGCCGTCCGGCGCGCCGCCAGCCCGCCGACGGCCTCGATCACCGGCAGCGACCCGACGGCCGCCACGATCCGTAATTCAGTGCGCAACAGCGGAATCGGAAGCGTGCGCGTCGGCGTGCGCGAGCGCGGCCAGCTGTTCACGCACCCACGCCAGCACCGGCGTCGCGGCCGGGTCGTCGGTGAGCGAGATCAGCGCGGTCGGCCGGTTCTCGCGCACCTTGGTCGCGTCGCGTTCCATCACGCCCAGGTCCGCGCCGACCAGCGGCGCCAGGTCGGTCTTGTTGATGACCAGCAGATCCGAGAAGGTCACGCCCGGGCCGCCCTTGCGCGGCACCTTGTCGCCACCGGCCACGTCCACCACGAAGATCTGCACGTCGATCAGGCCGGAGGAGAAGGTCGCGGTCAGGTTGTCGCCGCCGGATTCCACCAGGATCAGATCCAGCGGCGGGTTCGCCGCGATCAGGTCGTCGATGGCGTCCAGGTTCGCGGTGATGTCGTCGCGGATGGCGGTGTGCGGGCAGCCGCCGGTCTGCACGGCGGTGATCCGCTCGTCCGGCAGCACGGCGTGGCGGCGCAGGAAGTCGGCGTCCTCGGTGGTGTAGATGTCGTTGGTGAGCACGGCGATCGACAGTTCGTCGCGCAGCTGGCGGCAGAGCGCGGCGGTCAGCGCCGTCTTGCCGGAACCGACCGGGCCGCCGATTCCGATCCGCAGCGCCTCGCCCGGCGTGCGCTGCCGCTTGGGACGATCGTGCGAATGGTCGTGGGGCTCACCGTCGATCAGGTGCGGGGGCATGGTGGCAGTCTCCTTCTCTCGGTGGGTCTCTCAGCTCGCGAACAGGGGCATGTCGCGGTGCAGGTGCCGTTCGGCGAGGACGTCCTGCAGCGGATCGGACAGTGCGGCGAGTTCGGTGGCCGCGGCGGCGGCCGTCGCGTCGCATAGCTCGGCGAGGCGGACCGTGCACGCCGCAATGGCGGCGGGATCCAGCGCCAGCAGCCGCTGCGCGGCCGTCGCCGCGCCGGTCAGCGTGGTGTAGACGACGACGCCCGCGATCTCCTCCGGCGTCACCGCGCAGACCGCCCCCACCACGCCGAAGACCGTCGACAGGTGCGGGCGCGCCCCCAGCTCGGTCCAATCGGCCTGTGGCCACAGCTGTTTGGCCAGGCGCAGCAGGCCACGCCCCTGTGCCCGGGAGGCGGCCCGGGCGGCGGGCGACGGCGTCCGGGCGTCGGCTTCGAGTTCGGCGCGCGCGGGCTCGAGCGCACCCGCGCACACCGCGGCGGCCAGGGAGGCGGCGATCAAGCCCGAGGTTTCCACCCGCCGGCGCAGATACAACTCGACGGTCGCCACGTCCCGCACCAGTCCGGACGCGACGGCTTCCTCGACGCCCCCGGAATGCACGTGCCCGCCGATCGGCAGGCGTGAATCCGCGAGGGCGAATAACAGCGCCGAATTCTCCGCGGACCTCTTGTGCACCGCACGATCCTATGCTTCGGCGTGTCGCCCCCGCGCGCCGGTCGGCACCTGGGCGGGTTCACCAGCACATGTGCGGCTCCGTACGAGCTACAACCGCCCGCGCCGGAAGGCTCGTTCCATGAACCGGGCGGCCTGCACGCGGCTGAGATTGCTCGCGGCCTGCATCGGCGCCTGCCACCACGGCGCGATGGCGCGCGGCCGGGACGTGACGGCGTGACAGATCAGGTCCGCGGCTTCGTCCACGGTCAGGCCCGGAATGCTGCTGAAGTCGGTGGGCGCGCTCATGCGGGTGTGCACCAGGGGCATGTAGATGGAGGTGGTGGTGACCCGGTCGACGGCGATCTCGGCGCCGACCGTGCGCAGCCAGGTGTCGAAGGCCCCCTTCGAGGCGCCGTAGGCCGCCCAGCGCGGCGTCGGCGGCATGAGCAGGCCCCAGGTGGAGACGTTGACGATGTGCCCCTGCTTACGCGCGCGCATGTGCGGCAGCAGGGCCAGCAGCAGCCGGACCGGACCGAGGTAGTTGATGTCCATGGTGCGGGTGAAGTCGTGGAAGCGGTCGTAGGACTCATCGATCGGCCGGCGGATCGACTTGCCCGCGTTGTTCACCACGACGTCGATGTGGCCGTGCTCGGCCAGCACGCGCTGGGCGAGTTGCTCGGTCGCGTCGAAGTCGGTCAGGTCGGCCTGGTAGGTGTGCGCGCGACCGCCGTCGGCGCGGATCTCGGCGGCGACCTGCGCCAGCTCGTCGGCGGACCGGGCGACCAGCAGGACCACCGCACCCGCCGCGCCGAGTTTGCGGGCACTGGCCTTGCCGATGCCGTGCGAGGCCCCGGTCACCAGCACGATGCGCCCGGAAACCGCGTCGCGCAGGGCTCTTTCGCGCGGGCGCGAGGTCGGATATAGCAGGCGGGTGGCGACCCGTTCGGCGAGCGGTCGCCCGTTGACAGGGGGCTGCGTCTCAGTCACGCGTCAAATGTATTGCGCCGTGCGTGTTTTTACCTGTCGCATCGGGTAGAAATCCGGCGGCGGCGGGGCTCCCGGCTACGGGAGGATCCGAGGATGACTTCATCGGGGCCCGAGGCGGGCCGTGTTTCTCCCGGCGCCTGGATCGCACGGGCCATCGCCGTGGTGCTGCTGGTGCCGTTGCGCCTGCTCTGGGAGGGCTTGAAGCTGATCGGGCGCGTGATCGCCGCCGCAGCGCGCTATTTCGTCGAAAACCTGCTGATCCCGGTCTCGACAATGGTGCGGTACTGGGTAATTCGCCCGCTCTGGCTGTTCGTCAAGAACCTTGTGTGGGGCTGGCTGGTACAGCAGGTGCTGTGGGGTCTGGTGCTCACCCCGGCCCTCGCGCTGATCCTGGACTTCATCCTGCGGCCGCTGCGCCGCGCCGTCGAGGAATGGCTGTGGCGGCGGGTGCTGCGGCCCGCCGCCGCCCGGCTGTGCCGATGGGTGCTGTATCCGGTCGGCAGGGCCGTCGTCTGGGCCGGGTATCAGCTCGCGCGGTGGCTCGTCCTCTGGCCGCTCGCCCAGCTGTGGCGCCGGATCCTGCGTCCGCTGTGGAAAGCCTTGCGCGCCACCGTGGTCTACGCCTGGCGCGTCGTCGGCGTGCTCGTGGTCATCCCGTGCCGTTTCCTCCACCGCACGGTGCTGGGCCCGATGTTCCGCGCCTTCGCCCTCGCGTGGCGCGCCGCCGTGGTGCGGCCGGTGCGCCGGCTGCACGCCACGGTGATCGTTCCGATGAACCGCTGGGCCGCGGAGGTGCTGAACTCGGTCTTCGGCCGCTGATCAGTGCGCGTGCGAGTCGGTGAGAATGGTGTTCTGACGCAGCGCGAGCCGGGCCACCACGGCCATCGCGAGCAACACCAGTGCGCCCGCGGTGGTCGCGAAATGCATGCCGTCGACGAAGGATTCGCGAGCGCTCTCGGCGAGCGCCGTGTCGTCACCCGCCCGCTGCAGGGTTTCACCGAGCGTGTCGGCGTAATCGCCGCCGCTGCGGAACACCAGTGCCGCCAGCGATCCCAGCAGCGACAGGCCCAGCGCGTTGCCGAGTTCGAAACTGGTCTCGGAGATGCCGACCGCCGAACCCGCGCGCTCCGGCGGCACCGAGGACACCGCCACATCCGACACCAGCGTGAACGCCAGTCCGTAGCCGACGCCGGCGATGGTGGAGCCCGCGACATACCAGCCGACGCCGCCGTGCACCCCGACCCCGAGCAACATCAGGTTGCCCAGCGCCGCCAGCAGCAGCGCCAGCACGAACGTCGAGCGCACGCCGATCTGGCGGCCCAGCCGCGCGCCGGTCATGGACACGACGAACACCGCGACCGCGCTCGGGATGCCGAGCAGCGCCGCGGCCAGCGCGTCGCGTCCGGTCACCGACTGCAAGTACATGCTGGTCAGATAGCCCATGGCGGCCAGCGCCATCATGCCGGTCAGGCTGGAGCCGATCGCGACGCTGAACGCCGGCCGGGTGAACAGCTTCAGGTCCAGCAGCGGTTCGGCCAGATGCCGCTGCCGCCGCAGGAATAGCGTCAGCAGCGTCGCGCCGATCAGCGCCAGAACCAGCGCCTCGGCATCGATGCCCTCGGCCGCGGCGTGCTTGACCGCGTAGATCAGCGGCAGGATGCCGCCGATCGAGAGCACGACGCTGGGCAGGTCCAGCGGGCCGAGCGCCTCGGAGCGATGCTCGGGCAGCAGGAAGGGCCCGGCGACCAGCAGCACCAGCAGCACTGGCAGATTGATCAGGAACACCGACCCCCACCAGAAGTGGTGCAGCAGCAGCCCGCCGATGATCGGGCCGACCGCGGAGCCGCCGGCGAAGAACGCGGTCCACACGCCGATGGCCGCGGCGCGCCGCCGGGAGTCGGGGAACAGGCTGGAGATGAGCGCGAGGCTCGACGGCAGCAGGGTCGCGCCGCCGAGGCCCATCAGCGCGCGGGCGGCGATCAGCACCGCGGCGCTCGGCGCGAACGCCGCCAGCACCGAGGCGAGCCCGAACACGGCCGCGCCGGCCAGCAGAATGTTGCGCCGCCCGATGCGGTCGCCGAGGTTGCCCATGGTGATGAGCAGGCCCGCGATCATGAAGCCGTAGATGTCGAGGATCCACAGCGCCTGGGTGGCGGACGGATCGAGATCCACGGTCATGGTGGGCATGGCCAGGAACAGCACGGAGACGTCCATCGACACCAGCAGGACCGGGAGCAGCAGGACCGCCAATCCGAGCCACGCCCGCCGGGTGTCGGCGGGCGATTGCACCTGTGTCATCCAGAGTTCCTCTCACTGCTCGCGTACGGCGTACGCACGACCAAGGGTACAGTGTACGCATGCCACACCCGCATGGACAGGCAAACATAGGATGACCGAGCCGAAACTCACACAGCCCGCGATCGTGGACACCGCGATCGCCTTGGCCGACACCGAGGGCCTGGACGCGGTCTCGATGCGCCGCATCGCCGACCGGATGGGCGTCGGGGCGATGTCGCTGTATCGACACGTGGCCAGCAAAGACGAACTGATCGCGTTGATGACCGACGAGGTCGCCCGGCGCAACCCGTATCCGCCCACCGAGGGCATGAACTGGACCTGGCGCGATCGCGTCCGCATCGCCGCCGAGATCGACTGGGCGCTCTACCAGCAGCACCCCTGGGTGCTGCTCACCTTCGCCATGCCCCGCTACAGTTTCGGCCCGCACGGGCTGGCCTGCCTGGCCTGGCTGGTGGAGGGGTTCCGGGAGCTGGCGGTGAGCCCGCGCGAGGCGATGCAGATGTCGTTCTCGGTGTGGAACTTCATCTCCGGCGCGACCCTGCCGCACGTCAGCTCGGATCTGCTGGAGCGCAAGAAGATCCAGCCCGAGGAGAGCAACGGCCTGCGCGCGCTGCTGGAGGGCGCGCCGACCACGCCGGTGCCCGACGCCCTGGCCGACCTGGTCGGCGCCGGTGTCAGCGCGCTGACGCAGGAGGATCTGCTCTACGCCGGATTGGCCACCCTCTGTGACGGATTCGAGGCCCGGATCCGGCAGGCTTGACCCGAACCATCGTTGAGGTTGCAAGGTCGTGGGTATGCACGCGATCCAGCTCCACGCCTTCGGCCCCGCCGAGAACTTGCGCCTCGAGACCGTCCCCGATCCACAGCCCGGCCCCGGACAGGTGCGCATCGCGGTAGCGGCCGCGGGCGTCCACTTCGTCGACACCGCACTCCGGCAAGGGCTGCCCGGCCCCTACCCGGTGCCCGAGCTGCCCACCATTCCCGGCCGGGAGGTCGCCGGAATCGTGGAATCGCTGGGCCCGCAGACGGACCCGTCGTGGCTCGGCAAACACGTCGTCACCCACCTCGGCGCGGTTCCCGGCGGGTACGCGGCGCTCGCCGTCGCCGATTCGGCTCGGCTACACGAGATTCCGGCGAATCTGGACGCCGCCGAGGCCATCGCCATGATCGGCACGGGGCGCACCACCCTGGGCATCCTGCAGTTCGCCGACCTCGGGCCCGGCAGCGTGGCCCTGGTCACCGCCGCGGCGGGCGGCATCGGGACGCTGCTCGTGCAGGCCGCGGCGAACGCGGGCGCGTTCGTGATCGGCCTGGCGGGCGGGCCCGCGAAAACCGCGCGCGTCGCCGCGAACGGCGCCGATATAGCCCTCGACTATCTGCGGCCCGACTGGGCCGAGCGGCTCGGCGGACACCGGCCCACCGTCGTCTTCGACGCGGTCGGCGGCGACATCGCCCGTACCGCTGTCGATCTGCTCGGCAAAGGCGGACGCCACCTCGTCTACGGCTACGCCGACGGACCGCTGACCGTCACCGAGACCGAACAGAACGAGCGCGGAATCACCTCCGAGGTGGTGCTCGGCCCGGCGATGCTGCAACGGGTCGGCGGCGATATCCGGGTGCTGGAGACCCGGTCACTGGCCGAGGCCGCGGCCGGGCGGCTGCGGCCCGCGGTGCAGCGGTTCCCGCTCGCGGACGCGGCACGCGCCCACCACGCCCTGCAAACGCGGGGGACGATGGGCAAGGTGGTGCTGATCCCCTAGTCGAGCACGAGCGCGTAGGCGAACCCGTCCCAGCCCTTGGCGCCGACGGTCTGCAGCACGGTGGCATCCAGACGTGGTTCGGCGGAGAGCAATTCGACGACCTCGCGACTGCCCCGGATCGCCGGATCGGTGGACTCCGCGTCGGCCAGGCCGCCCGCGCGGACCACATTGTCGACGATGATCACCGAGCCGGGACGAGTCAGCCGCAGCGCCCACCGGACGTAGTTCGGATTGTTGACCTTGTCCGCGTCGAGGAACACCAGATCGAACGGCTCCGGATTCTCCTCGGCCAGCACCGGCAGGCTCTCGATAGCCGCGCCGACCCGGATCTCCACGCGCTCACCGACTCCGGCCCGATCCAGGTTCGCCCGCGCCACCTCGGCGTGGCGCGGCTCGTACTCCAGAGTCAGCACCTGCCCGGCCTTGCCGACCGCGCGCGCCAGCCACACCGTGCTGTAACCGCCGAGCGTGCCGATCTCGAGCACCCGCCGCACGCCCGCCGACCGCGCCAGCAGATACAGGAACTTGCCCTGGGGCGCGGACACGTCGATGGCGGGCAGTCCGGCCTTCGCGTTCTCGGCCAGCACCGCCGCCGTCTCCGGATCCCGCACCAGCTGATCCACCAGGTAGTCGTCGACCTCAGCCCACTCAGCACTTGTCATGGCAGCCAGTCTGCCACCGTTCGGGCGCGCTCGGCGGTGGCGCCGATCGCCACGATGTGGCCGGCGAAACTCGGCCACAGCTCGCGCGGCAGGCTGTGGCCCATCCCCTCGAATTCCACCAGCCGTGCGCCCGGAATCGCCTGCGCCGTCGCCCGACCGCCGCTGATATCGAAGACGCGGTCGGCGGTTCCGTGCAGCACCAGCGCGGGCACGTCCAGCGCCCGCAGCGCGGAAGTCCGGTCGCCGGAGGCCAGGACCGCGACCGCCTGGCGCATCATGCCGGAGAAGTCGATGCCGCGGTCGAAGACCCGGCCCGCGTGCTCGCGGACCGCCGCCTCGTCGAAGGCGAAGCCGGGTGAGCCGGAGGCGCGCTTGGTCAGCACCGACCAGTCCTGGTAGGCGGCCCGCTCCGCCGGCGGCGGGCCGACCGCGCCGAAGGCCGCCGGATCCGACTGTCCCACAGCGGGATCGCCGGTCGTCGACATGATCGAGGTGAGCGAGCGCACCCGGTCCGGATACTCGATCGCGATCGTCTGCGCGATCATGCCGCCCATCGACGCGCCGACCAGGTGCGCGCTGTCGATGCCCAGCGCGTCCAGTAGGCCTACGGTGTCGGCGGCCATGTCCGACAGCGTGTAGGCCGCCGTCGATACGTCACCCGCCATCGCCGCCGCGATGTCGGGCGGCGGGGCCGTGACGTGCGTCGACCGGCCCGTATCGCGGCTGTCGAAGCGGATCACCTGTAGGCCGCGCTCGAGCAGTTCCGCGCAGAAGCCGTCCGGCCAGTCGATCAGTTGCCCCGCCGCGCCCATGATCAGCAGGACCGGTGGCTTACCCGGGTCGCCCAGCCGCTCGTAGGCGATCTCGAGTTCCGCCGGGCCCACCCGCGTCGCCCTCTGTTCGGTCATCCGTCCTCGCCTTCCCCTGCGCCGCCGATACGGCTCAGAGCAGCGATTATGGACCCGCCCCGGGGCCTTGCGGCAAGCCCGCCGGGCCGGGTTATGGTGAAAGGGGCCGGAGATCCCCGGTGCGGCGCGGGGCCTGTGGCATATTCGCGGCCATGCGCCTGGGAATGCTCGTTCTCGCCGCCGCACTCGTCGCAATGCCGCTGACGGGATGTAGCGCGGACCAATCCGCCGCCGCCCCCGCGACCAGCACCGCCCCCGCCGCCCAGCAGTTCGAGATCGAGGTGGCGGCTCAGGAGGTGCCCTGCACCGGCGTCGCACCCATGCAGTGCCTGCAAGTGCGCAAAGATCCGCAGGCCGAATGGGAACTGCACTACTTCGGGATCGACGGATTCGACTACCAGCCCGGCTACACCTATCGGCTGCTCATCGAGGAGCGCCCGTGGGTCGATCCGCCCGCCGACGCGCCCTCGGTGACCTGGCGGCTGGTGCGGGTGCTCGACAAACAACTCGCGTCATGAGTTGTGCGAATCGGCCCCTCGGCACGGAATCGTTGGGTACTGTGCCGCAAAGCGGAACCAGCGCGTCTCACTTCCAGGGCGCTCGATGCGGAGTGGAGCAACACCATGAACAGCACACTGTCGGCGGCGCTGGCGGCAGCACTATTCTGCTCGGCCCCAATCGCTTTCGCGCCACCGGCCGCGGCGGCCGGAGCCGAGTACGTGGCACTCGGAGACTCCGGCGCCGCCACCACCGGCGTACAGAACTTCGACATCGGCGCACCGCTGCAATGCGCGCGGTCCACGGCGAACACACCGAAGCTGGTCGCCGCGGGACTCGGGCTGACCTTGGACGATCGAACCTGCAGCTCGGCCAAGATCAAAGACCTCACCACCTCCCAGGGCCCCGGCATCGCCCCCCAGTTCGACGCCCTGGGACCGAGCACCGCACTGGTCACCGTCCACATCGGCGCGAACGACACCAATGCGACGCGATACATCCTCGCCTGCCATTCCGCCGGCGCGCAGCAATGCGCCAACCCGGCATGGGATCCCGAGATCGACGCCATCGCCGGCGCGTATTCGGCCGCACTGCGCCAGATTTCGGTGCTCGCGCCCAACGCGAAGGTGTATGTCGACGGGTGGCCGCTCTACGTCCGTGACGGCGGCTGCCCCGAACTCGTCGGCCTCCGCCCGTCCGACGCGTCGACCGTGCAGCGCGCCTTCGATCGTCTGAACACCGTTGTCGCGGCCGGTGCGGCCGCAACCGGTGCCACCTATATCGATACGCGCTCCCGCTCGATCGGCCACGACATGTGCGCACCCGTCGGCGTCCGATGGTTCGACCCGATTCTCGCGACCGAAACCCTGGTCCCGTACCACCCCACCCCCACCGGGATGCGGGGCGTCGCTGATGTCATCCTCGACGCGGTCCGTCCGGCGCGCTGAGTCGTGCTCATCCCCTGACCTCCGGCGATTGCCTTGCGGTCGAGCGCTACTCGGCGGGCCGTAGGTCTGGTCGGTATGCGGCCCAGCCCCGGCTCGGCCGACATCCAGCTGCGGGGCTCGGCGATGCGCCGCTGCGCTCAGGCCCCCACCTGAAAGTTTCGCTACACCCGGGCTTGGTAGGCGGGGTCGGCTTCGGTGCGGTGCGCGTCCACGGTGATGGCGAGGATGCGGTCCAGATCGGCCTGGAGCAGGGGCCGGTCCGCTGGTGTGGCCTTGAGAGTGCCGCCGGTGCGGACCATGTAGCGGCCATCCGGGTAATCCATGATGTGGAAACCGCGGGACGGGGCGGGCCGTTTGTCCCAGGCCGGGCCCGCGTAGACGGCGACGTGGACGACCGCGCCGCGGGGGCGCTCGAAGAATCGAGCGGCGAGTTTCCGGGGTGAGACCGGGGCGTCGTCGTGGAAGCCGTGGAACGGGCCGTCCTCCTCGAGGTCGTGGCGCGAGACCTCGAGCCCCTCACCGCTGCCGCGAGCAGTGTTCGGCAATTGCGCCAGAATCCGGCGCGAAATCTCATGCGCCGGAACCGTGGTCATACGGACCCGGCCACCTCGATCCGGCACGTCGGTCGCTTCCTGAACAAGCAGCACCGCCTGCTGATAATGCACCGCCGCGTGCACACGCAACTTGATCCGGCCGAGCCGTCCCGCCACCTCGATCCGCGCCTCCGGCTCCGCCAGAACCTTGAGCGCACCGAACATCGTCTCGTCGAAATGCTTGTGCAGCGCGGCCGCCTCGGCCCGCCACGTCTTGTCGAAATCGGCGATGGTGTCCGCCGTCGACCGGTACTGCAACGGATACGGCAGCACATCGCGATCCGCCGCCCGCCACAGCACCTTGAACGCCAATGGCGTAAACGTCCAGTCCTGCTTACTCATTCGCCGATCACCGGCGGAACCGTTTTCACCCGATGCTCCGGATCCAGCCCGGTCAGAATCTCCCCGTTCTCCTGATTGATCAGGTACTCCTTCGTCTGATGCTCCTTGTCGTCCTCCCTCGTGCCCCGATTGGCCCCCACACCACCCATGCCCGGCATGCCGGAGGTACCGGCGCGGGTGGTGGCGGTTCGGTTCGCCCCCGAAGCGGCAACCGCAGAACCGGGAGCCCCCGAAACCGTCTTTCCCGCACCAGGATTACCACCGCCGGGCACACCGGTACCCGGCGCGCGGGATCCCGGCCCACTGGTACCCGGCGCACGGGAACCCGGCACGCCCGCACCCGGTACACCCGAATTCGGAACACCGGACCCCGGAACGCTCGCCCCCGGCCGCCCCGAACCTGGCACTTTCGCGCCCGGCTGCCCCGAGCCCGGCACGCTCGTGCCCGGGACACCCGAGCCCGGAACACCGGGAGCTGCCGAACCGGGCAGCCCCGAATTCGGTTTGAGCTCCGCGGCTTTCGGCGCATCAGCCGTGACCGGAACAGTCGAAGCGGGCGTCGTCGGCGCTTCGACCGCCGTCGGCTTCGTACCCGGATCGTCCGCACTCTGCGGCCCCGCACCAGGCTCCGTCTCCCCCGGCCGCGCCCCAGCCTCCGGCTCATCCGTCACCGCCGGCCGCACCGGACCACTATCCGGCACACCCGCACTCGGCCGAGCCGGCTCCTTCACCTCCGGCACATCGGCACTCTGCACCGGGTTATACGGCTTCGGCACCATCGGCACCTTGTCGTCAGCCTCTTTCACCGCCGGATAGAAGACATTCTTCACGACATTCGCCGCCGCCGACTGATACGACTCCTCACGATGATCGTTCAGCTTCCAAGTCGGACCCGGCACCCAGCTCGCGATATTGCTGGTCACCGTCGTATCGGGAGCTTCCTGCACGTTCGGCTTGGTGATATCGATTGCCGACCGCACCAGCTTCACCTTCTCCGAAACCAGCGCCACCGAATCAACCAGCGTGCTCGACTTCTTCACATACTCGGTGATGCCGGTAGCCGCCGAAGCAGCAGCCTCCCCTTGCCACTTGGACTCGATCGCCCTCGTCATCTCCAAGCCGAAAGCAACGAAACCGTCATTGAGCTTGTTGCGCAGCCCCTCCCAGCGATCGTGCAACATCTTGACCGCCGCCGGGTCCATTTTCTGCACCCGCGCGTAGAGGTCGTCCATCCCCTCCGGATCCTTGTAGGCGGATTCCGGCACCTTCGCCCCTTGGAAATCCAGGCCGCTGCCGCTCACCAGTTCCTGAATCCGATTCCGCGCCTGCGTAGCCTCAGGACTCGCGTCCTGCCCCACATCCGGCGGCCCCGACTTCGTCGACTCCCACAGCGCCGCCGCGATCCCGGCAAACAACAACCCCATAGAAATCCCCCCGATCAGTTCAGCAACTCGTCTTGGACACCCGCATTAGCCTTGTCTTGCGCCTCGTACTTGTCGACAGAGACCTGAATCGTGTCCCGAATAAGTTTCAGGACTTCGATGTGCTCCTTCAAGGCGGTGTTGACGTCTCCATCGCCGCCAATTGCTTTAGCACCCAACATTTTCGCGAGTTCGTCGGCGCAGTCGAATTGCCCGAAGCCGGATACGACAGCCAGTCCTTGGAGATCCCTGATCAGTTCTTCGAACAGCTCGATCTGCTTGTTGCACGCGTCCCGACACTCGGTGGCAACGGATCTGTCCAGGTATAGGCGACCAGCTTTGGCCTCACCTGCGAGATGGCTCCATCGGGTCGCCTCTTCGTTGATCGTCATTGCCGACACTCCCCGTCAGCTCGGCCACAGCGGAACGAGCTGGGCGGCGGCCGCATCCGCTCGAACACAGGGCGCAACCTTGTTGTCGGACGAAACACGGTTCGAAACCATCACGCTGATGGAACCCTGCTTCGCAGGGAACACCAGATCACAGATCTCGTTTTCGGTGTCCGACTTCCGGTGATACTGGACGCCGCCTCGGCCACCAACCGTTACGTCTTTGAAGTCCGCGTTGTCTGGCTTCTGCTTGAACTCGTCGACCGTCCGAGCGGTGGAGAACACACTGAGATTGAAGTCGCTGTTATTCCAGTTGCAGACCTTCCACCCCGGCTCTTCGACACCAGCCACACCTGACTTCTTGGTCGAAGGTTCGACACCGATCTGCTTCAAGACCGCGTCCGTGACCTGCGTGCACGGATCCCACAGGGCCGCAGCAGCGCCGGAGGTCGCCCCGGTACTGGGCTCGGGCTTTCCGTCGGTCTTCGTCTGACACCCGGAAACCAGGAGCACCACTCCGGCCAGCGCCGCCACCGTCGCTGTCGTCCGTCGTCCCACCATGCCTCCAGTCGTGGGGTTCAAAGTCGTCTCATAGTTTAGGACGCGCTCCGGCTCAGGCCGGTTCCGTCGGATCACTCCAGCCAGGACTTTCGCTGGAAGTAGAGGTCGTCTTCGTCCGGCTCGTCGGGGGTGACCATCAGGTCGCGGTCAGGCTTGCGGGCACCGGGTTCCGGTGGTGGTGGGGTGTAGGTGGCGGGTTCGGGTTGGTAGGTCTGGGGTTCCGGGGTGGTGGGCAGATCCAGGGGCGGGAGGCGGTTGGCGTACTGGCCGATGATGGCCTCGCCGGCCGGGTCGGTGCCGACGGTGTCGTGGACCAGGTCGGCGACCTGGGTGCGTAGTCGGGCTTGGGCGCGGCGGGTGCAGGCCATCAGTTCGGCGGCCAAGGCGCTGGGGTTCATGCCCTTGGACGCCGCGCCGAGGGTGATGTCGGTGGTGATGCCGTTCGCGTCGACGGTCACGCTGACGCGCTTGTCCGGGGAGGTCTCGGTGATCGATACCCCCGTCATGCGCGTGTGCAGGTCCTGGTACTGCTGCGCCTTGCGTTCCAGTTCCTCGGCCCACCGCCCCATATCCTCGGCGGCCTGCATTGGATCGTTTCCCACCACTTGCTGTCCCCTTCCACCCCGCGAACCCCACGCCGGTCGCGGCTGAGCCGTACCGACCCTACCGACCGAATTGCCCGGTCGGAACCGCAGACCGGCTTGCTCACCTGCGGTTTCGCCGCTTGACGATCGCTCGAACAGCCTAGGCCGCCGGCAACCGCCGCAAAATCTCCGTCAGCATCTCGGTATGCACACCCATCTGCTGCGTCAAGCCGTCCACTTGTTGCGTCAGGCCGTCCACCCGGTTTGTCAGGCCGTCCATTCGTAGCGTCAAGTCATCTACTCGGCGCGTCAAGCCATCCACCCTGTTCGTTAGGCCGTCAACCTGCTCCGCTAGCCCATCGAACCGCTGGGTCAGGCCATCCACGCGCTCGGTCAACCCATCAACCCGCTGCGCCAAACCATCCACACGCGCGGTCAGCCCATCGAACCGCTGAGTCAGACCGTCTACGCGCTCGGTCAACCCATCCAACCGCCGCGTATGACCATCCAGAGTCTCGGTGATCTCCTCCAGCTGCTTCGCATGCCTCTCCAGCAGCAGCGTGTGCACCCCTTGCGTTGCTCTGATCTCCGTGAGATCCGCGTGCACGAGCCCGAACTCGTCGATCACCCGATGATGGTTGCTCGTCATGCGCCTGCGTAGGCCGGGGATATCGGCGCGGGTGAAGTGGCATGTCATCGGATCCCCCTTCGGCTACTTTCGTGAGTCGAACAGGAGAGCGACGCTACACCCATAGCTGGTGCGTATCAATAGCTTTCAGAAGAGGAAGTAGCGCTGGGCCATGGGGAGTTCGGTGGCGGGCTGTTCGGTCCAGACTTCGCCGTCGATGCGGACGGTGAAGGTGTCGGGGTCGACCTCGATGTGCGGCATGGCGTCGTTGTGGGGCATGTCGGTTTTGGTGACGGAGCGGACGTCCTTGACCGGCACCAGTTTCCGGCGCAGGTTCAGCCGCTCGGCGAGACCGTCCTCGAGGGCGTGTTCGGAGACGAAGTGCAGGGAGGTGGCGGCCGCGGCGACCGGGGCCGCGCCGAACATGGGGCGCGGGAGCACGGGTTGCGGGGTGGGTATGGAGGCGTTGGCGTCGCCCATGGCGGCCCAGGCGATCATGCCGCCCTTGAGTACCGCGTGCGGGCGGACGCCGAAGAAGGCGGGTTCCCAGAGCACGAGGTCGGCGAGCTTGCCGACTTCGACGGAGCCGACTTCGTGGTCGAGACCGTGCGCGACGGCGGGCGCGATGGTGTATTTCGAGATGTAGCGCTGCACGCGGGCGTTGTCGGCCGCGTTGTCACCGGGCAGGGCGCCCCGGCGCTTCTTCATGACGTGCGCGGTCTGCCAGGTGCGCATCACCACTTCGCCGATGCGGCCCATGGCCTGGGAGTCGCTGCCGATCATGGAGATCGCGCCGAGGTCGTGCAGCAGGTCCTCGGCGGCGATGGTGGAGGGCCGGATGCGGCTCTCGGCGAAGGCCAGGTCCTCGGGGATGGCGGCGCTGAGGTGATGGCACACCATGAGCATGTCGAGGTGCTCGTCGAGTGTGTTGACGGTGTGCGGGCGGGTCGGGTTGGTGGAGCTGGGCAGCACGTTGGGATAGGAAGCGACGGTGATGATGTCGGGCGCGTGGCCGCCGCCCGCGCCTTCGGTGTGATAGGCGTGGATGCCCCGGCCGGCGATCGCCCCGAGGGTGTCCTCGACGAACCCGGCCTCGTTGAGTGTGTCGGAGTGCAGCGCCACCTGGACGCCGCTGGCGTCGGCCACCCGCAGGCAGGCGTCGATGGCGGCCGGGGTGGAGCCCCAGTCCTCGTGCAGCTTGAATCCGGCCGCGCCGCCGCGCAATTGCTCCCACATGGACTCGGCGCTGACCGTGTTGCCCTTGCCGAGCAGCACGATGTTCATCGGCCAGCTGTCGAGGGCTTCCAGCATCCGGGCCAGGTGCCAGGAGCCGGGCGTGACGGTGGTGGCCTTGGAGCCTTCGGCGGGCCCCGTTCCGCCGCCGATCAGCGTGGTGATGCCGCCGCCGAGCGCCTCCTCCATCAGCTGCGGGCAGATGAAGTGCACGTGGCAGTCGATGGCGCCGGCGGTGACGATGCGGCCGTTGCCGGCGATGATCTCGGTGGACGGGCCCACCACCAGATCCGGATGCACGCCCGACATGGTGTCGGGGTTGCCGGCCTTGCCGATGCCGCAGATCCGGCCGTCCCGAATCCCGAGATCCGCCTTGATGATTCCCCAGTGGTCGACGATCACGACCCCGGTGATGACGGTGTCGGGCGCGCCGTCGGCGCGGGTCGCGCGGGATTGCCCCATCGATTCGCGCAGCACCTTGCCGCCGCCGAACACGGCTTCCTCACCGGCGAGACCCGGCCCGCCGGAACGGTCTTCGGTGATCTCGATCAGCAGATCGGTGTCCGCCAGGCGGATACGATCGCCGATGGTCGGCCCGAACAGCTCGGCGTACCGCGCCCGGTTCAGCTCGCTCATGTCCTACCTCGTCGAATCCAGGTGACCCGGCGGGGTCAGGCTGATGCCGTGCACTTCGCGGGCGCCGCCGATCGGCACCAGCGAAACGCGCTGCGCCAAGCCGGGTTCGAAGCGCACCGCGGTGCCGGCCGGAATGTCGAGCCGATGTCCGTGCGCGGCGGCGCGATCGAACTCCAGCGCCGCGTTGGACTGCGGGAAGTGCACGTGGCTGCCGACCTGCACCGGCCGGTCGCCGGTGTTGACGACGTCGAGCACGAGGCGCTCGGCGCCCGCGTTCAGCTCGATCACACCCTCGGCACAGAGGTATTCACCGGGAATCACGCGACTATCCGATCGGGTGGTGGACGGTGACGAGCTTGGTGCCGTCCGGGAAGGTGGCCTCGACCTGGACGTCGTGGATCATCTCGGGCACGCCGGTCATCACGTCGTCGCGGGTGAGCACGCCGCGCCCGGAGGACATGAGTTCGGCGACGGTGCGTCCGTCACGCGCACCCTCGAGCACATGGTCGGTGATCAGCGCGACCGCCTCGGGGTGGTTGAGCTTGAGCCCGCGAGCCTGCCGCCGCCGGGCGAGCTCGGCCGCGTAACTCAGCAGCAGGCGTTCCTGCTCGTGCGGCGACAAACGCATTCGGGCTCCTCACCGGGTCGCGGGACAGTTCGCCGGTCATTCTGGCACGACGCGCGTTACCTGCATGTTTCGTCGCAGGTGGGTCAGCTCCGCTTCGGCAGGTTCTGCAATCGCACCTGGCCGCGCGCGATCACGCGATCCTGCTCGTCGGTGACCACGACCTGCCACAGCTGCTGCAGGCGGCCGCGGTGCAGCGGGGTGGCCTCGGCGCTGAGGGTGCCGTCGCTGGCCGAGCGCAGGAAGTCGGTGTTGTTGTTGACCCCGACCACGTGGCCCTGGTCGCCGTACCAGAACTGTCCGCCGGTGCTGGCCAGTGATTCGATGACGGTGCACAGCACGCCGCCGTTCTGGATGCCCGCCGGCTGGAACAGGTGCGGCTTGACGACCCATTCGCCGCACACGCGATCCGGGCCGACCTCGGTGAAGCGCAACCCGATCAGATCGGTGAAGGTGCCCTCGCTGTATTTCGTCATCATCTCGGGGGTGAGTTCGGTGATCGAGGGCGTGGAGGCGGGCTGTTCTGTCATGCGGCTCAGCCTAAACCCGGGCTTTCGAGACACCACGCACGCCGTGCCTTCAAATACAGAGCGGCGGACTCCACCCAGTGGGTGGAGCCCGCCGCGGCAAGGAACGGGGGGTCAACCGCAGCCCTCGGGACCCCAACTCGATCCGAACGCCGTGATCGAGTATAGGTCAGGCTTACCTAACTAGGCAAGTGCGGCGGAGCGGGAATCCGCGATCCTCCAGCGCGAGCAACAGCCCCTGCCCGTGCCGGGCCGCCTCGACCGGGCTGGTACGGGCGAGTTCGGGCACGTAAGTGCTTGCCCCCACAATGGATTCACCCACCAGCGCCCAGAACCGGCGCGCACCCAGCCCGGCACACCGCGCCAGCGTGTGCTGGATCGACGTCAGCGAGGAGGCACAGCGATGCGCGAGCCACACGTACATGGCCTGCTCGCACGGGAACGTCACCACGCCGGGCTCCCCCGCCAGCGGGTCGCCGTCGAGCACGCGAATCGTGATGTCCGTCAAGCCCGCCCAGTCGATGCCGCCGTCGTTGTCGTTGTGGATCCAGATGTTCTCCAGCCCGGGGTCCCAGGCCCGCCCCTCGGAGACGAGCAGCGCGCCGACCCGGCCGACCACCGCGTGGATCAGCGCCGTCGCAACGACTTCCGCCGCGGTGTCGGCGCTGATCATCTCCGCGGCGTGCCGCCGGTACATCAGTTCGATGCGGCCCTCACCGAGTCCGCTGGACAGCTTCCACCAGCGCCGCTTGCCCTGTTCGGCCATGTCGGCGACCGCGTAGACCCGGGGATGCTCGGGCTGCAGCGCGCGCAGTCGGGTACAGGCGCGGTCGAATGGCTGCTGCGAGCGGATGGTCATGGGCTCGAGCATCGAACCTCCTCGGGGTCGGCTCCGTTGTCAGTCGCCACCGAACATAGGTTAGCCTTACCAGACCTAGCAAGCTCGAATGTTGAATTGGTCAGGAGAAGTTCGGCGCAGTGACACCTCTCGGCACGATCAGGCGACGCCGCCTGATCGGACTTCTCCTCGGCGCCGCCCTGCTCGTGCTCGCGGTGCTCGCCAGCATGGCCATCGGCACCCGGGCGCTCGCGCCCGGAACGGTTTTCGGCGCGCTCGACCACGCGCTCGGCTGCGCCGGCGGACCGTTCCGCTGCCCGGCCGAATCGACGGCGGAGGAGATCGTGCGCGAACTCCGCCTGCCCCGCACCGCGCTCGCGCTGATCTGCGGCCTGGCCCTGGGCATCACCGGCGCGCTGATCCAGGGCTACACCCGCAACCCGCTCAGCGACGCGGGCCTGCTCGGCTTGAACTCCGGCGCGGCGTTCCTCGCCGCGCTCAGCATCTTCCTGTTCGGCCTCACCGCGCCCGAGCACTACATCTGGTTCGCCTTCGCGGGCGCGCTCCTCGCGGGCCTGGTGGTCTTCGGCGCGTCCTCGGTCGGCGGCGGCAAGGCCAGTCCGCTGAGCCTGGTGCTGGCCGGGGCGGCGGTGGCCGCGTTCCTGCAGGCGATGACGAACGCCGTTGTGCTGATGGACGCCACGGCACTGGACACCTACCGGTTCTGGGTGGTCGGCGACGTGGCCGGCCGCGACGCCGAGGTCTTCTGGCAGGTGCTGCCGTTCCTCGCCGTCGGCCTGCTGCTCGCGCTCGCCGCGGGCCCCGGCCTGAACCTGCTCTCCCTCGGCGACGACGTCGCCCGCGGGCTCGGCGTGCACATCGGCCGCAGCCGCGCGCTCGGCCTGGCCGCGATCGTGCTGCTGTGCGGCGCGGCCACCGCCGCGGTCGGGCCGATCGTGTTCCTCGGACTGATCGTCCCGCATCTCGCGCGGGTCATCACCGGACCCGACTACCGCTGGCTGATCCCCTATTCCGGTCTGTTCGGCGCGCTGTTGCTCCTGCTAGCCGACATCGCGGGCCGGGTGGTGAACCGGCCGGGCGAGTTGCAGGTCGGCGTCATGCTCGCCGCCATCGGCGCGCCGTTCTTCATCGCCTATGTGCGCCGCCGGAAGCTGGTGAGCCTGTGACCGCCCTGGAAGAACCTGTGCTGCACAAGGTCCGGCCCGCCCTGCGGGTCGGACCCGTGTCGCTGGTGTGGCGTCCGGCGATGCTCGCGACCGTCCTGGTCCTGACGGCGCTGCTGGCCCTGGCGTTCTGCTGGGATGTCGCACAGGGCGATTCCCAGATTCCGCTCGCCCGGGTACTCGACGTCCTCACCGGCGGCGGCACCCGCTCGCAGCGCTACATCATCCTGGAATCGCGCCTGCCGCGCGCGCTCACCGCGGTGCTCGTCGGCGCCGCGCTCGGCCTGGCCGGCGCGCTCACCCAGTCCATCCTGCACAACCCGCTGGCCAGCCCCGACATGCTCGGCATCACCACCGGCGCCAGCGTCGGCGCGGTCGCGGTGATCGTCGGCACCGGCGCGACAACGGGTTTCGCGGCCTCGGTCGGGGCCCCACTGGCCGCGCTCGCCGCGGGCCTGCTCACCGCGACGCTGATCTATCTGCTCGCCTGGGGCCGCAGCCGGACCGGGGAGAGCGGCGCGACCGGCCTGCGGCTGGTGCTGATCGGCATCGGCGTCAACGCGGTGATGGCCGCGTTGCTCAGCTGGCTGGTGGCGCGCGCGTCGCTGGTCGACGCGATGCGCGCCCAGCAGTGGCTGACCGGGTCGCTCAACGCCGTCGACCAATCCAAGCTGCTCCCGACCGCGCTCGCGCTCGGCGCGGTTATCGTCGTAGCCGTGGTCTCGGCGCGCACGCTCGCCGCGCTGCGCCTGGGTACCGACACCACCCGGGTGCTCGGAGTGCGAATCCAATCCCAGCAGGCGCTACTGGTCGGCGCGGCCGTGGTCGCGGCCTCGGTGGCGACGGCCGCGGTCGGCCCGATCTCCTTCGTGGCGCTGGCCGCGCCGCAGATCGCGCGCCGGCTGCTCCGCACGCCCGGCGAACCGCTGATCGGCTCCGCGCTGATCGGCGCGCTCAGCGTGGTGGGGGCGGATGTGGCCTCGCGCACGCTGTTTCCCGTCGACCTGCCCGCCGGAATCGTCACGGCCGCCTTCGGCGGACCGTTCCTGTTGTATCTGCTCGTGCGTATGAATCGGAAGGCGACCCTGTCATGACCACCGCGAAGGCCGAGCACCGACTAGCCGCCGAGAACGTCACCCTCGGATACGGCGACCGCGTCATCGTCGACGGCCTCGATCTCGAGATCCCCGCCGGCGTCGTCACCACCGTGATCGGACCGAACGGCTGCGGCAAGTCGACGCTGCTGCGCTCGCTCGGCCGTCTGCTCAAGCCGCAGCACGGTCAGGTCGTGCTGGACGGCAAGGCGATCTCGTCGATGAAGACCAAGGATGTCGCACGGGTGGTCGGTATGCTGCCGCAGACTCCGGTCGCGCCGGAGGGTTTGACCGTCGCCGATCTGGTGGCGCGCGGGCGGCACCCGCATCAGTCCTGGCTGCGGCAGTGGTCGGCGACCGACGAGGCCGAGGTGCTGACCGCGCTGGAGCAAACCGGTATAGCCGATCTGGCCGATCGCCCGC
Organism: Nocardia sp. NPDC050435; assembly: GCF_040655395.1. Taxonomy (NCBI): domain Bacteria; kingdom Bacillati; phylum Actinomycetota; class Actinomycetes; order Mycobacteriales; family Nocardiaceae; genus Nocardia; species Nocardia sp. NPDC050435. The sequence goes on from NZ_JBFAJW010000010.1 coordinate 63,513, forward strand.
TGGACGAACTCTCCGGCGGGCAGCGCCAGCGCGCCTGGATCTCGATGGCGCTGGCGCAGGGCACCGACATCCTGCTGCTGGACGAGCCCACCACCTATCTCGATCTCGCGCACTCGCTCGAGGTGCTGGATCTGGTGGACCGGCTGCACGACGACATGGGCCGCACGGTGGTGATGGTGCTGCACGATCTGAACCTGGCCATCCGCTACAGCGATCAGCTGATCGTCATGCGCTCGGGGCGGATCATCGCCCAGGGGGCGCCGGCCGATATCATCAGTGCCGAATTGTTGCGGGAAGTGTTCGGGCTCAGCGCGACCGTGCTCGAGGATCCGGTGTCGGGGCGTCCCATGATCGTGCCGATCGGCACCCGGCATGTGCTCGCGTCCACCGACGCGCAGTGATACCGGCACTGCCCGACCGTGACGAATCCCACACAGCAATCGACTGGTTACGACATCGTGTAGTACGCAATTGCGTCGTTGAGTCCGTAAACTTGTGGGATGGCAGGACTTGGTGAACTCGAGAAAGCGGTCATGGACCAGCTGTGGTCCAGCGACGAACCGCAAACGGTACGGCAGGTGCACGAGGCATTGGCCGCACGTCGCGAGCTCGCCTACACCACGGTGATGACCGTGCTGCAGCGTCTGGCGAAGAAGAACCTGGTGGTTCAGCGCCGCGACGACCGGGCCCACCGGTACGCCCCCGTGCACACCCGCGACGAGCTGGTCGCGAGCCTGATGTTCGACGCGCTGCAGCAGGCGGAGGAAAAGGGCAGCCGCGCAGCGGCACTCGTGCACTTCGTCGAACAGGTCGGACGTGACGAAGCCGACGCGTTGCGCGAAGCACTCGCTAAGCTGGAGGACAACGAGGGGAAGTAGACTCCTCACGTCCAGGCCCCACAACGCAGTGAGCTGAGTCGATGAACGCAACCGCGCCGGTATTCGCCGGACTCGCATTGCTTCTCGCGGGGCCTGCTCCAGCTCTGCTCAGCCGCGCCACCTGGGTCTATCGGATTCCGCGCGCGGCGTTGGTGTTGTGGCAGGCCATCGCGCTCGCCGCCGTGCTCTCGGCCTTCGGGTCCGGGCTCGCCATCGCCTCCGAACTGCTGGTACCCGGCCCCGACGGCCGGCCCACCACCGCACCCACCCGCGAGATCGACGCGCTCGGCCTGCCGCTGTGGCTGGCCTACGTGACGGTGTTCGCGCTCACCCTGCTGGTCGGCGCGCGGCTCATCTTCTCCATCGTGCGGGTGGGCGTGCACACCCGGCGCCGGCGCAACCGGCACCGGATGCTGGTCGACCTGCTCGATCAGGGCGGGCTGCGCGGGGAGCAGTCGGCACGCACCGGCTCGCACCTGCGCGCCGCGGATATCCGGGTGCTCGCCGCCACCGAGCCGATCGCCTACTGCCTGCCCGGCCTGCGGCAGCGCGTGGTGCTCAGCGAGGGCACGCTGACCAATCTCGACGACGCCGAGGTCACCGCGATCGTCAGCCACGAGCGCTCGCACCTGCGCGCCCGCCACGACCTGGTGCTCGAGGCGTTCACCGCGGTGCACGAGGCGTTTCCGCGGGTCGTGCGGTCCAAGGCCGCGCTCGGCTCGGTGAAACTGCTCATCGAACTGCTCGCCGACGACTCCGCGGTCAAGGTCACCGGCCCCAAGCCGCTGGCCCGCGCGCTGGTGGCCTGCGCGAAATCGACCGCACCGCAGGGCGCGCTCGCCGCGGGCGGGCCCACCACGCTGATCCGGATCCAGCGTTTGAGCGGTCAGATCGGTGATCTCCGTCTCGCCTCGGCCGCCTACCTGGGCTCGGCCGCGATCCTGGTGGTGCCGACCCTCGCGGTCGCGGTACCCTGGCTGGTCGAGATCAGTCGGCTCTTCCGTAGCTGACTCGGGCTCGACCAGTTCGATCGGCTTTCCACGTTCGGCTGGACCGAGTACCCGCCGAACGACCCCCGATCTCTTATCGACCACGAGTGCCCCGAAAACGGCGCACCGTGCGGTGAACCCCAGACGTGTTCACCGACTCCGAACAGTGCGAGTTGCGCTGAACACGAAAGGCATTCTTTTGACGCCCTCGACTCCTGCCGCCACGGCCCCGGCCGTGACCTTCGCGGAGCTGGGACTACCCGCCGTCCTCGTCCAGACCTTGCGCCGCAACGGCATCGAGGCCCCGTTCCCGATCCAGGCCGCGACCTGCCGCGACGCGCTCGCCGGCAAGGACGTTCTGGGTCGCGGCCCGACGGGCTCCGGCAAGACCCTGGCCTTCGGCCTGCCGATGCTGACCCTGCTGGCGAACAACGCCGGCGCGCGCCCCGGCCGCCCGCGCGGCCTGGTGCTGGTCCCGACCCGCGAGCTGGCCACCCAGATCGAGCGCGCGCTCGACGAGCCCGCGCTCTCGCTCGGCCTGCGCGTCGCCTCCGTCGTCGGCGGCGCGCCCATCAAGCGCCAGGCCGACCGGCTGGCGCGCGGCGTCGACCTGCTCATCGCCACCCCCGGCCGCCTGGAAGACCTGATCAAGCAGAAGTCCGCCGACCTGTCCGACGTGCGGATCACCGCGCTCGACGAGGCCGACCACATGGCCGACATGGGCTTCCTGCCGCAGGTCACCAAGCTGCTGGACCGGACCCCGAAAGACGGCCAGCGCCTGCTGTTCTCGGCCACCCTCGACGGTGATGTCGACAAGCTGGTGAAGAAGTACCTGCGCTCCCCCGTCACCCATTCCACCGCGCCGCCGTCGGCCTCGGTCGCGACCATGTCGCATCACCTGCTGTTCGTGCGCGACAAGTTCGACAAGCGCGCCGTGGCGACCGAGATCGCCGCCCGTGAGGGTCTGACCATCATGTTCGTGCGCACCAAGCACGGCGCGGACCGGCTGGCCAAGCAGTTGCGCGGCGCCGGGATCAACGCGGGCGCCATGCACGGCGGCAAGGCCCAGAACAACCGTGAGCGCACGCTGGCCGCGTTCGCCGACGGCAGCACGCCGGTGCTGGTCGTCACCGACGTCGCCGCGCGCGGCATCCACATCGATGGCATCTCGCTGGTCGTGCACGTGGATCCGCCCGCCGAGTCCAAGGCGTACCTGCATCGCGCGGGCCGCACCGCGCGCGCCGGCGAGGACGGTGTGGTCGTCACGCTCGTCACCACCGAGGAGCGCGCCGATGTCGAGAAGATGACTCGCAAGGCGGGCGTCGACGTGGTGGGCGTGAACGTGCGCCCCGGCGACCGGAAGCTGATCGAGATCACCGGTGCCCGGCAACCGTCGGGTGTGCCCGTCGCGCCGGCGAACGCGCCCGCGGCCAACGCGCCCAAGGGTGGCGGCACCGGTCGTAATCGGCCGCGCCGCGGCGAAGCCGCTGCGGAGTCCCCCGCGCGGCGTTCGGGTGGATCCGGCCGTCCCGCAGCGGGTTCCGGTCGCGGTGGTTCCGGTGGCGGTCGCGCGGCCGCGAGCCCGTCCGGACGCAGCGGCGCGAGCCGCGGTACCGGCAATCCCAAATCCCCTGCCCGCGCCGAAGGTTCGGGCCGCCCCGGCGGGAGCCGCACCGCCACCGCCGCCAAATCCCCTGCGGCTCATACCCGCTCCACGGGTGCGACGTCCACTGGTCGCGCGACGCGCGCGGGCGGCACGGACACGCCAGGAAACACCCGCCGACGCGCCGGGCGTCCGCAGGGCTCGCCCAGCCGTAGCAATCGCGGAGCAAACTAGAAAGTCGTCCGCCGCGGATCAGCTTCACACCTGATCCGCGGCGGCTCGCGTTTCGCCGTCCCGGACCGGCAACTGGGGCTCCGGCCGAGATGCCGTAAGCGCAGTTCACCCTGCCGATCCGGCAAGTGGGGACGCGCCGATCCGGGAGATCGCCGCATCGAGCGGGGAGACTGACCGGGTGTCGCATCACCTGGTCGGATCCATCGTCTGCGCGCTGATCGCCGCGCTGTTGTTCGCCGTCGCCGCCGTCGCACAGCAGCGCGTGGCCGCGGCGGTACCCGAGGGCGCGTCGTTGATCGCGGCGCTGGCCCGGAGCCCACGCTGGTGGGCCGGACTGGTCGGGGACGCCGGCGGCTATGTGATGCAGGTCGCGGCGCTGGCGCTGGGACCGGTGCTGCTGGTGCAGCCGATCCTGGTGAGCGCGCTGGTCTTCGCGCTGCCACTGGCGGCACGCCTCAACGGCCGCCGCATCTCGGCGGGTACCTGGGCGACCGCGCTGGCCCTGGTGGCCGCACTCGGCGTGTTCCTCATCGTCGGCGATCCCTCCGACGGCAAAGCCAATGCGCCGCTGGGTGATTGGCTGTGGCCGTGCGCCCTGCTGCTGGGCCTGATCGCGCTCGCGGGCGCGCTCGGCCTGCGCGGCAATCCGACTCGCCGCGCCCTGATGCTGGGCACCGCGGGCGGTTCGCTGTACGGCCTGGCCGCCGCGCTGACCGCCTGCGTCACCGCCCAGAGCTCCGAGGGCCTCGCGCACCTGCTTCTCAACTGGCAGACCTGGGCGCTGGTCGTCGCCGGCCTGGTCGGCTTCTACCTGCAGCAACGCGCTTTCCACGCGGGTGCGCTGGCCGCGTCCATGCCCGCGGTCACCATCACCGAGCCGCTCGTCGCCGCCTTCCTCGGGCTCACCGTGCTGCACGAGCGCCTGCGCACCGGCGGGGCCGGCCTGGCCGTGCTGGTGCTCGCGGTGATCGTCATGTGCGTCACCACCATCCAGCTCTCCCGGGATCAGGCCGCCGACTCGGCGGCCGACCCCGAATCGGACCCCGCGCCCCTGCCCTCCCGAGCACCGTGACCAGCGACGGCACTCCTCGATGCCGGGTGTTTGCACGCGGCGAGTCAGAGCCGGTTACTATTGGTCAAGTGCAGTTTCTCCCCGGCCATCAGCCGCCCTACGACCTGACCTACGACGACCTCTTCCTCGTCCCGAATCGGACGGATGTGGCGTCCCGGTTCGACGTAGATTTGTCGACCGTCGATGGGTCCGGAACCACCATCCCGATCGTCGTGGCGAATATGACCGCGGTCGCGGGTCGCCGCATGGCCGAGACGGTCGCCCGCCGCGGCGGCATCGTGGTCCTCCCCCAGGATCTGCCGATCAGCGCCGCCGCCGACACCATCGCGTTCGTGAAGAGCCGCTCGCTCACCGCCGACACCCCCGTCACCCTGGATCCCGAGCGTTCGGTGTCCGAGGCCGTGGCGCTGATGCACAAGCGCGCGCACGGCGCCGTCGTGGTGCTCGAGGGTGACAAGCCGGTCGGCGTCGTCACCGAAGGCGCGTGCACCGACGTGGACCGCTTCGCCCGCCTGCACGACGTGATGAACACCAGCTTCGTCTCCGCTCCGGCCGACACCTCGCCGCGCGAGATCTTCGACCTGCTCGAGGCCGGTCGCGCCACCTTCGCGGTGCTCACCAACTCCGACGGCGGCCTGGCCGGCGTGATGACCCGCACCGGTACCGTCCGCGCCGGCATCTACCAGCCCAACGTCGACGCCAACGGCCAGCTGCGCATCGCGGCCGCGGTCGGCATCAACGGCGACGTCGCGGCCAAGGCCAAGGCCCTGGTCGACGCCGGCGCCGACCTGCTGGTGCTGGACACCGCGCACGGTCACCAGGAGAAGATGCTGGAGGCGCTGCGCACCGTCGCCGATCTGGGTCTGGGCGTGCCGCTGGCCGCCGGCAACGTGGTCTCGGCGCAGGGCGTGCGCGATCTCGCGGCCGCCGGCGCCACCATCATCAAGGTCGGTGTCGGCCCCGGCGCCATGTGCACCACCCGCATGATGACCGGTGTGGGCCGCCCGCAGTTCTCCGCGGTCGCCGAATGCGCCGCCGCGGGTAAGGAACTGGGCGTGCACATCTGGGCCGACGGCGGCGTGCGGCACCCGCGCGACGTGGCCCTGGCCCTGGCGGCCGGCGCGTCCAACGTGATGATCGGTTCCTGGTTCGCCGGCACCTACGAGTCGCCGGGCGATCTGCGCACCGACCGCGACGGCAACCGCTACAAGGAGAGCTTCGGCATGGCCTCCAAGCGCGCCGTCGCCGCCCGCACCGCCACCGACAGCGGTTTCGACCGGGCCCGCAAGGCGCTGTTCGAGGAGGGCATCTCCAGCTCGCGGATGCGGCTGGATCCCGAGCGCCCCGGCGTCGAGGACCTCATCGACCACATCACCTCCGGTGTGCGCAGTGCCTGCACCTACGCCGGCGCCCGCAGTCTGCCCGCTTTCCACGACAAGGCGGTGCTGGGCGTGCAGTCCGCGGCCGGCTTCGCCGAGGGCCGCCCGCTGCCCAGCGGCTGGTAACCCCGGGCGACACACCCGCACGACTCGGTCACCGGCCCGCGCGATGGTTCGCGCGGGCCGGTACCATCGTTGGCACAGCCGGTGATCCGGCTCTCCCGAATTTCCACCGCCGAAAGGAACCAGTTGTCACCCGCGTCCAAGGGCGCCACCAAGGAGGGCTCCTCTACCGAGCCGGGTGACAAACCCGGCGCTCTCCACCCCGCAGTCCCTTCCGAGTCCGACGACCCCTCCCAACCTGTCCGCGACGGGTGGTGCTGATCGTGGCCGTCGCTCTGACTCTGCTCTCCCTGGTCGGCTTCATCGCCTTGACCGCAGGCACCGCGCTGTTCGTCGCCGCCGAATTCTCGCTCACCGCGCTGGAACGCAGCACCGTCGAATCCCATGCCCGCGACGGTGACCGCCGCGCCCGCATGGTGCGCCAAGCGCATCGCACGCTGTCGTTCCAGCTCTCCGGCGCGCAGCTCGGCATCACCATTACTACCCTGATCACCGGTTACATCGCCGAGCCCGTGCTGGCCCGGCTGCTGAATCCGCTGTTGCACGCGGTGGGCCTCAGCGACGGTGTCGCCCAGGGCATTTCGCTGGCCCTAGCGCTCATCATCGCCACCTCGCTGTCGATGATCTACGGCGAACTGGTGCCCAAGAACATCGCGATCGCCAAGCCGCTGGCCACCGCCCGGTTCACCGCCGGTCCGATGGTCGCGTTCTCCCGGGTGTTCAAGTGGATGATCCACTTCCTCAACAACACCGCCAACTGGGTGGTGCGCCGCATGGGCATCGAGCCGGCCGAGGAACTGCGGTCGGCCCGCTCCCCGCAGGAGCTGGGTTCCCTGGTGCGCACCTCCGCGCTGCGCGGCGCCCTGGATCAGCGCACCGCGCAGGTCATGGACCGCTCGTTGCAGTTCGGCGAGCGCAGCGCCGAGGAGCTCATGACCCCGCGCGTGAAGATCGAATCGCTGGACCAGAACGACACCATCGCCGACCTGATCGCCGCCGCGAGCCGCACCGGATACTCCCGGTTCCCGGTGATCGACGGCGATCTGGACAACACCATCGGCGTCGTGCACGTCAAGCAGGCGTTCACCCATCCGGTGAGCGCGCGCCACAGTATTCCGCTGCGGCAGCTGGCCAGCCCGGTGCCGGTGGTGCCGGCCAGCCTGGACGGTGACGAGGTGCTCGAGCGCGTCCGCGCCGACGGCATGCAGGTGGCGCTGGTCGTCGACGAATACGGCGGCACCGCGGGCATCGTCTCGATGGAGGACCTGATCGAGGAGATCCTCGGCGACGTGCGCGACGAGCACGACGAAGAGGAGCGCGACGTGCGCCGCGTCGCCGACGGGTGGGACTGCTCGGGCCTGCTGCGCATCGACGAGGTTTCCCGCGCGACGGGATACGACGCGCCCGAGGGCGAATACGAGACTCTGGGCGGACTGGTGCTGACCCGGCTGGGCCGGATCCCGGAGGTCCGCGACGAGGTCGTGCTGCCGAATTCGCCCGCGCATCACCGTCATCCGTACGAGACCGAGGAGGGCGGCTGGATCGCCCGGGTCGAGCGGATGGACGGCCGCCGGATCGACCGGGTCCGGCTGATCCCGGTGACCGGCGAGGTGCTGGAGGCGCGCGAACGCGAGGCGGATCGCCAGCCGCCGCGCGATCGGCCCGACGATGCCAACCAGGCGAAGCAGGCCGAACTGACGCAGGCGGAGTACAACCATGGGTGACCTGTTCGGAATCGTGCTCACGGTCGTGCTGCTGGCGGCCAACGCGTTCTTCGTGGCGGCCGAGTTCGCGCTGATCTCGGCGCGCCGCGACCGCCTGGAAGCGCTTGCCGCGCAGGGCAAGCGGAACGCGAATACCGTGATCCGGGCGGGTGAGAACCTGTCCATGATGCTGGCCGCCGCCCAGCTGGGCATCACCATCTGTTCGATCCTGCTCGGCCGGGTGGGCGAGCCCGCGGTGGCGCATCTGCTGGAGGGCCCGTTCGATCTGCTCGGCCTGCCGGAGGGACTGCTGCATCCGGTGGCCTTCGCCGGCGCGCTGACCATCGTGGTGATCCTGCACATCCTCTTCGGCGAGATGATCCCGAAGAACATCGCCCTGGCCGGCCCGGAACGCAGTGCGCTGCTGCTGGTTCCGGTGCACCTGGCGTGGTTGCGGCTGGCGCGTCCGCTGATCGCGATCTACAACTTCGCCGCCAACCTCACGCTGCGCATGCTGCGGATCGAGCCCAAGGACGAGCTGGAGGCCACGGTGTCCAGCGTGGAGCTGGCCGAGATGATCGGCGAGTCCCGCTCGGAGGGCCTGCTCGACGAGGAGGAGCACCGTCGCCTGACCCAGGCGCTGGGCACCTCCGGTCGCACCATCGCCGATGTGATGGTGCCGCTGGCGACCACCCGCTCGGTGCCGTTGCGCGGCAACGGGACCACACTCGGCGATATCGAGACCGCCGTCGCCGAAACCGGGTTCTCGCGTTACCCGGTGCGCGCCGACGACGGGTCACTGGTCGGGTACCTGCACGTCAAGGACGTGCTGGACAAGGTCGCCGACGAGAGCGCGGGGCCGGGCACCCCGATCCCGCGCACCGATATCCGGCCGCTGCCGACGATGGGCGCGGCGACCACGCTCTACGAGGCGCTGGCCCGGTTGCGGCGTACCAGCAGTCATCTGGGCCGGGTGGTGGACAACCACGGCAATACGATCGGCATCGTGGCGCTGGAGGATCTGGTCGAGGAATTCGTCGGTACGGTGCGCGACGGGACGCATCGCCTGGCCGAATGACGGGCGCGGTGCTGGCCGAGGCCGAGTGGCGGGCGCGGGCCGCGGAACACCGCGCCCGGCTCGACCGGCTCGTCGGCCCCTATCTCGAGCGCCGGGCCGCGGGCTCGACCCATCCGGTGATCGATTTCCTGTTCACCTACTACGGGCACAAGCCGGCGCAGTTACGGCGCTGGCACCCGGGTTTCGGCGTGGTGCTGGCGGGGGCGCGCGAATACGACGGCGCGCGGGGCTATCACGCGGTCGAGGGCGGCCACACCGCCGATCCGGCGTTCCTCGCCAAGCGCCGCGACACCGTCGCGTTCGTCGCGGAGCTGTTGCGCGCCACCGCGTCTCGCCCGGCCCAGCTGTCCTGCTTCGGCTTGCACGAGTGGGCCATGGTCTACCGCGCCGAGGAGGTGCGCCATCAGCAGGTGCCCCTGCGGCTGGGGCCCGCGGGCACCGACGCGGTGGTGGAGTCGATGTCGTTGCGCTGCAGCCACTACGACGCCTTCCGGTTCTTCACCCCCGAGGCCGTCGGGCGCAACATCCGCCCGCTGACCCGCGACGATCAGGTGCTGCGGGAGCAGCCGGGCTGCCTGCACGCCAACATGGACATCTACAAGTGGGGCTTCAAGCTCGCCCCGCTCACCTCCTCGGCACTGGTCCTGGACTGCTTCGAATTGGCCTGTACCGCACGCGAACTCGACATGCGCGCCAGTCCCTACGACCTCACCGACTACGGCTACACTCCGATCCCCATCGAGACCCCCGCCGGCCGCGCCACCTATGTGCGCCGGCAGTCCGAGATCGCCGAGCGCGCCACGACATTGCGCGCCGAACTGCTCGCGGCCTGCCGGTCCCTGCTCGAATACGCAGACGGGTAGCGCCCGGGGCTCACTGCAACTCGCCGTTGACGATGAACGGCACACCCGCACGATCGGTGCCGTACATCTGCGAGACCTGCCGGCGGCCGTCGCCGGCGATGGTCCAATAGCGCAGCGTGACAGCGGAAGCGCCGATCGTGCAGGTTTGGATCGGCGGATCGAGTTTCGCGGTGTTGCCGCGCGCCACCAGGGACCACTGGCACCCCTCCCCGGTGGTCGCGGTCATCCGATTGCCGTAGTCCGGCCGCACCTCGACGGTTCCTGTCTCCGGCGTCACCGCACCCGCCGCGATCCGGGTATTGGCGCCGGTGCGCGGGTTCGGCGCACCGAAGGACCAGGTGCCGGTGAACGCCGCGACCGCCGCGGGGTCGTCTTCGGGCGCGCGCGTGCGATGGCCCTGCGCCAGCTCGAAGTCGTAGTCGCGGTCGCCGTGATGGCTGCGGGCCCGGATGGATTCGGTTTCGTGGTCGCCGTCCACGCGCACGGTCCACTCGGTCATCGTGTAGGCGTAGCCCGCGGTCGGATTGTGGCAGGTCTGCCCGGGCGATTCGAGCCTCAGTGCGGCACCGTCGACGGCGAACTTCCAGGTGCAGCCCACGTCGGTGCGCCCGATGACGCGATCGCGGCCGACCGCGGTGAAGACGATGTCACCGATCTGCGGCCCCAGCAGTCCGTTGCCGATGTTCATCGCGGCGATGTTGGTCATGGCGGCGGTGTCGGGCAGGTCGTAATTCCACCGCCCCTCATAGGCTTTCGCCGGTCCGGGATCCGGCTCCGGCGCGGCACAGGCGGCGGCCGCGGCCACCCCGATGGTGAGCAGGAACAGAGGCAGACGAGACATGGGCGCTTTCCCTTCGATACCCTGATGTCGAGGTAACCATATAACTAGGAAACCTAGTTATCAGGATGGCGAGGAGTCTGCGGAATGTCAACGGAGAAGGCGGATTTGATCACCGCCGTGCTCGCGGGGATCGGCCGGACCGCCGAACTCAGCACGCGCATGAACCAGACCGCCGCCGGGCGCCTGGGTATCAACGCCACCGACATGCGGGTCCTGCAGATCCTGCAGGGCAGTCCGCGCACCGCCGGCGAGCTCGCCCGGCTCACCGGGCTCACGACCGCCTCCATGACCGGGCTCATCGATCGCCTGGAGCGAGCCGGGCTCCTGCACCGCGTCCGCGACACGGCCGACCGCCGCCGCGTCCTCGTCCACCTCGACCTCGAGCGCGCCCGGGCCGACATCGCGCCGATCTTCGGGCCACTACTGGGTCGCTGGCGCAAAGAACTCTCCGACTACAGCGTGGCCGAGCTCGCGGTGATCGAAGACTTCCTGACCCGGGTGCAGCGCGGCTTCGACACCGAGCTCGACCAGGGTCGATAAGAACACTTGAAACGGAACAATTCATTCTGCTACTCTTCTAACAGAACAAATCATTCCGTTCCAAGGAGTCAGTCATGACCGAGATCCACCCCTTCCGGATCGACATCGCGCAGGCCGATCTCGACGATCTGCGCGACCGCCTCGCCCGGGCCCGCTGGACACCGGCGTTGCCCGGGGCGGAGTGGAGCAAGGGCGTGCCCGTCGACTACCTGCGGGACCTGGCTCGGTACTGGGCCGACGAGTTCGATTGGCGCGCGGCCGAAGCCGAACTCAATCGGCACCCGCAGTTCATCACCGAGATCCAGGGGCAGCCGATCCACTTCAAGCATCTGCGCAACGCGCGGCCGGACGCCCCCGCGCTGTTGCTGCTGCACGACAATCCGGGCGGCGCGATGGGCCTGCTCGACGTGCTGGAACCGCTCGCGCGCGAATTCCACCTCGTCGTGCCGTTCATGCCGGGCTTCGGTTTCTCCACCCCGCTCACCAGCACCGGGTGGGACGTCCCGCGGGTGGCCGGCGCCTTCGCCGAGCTGATGGAGCGCCTCGGCTACGACCGCTTCGGCGCGCACGGCGGCGGGGGCGGGGCCAACGTCTCGCTCGAACTCGGCCGCCAGGTGCCCGAGCGACTGCTCGGCCTGCACGTCAACGCCTATGTGGCGATGCCCGGCGAGGACGTCGAGGGGCTGACCGAGTCCGAGCAGGCACGCCTGGCCACGGTGCAGCGCTTCATGCAGGACGGGATCGGTTTCAACATCATCATGTCGACTCGGCCGCAGACCATCTCCCACGGCTTGAACGACTCCCCCATCGGTCTGCTCGCCTGGGTCGTGGAGAAGTTCAAGGAGTGGAGCGACCCGAGCGCCGACCTCCCGGAGCAGGCCATCGCCGTGGACCGCATGCTCATCGACGCGAGCGTCCAATGGTTCACCGCCACCTCCGGTTCCATCGCGCAGAGCTACCACGACGTCGCCCACGATCCGGGCGCCTGGGGGCCCAAGGCGCGGGTCACGGTGCCGACCGCGTTCGCCGTCGCGGCGGGCGACGTGACCATCCGGCGCTGGGCCGAGCGGGACGCGAACGTGGCGCGCTGGACCGAATTCGACGGGGCGGGCGCCTATCTCGCGCTGGAGCGGCCGGGCCTGCTCGCCGACGACATCCGGGAGTTCTTCGCGAGCCTGTGACCACGGGTGTTCCACATCGTGGTGCGAATTCCCGAAAAGCAGGACGCAAGTTATGGCCTGTTATTACCATGCAGTCAGTTCGCGCAACCGTCTGAGTCGGTTGCGCGCACCCAACCTTTCAACGACGAAATGCTTTGGGGGACGCACACATGCGCTCGCTGACACCGCGCCGCACCAGACCGCTGGCGCTGCTGACCGCCGTCCTGCTCGCCGCCCTGGTGCTGCCCACCAGCGCCTCGGCCGACCTGCAGTCCGACATCGGCACCGCCGTCCAGGAACTCCTCGACGTCGGCCGGGTGGCGGCCCCGCGGGCCGACTGCGGGCCCGGGTCGATGCCCGAACCCGGTCTGCAGGGCGACGTTCCGGCCGCCGACCGGGACAGTGGCCGCTCCACCCTGGGCTACAGCTGCAATATGTCGATGGTCGGCCAGTTCGCCGGGCGCGGCGCGGGCATCACCTCCACCAGTTTCGAGCACTGCGCGTACCTGGGCTCGTTCTTCCCCGGCGACCTGATCAGCGAGGGCCGGGGCGTGCAGGTGCTCGACGTCTCCGACCCGGCCGCGCCCCGGCCGACCGCGACCCTCACCGAACCGGCCATGCTCGCGGGCACCTGGGAGAGCCTGAAGGTCAACGCGGAACGCAAACTGCTCGTCGGCACCGGTGTCCCAGTCGGCACCGGCGTCGGCTACCTCTCGGTCTACGACATCTCCGACTGCGCGCATCCGCGCCTGCTCAATCCCGGTCCCGGCACCAATCTGGCGATGCCGCTGCCGATCACGACGCACGAGGGCGGCTTCTCCCCCGACGGCCGGACCTACTGGGCCTCGGGCATCGCGCCCGGCTTCCTCAGCGCCGTCGACCTGACCGACCCGGCCAACCCGCGGGTCGTCTGGCAAGGCCTGACCGGCATCGAGGCGCACGGCTTCGGCATCAGCGCCGACGGCAATCGCATGTATCTGTCCGCGCTGGCGGGCTTCACCGTGCTCGACATCAGCGCGGTGCAGCGGCGCGATCCGAACCCGCAGGTCCAGCACATCGGCCGGACCTTCTGGACCGACGGCTGGGCGACCCAGCACAGCATCCCGGTCACCTACGACGGCGCGCCCTATCTCTTCACTGTCGACGAGGGCGGTTCCGGCGGCGTCAAGTTGATCGATATCTCCGAGGAGACCCGGCCGAAGGTCGCGGCCAAACTGAAGCTGGAGATCAATCTGCCCCAGCACATCGACTCGAATATCGGTTCCTCCATGGGCGGTTCGGTGTTCGCCTACGAACCGCACTATTGCGCCGCGGACCGGCCGGCGAACCCGACGGCCCTGGCCTGCGGCTGGATCTCCTCCGGCATCCGCGTCTTCGACGTGCGCGACCCGTTCGCGATCCGCGAGATCGCCTACTTCAATCCGCCCGCCCGCACCGGACGCAATCTGGAACTGTGGAATTCCCCGCACGCGCTGGCCTCGATCATCGGGGTGCCGCTGATGAGCGCGCCGCCGCTGGCGCGGTCGGTGCTGGAGGGTCAGTTCAACCCCTATCAGGCGCTGACCGGGCGCACCGGCAAGGTCGCCTTCGGCGACGTCTCTACCGACTGGTGTTTCTCGCCGCCGGAGTGGCGCGGTGACCAGTTGTTCGTGTCCTGCTCCGACAACGGCTTCATGGTGTTGCAGCTGCAGAACGAGGTGTATACCGCGCCCGCGGACCAGCAGTCGATCGTCGGTTCCTGACGTGCCCGCCACCGATCGGCGCCCGCCCGCCTGGATGCGGATCGCCGCCTGGCTCGCGGCCGGCTTCGCCCTGCTGGTGCTCGGCGCGGCGCTGCGCCCGCTGCTGATCGCCGACAACCCCGCGGCGGCACCGGTTCTCGGTGCCACCGAGGTGGGTTTCGCTCAGGACATGACCGCGCATCATCAGCAGGCGCTGCTGATGACACAGCGCCTGGACCCCGGCGCGAACCCGGCGGTGCGGCGACTGGCCCAGCAGCTCGCCGACACGCAACGCATGGAGATCGGCACCATGCTGGGCTGGCTGCGGCTGGTGAACGCCTCGCCGATGCCGTCCCGGCCGATGGGCTGGATGCCCACCGAACAGGCTGTCGCGCATCACCATTCGACGACATCGACGGCCCCGGCGAACACCATGCCGGGCATGGCCACCATGGCCGACCTCGACGCCCTCGCCGCGGCTCGGGGCCGCGACGCGGACATCCTGTTCCTGCAGTTGATGATTCGCCACCATCAGGGCGGGATCACCATGGCGCAGGCCGCCGACGAACTCCTGACCGGCGGGCCGGTCAAGGAGACCGCGCGCGCCATGGTGCAGGCCCAGGGGCAGGAGATCGGCGTGATGAGCGTGATGCTCACGCGACTGCTACCGAAGGACAGTCCCACCAGCCCGAACACCGGCGATCAGTCGCCCCCGGAAGGCCGGTGAACGTTTTCCGAACGTTTTCACCAGGCGTCCGCAAACTCGACCCACCCACTCGATTCCAGCCAACCACGCTCCGGCTGCAACTCCCTCACCCTCACTGCCGGACCCAGGCATCGATTCCGCTGAAAGAGCGACCGAACAGTTCGACGTCGATGACAACGCAGCTGGCGCGACATCACTCGAACGGATCGAGCGGATGGGCGAGGACTACCACTACTACGTCAAGGACCTTGCCGACCGACATACCGAAAACATCCTCTCCCGCATCCTCCCGCCACCGCTCTACGACCTGGTCACCCACTCCCGAGAGTGGACCGCGCTCTTGGAAACCATCGCCCTCGCCGACGCCCACGGCCTCGACACCACCGCCCTACTCACCGATATCGCCACCAACAACGGCAACGACTCCGGATCATCAATCCGCTGGGTCCACGACCCCGCCGCCGAACTTCGCGACCGCGCAGACGACTGGATCCTCCACACCATCCACACCACACACAAAGCCCCCGCACCGATTCCGCGCCCTGAACGACTTTCCATACCAAGCCCCTATGCGGCCCATCCCCGACAACCCCGATCAAGACGACCAGATCGCCGGCTTCGCCGCCGAACTCCAACAACGAATCGAAGCCGCAGAAACACAGCTCGCCCACCGAAACGCATCGCAGCCCGCCCACAGCCCGAACACACACAATCAAGCCGGATCTCCACCAACCCTCAGCCAGGCCGATACCCGCCCCAAACAAAAACAAGCCCGCGACCCGAAAACCCAACGCCAGCGCCGCAGACCGCCCCCAGCCCCCCCCACAAGCCACGACGTCTCGGCTAGCCCGTGCACCGCCGACCAGTCACCGCACGCTTCTCGTGACCCTTTAGCCCTAGACAGCACATCGCTATGGCAGGGAGCCGGTCAATATGCTCGGGAACGAACCGGATCCACCGGCATCAGGCGATCCCTGGAAGAGCATGTTCCAGATCCATGAGGCGCGCCGATCACGGCGGCAGGTAACTGATCGTCTGGGCTGCGCCCCAGGCGTTAGATCGCCGACTAAAACGGTTGGTCGACAAAGCTTTCCGATGCGCAACTGACGGTATTCGTCCCCGGCCGGTCCTAGGTCTGCCCGCCGATTCGAGTGGCTATGTAAGTGGACCACGGAACTACGCACCAATCAACGAAGTCCGCCAACACCTGAGCGGTCTGATCCAGACACTGCGCTTCGCTTCGGCAGGCAGGGGAGGCACCTGCGTGCAAAGACTCTCCCGCGCACGTTCTTCTATGCTGACGGCACCGAGGCTCATTAAGGCGGCGCTGGCCCTCGACCCCGACCGTCCGGATTCCGGTTGCGGAAGCCGCTTGATCAAGAGACAGAAATGCAAGTAGTAGAGGTTGCGACCAAGGTCTTCCCACTGCTTGTCTCGCAGCCCGCAGGGCGAACACCCGGCAGGAGCGAGGCGCGAGAACGAGTGAGTCGGTTGAATGTCTCGACCGCAACGACAGCGTCCCATGCCAGAGCGCGCGCGGCCAACCGAACCCAGTAGCCATATGACGCATCACAAACCGTTGTTGCAGAACCAATCCGAGGAAGGATGGACCGCCTAATTCGGATGCCTGAAACAGCGGTCTGTTCAACTATCGCGACGCGCGCCGCTGCGGAGGCCACTCGGTTGAAGGTTGGTCCCAGCATCGGTTCGGTGATACTTCTGGGCGGTATGACGGATCTTCCATCGATCATGCGAGGTCGTTCAGCCTGGCCTGTCGTCAAATGATCCAGCTCAGCGCACTGGTTGATCAAGGCCCTCAATGCTTCGATCATCTCGCCGTAGGAGCTGAGAAGTTGCGCTACGAGCAACGAGCGTCGATTCACCGCCAACGCCCTCGTTGCGACGAGAGCAGAAACTGTTGCCGCTAAGGCTGATACCGTCGATGCGACAACCGGCCACGCGAGTTGACTCATGCAGTCCCCCAAGAATCCAGTCCGAGTGTACGCAGTCGGTGGAATATCCGGTCTATTAGAACCGCGCAGACGGCGGTGCCGATAGACGCTCAAGGGTTTCAGCGGATTCTATTGTGACACGCCGTGTCCGACACGTCACACCTACAGTGGGTGTGTCGATAGGTTCAAGTCCTGGTTGTTTCAGAACGTAAGGGGGTTCGGGGTGTCGCGGGTGGTGCTGGTACATGGTATCGGAGGGCAGGTTTCCGGTGCCGAGGTGATGCTGAACGAGTGGCTGCCAGCACTGAACAGCGGCTTATCTCTAGCAGGCAGTTCCACGTTGACGCGCGGGGATGTAGCAGCGGGATTCTACGGAGACCTATACCGGCCGCCGGGACAGTACTTGTCCGGAGGTGAGCCCTGGTACAAGGCTGGTGATGTCCAGCCCGGTTGGGAACAGGAGTTGCTGGTGCAGTGGTGGGAGGCCGCCGCACAAACCGATGCGGCGGTGCGGGTGCCAGGGGAGCAGAGTCTGGCGCGAACACCGGTACCGGTCCAAGCGATCCTGCATCAGCTGTCCAAGTCGAGTTTCTTCGCCGGGATGGCGATGCGTGCGGTGATCGGCGATATCAAACAGGTCCGCCGCTATTTGTTCGAACCTGGGTTGCGGGAGCAGATCCGGGACAGGGTGCGGGCAGCGATCACCCCGGAAACGCGGGTGGTGGTGGCGCATTCGCTGGGATCGATCGTCGCCTACGAAACGCTGTGTGCGACACCAGGTCATCGAGTGGAGGCGTTGGTGACGTTGGGGTCGCCGTTGGGGATCCCGAATCTGATCTTCGATCGCCTCGAACCGGCGCCGGTGGACGGTGTCGCGCCGTGGCCCGGGGTAGCGGGGCTGGTGTGGACCAACATCGCTGACAGCGGCGATGTCGTGGCGTTGGTCAAGCAACTCGACCCGTTCTTCGGTGACAGCTTCACGTGCAGGGTTTGGGATGCATTGGTGCACAACGCTGTTCACGCTCACAGCGCGGTCCCGTATCTGACCGACAAGCTCACCGGGGAAGCGATCTCGGAGGGCCTGCGTGCCCGCTGACCATCCCTCCGGTGCCGGTCCGCGCCGGTTTCTGATCGCGACCGCGATCGAGACGCACACCGAGGCACCGCATTGGGACACACCAGGTTTGGTGGGTGCGCGGGCGCAGATGATCGAGCTGTTCGCCGGGCAGTTCGGCTACACCCTGGTCGATACCCTCGGGGTCAACGCGACCTCCACCCAGTTGCTGAAGGCGGTGCGTGCCTTCTGTAAGGCGCCGGATCGTCGCAGCGACGATGTGATCGTCTTGTATTTCACCGGTCACGGGGAACGCGTCGATTCCACCGGGGAGTACGTGCTGGTGGCCGCCGACACAGAACCCGGGGATCCCGCGACCGGTGTGCTGTGCGCTGAGCTCGCGCGGCAGATGCTGTTGGACACGGAGGTACGGCGACTGCTGCTGATCTTGGACACCTGTTACTCGGGCAAGGGCGGCGCCGACTTCGCGGCCGCGGCGTTGTCGACCTACACCAACCACTGGGCAGACGAGCAAGGCACCGGGGTGGTGGTGATCAGCTCAACCCAGCCCTTCCAATGGGCAAAGGCCGGCGTGTTCCCTGAACTGTTCACCTCGGCGGTGCAATCGCTGGCCACGGCCGGCTACGGACCGGAAAACCTGGCCTTGGACGCGGTGATCACCGCCATCGACACCAATCCCGCCCGCACCGAAGGCCAAACCATCGAACGCACCCAGGCGCGCGTGAGCGGACAGCTACCCGAGTTCCTGCCCAACCCCCGCCGCGACCCGCAGTTGACCGAGGTCGACCTGGCGTTGCAGCAGGCCAGTGAGTGGGAAACCCATGCCGAGCGCCGCGATATCGAGTTCCGCACCCGGCTGCTGGTGCGCGCGATGGGCAACCGTGACAACAAGGGCTGGTGGTTCTGCGGGCGCCACCAAGCCCTGACCGACATCACCACCTGGCTCACCCACCCCGACCCCACCCGACGGTTGCTCGCGGTCACGGGCAACCCCGGTTCCGGCAAGACCGCGGTCCTGGGCTTGGTCGCCACGCTCACTCATCCTGACTATCGGCGCACCGTGCCCATCCACACGCTCGGCCTTCCGCCCGAGGCGATCCCGCCAGCGAACTGTGTGGATGTGGCGATCTATGCCCAGAACCTCACCGTCGACCAGGTCCGTGACGGTATCGCCGCTGCCGCCCAGCTTGCCGCGGCGACAGTCGGTGAGCTTGTCGATGGGCTGGCGCGTCGCCCGGCGCCGTTGACGGTGTTGATCGATGGTCTCGACGAAGCCGCCGACCCCGACCTGTTGACCCGGAAACTGTTGCGGCCGTTGATCGATCACGCTGGTAGAGCGGTGCGGCTGGTGGTTGGGACCCGGCCCTTCCTGCTGGGCAATCTCGGGACCGACCGCGACCGCGAGATCGACGTGGACAATCCTCGTTACGCCGATCTACCCGCGTTGACTACCTATGCGGTGCGCGGGCTCCTCGAAGCCGACCCGGACACCGTCTACTTCGGTCAGCGACCGGAGTTGATCCAGGCTGTTGCTAGGGCGATCGCCGAGCAGGCCGACCCGTCGTTCCTGGTTGCCCGGATCGTGGCCGCGACCTTGTCTGCCGACCCGATTGTGCCCGACCCCGCGGATAGAGCGTGGCGCAGGAGTCTGCCGAGACTGCCCGGCGAGGCCATGCATCGCGATCTGCAAGCCCGGCTGCGCGAACATGCCGACCGGGCCCGGAATCTGCTGCGGCCCTTGGCCTTCGCCCAAGGCCAGGGTCTGCCCTGGGAAGATCTCTGGGCAGCCCTGGCCTCCCGGATCGCCGCCGCCGATTACACCGACCACGATTTGATGTGGCTGCGCCGTCACGCCGGTTCGTACGTCGTGGAAGCCACCGAAGCCGACCGCTCGGCTTACCGGCTCTACCACCAAGCCCTCGCCGAACACCTCGCCCACGGCCTCGACCCGGCTGCCATCCACAAGGTATTCGTCGAGGTCCTGTGCCAGCGCGTACCGATCACCGCTGAGGGACACCGAGATTGGTCCCGCGCACATCCCTACACACTGCGCCATCTAGCCACCCACGCTACACACGCCGGACTGGTCGACGAACTGATCACAGACATGGACTACCTCGTCCACGCCGACCCCACCACCCTGCTGGCAGCCCTGCGAACCGTCACCACCGACGCCGCCCGCCAAACCCGCGCCATCTACCGCTGCAACGCCGTCCACCACGCCGTACTTCCACCACAAGGCCGGCGGCAAATCCTTGCAATCGACGCCGCACGCTTCCAGGCGGTTCACCAACAACAGCAACTCAACCGCAGTCTTGCGTGGCCATGCCGGTGGGCAACCGGAAACCAAACCCACCCTGCACACCGCGCGACGCTCACTGGCCACGCCAACTCGGTTGAGGCGTTGGCGTGCACGGTAATTGACGGTGTTTCTGTCGCGGTCTCTGGCGGGAGCGATGGGGTGGTGCGGGTGTGGGACCTAGTCTCTGGAAACGAACGCGCGATCCTCACCGGACACACCGACTGGGTTGAGGCGGTGGCGTGCACGATGATCGACGGTATCCCGGTCGCGGTCACCGGCGGCCGAGACGCGACGGTGCGGGTGTGGGACCTAGTCTCTGGAAACGAACGCGCGATCCTCATTGGACACACCAATCGAGTTCAGGCGGTGGCATGCACCGTCATCGACGGTATCCCGGTCGCAGTCACCGGCAGCAGAGATAAGACCGTGCGAGTGTGGGACCTAGTCGCTGAAAGCGAACGCGCGATCCTCACCGGACACACCAATCGAGTTCAGGCGGTGGCATGCACCGTCATCGACGGTATCCCGGTCGCGGTCACCGGCGGCCGAGACGCGACGGTGCGGGTGTGGGACCTAGTCTCTGAAAACGAACGTGCGATCCTCACCGGCTACATGCAGTCGTTTGACGCTGTGGCGTGCACGGTGATCGACGGTGTTCCGGTGGCGGTCTCCGGCGGCAGCGATGCGGTGGTGCGGGTGTGGGATCTGGTCTCGGGAGGTGAACGCGCGACCCTCACCGGCCACACCAACTGGGTCGAAGCGGTGGCGTGCACGATGATCGACGGCTCGCTGGTCGCGTGCACCGGCAGTATTGACGGCACTGTGCGGGTGTGGGACCTCGGAACTGCTGAGTACAAAAGCCCGGCTAACGAACACCAGATATCGGTCGTCTCAGCAGACTTCGTGGAAGAAGATCGTGCGACGAGAGCGGTCACCGCTCGGGTGCAAGATCTGGGTTTCGCGGTCCAACGGGCGCCTCTCACCGGTCACACCAACTCAGTTGAGGCGGTTGCGTGCACCGTCATCGACGGTGTCCCGGTCGCTGTCACGGGCAGCAGAGACGCGATGGTGCGGGTTTGGGACCTGGCCTCCGGGGTCGAAATCATTACCCTCACCGGCCACACCAACTGGATTAATACGGTGGCGTGCACAGTGATCGACGATGTTCCGGTCGCGGTGACCGGCGGCAGCGGCAAGACGGTGCGGGTATGGGATCTAGCCTCCGGCGTCGAACGCGCGACCCTCACTGGCGACCGCTACACGGTCATTGCAGTGGCGTGCACCGTCATCGACGGTCTTCCTGTCACGGTCACAGGCAGCAAAGACGCGATGGTGCGGGTTTGGGACCTAACCTCCGGGGGCAAACGCCGCACTCTCACTGGCCACACCGACTCGGTTCGTGCGGTGGCCTGCACGGTGATCGACGGTGTCCCGGTCGCGGTCTCTGGCGGCAGCGACGCAACGGTGCGGGTGTGGGATCTGGTCTCGGGAGTCGAACGGGCAACCCTCACTGGCCACACCGACTGGGTCGAGGCCGTGGCGTGCACCGTCATCGACGGTGTCCCGGTCGCGGTCTCTGGCGGCCGAGACGCAACGGTGCGGGTGTGGGATCTGGTCTCGGAAGTCGAACGGGCAACCCTCACCGGCCACACCGACTGGGTCGAGGCCGTGGCGTGCACCGTCATCGACGGTGTCCCGGTCGCGGTCACTAGTAGCGTCACCCAAGCCATGCGAATCTGGAATCTGAGGACCATGTCCACCACTGCGGTCATCGACTATCCGACTCCGCGACCGGTGGTCGCTATCAGCCTGGGCTCCGGAATAGTCCTCGGGTTGGGTAATGACATCGCAGTCGTTGCACCATCGACCTAGACTGTTCCGGATCCGCTGGACGCGACCCCGATCCGGTAACCGCAATGCCACAGCGCCACCGAATGGGCACCCGCTATGTCGGCCTTGCAGCCATCGCCACCTCGCGCCCGATCTGCGCTGGGAAGTCGACACGGTTTCACAGTCGTGGACTAGGCGGTGGCGATGTGGAGCCGATACCGTTGCAAGCATCGATCATGCAGACTCATTCGATGTATCACACTGCAGCAGAAACCATTTCGCCGCGCCAGCGCTCAGACATTCCCTCTCATGATCATGACTTTACCTATGGCGATCCATCTCACCATAGGAATCAAGACATTGTGAGCTGACCATCCGCGAGCTCCGAACGATATCCCGCAACACCGCGGCCCGCGCGTTCTCCAGGCCTGCAACACCGCCCGTTGAAAAAATGCATTTGCCGAATTCGCTCTTCGCCGCGCGACTATACCTTCCTCCGTGTACACATCGGATACTTGTAACCGGATCAAAATCCGGTAGGGATCAATCTAGAAATTTCACCGTATAGGTTCCGTCAGTCAAGTCCTCTCGGGAGCGTCGCGTCCGGGGCCGTGCCCGGGTTACCCATGCTGAGCTACACGCGGCTGAAAAGGCGCTGGAGGCAGAGCAGCGCCAGTTGCGCAACGCGAGATCGCCATTCGAGGCGGGCATTAAGGCCGCGCTGGAATTAAACCGGGCTGCACAGTACGTACACGCGGTCGGTGAGACGATCGAGGACATGCCGTCGCTGTCCGCGCAGGAGATGGTCAACGCGCTCAAGGATTTAGGCGAACAAGTGGCCCTGGTCCTTGCCAAGTACAACAGTGTCGCCCAGGTCGAGCGGTCTGTGGTGATAAATGCAGAAGAAGCCAGGCAGGAGCAATCTGGGCGAGCGGCTGGATAAGTCCCCGACTCAGCGGCAGTGCTCTTGCCACCAGGGGAGGGGGTGGGCCCGGTCTAGGCTCACCCCCTCCTGCGTTGCTCCTATTGGTTGATTGAAAGGAGCGTTCGCTGGTAGAAGGCGTGGGCGTAGTGGTCGTGTCCCCCTCCGGACGGAAGCTCACGCCGAGTAGGTGTCATTCAGTTCCGACCGGCCCAACTTTGGGGGCAGACCTCATGCGACAAAGTTGCGCGGTGCACTGGGACTACTGCGGTCGTCGGCCTGGCAACACTTTGAAACAGTTCGCTGCACAGTTGCTGGTCTTGAGAATGCTTCGGCGTGTCGCTCAGCGACACGCCGAAGCCTCCCGTTCGCGGCGAACGTTTTCGCGAACGTATTCAGGCCGAGCGGCCGTGATCTCGCGGTATCCCTAGTGATGCAGCCGCGATCTCGGGCAGATGTCCGAAACCCGCACTCACCTGCCCATACATACCTGCGACCCGGGGGTTCTAGCGATCTTGGTTCTGACAGCAGGCACAACGGAACAGTATGAGCGTGATGCTCACCCAACTCACCGCGCCGTGAGCCTCACAGCACCTTGCCGGGGTTCAGGATGCCGTCCGGGTCCAGCGCGGCCTTCACCGCGTGGTGCATCTCGATGACCGCGGGCTCCAATTCCTGATAGAGGCCCGCCTTCTTCAGGGTGCCGACACCGTGCTCACCGGTCACGGTGCCGCCGAAGGCCAGGGCCGCGTCGATGATCGCGGCGAAGGCGCGCTGGGCGCGCAGCCGCGCCGGTTCGTCCGCGCGCGGGGCGATCAGCAGCGGGTGCAGATTCCCGTCCCCGGCGTGGGCGATATTGGCGATGACGGTGTCGTGTTCGGCGGCGATCTCCTCGATGCGGATCAGCATGTCGGCGATGTGCCGCTTGGGCACGCACACGTCCTCGGTGAGGACCGGGCCCAGGCGCTCCATGGCCGGATAGGCGAGGCGGCGCGCCTGGAACAGCGCGTCGGCCTCGTCCTGATCGCTCGAGACCGCCGACCAGGACGCGCCCGCCTCCTCGAAACAGGCGAGCAGGCGGCGGGCTTCGGCGTCGCCCTCCGCGCCCGGGGTGTCGATCTGCCCGAGCAGCACGACGTTCGCTTCGACCGCCAGGCCCATGTTCTTCCACGCGTCGACCGCGAGCAGGCACTGCCGGTCGATGAGTTCGAGCGCCGAGGGCGTCAGCCCGGCCCGTGCCACCGCGGTGACGGCGTTGCCCGCCGCGCCCACCGAATCGAAGTATCCCGCCACGGTGCGCCGGGGCGCTTGCAGCGGACGGAGTTTGACGGTGATCTCGGTGATGATGCCCAGCGTGCCCTCCGAGCCGACCATGAGCCCGGCCAGGTCGTAGCCGACCACGCCCTTGGCGGTGCGGCGGCCCAGCCGCACCAATTCCCCGGTGCCGGTGACGACTTGGACGCCCAGCACGTAATCGCGCGTCACCCCGTATTTCACGCAGCACAGCCCGCCCGCGTTGGTCGCGACGTTGCCGCCGAGGGTGGACCACGGTGCGCTGGCCGGATCCGGCGGATACCAGAGGCCGAATTCCGCACAGGCGGCGCGCAAGTCGTCGTTGATCACGCCGGGTTCGACGACCGCGAGACGCTCGAGCGGGTCGATCGCGGTGATCGAGTTCATCGCCTCCAGCGTGACCACGACGCTGTTCGCGCGGGCGTTCGCGCCGCCGGACAGCCCCGTCCCGGCTCCGCGCGCGATCACCGCGACGCCGCGGGCCCGGCACTGCCGCACCACGATCTGCACGTCCTCGGCGCTGCGGGCGCGCACGACCGTGAGCGGCGTCTCGAACTCGGCCCACTCCCCCTCGTCGTGCTCGTAGCGGGCCAGGACGCCGGGATCGGTCACGACCCGGCCCGGCAGGGCGTCACGGAGTTCGGCGACCAGCGCGTGGTCGGAAGTAGTCGGCTGCACGTCTTCGACGGTATGGAGGGCGCGGATCGGCGTCCAATGTGTGAACACTCCATTCGATCTACACAGTGGTGGAGCAATAGTCCATCCTCGCCGTCGATGTGACCTGCCTAACATTCCTGCACCGACTCGACGTGGAGGAGAAACCTTTGACAGCGCTGCAGGATCGGCTGGTGGACACCGCCGCCGGGCCACTGAACGTCGCCACCCGGGCGGGCCGCACCGCGCCGGTGCTGGCCGTGCACGGCGTCTCCAGCCGGTGCGTGAACACCCGTCTCGGGTGTGCCGCGCTTTCGCCCGATGTCGCTCCCGCGTCCGCCGACAACACCGTCGCAGTTCCCGCCGAGCCATCCCGCCCCAGCGCTCCCACGGACGTCCACGCGCCGCCCCCACCGCGCGGAGGTGGGTGCGTGCCGCGAACTCCGACGCCGATATGCGTTCGGTCGCACAGGAATTCACCCTGTCACACACCGAGAACACCCCGGACGGCGGCGC
Organism: Nocardia sp. NPDC050435; assembly: GCF_040655395.1. Lineage (NCBI taxonomy): Bacteria > Bacillati > Actinomycetota > Actinomycetes > Mycobacteriales > Nocardiaceae > Nocardia > Nocardia sp. NPDC050435. The sequence goes on from NZ_JBFAJW010000010.1 coordinate 88,947, forward strand.
GCCGTGCGTCCCCGTCCCCCGCTGACCGAACACGATTCTGGAGTTTCCTATGAGCCCCACGCCGCGCTCCGACCTGGAGTACCGGGTGACCCGCAAGGTCGCCCGCCGCTTGATCCCGTTCCTGGGGCTCGCGTACTTCGTCAACTATCTGGACCGCACCAATATCGGCATCGCCAAGCTGACCATGAGCGCCGAGCTCGGCTTGACCGAGACGATGTTCGGGCTCGTCTCCGGCCTGTTCTTCGCCGGGTATCTGCTGTTCGAGGTGCCCAGCAATATCGCGCTGCACCGGTTCGGCGCCCGGCGCTGGATCGCGCGGATCATGGTCTCGTGGGGCCTGGTCATGATGGCGATGACCTGGGCGTCGAATGTGGAGATGCTGGCCGGGCTGCGGGTGGTGCTCGGCATCGCCGAGGCCGGGTTCTTCCCGGGCGTGCTGTTCTATCTCACGCTGTGGTTCCCGCGCGCCTACCGGGTGCGGCTGACCGGCCTGTTCCTGCTCGCGCTGCCGGTGTCCTCGGCGCTGGGCTCGCCGCTGTCCAGCGCCATCGTCGAATACGGTGACGGACTGTTCGGCCTGTCCGGATGGCGGGTGCTGTTCCTGCTGTCCGGCCTGCCCGCGGTGCTGCTCGGCATGGTGACCTGGTTCTTCCTCACCGACAAGCCCGCCGACGCGCGCTGGCTCACCCCGGAGGAACGCGACTGGCTCACCACCACGGTCGCCGAGGAACAGCAACAGACACCGGCGCACGCCGCCGGCTCGATCCGCGCCGCGTTCACCGACCTCCGGGTCTGGGCGCTGGGCCTGGTCTACTTCGGCATCACCTACGGCCTCTACGCGCTGAGCTTCTTCCTGCCCAGCATTGTCGCGGGCTTCGAGGGCACCTTCGACCTGCGCCTGAACCTGGTGACGACCGGCTTGATCGTGGCGGTGCCGTTCGCGATCGGCGGCGTGGTCATGGTGCTGTGGAGCCGGCACTCGGACCGGACCGGCGAGCGGGTGTGGCACGTCGCGCTCCCGGCCGTCGTCGGCGCGGTCTCGATTCCGCTTGCGCTGTACCTGGATTCGCCGCTGCTGGTGATGGCCGCCGTCACGATCAACGCGATCGGGGTGTTCTGCGCGCTGCCGGTGTTCTGGTATCTGCCGTCGACGTTCCTCAGCGGCGTCACGGCGGCCGCCGGTATCGCGCTGATCAATTCGATCGGCAACCTGTCGGGCTTCGGCGCGCCGTTCGTCACCGGCTGGCTGCTCGACCTCACCGGCAACCCGCGGGCCGGGCTGTGGGTGGTCGGCGCGGTGATGCTGCTGGCCGCCGCCCTGGTCGTGGTGTTAAGCCAGCAACGCCGCACTGTGCCGCAGCCGGAGCAGGATCTGTAGATCCAGCGCCGAATCCGGTTGCCGCCATTGTTTTCCGAGCAGTCGGTCCACGGTGTCCAGGCGCTGGTAGAGGGTGTTGACGTGGATGGTGAGCGCGGCGGCGGTGTCGGCGTGCTTGCGGCCGTGGCTCAGGTAGGCCGACAGCGTCTCCACCAGCGGGGTGCCACGCTTGGCCTGCTCAGCCAGCAACGGTCCCAGGAGTCGTTCGGCGAGCCGGTCCAGTTGCCGTCTGCCGCTGTAGGTCAGCAGGATTCGATAGATGCCGAGATCGGCGGCGGCGCTGGCCTCGCCCGCGCGGCCCAGTGTGACCAGCACGTCGCAGGTCTGCTGAGCCTCCAAATACGCGGCGGACAAGCCCGCCGCGCCCGCCGCCGCGTCGGAGACGCCCAGGGTGCTGCCGCCGCCGGGCGGGAGCAGGGCCATCACACTGTCCGGCCCCTCGGCCGGGACCATCGCGATCGCGCGCGAACCATGTTGCGCCACCACGGTTCCCGGCGGCCAGGCGACGTCCGCGAGCAGCCGCCGTCCCGCCGCACCGTCCGCCTCGGCCACCGCGACCGCCACGCAGTAGCGGCGATCCGGGGCCACCCCGGCCAACCGGCACTGGCGTCGCCCCTCCTCCTGGGTGGCGGCCGGGCGGGTGACCAGATCGACGACGAAGGCGTCGCGCGCCCGGCGGGACGCCTCGCCCGCGTAGTGGTCGGCCGCGAGCAGCAACGCCACCGCGGGCGCGGCCCGGCCCAGCAGCAGCCGGTCGGCCTCGGCGAAGTCGGACCGGTCGTCCGCCACCACGATCAGCGCGCCCAGGAAGCGGTCCTCGGTGTGAATGCACTGCGCGATCACCGTCGCCCGGGACCCGGCCTTTTCCACCGCCCGCCGCCGATCGACCGCCCCGGCGGCGAGATCGGCCAGCACAGCACCGATTTCGGCGCGGACCGTCGCGAGTTCCGGCGGCGTCTCGGCGACCTCGGTCACCAGGTGCACCGGCTTGCCCATCAGCCGGGCGACGTCGCCGACCAGCTGGGCCACCCCGCCGCCCTGCAGGACGACCTCCGCCAGGGTCCGGTCCCACTCGATCGCCTTCTCCAATTGCGCGGTGCGCGTAGACAACTCGACGTTGGCGCGTTCCAGTCGATCGACGCTGCGCTGATAGCCCTCGAAGGAGCGGGCGTTGTCGATCGCGACCGCCGCGTGCGCGGCCAGCGCCGACAGCAGCCTGGTCTCGGAATCGGTGAACTGCCGCTCGCTGCGTTTGCAGGCGAACAGCACGCCCAGCACCTGCGCACCCAGCCGCAGCGGCACGCCGAGCAGGCCGCGCATGTTCTCCGCCGCCGCCGCGCTGTCCGCGCCGGCGCGGTGCCGGAAGTTCGGATCCGCCTGATAGTCCTGGGTCCACGCCGAGGTCCGCGTGCGCCGGATCTCCCCGGCCAGGCCCTCCTCCTGCGGGAACCGCATGCCGGGCAGCAGCGTGGACAGCGCGCCGCTGGTGACCTCGACGACGAATTCGCCGTCGGCGAGCGTCGCGACATAGGCGAGGTCGACCTGCAGCAGACCGCGCGCCTGATCGACGACCAGCTGCAACAGGGCGAACGGATCCCGCACGGTGGTCAGCCGGACGGCGATGTCGTTGAGGGCCGACAACTCCGCGGCGCGGTGGCGGCGCTGATCCAATTTCGCGCGCAGCTCCAGGGCGGCGTCGGCATCGCGGGCGGCGCGGTCCGCGTCGCCGCCTTCGGCGCGGATCGCGTCGCGGTGCCGGACCAGCTCCGGCCACGGCGCCTCCGCGAGCAGCAGTTCCAACCACCCCGACTGATTCGACGCCAACCCTGGATCCCCTCCACACCGCAATGCTCGGACTATGGCGGAACCCTACATCTCCGTCGCACGCGGCTACACGGTCTTGATCGCCCCGCCGTCGGCCAGGTAGTCGGCGCCGGTGAGGTTTCCGGAGCGGCTGGAGACCAGGAAGGTGACCAGCGCGGCGATCTCCTCCGGTTCGGTGAGCCGGCCGGTGGTGATGCCCATCCGGGCGGGCGCCTGGGCCAGGAACTCGGCCAGCGTCAGGCCCGCCTGGGCCGCGACGTCGGCGGCGTACCCGTCGGGTTCGGACCAGTTGCGGGTGCGCGTGGGACCGGGCGAGACGGTGAGCGCGCGCAGCCCCTGACCGCCGAACTCCTCGGCGAGCGCCTTGGTCAGGTTGTTGAGCGCCGCCTTGGCGGTGCCGTAGTCGACGGGATGGTAGGCGGCCCGAGCGCCGATCGAGGAGATGTTGACGATCACGCCGCGCCGCCGCAGCAGACCGGGCAGCGCGCGCCGGGTGACGCGCACCGTGCCGAAGAGATTGATCTCGTAGGTCTGCTGCCAGGCCGCGTCGGTGACTTCGAGGAAGCCCGCGGCGTCGGCGCTGCCGGGCACGACGCCGCCGACGTTGTTGACCAGGATGTCGATGTCGCCCAGGACCGCCTCGGCCTGGTCGATCAGGCCGAGGGCCCCGGCGGGTGTGCTCAGGTCGACGGTCACCGCGGTGGCGTCGAGTTCGGCCAGTTCCGGGGTCACCGTGCGTGCGGCGGCGACCACGCGCACGCCTTCGGCGGTGAGCGCCCGGACGATCTCCAGGCCGATGCCCTTGCTGGCGCCGGTGACGACGGCGGTCTTTCCGGTCAGGTGCAGATCCACGACACATCCTTTTCTTGAACTACAGTTACAAAATAAGCGCAGACGACGGCGCCGGCTCATGCGGGTGTGAATTACAAAGCGCGCATGGCGGTTTCGACCAGCCCGGCGAGGCGTTCCGGACGCGGGTCCGCCTTGGCGAGCACCCGCATGCCGTTGATCGTGGTCAGCAAGAAGGTGGCCGCCGCGCGCGAGTCGAGATCCGCGGCGAACTCCCCCGCGCGCTGCCCCTCTTCGATCGCACCCCGGAAGGCCTCGTGCTGCCGGTCGAAAATGCGCCGGACCAGCAGGTTGACCGACTCGTCCGCGGTGCCCAGCTCGACGGCGGTGTTCGCCGCCAGGCAACCGCGCGCGTCGGCGCCGGCCGCGTCGAGCACCATGGTCAGCGCGGCCCGCACCCGCTCACGCGGCGAGCCGGGCCCGTCCAGCAGATCGATCAGGGGTGCGGTGACCCGCGCCTGATAGCGGCGCAGGGCACGCTCGAACAGGTCGTGCTTGCCGGCGAAGGCGTTGTACAGGCTGCCCCGGCCGATGCCGATCGCGTCGACCAGGTTCTGCGGGGTGGTCCGGGCATATCCCTTGCGCCAGAACACTTCCATCGCCTTGTCGACCGCCTCGTCGGGATCGAAGCCTTTAGTGCGTGCCACGCGGTCGACAGTACGTATTTTGTAACCTGAGGTCAAATATTGCGCGCGGAGAACACCGCCACCAGGAAATCCGAATCCTCGGCGAAGGGGCGCAGATCCCACGTCGCGAGCCGCAGATCCAGCTCGAGTCCGGCGGCCGCGGCGTCGGCCAGGAACTGCGCGAACTCGTACCCCCGATCGGCCCCGAAGCCCGTCACCACCCGGCCGCGCGGGCCGAGATGGCGCGCGAAGCCGGACAGCACCGCTTCCCGGGTCGAGGGCGCCAGGAACGTCATCACATTGCCCGCGCACACGATCAGGTCGAAGTCCGCCGCGATCCCCCGCGCCGGCAGATCCAGCTCCGCGAGATCGCCGACCAGCCAGTCCGGGCCCGGATGATCCTGCTCCGCCGCGGCGATCAGCACCGGATCGACGTCCACCCCGACCACGGCGTGCCCGGCCCGATGCAGGTACCCGCCCACGCGGCCCGGGCCGCAGCCCGCGTCCAGCACCCGGCTGCCGCGCGCGAGCATCGCGTCGATCATCCGCGCCTCGCCGACGATGTCCGCGCCCTCGGCCGCCAGCTTCCGGAACCGTTCCACGTACCACGTCGAATGCGCGGGATCGGCCGCGGTGCGCTCCTCCCACTGACTCGGGGTACGTCCGCTCATGCCTGCTCCTCCTCGCTCGGCCCCCTCGTTCACTGTGCCACCTCCGATCAGGACTGGCCGGTGCCAGCAGGCTGACGTTTGGGCCGCGCCCGGTGGGATATCGTCGGATCGAGGGCCGCGCCGGTGTGCGCCCGCGCCCGGGACTGACCTGAAATGCCTTATCAGGGAGGAATTGTGGACATCACCGAGCTCATCCTCGACGACCACCGGGAGCAGCGGCGGCTCTTCGCGATCCTGGAGCAGATCGACCCCGGCCAGACCGACGTACTCGCCGCGATCTGGGACCGGCTCGCCGCCTTCCTCGAACTGCACGCGCTCGCCGAGGAGGAGATCTTCTACCCCGCTCTGCTGCAGGTCGGCATCGCCGCGCGCAAGGCGAGCGGAGTCGAGGACGAAACCCTCGACGCGATCGACGACCACAACGAGATCCGCGACGCGGTCGCCGCGGTGGCCCGGCACACCGTCGGCACCGACGACTGGTACGCCGCGGTCGCGGCCGCGAACCTGGCCAACAGCGATCACATGGCCGAGGAGGAACGCGAGGGCCTCACCGACTTCCGGCGTCTGGCCAAGCTGTCGCGCCGCCATCAGCTCGCCGTCGACTTCGCCGCCTTCGAGGCGCGCAACTACGCCGGCGTCGACGCGGTCGACAAGGACCCCGAAGGCTACGTCCGCGCGGTCGAGCAGCGGTTGACGGGCCCCGCGCCCGGGTCGCTGAGCGTGGGCAGCCTGAAGCGGAGCTGACCGGCGGCAGCACTCGCATCCACGCTCGGTACTGTCGATCCGGTAGCGGAGCGTGGAGGTTCGGGTATGAGTGTGGTGGCGGCGATCGAGATTCCGGGCTACGCCCACGGTTATCCGGAGGTCGCCTTCGGCGGTTACGTGGCCGGATTGCTCGCCGCCAGCTCCGCCGACCCCACCGAGTTGCGCGTCGACTTCCGCGCGCCGGTCCCGGTCGAGACCCCGCTGACGATCACCGCCACCGAGTCCGGTCAGCGCGCGCTGGTCGACGCCGACGGACGGCTGCTCGTCGAGACCGCGAAGGCCACGGTCACCCTCGTCGCGCCGGCGGCGCCGTCCTGGGCGCAGGCGCGCGAAGCGTCCGCGGCGGCGCTGGAACGCCCGCGCACGGATTGCTACGGCTGCGGCGCGGAGTGCGCACCCGGCCAGGGCATGCGCCTGTTCACCTCGAAACTGCCCGGCAGCGATCTGATCGCCGGCGCGTGGACCCCCGACCCGCTGCTGGCCGGGCCGGACGGCGTCCTGCCCACCGAGCAGGTCTGGGCGTTGCTGGACTGCCCCGGCGGCTGGGCCGCCATGACCATGCACGGCATGCGCGCCGGAGCGGTCACCGCCGCGCTCACCGGCACCCGGCTACGGCCGATTTCCGTTGGCGCGGACTACGTCTCCTACGCCTGGGCCGCGCATCGGGACGGCCGCAAATACACCGTCGGTGTGGCGGTGGCCACGCCGGAGGGCGAGCTCTGCGCGCTCGCCGAAGCGCTGTGGATCGAGCCGCGCGCTCAGAAGATGTAGTGCGAGGCCAGGCCCGCCAGGATGCCGCCGAGCGCGGGCCCGAGCACCGGCACCCAGGCATAGCTCCAGTCGCTAGCACTCGCCGGGCGGGCCGCGCCCGGATCTGCCTGCGGATGCGCGCCGACCGCGACCGGAGTGCGCGCGGCGCGTCCGACCGGCAGCACGGCGTGCGCCAGGCGCGGGCCGAGATCGCGCGCCGGGTTGATGGCGTAGCCGGTGGGCCCGCCGAGCGAGGCGCCGATGCCGACGACCAGCAGGGCGACCGCGAGCGGGCCGAGCCCGGAGGGCGTGTGACCGAAGGACAGCACCACGATCACCAGCACGAAGGTCGCGATGATCTCGGTGAGCAGATTCCAGCGATAGTCCCGGATTTCGGGCCCGGTGGCGAAGACCGCGAGCTTCTTGGCTGCGTCGGGTTCGGCGTCGAAATGCTTCTTGTAAGCGAGGTAGGCCAGGCAGGCGCCGACGAAAGCGCCGGCGAGCTGGGCCGCGATATAGGTCAGTGTCGCAGCGAAGGTCACCGCGATACCCGGCGCGAAGACCTTCGCGCCGCTGCACAGAATGCCCAGGGTGACAGCCGGATTCAAATGTGCCCCGGTCTTGAAGGCCAGGTACACGCCCGCCATGACACCCAGACCCCAGCCGAAGTTGATCAGCAGCCAGCCGCCGTCGAAGCCCTTCGACTTCACCAGCAATACATTGGCAACAACGCCCGCGCCCAGCAGGACCAGCACAGCCGTACCGACGGCTTCACCGACGAACACCGTTCCGAGACCCACCGCTCCTCCATTCCGCGCGACCGCCTGATAGAAACAGCGCATCGACAGTAACCGGAAGAACGCACAGCAATCGTTCAGCACACGCTCCGGCGAGCGGAAAATTCAGGACTTCTCGGTGAATCGATACCAGGGACCGTCGAACGCCTCGTACCCGATGCCCGGCCCCTGCGGCATACCCAGCGTCGGCGGCCCCGCGTTCGGGAAATAGGCGAATCCCGACCGGTCCAGATCGGAGCCGTCGGTGTAGAACAGGCAGCCGCCGTCCCGGCGCTCGATATAGCGGATCACGTAGACGCCCAGGCGGGTCCGATCCCCCGGATTCGCGCACTCGGTCGACTGATCCTCGAGGATCCCGCGCGAAACCTCCCACCCCGCCCGCTCCGGCACGCCGTACCAGACCAGCGCGGCCAGCGCCCCGATCAGCAGCGGCGCGGCCAGGCACAACTGGATCGCGTGATAGCGGACCAGCCCGATCAGCCCGAGCACCGAGGTGACCAGCCCGACCCCCACCAGCGCCGCCCACAGCAGCGCCTTGGTCACGAACCCACCTTGCGCCGCCAGCACCCAGCACAGCGCCAGGCACAGCACGGCCACCACCAGCGTGAGCAGACCCATGGCGACGGAGAACCAGCGCGGGGGCCGGACCCGCTCGGTGATGCTCATGCTCGACAACATACGTCGGCCGACGCGCCCGCGCATGAGAAAACCCCCCGTCCGTTGTCCTCGAATGAGTTACAGACCAGGGGGTTTCGCCGAGAGTTGGTCAGCGCGGCATCACAGCGGAGGGAATCCCGCGGAGCCGGTGGCCAGCCAATTCCAGAATGCCGCAGCGCGGTTGGTGATCAATGCGACAATATCGAGCGCGGTGCTTCCCATGTTTTCCTAACCTCGAGCGATCTCTCTAGCAGCGACCAGGGTAACGGATCGGATTTGGTGCTGCTCATCCACGCAAATCTCCGATCCCTGCCTCTGGCATGTCGGCCGACCTGCCCGCTAAGGCGGCCCCAGCACATCAGAACCTGCGACATGCGCTAGCTGGCCGCGCCGATCCAGGGACTCCGCTTCGACCGTCGATTCAGTGGGCTCTCTGAGGACGTCGAACGATCGCTCCGGGCCTGCGCATCCCTCGTGCGAATTTACCACTGTGGCCGTGGCGAGTCCTCAGCCCAACATCAACACCGCGCCAAGAACTACGCCGTCGGGCCGTCGTGTCGTCCACCACTATAGCCAGGGGTTCAAATCCTTCAGCGGTTCGGCTGCCACGCCACGGACCACGAGAGCACAGGACAGGTTGACCCCAGGCGTCGGGAGACAGCCTCGACACTGCGGTACGGGTCTCACCGAACCTGACATCGGCAATGCCTCATGCATCTGGCATTTGCTCGGGAGTACCCGTTGGTCTCGATCGATTCCGCCAAGATCCGTTCGCGATGCTAATGCATCAGGAGGATAGAAGTATTCGAATCAGTTGTCCTTACCTATGTCAGGACGAGCCTGAAGACCTCGATGCCAGCCACAGCGCGTGTTCGCGACTAATCGCCTCCTCAGCATCGTTCACTGCCTCCGACCAACCACTCTCTACCGTGTCGGCAAGGCGGCCGACCTGAATAGCTAATTCATTGGCAGCGGTAGAATACGCTGCAGCTTTGGCGGAGTGCTGGCGCACGGCCAACCACGCCGAGCCCGCGCCTACGAGCGCGGCGATTATTCCCAGCAAGTCGAAACGAATCGCGCCGACGGTGCGCAGGGTTGCCGCTATCAATCCGATCAGTTCTGCGATCACGAGGAGAACTCGCCAGAACTTCGCGGACCGCCTTGCTACAGAGGCTTTTTCGGCGTACCAACTCTGCTGCGCGCGCGTCCGCTGCTCGATGTAGGCACCCTTCCGGTCGTCGAACGCCGACCCCCGCAGCGTCTCCATCCCAGAGGTCACGACTGCGGTGGCCGTGCCGCCGATCGCGATCGCTCCTCCTGCCTGCCGAGAGAGATCATACAGTCGACCAGCCATGACAGCATGTGCCGCAACGGAGTTCACCTCGATTCGAAACGGCTCAGCGCCGACAGCGTAGCGCCAAGCAAGCGTCTTACAGGACTCAGCCAAGGCGCGAGCTGCGTACCAGTCGCGCTCCGGATGCAGGAGGGTTAGAGCCATCTCTGCGGTCAAGGCCGCACAGAATCCCGCCATCGCGAACACGCCCCACAGGTCCACAAAACCGAGTGACCAAGACAAAGCGCCACCAATCGCTGCCGCGATCGTGCCGATCAACCGAATCCTAGTGAGTCGCAGATACATTCGCTGCGCAGACGTCGACGCCAGATCGGCGTCATGCCAGAAGCCTGGGAGATCCTCATCATGTAGTCCGGTTGCCATGTGGTCTCCATAGGGTCGGGCACGGCAGGGCCGACGCATACGTCCCCCACCGAGATCACTTCGCAGTCCCGCGACTAGCCGCGGTTCAGCGATAGTAGCCGGGGCGGAGGACACTTTCCGTCTGAGCGGTGAGCTTTAGTGATGAGCCGAGCTCCTTGGCCCAGACCGAGGATCGAGGGATCGCCCGGCGTCCTCCGCTCCAGCGCCAAACGCGCAGCGATACACCACGATTCGTACCGTACGGTCGCTACAGCCCGTTCGCTCCTTGACAGCTTCCCGTTGGGGTTACGATCCCCGGTGGAACCGTATGATCATGAGAGTACGGATTGGGGAATGAGCACAGAAGCAGATCCGGACAGACCCATCATTTTCATAAGCCACACGGAGTCCGACAAGGCGATCGCCGATGCGGTGGACGATGCGGTCAAGTCGCTTTTCGGCGTCGGCGCCGTCACGGTCGTATACTCCACAAGTCGCGAACTGGGCAGCAGCGTCAAGTTCGGCGAGGACTGGTTTCAGTGGATCGCCAAGCATGTTCAGACGGCGACTGTCACCCTGGTGGTCCTCACGCCGACATCGGTGCGCAAGCCATGGGTGCTATGGGAAGCCGGCGCTGTCTTCGGGGCTGTACTGGCCGCACCGGCGGCACAGCTGCGCACCGTTCGCCCGATCACCTTTCAGATCGGGATGAGCGACGTCCCTTCGCCGCTCGCGAACAGCCACGCCCACATTGCGCGCGGTGATTCGCTTCCCGACGTCAAACTCTTGCTCAACGAATTCGTAGAGCAGTTCAGCGGCGATAGGACTGCAACCATCAGAGCTGCCCAGAGGGTGGACTCCGTAGCGATGCAGTGGCTCGATACAGTGGCCGAGGCGTTGCGGACGGCTCCGCTGACGCCGAGCGAGCCGATCGTCAGCGAATGGTGCGAGCGACTCGACACATTGGCCGCCGATGGCAGGGCTTCCGAGGTAAAGCAGCTCCACGAATGGCTTCTCGTAGCATTCGGTCAAGGCCATGGCATCGAGCAGAACCCGATCGATATCCGGCTTCATCGAAGGCTAGCGGAACTGTATCTGGCGACCAAAAACTACCGGGAGGCGGCCGCACAGTTCGAGATGGCCCGCAAGCTGTCGCCGCGTGACCTATTCATTCTGCGCTCTCTCGGCCAGACTTACCTGTCCGATCGGAACTACGCAGACACCGACCAGGTCCTGCAGAGCATCGCAAGCCTCGCCCCAGACGCTTTTGCGTCGAATGTCGAATGCGCGGCGCTCAAGGGCCGATGGTTCAGAGCGCAGGGGCACATACCGGAGGCCCGCGAAGTCTATTCGGCAGCCTTCGCCAAGAACTCCAACTCATATTACCTTGCAGACCTGCTCGGCAACGCAGAGCTCCAACTCGGGCGCAAGTCGGATGCCGCTCTAACATACGGGAGAGCGCTCGCAATCATCAATCGGATTGCAGAACGGAATCTCTGGACCGAGGCCACGGCAGCCACCGCAGCCATCGTCAGCGGTGATCTGGTGGCGGCACAAGCTCACCTCGCCGCAGTGCGCACCCATAGACCGACAGCGGCCGAAGTGGAGAGCATATTGCAGGGTTTGGAACGGTTGCAGGGCCCCTTGGATATCGACGCCGAGCAGATGGCATCGTGGAGCAGGATTCTCCGGGATCAACCATAAGGATCACGATTTTTGCGACTAGAGTCCGATAATTTCTACCATATTTTCTATCGACCGTTCAGGAGACGCGATGGCCAAGCGAGTGTTTGTCAGCTTCGACTACGACTACGACAGGTTCCTGAAAGAAGCCCTGATAAGCCAGGCCAGAAAGACAGACTCTCCCTTTGCCGTTCATGATTGGTCGATCAAGGAACCGTCGTGGGACTGGAAAATGAAGGCGCGGCGGAGAATCCGTGCATGCGACATCGTTATTGTCATGTGCGGTGAGCACACGCACGTTGCCTCAGGCGTTTCAACCGAATTAGAGATCACGCGGGACGAGTCGATCGGCTACTTCCTACTGAAGGGCTATGACCGGAAGGAATGCACCAAGCCGGCCGCAGCGCGAGTCAGCGACAACATGTACGACTGGACCTGGCCCAATCTCAAACTACTAATCGGCGGAGCTAGGTGAACAATCCCACTGGACCCACGCCCCCGAGCCAGGTACTCGATCTCTACAAGCTGGCCGTGGAGATGGCGGACCGCGTATCCGCACGCCGAGGCACCGCGAACTCCTTTTTTCTCTCAGTACAGACGGCGTTCGTCGCGGTGCTGGGGCTTGCTGACCCACGCCTCACGAAATCACTATGGGCGTCGGTCGCTGTCGCAGTCGCAGGTCTCGCCCTCTCCGCGACCTGGTGGCTACAGCTCAAGAGCTACCGCGACCTCAACCGAGCGAAGTTTGAGGTCATCAACAAGATCGAGGAGGAGCTGCCTGTACGGGTATTCTCCGACGAGTGGGCGGCGCTCAGGCGGGACCCTGTGCGGTCATGGCGCGCCCGCTACGCTGAGCTGGGCGTCAGCGAACGCCGTGTCCCGTTCGTGTTCATGGCAGTGCACGTGCTGCTCTTCGTAGGGAGACTTCGAGGATGACCTATCTCGATACGATCGCAAATCGGATCCGCGACAACCTGTCACGGGAGGCTTCGCCGCCGGACGGAGCCGACGCGCTGTTTGTCCTCTACGCACTCCTCGCACGAGTCAAAGGGGAATCGACCACAGCGGAGGACGTTCACGACGCGTGGGCTGCGTGGATGCAGGTGAAAGATCGCTCGCATTCTGCACTGGTGCCGTACAACGAGCTGGCACCATCTGTGCAGGACGAAGATTTGCCGTTCTTGCACGCAATTAGGCGTACTGCAGCTCAATTGAACGGTGATCACTGAGCACAACAGGTCGCGCTCTTCTCGAGTCCGACGCAGAGCACTGTCTTGAGACCAGCGTTACCAGTCATTTACTGGCCTCTCGATGGCGAAGCGGGCAGCCAAACGATCGGCACCTCGAAATAATCGATGGACGTCAGGCCAAGTTTCGTCAAGCATCCTGGAACGTGAGCCCGCGCGATTCCCGAACGGGCCGATCAGTGAGCGAACCGGCGGCGCAGGGGTCGGCCGGGTGGCCGTCCCCCGGTGCTGGATCGGCTGATCGTCGCCGCATACCGCTCGGGCCCGAAGTGCGCACTAGTACTAGAAGTGACGCCGCGCGACAGCGTGCGGCCTTGGAAGATCGCGGGACTGGTCGGTGGCGATTTCATCGCAACCGCGTGCCGCCAAGCCGGTACCGCCCTATCAGGACAAGAACGAGTGAGATACCTGAAGAACTATCCCGGATCTGGGCATATGTCCTGATTAGTGGCGTGCACTTAATCTGTGTCGAGTATGAGGGCAATCATCCCGAGCTCAAGATTTAGGTCGAGCCGGAATACCACCGGATGAGCCAAAGCGACATCGCAATTCCCCTATCATCAATTGCTGCGCCCATTGCACAAGGGAGCAGAATAGGCGGTACAGAGCTGCCCTACCAATAGCGACACAGTGATCGGCACTTCGATTCCGATCTTCGCGGTGATATCACCCTTCCGATACACCAGAATGGTCAGAAATCCGTCGGACTCGGTGACCGAGATGCGCTCTGGTTGATCGTTGCCAATGAGTTCCGGATGACCAGTAACCAAGCGGCGCCCGGTCGCGGTGTCAAAAATCTCGAAGGCAGCGTTCTCGGCCACCACCACGGCCAGCGTACCGTTGTCGGCGAGGGCGATCCCAGCTAGTTTTCGCAGCATCATGGGAACGGTTGACTGATGCTTCCAACCATTGCCGTTGGTACGAAATATCCGAAGTAGTCCCTCGCCCTGGGCGATTCCGGCGATCATGTCGCTGGTAGCGAAGACCTGCGCTCCGGGCCTGCTGATCTCGTCGGGCGCGGCCCTATTCCGCACCTGACTATCCGCGGCGCGCCAATCAGTTATCTGCAGACGTTCGTTATCGTCGCGCCAGAGAATTCGCCCCCCGTCCTCGGTGATTCCGTAGTCCACGATCCGACTCGGTTCCATCGCGTCGATCAGCCTGCCGGTACGACAATCGATCACTCCACGAGCCAGATCGGCAACCAGGAGAGGTTGTGCCGCAGCTTTTTTGGATGATTGGAAGCCGGGGTGAGGGATGTATCCGAGAGGCGTCGTCGCACATACGAGGTCCGCCTCGTCTTCCACCCCTTCATCTGTGACGAAAACAGGGCGCGCGGCGGGTTTACTATCGATGGCGAGGATCTCCCGGCCGGCGGGGTGTACGGCGAGCACCTTACTGGGAACAGTGGTTCGCCATCGCTGCACTGCACCGTCCCGTCGTACTGTAACCGCTCCTTTGTGGAACACCACTCGACTATCACCGAGGGCGGTCGCTACCTCAGGCTGTGGCAATTGCCTCGCACCCCAGGGCTTATTCGCGGATCCGTTGGTGGACAACACCTCGATGGGGAGGTCCGCCTGGATTACCGCGATCTTGGATTCGGCTGCACCGATCGCAACAGCGTCGAACGCCGCGTTCTTCCGCAATACCAGATTGCTATCCTCGAAATGATATTTGGGCTTGAATCGTATGCCTTCCGAGGCTGCCACGACCCCGCATTCGGATCCGGCAGCGACAAAGTCCTCGATCTTCGTTGCCAGCTCGTCGGAACCGATCATCCAAACTGTCGACGGATTGCTGCTGTCACGGAGGTAGATCTTGTCTCGGTCGGCACATGATCCGATCACCGCTGTCTGCCCCGTTCGCGCGGCAGCCATGCTCCACCCCGCATGCAGCACCCGCCAGGTTTCGCGCGGCAAATACTTCACCAGTGGTGGGTCCGCGTGTCGCCCGGGCGGCCACACGACAAAGGCGGCGTCACGGTAGACGACGACGAAACCGTCCTCCACAGGCTCGATATCAGTGGCGTGATTGAATTTGTCGAGGCGGCCGTCGCTCGCGACCTGTCCGTATTCAGCGGATCCGGCCATACGCACCGTGCCGTCTGCGGCAACCTCCGCCAGCGCACCGGTGAGCCCGCTAAGGGTGAGTTCCGGCGCGGAATCAACAGCTTCCTGGCTTGCCGAAAGTTCGGAAAGTTCGTATTTTTCTCCTTGCGGGCGCCCAATCACCCATCGCCGCTCGTCGGCGCGTACAGCGAAACCGCCCGCGTTGTCCAGCACATCGACGGTGCCCGCCGGTTGATCGCTCAACAACGTCACTCCAGCTGCTCGCAAAGCCGCGATGCCACCTGGCCCCGAAACGATCGCCGAGGATGCGTGCTGTCGGACCGCGATGCTCGACATACCCGCCAGTTCGCTGACTTCTCCCGCGTGGTTCAGGAAGTACGACCTGCCCTGTGTACCCTCCTTCTCTCGCGTCACTATCGCCATCCCGCCCCCAAAAACATGCAGTGTGCACCTGCTCATTTGCTGCCAGTCCGGTGCCAGCTTGCGCACGTCGCGCGTGATGGTGCTGATCAGGACGGGGCCGGTATCCGAACAACCCGCTACCCAGTCCGGCGCGACCGCGGCAACCTCAGAGAGTGCCGGAACATCCAGTCGGATACCGAATTGTTGGCGTCCCGTCTCGAGATCCCAGCCGACGATGTACGACTCCGCCCGGTTTGCCGCATGCCCCCAGGCAAACAGGCGGGCATCATCGGCCGAAAATGCGACGCCTGTACCTGGATAACCCGCTTCGCTCCGGGGGAATTCGAATGCATGCTCGAGTACAGCGCTGGAGTCGGCCACTGCCAACAGGGCCGCGCGCACACTTGCACTCGAAGATGCCTCGGCAGCCTCCACCCCGAGACGAATGCCAAGTGCCGCGGAATCCTCGGTTGCGAGCAGCGCTTGAGCAGCGTTGGCTTCCGCCCTGGCTTGTACCGCTTCTCGGTCGGCGCGGACCCGGTTCTCCTCAGAAGTTTGCCAGCTGAAGACCGCGACGACGCCTGCGACCAGTGAGAGTACGAGCAGAATGGACAGCGCCGAGACGACCATTCTGGTGCGCCGCTGCCGTTGTTGCTGAAAGTCCGCCTCGGCGAGAAGGAGGTCCTCGGGCCGGATACCCGCCACCGGGGCATACAAGCCAACCAGAGCGGTCTCATCGGTTCCGGTCAGCGAACTCCGCAGTTCCAGCCACTTTCTCTCGCTGTCGAACAAGCCGGACAGCATGGCGGGCAGTGCATCCGGTTCGGCGAAATTCTGTCTGTCCTCGTCCCACTTCAAATTCACGGATTCGTCATGGCGGACCAAGAACAGCCTCGACTTGTCGCCACCGTTCTCGAGCCAGTGCTGAATCTCCCGATCAACCCACGGCGACCGGTTGGTGCCGGGCCCCAGCAATACGATCAGCGATCGCGAATTTTCCAGCGCTCGCCTTATTTCTACACCGAGTTCGCCTGCCACAAGAGAATGTGTATCGAGAAAGAGCGAGATTGCACCGCCGTCGGTCCGGTGCCTTTTCGAAAGCGCAATCAAAGCGCGCTGGAGCTGGCGAGCGGGCTTAGCCGAGACCGCAGACCGATAGGAAATGAAGGCGTCGTATCTCGTCGCTTGTTCTTCCACAACCTGTTCATCTTCGTTCAACACGACAGGCTCCCTGCTGTCGCCGCGAGGATCCCTGCGCTCGTGGCTAATTCGATGTGCTTTCCATCCGATACAGCGACCACGACGCGCTTACTGTCAATTCCGGAGTAGCCGATCAGGTCCGTACAGCTAGGCCCGATGACGCGAGCCGCACGTATGGGGGCTGCAAGCATGTCTGTAAACTGCCGACTTTCGACGCTGTACCGCCGCGTCCAGGACCGCGGCGCGGGATCGCAGTTCTCGTCGGACCGAAGGGTGTGCACCTGGCCGGTGACCTCCACGTGTCCCGCAACCCACCGAACATCCTCTGCATAGAACCACGGTTCGGACAGCGATCCTGTCGCCGTCATATGTTCGAGAGGTCGGTCAGGGTAGGTGTCCAACTCGCGCATTTCGTGCAGATCGATGACCCGTAGGTTTGCGGTCGTAACACAAGCCCCACCAGATCCACCGGCTGCCACGGCGAGATATCGGAGATCCGGCGAAACGGCGTGGCCGAACTGTTTTCCATCTACCAGGGTGTACGCGCGCAGATCTCCATCCCGGGAATGTTTGGCGATAATCTCTGGTCCGTGCCGAGCTCCGCCCGATCGAGATATGTAGCTCACATATACCTCGTCCGCGGTAGCGGCTACGACTTCCGGCGGTCGCACGTCGTCGGCATTGCGCACGCCGAGCCACCGCTCGTTCACGCGCTGTACCGGAGTCGACCGGATCTCCCGCAAGTTGCCGTCGAGTTCAACAAGGTCGAACCCATCGCCGGCACGGAAGTTTGTTCGCGCGGTGACCACCGTCGTGCCGTGGACAGCCAGTCCGCGACAATCGACGCACGGCGCCGTAACTCGCTCACCGTCGGCGGTTACTATCGCAATCGTGCCGCCGGAAATAACGACAGCGGAGTTTGCGTCTCGCCAAACCGCGGACGTGCCGTTCCAGTTGGCTGCCTCTGTCCGGAATGCCTTCAACTCCCGAACGGACTTGCCATCGGTGAGGCTGAGCCCCCTCGTACTCGACAAGATCGCGAACCCACGTTTGGTCTCCAGCTCCCGACCTCCACGATCCTCATTACCACACGATGAAACGAGGGTTATGGCGACCAATGCGACAAGCACGGAACACAGTCCGACACTAGGACGCCCTGAGACGCTCCGAAAAAGCATCGCCTACCGAACCTCACACTTGGGCAATCGACCGGTTCAACCCGCTCCGCTCGAGCGGAGCCGTGCCGACTCGGATGTCTGCCGACCGCCGGGTTGTCTCCTCAACATTCTCCGTCGATTCAAACACGCACGAACGGGCTTGCGTACCCCAATTTGATTGGGATGTAGAACGATTCCAACGGTTGGGTTCCTCCCCAACGATCCCCTGTTGACAGTCAGTAGATATGACATGCCATGCACTAAAGGTCGGTTGTCTAACAAAGACAACGGCACTCGATGGGCGTGGCCGCTCGCGTCAGTAGGGGTTTCGGCGAAGTCTTGACCTTGACCGGGACGCTCCCCCGCACGCCGCGCACCCTGGCCGGCGCCCGGAGCACCGACGGCGACGTCGATATGCGGTACTGGTCGCTGTGCAGCAACGAATCGATCGCCACCACCCGGGTGACCGGCTGCCTCTTCGACGAACAGGTGCCCCTCGACAGCGCGCGCCGCTACACGATCGTCGCGAGCCTGCCCGAGCACCGACCGGCCAACGCGACCGAAGCCTGCGGGATCGCCTGGCTGCCGCTGCCCGCGGCCGGTGACGGCGCCGGGCACACGCAGGACGCCTACCTGATCCTGCGGAACATGCTGCCGGGCCAGGGTTTCGGCCACGCGGTGCAGAACACCAAGGTCCCCGGCGACGAGAAGGCCGTGATGGCCCAGTACCTGCCGGATGGGCAGTACTCGTCCAAGGCCGAGTTCGAGGCCCGGGGCTGCGTCCCTGCGCGCTGACCCCGGCGGGTTGGTCGAATTCACATCGCCGCCGGAGGTGTCGCGGTAGTTTTTCCAATGCCGCGGCGCCCGTGCCGCCCGATCATGGCCTCATGACATCTCTGCAAGCAACCGGTTCGGCGTGCGTGCCCAGAGCCGTCGAGGAAATCCTCTACTTCACCGACCGCGAAGGCCTACCGCTGCACGGCGCGAATCTCTACGTCCTCAGTTTCGACGCGTTTCGGACACCGCACCGCCCGGGCGGCTTCTGGGAACTCTCGGTGTGCGCGCCCTCGGGCACCGTTCCGGCCGACGGGCCGATCACGCTGCGCCTGGGTACGCGCAGCGATCGGCTGCGGCCCAGCGCGAACGGAACCCTCACCGTCGCGTTGTCGGCCGATCGGCCGAGGACACCCGTCGCGAACTGGCTTCCGGTCCCGGATTCGCCGTTCACGGTGATGCACCGCACGTACTTTCCGGGCTCGGCGGTGATCGACGGCACCTATCGCTATCCGGCGCTGGAACGCACCTGATCATTCGATCGGCCCATTGTGCGCAATTGCCGGTATCGCAACGCCCACCAGACCTGCGAGGCGATGTGGGGATCCCGCAGCCGCACCTCGGTCAGTTCTTCGAAACGGGACAATCGGTGCCGCACCGTGTTGTGGTGCACGAACATGTGCGTGGCGGTCTCGGCGGCGTTCATGCCGTTGGACAGGTAGCAATCGACGGTGCGCAGGATTTCCATTTCGTCGTCGGTGGTCAGCGGGTCGCAGTAACGTGCCGAGAGGCTTTTGCCGAGCGCGGGGTCAGCGGTCACCGCGGTCAGCAGCCCCAATTCGGCCAGCGTGTGCTGGCCCGGCAACTCGAAGTCCAGTGCCGTCGAGGCCACCCGCCCGGCGATATGAAACGACGACGCCACCTCGTCGAGTTCGACCGCGGGCCCCACACCCACGACCAGCGTGCCCAGTTCCAGCGACCCCTGCTCCAGGGTGCACAAGCCGACCACGTCACCATCGAGAACCGCGGTCAGACCATACGGCGGCCGACAGCCGGGCCGCTGCCGCAATTCCCAATCGACGTGCTCGGCCGTCCGGTCGGCGGGCACCGCCCGGAACGTGGCGTACCTCGGTTGCGTCAGCCCGAACGCCTGCATCTCGCGCCGGGATTCTTCGGGAGTGAGCCCGCCGCCGAACAAGGCGCGCACGAACTCGTCCCGGCGGATGTCCAGTTGCCGGGAAAGGCGGAATTCGCGGGCGCGATATCCGGTGCTGATTTCCAGCATCGCCTCATCCATGGCGGCGAGCATGGCGTCCACGAATACCCGGAGGACGGGAACCGGCACGTTCGCGGATTCGGCCAGTTCTCCGATCCTGCGAATGACTTCACGAATCGCGATTTGCCAGCTCCGCATCACCGATTCCAGGGGCACGCCCTGGTCCGCGCGTAACTCCCCGTGCCCGCGCAGCCCCGCGAGTTCGTCGTCGGTAGCCGGGCGTTGCTCGCGTGCCATCGCGATCAGGCCGTCGACGGCACGCAAGACCGCCTCGACGATGTCGGCGTCATCGAGGCCGTGATAACCCAGCAGGTCGCTCCGGAAGCGCTGGGCGAAATTCGCCGCGAGATCCGGCGCTTCCCGGCGCAGCGAATCCAGCAGGTCCGCGAGGTGTCGCTCGTCGTCGGTAATCATCGCCTCGACAACATACGACCTCGCACCGCACATTCGGTGGACGCGACTTACCGGAATTCCTCCGCTTCGTTCGAGTCGAATGCCACGACGCACTCAGCGATGCAATACCGCGTCGCGCAGGGCGCTCGTCGCGTTGTCCTTTCCCTGTTTCATCAGACCTTCGATCGCTCGTTCCAGCGGATCGGCGGTGGACTTGGGACCGGCCTTGAGGATCGCGACGCCGAGCAGTCGCTGATCGGCGAACCCGGTGACCCCGCGCTCACCGGCTCCGCGCACCTTGACCGGAGGCAACCGCACGGCGTCCGGTTTCGCCGCCGCGATGAGCATGTACCCACCGGTCGAGAATCCGTCGAGGGTGCCCAGCGACCACTCCTCCAGCCGCCCCTGACTCGTCATCTTGACGCCGAAACCGGTCTGCACACCCGCCTCCTCCTCGGTCGGCCGGTCCGTGCGCTCCGGACCGGCGAGCACACCGCCGAAGGTCTCGTAGATCATGATGTTGAGCGCCTGCGTCGGGTCGGTGCCGCGGGTGAACACCACGAACTTGCTCTGTTCGAGGGTCTCGAGCCGTTTGTCCTGCTCCTTCTGGGTCCGGCTCAGCCATGTCGCGCGCTGGCCGTTCTCCTTGTCCGCCAGGAACTTCTCGCACTCGATGGCGTCGACTTCCCATCTCAGCACTCGCGCCTTGGCCAGCCGGACCAGTTTGCGGTAGGCGTAGGCGACGTCGTCCTCGGTGAAGGTGGTCTCGGCGTCGTCCACTGCGACCTGGACCACGATGGTGAGCAACTTGTGTAGCGCCCCTGCTGATTTGGTGGGCGGATCGACCCTCCCCGCGAGCAACTTCGCCCCCTCCATGAAGTCCTTCTGCGGAAAGGTCTCTGTGCTGCCGGATTTGGTGTGATCCGTAAGAACGAGCATGGCGCACTCCACTGCTGATTCGTCATGGGACACAACCAGTTTGCGCCTGGAGCCGAGCGGATACGCGCCCTTTGACCAGGACGGCGACGCGTGTGTCCGGTTCGGAACCGATCCCGGTCCGGAGCCGACCTGTGAGTTCCCTCATAGTTCGCCTGTGTAATGAAATTCGCAGGCGCTCAGATGATCTGGAAACAGCCGCCGGTTGGGCGGCCTCTAGCGCGGAGGAAATATGACCCGATCTGTTCTGCTCGCGACCGCGACGGCCGCCCTCGCGGTGGCTCTCACGGCGTGCGGTGGCGAGGGCGCCTCCGATGCCGCTCCTTCGGCATCGAGCACCGTTTCCACATCCGCTCGGGGCACCACCACCCCCGCAACCGTCGCGCCCACGGGCGAGACCACGGCACCCACCCTCGAGACCACCGCACCCGCCGCCGAGGAGCCGGCTCCGTCGAAGCCGCCGAAAACCACGGCGGCGCCCGCGTCGGCCGAGCCGTGCGCCGTGGTCACCCGCGAATACCTGATCACCACACTGCGCATGACGGGAGGACCCAAGTTCCCCTTGGCCGACCTCCAGAACGCGAAGTGCAGTGGGAACTACGCGACGGCGCTGAGTCAACCGGAAGGCACCCTGCACCCGGTCGTGTACATGTTCAAATACACCCCAAATGTCGGGTGGAATGTGATGGGTGTCGACGACGCGGTCGACTGTGTGAACCGGCACGGCGTTCCGCTCGCGGATGCTCGCGTGATCGGTTGCGCTCTCTAGGCCAGCGCTCAATCGGGCCTGAGCAGTCGGGTTTCGTAGGCGTAGATCGCGGCCTGGGTGCGGTCGCGCAGCTGGAGCTTCTCCAGAATTCGCCCGACATGTGACTTCACGGTCTGCTCGGAAATCAGTAATTCGCCGGCGATCTCGGCGTTGGACAGGCCGCCGGCGATGAGGATCAGGACCTCGGTCTCGCGGGCGGTGAGCGCTCCCGGCCGGTTACGCATCGAAGCGGTGCGCCGGCCGGGGCGCTCGGTGAATTCCGTGAGCAGCCTGCGTGTCACCGAGGGGGCGAGCATGGCATCACCACGAGCTACCGCACGCACGGACTCGGCCAGGGTGTGTGCGGAGGATTCCTTGAGCAAGAAGCCGCTGGCACCGTAACGCAGTGCGGTGTAGACGTATTCGTCGAGGTCGAAGGTCGTGAGCATGATGATGCGGGCGCTGTGTCCAGCCGTGATGATCCGGCGGGTGGCCTCGAGGCCGTCCACGACCGGCATGCGCACATCCATCAGGACGACATCGGGTTTCGATCGCTCGACCTCGAGGACCGCGTGCAGACCGTCGGCGGCCTGGCCGACGACATCGATATCGGGCTGGGCGGCCAGCAGGACGGCCAGTCCTTCCCGGACGAGTTCCTGATCATCGGCGATGAGCACCCGGATCCGCGTCATGGTCACTCCCCGATCGGCAGAGTGGCGGTGACGCGGAACCAGCCGTCGTCGGCAGGACCGGCGGTCAGTTGTCCACCGAATGCGTTGGCGCGCTCACGCATTCCGGTCAACCCGAACCCGGGAAGACCGTCCGCGATGACACGCACGGTGGCTGGCAGCTGGTTGTCGACCTGGAGGCGGACACAGTCGTCACCGGCGTCGATTTCGATGCGAATATTCCTACCCGGTGCGTGCCGGACCGCGTTGCTCACCGCTTCCTGAACGATCCGGTAGCCGGACAAACCGAGTCCGGCGGGCAGTGCTGCCGGGTCTCCGGTGATCCTCAGCTCCACGCGGGTGCCGGTGGCGCGCACCGCCGCTGCCATCTCCTCGAGGTCGGTGAGCGTGGGTTGCGGCAGCACGCCGGTGTCGTCGGCGCGCAATACGCCCAGGATGCGGCGCATTTCGCCGAGGGCGGTCACCGCGCTGGTGCGGATCGCCGCGAAGGTCTGCGGCATCGTCTCCGGTTCCCGGAACGGGGCGGTCTCGGCTTGGATCGCGATGACCGACATGTGGTGGGCCACCACATCGTGCAGCTCGCGGGCGATCCGAGCGCGTTCCTCCAGCAGGGCGGTGCGCTCGCGCTGCCGGATCACCGCGGCCTGTTCGGCCCGCAGGCTGCGATGCGCGGCGAGCAACCCCCGCACCGCCGCGCCCGCCACCAGTACCAGTCCGGCCAGGGCGCTCAGTTCGAGTAGCTCCGACAGCCAGTCGTCCGGCCGCAGGAAGACCGTGACGAGGACTCCCACGGCGAGTGTCCCGGCCCAGCAGGCCGCCGACGCCCACACCGGCACGGTCAGCGCGATCAGGCCCAGGACCAGCAGATAGCTGTTGGTCATCGCATCGACCCACGACTCGCCGCCGGTCCAGATCGTGGCGAGGACCACCGCGGTGATCGAGCTTCCCCACGCCACGAGCGGCAGCCGCCTCGCCGCCACCACCGCCAGGGCCTGGATCGACGCGAGACCGATCGATGAGCGGTCCGCCAGGCTGGTATCGGACCGCAGGGTATGCAGGACGATCGCGAATACCGCCACGGCGAGGGCGAGCGTCGCCACGAACGCCAGTGCCGCCGGTGGCACCCGGACGCGCTGGGCCAGGCGGTCGAAGCCGTTCATGCCCTCCACTATCGGCGATCGCGTGCGCGTCTTCACATGTCCGCGCGATCCAGGACACGCTGAGCCGCGACCAGCGCACCCAGCACACCGGCCAGGACCAGCGCCAAGCGCGGCCACCCGCCGAGCGTGCCGACGAGTTCCGGTGCGGCGTCCGCACTCTGGGCCAATTTGGCTACGACCGTGCTGGGCGCGATGACCGTGACCCACTTGTGCAGATCCCCGAGCACCTGTGCCGCGGTGAGCTGCGGCAGCACCAGGTGCGCGGTCACCGCCGCGACCGCCCCGACCGAACTGCGCAACACCACGCCGACCGCGAGACCGAGCAGCGCCACCGCAGGGAAGCAGCAGTAGATCCCGATCAGCCCCGGGAATGGTTCGCCCGCAGCATATTTCGCGGAATCGATGGCGACGCCGCCGATCAGCCAGGCGGTGGTGATCGACACCGAGGAAACCAGCGCGGCCACGCCCGCGACGACCACCGCCTTCGCCCGCAGGAGCGCGCCACGCTGCGGTGTCGCGGCCAGTACCGGGCGGATCGTCCCGGAACCGAACTCGGTGGTGACGACGAGTGCGCCCCACGCGGCGATAACGGTCAAAGCCATCGGAGCGCCGGTGAGCGACCCGCCGAGAACGGTGTCGCCGGCTTCCATACTGCCGGTCAGCCCGACGATCACTGCGGTCAGCGGTGGCAGCAGCAGTGCCGCCGCCGGCGGCAGCCACAGCGAACGGAGCGAGCGCAGTTTGATCAGCTCGGCGTGCACCTGCGCGGCTGTCACGCCGTCTCCCGGATTTCGTGCTGTCCCACGAGCCGGGTGAAGACGTCCTCCACCGAGGCGTGGACGGGTGCCAGCTCGTCGAGCAAGATGCCGTGAGTCATCGCCATGCGCGCGATTTCACGCGGCGGCATGCCGTGCACGAGGCCGACTCCATCGCGAATTTCGCTCTCCGCCTTGATTATTCCCAACAGCGCGGGAAGCTCGCGACTCCGGACACGCACAACGGGCGCACTGTGACGGGCGACGAAATCCGCGACCGGCTCGTCGGCGAGCAGCCGTCCGGCGCCGATCACCAGCAGATGGTCGGCCACCAGTTCCATCTCGCTCATCACGTGGCTCGACAGCAACACCGTCCGCCCTTCGTCCGCCATGGACCGCAACAACCCGCGCAACCACCGGATGCCCCCGGTATCGAGACCGTTCATCGGCTCGTCCAGAATCAGCACCGCCGGATCCCCCCAGCAACGCCGCCGCGATCCCCAGCCGCTGCCGCATCCCCAACGAGAACTCCCGCACCCGCCGATCCGCCACCCCACCGAGCCCCACGGCGTCGAGCACCTCCCGAACCCGGCGAGCAGATATCCGATTGCTCGCCGCCAGCATCGCCACGTGCTCGCGCGCACTGCGCCCGCCATGCACATCCGCCGCGTCCAGCAGCGCGCCCACCACGCGCAACGGCTCGATCAACTCCCGATATGGCTTACCACTCAACAGAACTCGCCCGCTGGTGGGCCGATCGAGACCGAGAATCAGCCGCATCGTGGTGGACTTACCGGACCCATTCGGCCCCAGAAATCCGGTCACCACCCCCGGCGCGACTCGGAACGTCAGCTCCGCCACCGCAGTCGTCGCACCGTAAACCTTCGTCAAACTCTCTGCCTCGATCACCCCGTCAACGCTAGAAAACCGAGGAGGTCGGCACATCCCGCCGCGGAGCGGTTTCCGGGTATCCCTCTCGAGTAGTACATGCCCATCAGGTGCGCACGACCACGCTGCTGGTGATCTTGTCGGCCAGGGTTTGACGTTTGGCGTCCCACAGCGGAAACAGGAAACCGATGTAGCAGGCAGACGAATCGACGACATGGCAGAACTTGCGCCCCAGCGCCGCCCCGAAACCCATGGGCTGACCGGTAGATTCGCTGATCAAGCGAATGCCGAGGAGCGCCTTGCCGGGGGTCTGGCCGGTGGCACCCTCCCGGTAGATCAACAGCACGGATCCAGCCAAGGCGACCAGGACCGCGACCGCCATCAGCGTCATGCCGACCCCATCGATGCCACCTCCAACGGTCGTCCGCTCGAATGTGCCGTCGACCTGCGCGACGAGATAGCTGTCTCCCGAATCGAACCCCGTGGCGTAGGCGAGGCCGAACAGGATCCCGGCCGGAATTCCGATGATGAGGCCATCGAGAACTGTGGCACCCACCCGAGCAGCCCACCCGGCGTACGGCCCACCAACCATGCTGTTCGAGTACTGCGAGGCACCGTAACCGCCGTGGTCGCGATACCCCGGCGGGAACTGTTGTTGCGCACCGCCATAGAAACTGTCGGGCTGTTGCGAAGGATTCGGATAGTGCGGGCTTCCCCCTGGATTGTTCACCGCCGCAACCCTACCGTCCAGCGCGTCATCGAATCTGCGGAGCCAACCGCCATCGCAGAGCCAATGACACCCTGTGCACAACGCAACCTCCTCGAAACCGGGGCAGCCTTTCCCGATTCGAGTGTTCGCTCATCGGCGTGAGGTCGTGCCTCTACTTTCGGCCCGGCAGCATCAGTTCGTCTGTCGGTGCACGCGGGCACACTCACTGGCATGAGCGCGCCCGACCGTCGAGTCGCCCCACCCCGGTTACCCCGGTCTCTGATAGTGGGCCTGATCGAAGCACACCAGCGCGGCGCCTTGCATCTGCCGATATTCCATGCCGGAGACGTTCTACCGTTGCTCGATGGCGATGATCGCGAAATCGCTGCCGCAGCAGTACTTCTGGCGGCGGACCGGGTCTTCTATCCCGAGGTGTCGGACGGCGGGTGAGGACACCTATACGCTCCGAGAGCGTGCGGTCGAGCCTCGCGAAATCGGCTGACCTCGTCGATCAGGCGCGGAACGAGCTACTCGAGCCAACCGGCATCCCGCGCCGCCCACGGATTGCACTCGTACATCGAGGGTTCAACCGCGGCGTTCGGGTCGAGGGAGGGATGCTGGCCCCAGGCGAACCAGTTGGTGACGTTTTCGGAGGTGCCGTGGAAGCGGCGTTCGCCGGGGCGGTCGCCCGCGCCGCCGTTGTTGTCGTCGGCCTGTTCGGTGAGGTCAGGGGTGATCGAGCCGCGACCGGTGTTGGTGCCGTAGAACATTCCGGAGAAGCACCAGGCCTGGAGTTCGAGTCTGCGGTTGAGCAGGTCGACGGCGGGGTCGGCGTAGTCGAGGGCGGCGACGCGGGCTTGGAAGGCGGGCATGATCCCGGTGATCTGCTGGAGGTGGTGGCCGTACTCGTGGGAGAGGACCGCCAGCGCGTAGCCGACGCCGTAGCCGGTGATGGGTTTCATCGTGTCGTAGGGCATCACGATCTCGCGGTTCGCCGGGCAGTAGAACGCTTCGCGCCCGGTCGCGTTCGCGCCGCACGCGCCGGTGTAGTCCGCGCCGCGGGCGCCTGACCACAGCGACGGCGGGGTCAGGGTGATGCCGAAGGCGGCGAGGGCGGGGCGCCAGGAATCATTGTGGCATTCGATGGCCGCCCGGTAGAACGCTTCGGCCGCAACCTGATCGGCGCTCCAGGCGGGCAGGCGGCAGTTCACCGCGCTGATGCCGGCACCCTCGCGGGTGAGAACGGGGTTGTACCCGAGGTCGGGATCGTTGTTCACCGGCCCGCTTGTGCTGGGAGTCCGCGTGGGCGAACTCGTTCTGGTGGAGGTCGTCGTGGTGGAACTGGGCGAGTTGCTCGTCGACTGCGGACTCGAGGAGCTCGATGCCGCCGCCGGGTGGCCTGCGGTACTTCGGTCGGCAACACCGCAACCGGAAATCACAGCGACGACAAGAACAGCCCCCCACACGAACTTCACCGCCCTTGTCTATCACAGCGCCTACCGGAGCAGTATTGAATCGTTCGGTCCAAAACTGTGCTAGTGTCCTCGATGTGGCGAGACCGAGAAACTTCGACGAGGACCGGGCGGTCGAGGCGGCGATGCGGACCTTCTGGGAGTCCGGCTACGAAGCCACCTCCACCGCCGACCTGTGCGCGGCCACCGGCCTGGGCCGCAGCAGCATCTACAACACCTTCAAATCCAAGACCGCGCTGTTCGACCGGGCGCTGCGCCGCTACATGGACGAGAAGAACGCCCCGGTCCTGCACCTGATGGACGGCGACACTCCGGTCCGGGAGAAGATGCGCGCACTGCTGT
Source organism: Nocardia sp. NPDC050435 (assembly GCF_040655395.1). Lineage (NCBI taxonomy): Bacteria > Bacillati > Actinomycetota > Actinomycetes > Mycobacteriales > Nocardiaceae > Nocardia > Nocardia sp. NPDC050435. The sequence goes on from NZ_JBFAJW010000010.1 coordinate 116,863, forward strand.
GGCGCGTGATCGGGCAGGAGATCGAGGATCCACCAGGCTGCCTCGTGGTGAACTCGATGGTCGAGCTGGCTCCGCGCGATCCGCAGGTGGCACGCTCCCTGCGACACGATCAGGACATGCGGGTGCAGACGTTGCGGTCGGCGTTCCAGGCCGGCCAGCGCCGGGGTGAGATCGCCGCCGAACGCGATCCGCTCGGATTGGCGCATTTCATCATCGCCACCATCAACGGAATGCAGGTCGCCGCACGCGGCGGTGCGGACCGCGCCACCTTGGAAGCCATTGCCACCAACGCGCTCAGCGCGTTCTGAAACACCCCACCCGCACGCGGGCGCTGACTCATGCCCGCGTTATGGACCGTTTGATACAAAACTGATGCGGAAGGCTGCACCATGCCGTTGGCCATCTACGTGCTCGGATTCGCGATATTCGCGCAGGGCACATCCGAATTCATGCTGTCCGGGCTGCTGCCCGACATGGCGCGCGATCTGGGCGTCTCGGTGCCCGACGCGGGCCTGCTGATCTCCGCCTACGCCATCGGCATGGTGATCGGCGCACCCGTCCTGGCGATGGCGACGCTGCGCTGGCCCAAACGCCGCGCCCTGCTCACCTTCCTCGCCGTATTCATCGCCGCGCACGTGCTGGGCGCGGTGGCCACCGGTTATCCGCTGCTGTTCGCCACGCGACTGATCGGCGCGATCGCCTGCGCGGGCTTCTTCGGCGTCGCCGCCGTCACCGCCGTCGACCTGGTCGGCACACATCGGGCCGGACGGGCGCTGTCGATCGTGATCGGCGGAATCACCGTGTCGACGGTGCTCGGTGTCCCGCTGGGCACGGTGATCGGTCAGCAGCTGGGCTGGCGTTCGGCGTTCTGGACGGTGGCCGTGCTCGCCGCCCTCGCCGCGATCGGCGTGGCCTACAGTCTGCGCACCGCACCGGGCGAAACCCGCACGGCCCTGCCGAGATTCACCGACGAAATCCGTAGCCTCGCCAACCCCGGACTGTGGATCGTCTACGGCACCAGCGCACTGATCTTCAGCTCGATGATGGCCTCGTTCAGCTACCTCGGGGCGATGCTGACCACCGACACCGGACTGACCGCGAGCTGGGTTCCAGTGGTACTGGCCCTCTTCGGCGTCGGCGCGCTGATCGGGATCGGGATCGGCGGCCGCGTCGCCGACGCCCACCCCTTCCCCACCCTCTACCTCGGAGCGAGCGGCGTCCTGCTCTGCTCGGTGGGCATCGCGGTGCTGGCGAGCCATCCGCTGCCGGTGATCGCCCTCGTATTCCTGATGGGCCTGTGCGGATTGGCCACCAACCCGGCCGTCAACGCCCGGGTGTACGCCCACCTCGGCGAGGTCCGCACCCTCGGCGGCGCCCTGGTGACCTCGGCGTTCAACGTGGGAAACACCATGGCGCCCTGGCTGGCCGGTCTCGCCGTCGCCGCCGGATTCGGCTATCGCTCCACTGCCTGGGTCGGTGCGGGCATGTCCGCGCTGGGCTTGCTGACCGTGGCCGCCGGACACCTGCGCAGCCGCGGCCCCACGCCGACGACGACGCCGGCCGAGCCGGTCCTCGTCGGCTGAATCCGCGACCGAGGCCCCACCCGATGTCCCGGGTGGGGCCTCGAACCGATGGCGCTACGCACCACCGAGCGACATGGATGACACCGTGCTCGTCGAGCAGCCGCTCGGCGCGGCCTGCCCTGCCATCCGGTCCTGGATCCAACGCAGGACCGCGGACGTCGCCGTGATGGCGAGAACAACATGCTCACTCAACAGGTCGCGGGTATAGGTAATTTGCGCGCCAGCCGCGCACCATCGCGTCACCGCCTGGTCCGCCAGGGCGATATCGAGGATCTCGTCATGCACCGCGTTGTAGAGGAACAGCGGCGCGGCCGGTACCGCGGTGGCGAAGTCCACGTCGCCGAACGACGCTTGCACCTGCGCGAACACCTCCGAAAAGGGAACTGTCAGAAAGTCGTCCATGCGCAGGAACGCATGCTGGGAAATGTTCGGCGTCAGGCACTTGCTGTCACCCGCGGTCATCAGCGCTTGCCCGGTAGGGGTCAGGTACCTGTTGAAAACCTCCGCCAGATGTGGATCGGCGCGCATCATGCCCGGCAGCAGCGAGGGCAGGAAACCGGAGAACGGACCGGAATCGAGCGACTCCAGATAGGGGGCGATGGGTACCGTCCAACCACCCAGGGCACCACCGACCAGTCGTATTTCGGGCGCGTACGCCGGTTGAACCTGAGCGGCCCACCCGGTAGCGAACGACCCGCCGGAGTAGCCCGCCACGACAACGGGTGTGTCGATGCCCGACAGGCCGAGTGGCGTGAAAGCCTCGGCCGCGCGCACGCCGTCGAGCACGGCGTACCCCGGCTGCCCCGGGGAGAACGCCGCCCCCAGCGGCCCCTCCCAATCCGGTACGGAAACCGAGTGACCCGCGGACAACATCTGCTCGATCTGGATGAGATCCAGTGAGCCGTCGTACTTGTCGGGCGCTCCCTGGCGGAGTGCGAACGAGGGAGCACACTGCGGGGCCGAGGCGTCTTGAGCAACCTGGTAACTGATCAATCCGTTGACTGGTCCGGTTCGCGGGCGCAGCACCGTTGTCACCGTCGTTACGGGTTTCCCGGCGGTATCGGTCGTTCGATACAGCAATTGCCAGGCATCGGCGTCCTGCGCCTGCGGCCCCAGCGAGGCCACTTCGACGCGGCGTGAATTCAAGATGGCGCCCGGCGCCGTCGAACTCCACTCCGCCGGTGGGGTATAGAACGGGTCATGCTGCGGAGCGGGTCGCGGATCGGGGCCGGCGACCGCCACGGGAGTACCGGACACGCACAGCACGACCGAAACCGCGATCAGAATCGAACGCAATCGAACGCGCGCGACCACGCTCCGCGCCGATATAGCATTTCCCACGCCCCGAATCCCTCCCCCGGCGGGAAATGCCTCCCGCGAATTCCCCTGAAGGCAGCAACAATACATCTCTCGATCGCGATAACGAGCCGAACCGGAAAGAGGCCCCGCATCCGATGTTCCGGATGCGGGGCCTCGAGCCGAAAAGAGCTGTCAGAAGCTACTTTTCCAGCAAGCTCACTTCCACGCGGCCTTGGCCTCACGCCGACGCCGATGCAGAATCGGCTCGGCATAGGCGTCCGGGCTGTTCACCAATCCTGACCTGCCGCTATCGCCCACCACCGGCGGGTTTGTGGCCGACTTGATCAGGCCGACGGAGGCACTCATCGAGCATCAACGAGATCGACAACTCCACGCACGCTCGGGACACAGTGTCGTCCCGTGACAGGAGAGTCGACCTCGTGCCCGAGAATGAGGCGCGCGGCAGCAAGGTCGTACTTCTCGGCGACGCGGGTCGCGCGGGTGGAGCGCAGGGTTCTCGGCGTGGACCATTCCAGGCGGCCCCATCGCCATGGGGTTGGTAGCGATCGCAGGGTCGGTCCCCTTCGTCGTGATCGGCATCTTCGGCCGCCGGTTGGTCGCCCGCGTCGCGACGTTTCCCATCCTGGCCGGGGTGGACATCATTCGATCCGGGCTGGCCGCGGCGGTGTTGGTGTGGTGGTCGCTGGGCAGAACACCGACGATGCTGGTCTTGGTCGCACTGCTGGGGATCTGCGGGGCGGTGTTCGATCCGGCGTGGGGGTCGATGGCCCCGGAGCTCGTCGCCGAACACGAACGCGCGGATCTGGTGGCGTTGATGGATATGACCGGCCGGATCGCGCGCATCGCAGGCCCTGCGTTGGCCGGTGTCGTACGGGTCGCCGCGCCGCTGGATGTCCTGTTTGCTGCCGACGCTGCGACCTTCGCCGTCTCGGCAGGCGCGCTGGTGTGGTTGGCGCGCACAGCCACCACACCCCGGACGGTGTCGGCGTCGACGAGGACGAGGTCAAATGAGGCGGTACCCGGGGGTTGGTGCGGCCCAATACGCGTGGCTGCTCACCGCTGCCGGGATCGCGGCGCTGGCAGGGAATCTGCGAAGTGGCGGGCCAGCAGAAACGGCAACCCGATCGCCGGCAAAGCGTCGAGGAAGGTGAGCGCGTGGTCGGTGTTGCGGGAACATCTCTCGCTCGCTATCGCTTTCGGCGTCCAGGGGGTGGGTTTCTTGACCTCAGCCGAGCTGCGCCCGGAGGCGGGGTTTCCGGGCCGGTTCCGCCTCGCTTGGGCGAGCGGCGGCGTGCTGCTGGTCGGGACCGGCGCCGCACCCGGGGTCGCATGGGTGGTGGTCGGCGACGCTGTCGGGATTCGTGAACCCGTTCGTCAGTATCGCGATGGGTGCGCGGCTGGCGGCATTCGATTTTCGCGACTTCGCGCTGCCCAAATCTGTCAACGCAATCACCGGCAAAGCAGCAGTGCCGAATCCATGGCGCGCCGCTTGGGTGATGAGCAGAAGACACGGCGGTGGTCAGATCGGTCCGAGAACGGACGAAACGACAACGGCGTCGGAAGCAACATACGCAGCACGGCTATCACGGCACCGGCGGCGCGGCGCCCGGTATGCAGAGCGGCCCCAGCTCGTCCGAGGACGGGCCGGGGCCGTGGGTGTGTCAGGAGTTGTTGAAGAAGTCGCGTCGTGCTGCGGCGACAAGGTCTGAATAGCCCATGCCGAAGGTGCGGGCGGCGGCCTCGTAGGCCTCGACGGCGGCGTGCAGGGGATCGCTTCGGTCGCGTGCCGCGAAATAGGTTGAGAAGGCTTGGTATTGCTGAATAAGTTCGGCGGATCCGGGCACACCCGAGACGGTGGTCAGTGGTACCCGCGGGTCGTACTCGATCCGGCTGATCGCGACCGGGTAATGCTCGAGCTCCGGCGGCGGGCTCTGGTCGGTTCCCAGGGCAGCTAGTCCCTGCTGAGCCCAGTCGATTGCAGGTAGCCCGGCGTGTTCGAAGGCGATGCGGGCACACCAGTAGGCGAACTCGCGTTGCCGTCGTGGATCGAGTGCCTCGATCAGGTCCAGGATGTCGCGGTCGAATCCGGAGATATAGAACGCGGGAATCAACTGCGCCAGAGCCGGACTCGGGGGCCGCCCACCCCAGTTGCGAGCGATGGCGCGGGCGGCTTCGGCTTCGGGACTGTAGGCCGCCACCTTCACAATGGTTCCGTCGGGTGCGTGCACGTGGACGTAGGACTGGTCGAGCTGCGGGGGTGGGTTGATCGGGCCGATGGCGAGCTGGTCGAGCTTGACCGCGGTGACCGCCTGCGGGTTAACCGAGGTTGTACTCGCCCACAGGCGCAGGCGATGATCTTCGGTCGGTTCGCTCACCTCCATCCCCCGCTGACGGTTCCGGCCGCGAGCGCTCGCTCGTAGCTGATAGGCGCCCGGCGGCAACGGTGAGAACCCTGCAGCGAGTTCACCGTCCAGGCGCATCACGTGCAGCTCGGAACGAGATTCGACGGTGGCTTCCTCGACCATTTCCCAGTCCTCGTCTTCGTCGGAGCCGGGCTCGGTATCGAGTATCTCGATGACGAGGTTGACCGGACCATAGGCGACGCCGGTGATGACCGTGACGAAACCGGGCCCGCATTCGAGGAGTTGGCCTCCGGCGGTGACTTCGAGGGTGTCGGCATCGACTGCGCCGAGGGTGAATTGGGAGTGATCGGCGAAGACTGTTCCAGTCTGCTGGGTCATCATCCTGCCTTCACGTAAAAGGGGTCTCCGTCGAGCACACGGCTCTTGACGTAGAACCACGAAGTGATGCCGCCGGCGCGACGGTTCTGGCGACTATCGATGAAGCACATGCTCGCGCCATTCGGACCGAGGTAGGCGGGGCTCAGGGGGTCGAGAGAAGTCGTACCGTGACCGACGTTGCAGTTGTTGTAGGTCCGCAGCGTTCCGCCGCCGTTGTTTCCGCCCTGATTGGTCGAGGCGAACGCGTACTCATCGCAGTCCTTACCTGCCGGGCGCGGGCCTGGGATTGTGTTGCAGGTGGCGTTGCGGTTCTGAGTCATGGTGGTTTCGTTGGTGGTTCGGGTGAGGGGGGTGCCGCCGGGCTCGCCGGGCAGACCGCTGATTTGCGCGTTGCGGACGTGCTGAGCGAATTCGGGCACGTTGCGAGGGCGCACGTCCCAAATTGCCGCGGCACCCGGCACAGCGCAGCCCACGCTGTTGCGGCCGGCTTGACCGTCGCATCGCACAGTCGCGAACCGGGATGAGAACGGGAACGTCTCGTCGTACCACACAAACGTGAAGCGGTAGAAGGGCGCTGCGTTGGCGAGGCCACCGGCACCGACAGGCATGCTCTGGGTGTAGTCGACCACTTTGTCGAGGTTGGCGATCGGCTCGTTGTGGAAGTCCCCGGCGCCGTTCGAGCTACAGGTCGCTCCAGAACTGGTGCAGACAGCCTCTCCCCGGTAAGTCGCCTCGGTCGCGGCGCCGGAAACCTGCATCAAGTGGATCGCCGAGCGAGCGTGCCAATCGGTCCGGTTCCAGGCTGTGCGGAGCTCGTACTCCTCCACGTATTTGACCATACCGAGTCGGTTTTGGGGGTTGTTCTTATTGACGATGTAGGCGACGTCCTCCCGCCACATGCACTGGTACATGCGGTCTCCGCTCCACTGCCCTGCCGGCTGTTTGTTGCAGAACGGCTGCAGGGCGGTTGTCCACTCGGTCCGCACGCGCAGACCGGGCTCATTCGAAGGTGCTGAGGGCCGGCACCAGGCAGGGGCCTGTTCGCGCGAAGGGTCCGGTGCGAGCTGCTCACACGACGGGAGTTCACCGGGAGCAGCTTTGAGGCCGGCACCTGGCCACGGTTCATTCGGCACGTCGACCTTGGCCGGTCCGGATACCGCGATGCGCGCATCGTCTCCGCAGCCGGGGCAGTTGTTGTCGTCGATGAAATCCTCGGCCCAATCGGTGTCGTTTCCTTCGACGGTGGTTGTCGGCCACGACAGGGTGCCGCCTTGGAAATCCTGGTCCCACGACGAGCCTCGCTTGCGCTGATCCGAGGTGGGGTAGCCGTATGGTCCTCGTTCGAAATTGGTTGTGGCCCACTTGTCGCGGATTCCGCCCGATACCGGATGCGCGTCGGTCGGCAGTGACCAATAGATCACGCCATGTTCGAACTTGTTGAACCGTCCCGCGCCATCGGCTGTAGCGGTCTCATCACTGATGGGGTAGCCGAGATAGCTGGTTTCCCAACCCGTTTCGCCCCACTTGTCACGAATTCTCCCGGCGACGTAGTAGGCCTCGTTGAGCTTCCAGTAGATCGTACCGCCCTGGAAATATTGACGGCGACCGATGTTGTCGGGATTGACGATCTCATCAGAGGTCGGATATCCGAGTACTCCGCCTTCCCAGCCATTGCGCTGCCATGCGGCGAAGAAGTGGTTGGCTATCGGGTGAGCTCCGCCGTCGAGCGACCAGAAGATCGGGCCGTTCTGGAACACCGTGCGTTTGCCATGCCCATCAGGGTTGGTCAGCTCGTTGGTGGTCGGAAATAGCAGGAAGCTGTTCGGACCCCCGAGCTCGTTGTACTTGTCGCGGATCGCGCCACACACCTCATACGGTGCCGGCCAATACACCTGGCAGTTCGGCGCGGCCATCGGGCGTGGTTGACCATCGGGTGCGGGTTCTTTGGTCAAGGCTGCGGCTTCCAGGGTTTCGGCTTCGTCGGCCTGTTCCTTGGTGAACCCTTCGGGGATTTCCTCGCAGTCCGACCGCATCTGACCCGGGGTGACATTCTTGTTCGGATTCTTTGTCGGAGACCATTTTTCAGGCTTGCGCTTCTCGTCTTGCGGTGAACAAGCCACCGGCTCCGGCGAGGTCGACGTCACCGGCGGGGCCGAGGTACTCGGAGCAGGTTTGCTGGGGGTGGATGTCGGTGGCGCTGGAGGAGGGGTGCGCTGCGCGGTCGAATTGGTGCTCGAGGTCTGTGGGGCCGATGGTGGCGGGATTGGTGTCGAGGTCGCCGGAGCGGTGGGCGGGGCGGGGCTGGTGGGTGTGGTTGTCGGGTCGGCCGTGGCGGCGGGAATCGGCACCGCCAAGGCACAGACTATGGCACCTACCAGCAGCGATGCTCTGATGGATAGTCGACCGCGTTTTGGTTGCGGACCGGGTGGTCGCCTCATCGTGAATCCCCTTCCGTTCGGCACATCACGAAATGATCACCGTGCCCCAACCGTTGCACGACCGACCTGTTTCAAACCGCAGTCATCGCTAATCGTGAAATAACTCACCCATACGTTTGGAGCGAATGCCTCAGAGCCACAGGCCATTTCGCAGCGCAAGTGTTGTGACCCGCCCGGAACACCGCACCTCCTATTTGTGACACCACATCAAGAAACAAGGGGTGTGAGGTTCCCTCGGCCTTCCGGACACCGATCGTGAGGCGGGATACTCGCCTCCGGAAGAAGTCCGCATACCTCCTGACCTACCACTGGCAATCGCCCGAGAATGCCTCAGCGGCAACCGATCTGACCTCGCGAAAGTAAGGCGCAGTCGCGCTCGATCTGCCCGATATGCAGCTAGGGCCTGTCCTGTAAGTCATCGGAGCCAGAGGACGATAGCGGCGATGGAGAGTTCGGCCTGGTAGTAGGCAGCGCGTTTGGCATAACGAGTGGCCAGGCCTCGGAATTGCTCGAGGCGGTTGAAACATCGCTCGACAAGGTTGCGCTGCTTGTACAGCTCTGCATCGAAGGCTGGTGACCGCCCGCCGCGTGAGCCTTTGGCCACCCGGCGGGCGATCTGGTCGGCGCGTTCAGGGCTGACGAACCGAACCCGCCGGCGGCGCATCGCGTCCCGGGTCGAGGGATGGGAGTAGGCCTTGTCCGCGATGACCGTCTCGGGTCGGGTCCGTGGCCGGCCCAGCCCGGTGCGGGCCACCCGGATACTGTCCGGCAGCGGCAGCAGTTGCGGGTTGCCCCCGGCCTGACCAGGTGTCAGCAGGGCTTTCATCGGCAAGCCGCGCCCGTCGACCGCGAGGGGGATCTTGGTAGTCAGTCCGCCACGGGACCGGCCGAGGGCTTCTCCGTCGACCACGACCGAGCCCCCTTTTTCCGGGCACCGCCAGCATGCTGATGGGCCCGCACGATCGTGGAGTCGACGCTGATGATCCATTCGACCTGCCCGATCGAGTCGTCCTTGACGATCACGTGATCGAGGATCTTCTGCCAGGTCCCATCAGCGGTCCACATCCGCAGCCGCTCGTGAGCTGTTTTCCAGCGGCCGTATCGTTCGGGTAGGTCACGCCAGGGAGCACCGATTCGTAGTTTCCATAGAATCGCGTTGATCACCTGCCGCTGATCACGCCAGCGTCGACCACGCCCGGACACCGGCAGCATGGGCTCGATCCGAGCCCATGCTCGATCGGTCAATTCACCGCGGCTCACCACAGCGGACAGTTAACACCAACTGCTACAACGATTTACAGGACAGAACCTAGTTGGCCCCCCACAGACTCGTCACGTCACCGATGCCATCGCATTCGCGCTGGTAGCCGGGTTCGCGCGACAAGCGCGGGCTGCACTTTACGTGGCCGTTTTGTCGCCGTTTCAGGGTGATTTGCCGGTATCGGCCCGGATCTCCAGTGCTGAAATGAGCCGCTCTCCAGCGACGATAGAGGCCCCGCACCGAAACTTCAGTGCAGGGCCTCAAGACAAAAAGTGCTGCTAGGAGCTACTTTTCATGCACTCACTTCCAAGCAGCCTTGGCCTCACGCCGACGCCGATGCAGGATCGGCTCGGTGTAACCGTTGGGCTGCTTGGTGCCCTCGAACACCAGCTCCTTGGCGGCCTGGAAGGCGATGCTGCCGTCGAAGTCCGGGGACAGGGGGCGGTAGTTGGAGTCGCCGGCGTTCTGCTTGTCGACGACCGGGGCCATGCGCTGCAGGCTGGCCAGGACCTCGTCCTCGGTGACGACGCCGTGGCGCAGCCAGTTGGCGACCAGCTGGCTCGAGATGCGCAGGGTCGCACGGTCTTCCATCAGGCCGACGTCGCGGATGTCGGGCACCTTGGAGCAGCCGACACCCTGGTCGATCCAGCGCACGACGTAGCCGAGGATGCCCTGGGAGTTGTTGTCCAGCTCCTGGCGCTTCTCCTCGTCGGTCCAGTTGGTGTCCTGGGCGAGCGGGATCTCGAGGATCTGGTCGACGGTGGCGCGGGGGCCGGCCTTGGCGAGCTGGGCCTGCTGCTTGAACACGTCCACCTGGTGGTAGTGCGTGGCGTGCAGGGTGGCCGCGGTCGGCGAGGGGACCCACGCGGTGTTGGCGCCGGCCTTGGGGTGGCCGATCTTCTGCGCCAGCATGTCGGCCATCAGGTCGGGCATGGCCCACATGCCCTTGCCGATCTGCGCCTTGCCGGGCAGGCCGGTGGCCAGACCGGTATCGACGTTCCAGTCCTCGTAGGACAGGATCCACTGCTGGGACTTCATGTCGGCCTTGCGGACCATCGGCCCGGCCTCCATGGAGGTGTGGATCTCGTCGCCGGTGCGGTCCAGGAAGCCGGTGTTGATGAACACCACGCGCTCGGACGCGGCGTTGATGCACGCCTTCAGGTTCACCGTGGTGCGGCGCTCCTCGTCCATGATGCCGACCTTGAGAGTGTTGGCGGGCACGCCGATGACCTCTTCGATGCGGCCGAACAGCTCGTTGGCGAATGCCACCTCGTCGGGGCCGTGCATCTTCGGCTTCACGATGTAGACCGAGCCCTTGCGGGTGTTCTTCAGCTCGGTGTCGCCGTTGAGCGCGTGCTTGGCGACCAGCGAGGTGATGAGGCCGTCGAGGATGCCCTCGGGCACCTCGTTGCCTTCGGCGTCGAGGATCGCGTCGGAGGTCATCAGGTGACCGACGTTGCGCACGAACAGCAGCGAGCGGCCGTGCAGCACCAGCTCGGAACCGTCGAGCGCGGTGTAGACGCGGTCGGGGTTCATGGTGCGGGTGAAGGTCTTGCCGCCCTTGCTGACCTCTTCGGCGAGGGTGCCCTTCATCAGGCCCAGCCAGTTGCGGTAGCAGACGGTCTTGTCCTCGGCGTCGACCGCGGCGACCGAGTCCTCGAAGTCCATGATCGTGGTGACCGCGGACTCCAGCACGATGTCCTTGACGCCGGCGGTGTCGGTGGACCCGATGGGCGACTCGGCATCGATCTGGATCTCGATGTGCAGACCGTTGTGCTTGAGCAGGACCGAGGTGGGCGCGGCCGGGTCGCCCAGGTAGCCGACGAGCAGCGACGGGTCGGCCAGGCCGATCGACGTGCCGTCCTCCAGGCCGACCTCGAGCTCACCGTCGACGATCGTGTACGAGGTGGAGCCGATGTGCGAGCTGGTGATCAGGGTGGCGACATCGTCGAGGAAGTTACGGCCCCACTCGATGACCTTGTCGCCGCGCACCTTGTTGTAGCCGGTGCCCTTCTCGGCGCCGTTCTCCTCGGAGATGGCGTCGGTGCCGTAGAGCGCGTCGTAGAGCGAGCCCCAGCGCGCGTTGGCGGCGTTGATCGCGAAGCGCGCGTTCATCACCGGCACCACGAGCTGCGGGCCGGCCTGCACGGCGATCTCGTCGTCGACGTTCTGGGTGGTGATCTGGAAATCGGCCGGCTCGGGGCGCAGGTAGCCGATCTCGGTCAGGAAGGTCTTGTAGGCGGCCTGGTCGTAGCCGGTGCCCGGGTTCGCGGCGTGCCACGCGTCGAGCTTGGCCTGGATCTCGTCGCGCTCGGCCAGCAGGGCGCGGTTGCGCGGGGCGAGATCGTTGATGACCTGCTCGGCGCCCGTCCAGAACGCCGCGGAATCTACGCCGGTGCCGGGAAGCGCCTCGTTCTCGACGAAATCGTGGAGAACGCTGGCCACTTGTAGGCCGCCGACCTGAATCCGCTCTGTCATCTCATGCCTCACTTGTCGAGAAGAACCGGTTTAAATAAGACGCTCGTAATGTTACCCGCCGGTAGAGGTCATACCGTGCGCAGGGTCAACAGAATCGGCAGCCAATCTGTTCCGCCGCCATCCGACTGTTCGACCGCGTGAGCACCGGAGATCTCGGGCTGCGGCCTGGGCGACTCCGGCGGTCGGCCGGTCACCCCCTTGATTCTAACCCCTGCCCGATTTAATGTACTGATCGGAACATTAGTTGGCACAGGAGACCGGATGACGGACCAACCGTTACGCGATCGAACAGTCCTGGTGACCGGCGGCAGCCGGGGCCTGGGGCGCGAGATGGTCCTGGCCTTCGCCGCGGCCGGCGCGGAAGTGGTGATCGCGAGCCGGAAACTGGACGGCTGCCGTGAACTGGCCGCGGAGGTCGAGGCGAAACACGGGCGGCGCGCCCTCGCCGTGGCCTGCAACGTCAGCGACTGGGATCAGTGCGGCGAACTCGTCGAGACCGCCTACGCCGAATTCGGCCGGGTCGACGTGCTGGTCAACAACGCGGGCATGTCGCTGCTGTATCCGAGCCTGGATCAGGTCACCGAGGCCATGTTCGACAAGGTCATCGGCGTGAATCTCAAAGGGCCGTTCCGGCTTTCGGCCCTGATCGGCGCGCGGATGGCCGCCGGCGCGGGCGGCAGCATCCTCAACATCTCCTCCATCGAGGCCACCCACCCCGAGCCCATGGCCGTGCCCTACGCGGCGGCCAAGGCGGCGCTGAACAACCTGACCACCGGCCTGGCCCGGACCTACGGGCCCAGGGTGCGCGTCAACGCCATCCAGTGCGGGCCGTTCGCCACCGACATCGCCAAAGCCTGGACACCGGAGATGGTCGACTACATGAGCGGCCACAACGCCCTCGGCCGGATCGGGCAGCCCGCCGACATCGTCGGCGCCGCACTGTATTTCGCGACCGAGGCGTCGGCCTTCTGCACCGGTTCCACACTCACGCTCGACGGAGGATGGCGATGAAAGCACTCACCTACGCCGGCCCTCGGCAGATCGCCTACAGCGAGGTGCCCGATCCGGTCCTGCCCGGCCGCGACGGCGCGATCGTCCGGGTGACCGCGGCGGGGATCTGCGGCAGCGATCTGCACATCTACGGCGGCCACGGCTTCGTGCCGGGCACCGGCTACGGCGTCGGGCACGAGGCGGCCGGTGAGATCGTCGAAATCGGTCCCGAGGCACACGGATTCGCGGTCGGCGACCGGGTGCTGGTGCCCGCCTCGGCCGGCTGCGACCACTGCGCGAGCTGCCGCCGGGGCCTGGTGGGCGGCTGCGAGCGGCAGCCGCTGCCGATCGATGTCTGCTACGGCCTCGGCGGCGCGCTGGCCGGGGCGCAGGCGCAGTACCTCGCGGTGCCGCACGCGACGGGCAATCTGGTACGCCTGCCCGAGGCGGTGTCCGACGAGGCCGCGATCGTGCTCACCGACAACGCGCCCACGGCCTGGTACGGGGCGCGCCGCGCCCGCATCGCCCCCGGCGAGACCGTGGTGGTGATCGGGCTCGGCCCGGTCGGCCTGATGGCGGTGCAGGCGGCTTTCGCCATGGGGGCCGCGCGGGTGCTCGGGGTCGATCTGGTCGCCGAGCGCCGGGCCCGGGCCGCCGAACTGGGCGCCGAGCCGGTCGAATCCGACGATCCGAAGGCCGCGATCCGCGACCTGCTGGACGGCGGCGCGGAGGTCGCGATCGAAGCGGTCGGCGCGGACGCCACCATCAAGCTGGCCATCAGCGCGGTGCGACCGCGCGGGCGGGTCAGCGTGATCGGCGTCAGCCAGAACGCGGCCTATCCGATGCACCTGCCGCTGGCGCAGGTGAAGGAACTCGAGTTCCACATTGGACTGTGCTCGATCCAGTACGAGCTGCCGCCCCTGCTGCGGCTCACCGCGGCCGGGCGGCTGCGCCCGGAAGTCGTTGTCACCCATCGCATGCCGATGTCGGAGGGCGAGGCGGCCTACAAGCTGTTCGCCGATCGAGCCGATGGGGTCTCCAAAATCGTCCTGGACCCGTGGTCATGACAGCGTCGCGGACCACCGATGGCGCGCCCGCGCGGCGGCGCGGCCGCCCGCCCGCCTCGGAATCCAACGCCGCCGAAACCCGCGAGCGGATCGTCGCCGCCGCCGTGGACCTGTTCGCGGACAAGGGTTTCCACGGCACCGGCGTCGCCGAGATCGGCGAGCGCGCCAACGTGCAGCGCGGTGCGCTCTACTACCACATCGGCTCCAAGGAGGAGCTGCTCTGGCAGATCCTGCGCGACTACATCCAGCTCATGCGCACCGACGCCGAAGCCATCGCCGCCTCCGGCCACGACCCGATCACCAAGTTGCACAAGCTGATCCACAGTTACGTCGGCCTGATCATCGCGCACCGGCGTGAAGTCGCGATCCAGCTGCGCGACGTCACCGCGCTGACCGGCGAGCGCGCCGTGGAACTGCAGGATCTGCGCGACGACGTGCAGGACTGCTGGCAGCGGGTGCTCGACGAGGGCCACGCCGCCGGACTGCTGCGCACCGCCGACCACGTCCTCACCAACAGCTTGCTCGGCATGCTGAACATGATCACCGTCTGGTACCGGCCGGACGGCAACCACTCCCCCGGCGAGATCGCCGATCTGCTCGCCACCACCTTCCTCGACGGCATCACCACCGAACCAATGAAAGGCTAGCCATGGCTTGGGATTTCGACACCGATCCGGAGTACCAGAAGAAACTGGACTGGGTCGCGGAGTTCGTCAGGACCGAGGTGGAACCCCTCGACCTCATCTACCCGGAACCCTACGACCGCAAGAACCCGGAGATCCGCGCGCTGATGCGGCCGCTGCAGGACAAGGTCAAGGAGCAGGGCCTGTGGGCCTGCCACCTCGGGCCCGAACTCGGCGGCCCCGGCTACGGGCAGGTCAAGCTCGCGCTGCTCAACGAGGTGATCGGCACCTCGAAGTGGGCCCCGCTGGTCTTCGGTTGCCAGGCGCCCGATTCCGGCAACGCCGAGATCCTCGCGCACTTCGGCACCCCCGCGCAGAAGGCCAAGTACCTGCAGCCCCTGCTCGACGGCGAGATCGGGTCCTGCTATGTGATGACCGAGCCTACCGGCGGCTCGGACCCGACGGCGTTCAAGACCCTGGCGGTCCGCGACGGTGACGAGTGGGTCATCAACGGCGAGAAGTGGTTCAACTCGGCCGCGGAGTTCGCCTCGTTCCACATCGTCATGGTGGTGACCGATCCGGAGGCCGCGCCGCACCAGCGGCTGTCGATGTTCATCGTGCCCGCCGACGCCCCCGGCCTGGAGATCGTGCGCAACTTCACGGTGCCCGGCTTCTCGGAAAACGAAGGGCACCTGCGCTTCACCGATGTCCGCGTGCCCGCCGACGCGCTGCTGGGCGCGGAGGGCCTCGGCTTCGTCGTGGCCCAGACCAGGCTCGGCGGCGGCCGCGTCCATCACGCCATGCGCACGGTCGCCATGGTGCGCAAGGCGTTCGACATGATGTGCGAGCGCGCGGTGTCGCGTCCGATGCGCAAGGGCGTGCTGGGCGGCTTGCAGCTGACCCAGGAGAAGATCGCCGAGGCCTGGATCGAGATGGAGCAGTTCCGGCTGCTGGTGCTGCGCACCGCCTGGCGCATCGACAAGGAGCAGGACTACCGCAAGGTCCGCCACGACATCGCCGCCATCAAGGTCGCCATGCCCAAGGTGATGCACGACATCGCCCAGCGCGCCATGCACCTGCACGGCGCGATCGGCGTCAGCACCGACCTGCCGTTCCTTGACATGATGAACTACGCCCAGGTCATGGCCATCGCCGACGGCCCGACCGAGGTGCACAAGATCACCCTCGCCAAGGAGATCCTCAAGACCTACACCCCGGGCGACCCGGTCTACCCCAGCGGTTTCCGCCCCGCCCTGCGCGAGCAGGCCCGGCAGCTGGTGGCCGACCGCCTCGAGCACGTCGTCGGCAACCTCTGAGGTGGTGGGCAGGGTGCACCCCTGCCCACCCTAGGGGTGAATCTCGGGCGTGGCGCTGGCGCGGGTGAACCGAGGTCGGCGGGGTGGCCGTAGCTCCCGGGCATGACGACTACCACTGCTGATTCCCGTACCGCCGTCGACTGGGTGGCCCGCGCCCGCTCGATCGGTGAGTCGCTGCGTCCCGAGGTCGCCGAGCGCGACCGGTCCGGTGCGATCAATGCCGCCGCCTTCGAGCAGCTGCGCGCGAGCGGACTGGTCGCCGCGCTGGTGCCGGTGGAGTTCGGTGGCGGCGGCGCGACGCACGCCGAACTCGGCGCGGCGCTGCGCGAGCTGGGCCGCCACGACGCGTCCACCGCCGTCGCCTTCGCCATGCATTCGCACCTGGTCGCCACCCAGGTGTGGCGGCACAACAGCGGTCAGGACGCGAGCGCCGTCTTCGGCAAGGTCGCCGGCGGCGCGATCCTGGTGAGCACCGGGGCCTCGGACTGGGTGGGTTCCAACGGACGCGCGGTCCGGGTGGACGGCGGCTACCGGGTGCACGCCCGCAAGGCTCCGGCCAGCGGCTGCGAGGCCGGCACCGTGCTGGTGACCAGCTTCCGCTGGGACGAGGCCCCCGGCGGCGCGCAGGCGCTGCACTGCGCGATCCCGCTGTCGGCGCCCGGTGTGCGGATCGAGAAGACCTGGAACACACTGGGTTTGCGCGCCAGCGGCTCGCACACCGTGGTGCTCGACGATGTCTTCGTGCCCGATGCCGCCATCTCGCTGGCCCGCCCGGCCGATGTCTGGCCGCCGCTGCTCAACGTCGTGATCGGCGCGGCGCTCCCGCTGGTGCTGGCCGCCTATCTGGGCGTCGCCGACAGCGCGGTCGAGCTGGCCACAACGCTGACCCGTGGGCGTACCGACGCGCACGTCTATCAGCTGGCCGGCGAGATGATCAACGCCCACACCACGGCCGCCGATCTGATCGAGGCCATGTTCGCCGGTTCGCGGAACCTGCGCTTCGCCAACACCGACGACTACGCCGCGCGGACCCTGAGCCGCAAGACCGTGGCCACCGAGAAGCTCGTCGAGACCGTCCGGCTGGCCATCGAAACCGTAGGCGGACTGGGCTACTCGCGCACCTGTGCGCTGGAGATGCACTACCGCGACATCCACGGCTGCCAGTTCCATCCGCTGCCCCGGGCCAAGCAGACCCAGTTCACCGGACGGGTGGTGCTCGGCCAGAGCCCCCTCGGCTGATTTTTTGGCGGGCCCGGGCGCGGCGCGGTTCAATGGACTCCATGGCGTTCGCGCGGAAACGACCGCGGAAGAGAACCGCCCTGCTTGTCGCGGCGGTGCTCGTCTTGACGCTGGGCGCGGGCCTGGCCGTGTTCCAGCCGTGGAAGCTGTTCACCGACACCACGGTTCAGGAGGCCGCCCCGACGCCGGTGCCCGGAGCCGGGGCGGACGCGCCGCCCCGGATTCCGCGGCCGCTGTCGATCGGCCGATTCATCTCCCACGAGCACACCACCTCCGGCAGCGTGGTGCTTCTCGAACTGCCCGACGGCGGCCGGGTGCTGCGCCTGGAGGAGCTCGACACCTCCGACGGCCCCGATCTGCACGTCTGGCTCACCGACGCGCCGGTGCTCGAGGGCCGCGACGGGTGGGGCGTCTTCGACGACGGCGCCCATCTGGATCTGGGAAAGCTCGAGGGCAACAAGGGCGACCAGAACTACGCCGTCCCGGCGGGCACCGACCTGTCGAAGTACACCAGCGTCGCCATCTGGTGCGACCGGTTCAACGTCTCCTTCGGCGCCGCGGCCCTGGAAAGGGCCTGAACAACAACATATTCGAGACAGCACCCCCGTGCGGCGAAATAAATGGGCCGACAACGGCGGGTGCTGTGTGCCACCATGGAAACAGACGATGATCACCCCGATCGGCGGGGTGATCTTCTGGACTTTCGAGGAAGGAGGAGACGGCCTGTGCACACGCACGAGATGAAGTATTCGGCGAATAAGCCCCCGATCGGCATGCGTGAACGGCGGATCAGTGATTCCCGCCCCGTTCTCCTCCAGGCCGGTCGCTAGACCCGCCCAGCTTTCCCGAATCACGTCCATTCTTCACGAAACATGGTGAGCCCCATGGCATTTCTTCATGCCGCCGACTCGACGGCGGTGACCGCGGACAACTGGATACACCGGCCGGTGCTGGTCCTGAACGCCTCCTTCGAGGCGCTCGACGAGATCAGCGCCGACCGCGCCGTGGTGCTGCTGCTGAGCGGGGCCGCCGAAGCGATCGCCGATCGCGACCCGCACTTCCCGATCCGGTCCCGGCAGCTGGAAATCGCACTGCCGGAGACGATTCGGCTGCTGCGCTACGTCTACATCGAGCACCGCGTCCTGGTGCACGACGAAAGCCGGGCCACCCTGGCGGGCGTGCTGCGCCGCGACCGCCACCGCTGCGGCTACTGCGCCGCGTGGGCCCGCACGGTGGACCACATCCGCCCGCGCAGCCGCGGCGGCCCCAACACCTGGAGCAACCTGATCGCCTGCTGCGGCCCGTGCAACTCGGTCAAGGCCGACCGCACGCCGGAAGAAGCGGGCATGCGGCTGCTATGGATGCCCAAGGCGCCCGACCACCTGGCCAAACGCCAACGCCGGATCTGGAAGGACCTGGCTACCGCCTGAGAAAGGAGCAAGGATATGAGCGTCCGTACCGCACTGCGTCGCGCGGCCGCCGACGTCACCGAACCGAGCCTGGTGGACCTGCTCCCCCTCTCGGACACCGCGGATTGGCACCGGGCCGCCTGCCGCGGCGACTCGAACCACGACGCCTGGTTCCCGTACCCGTCGGAGGACTTCGAATACGCGCGCGGCATCTGCGCGGGCTGCCCGATCCGGCAGGCCTGCGCCGAATTCGCCGCCGGCACCGGACAATCCGGCGTCTGGGGCGGCCACGAGTTCGATCGTGGCCGGATGATCCGCGAGTGAGGGCGCTCGCGGCGGGCCGGGCTGTTCGCGCGCACAGCACGCGCGCGGACAGCCCGCGCCAACCGCTGACCGGTCGCCCGCCGAAACGCGTGTGACCATAGACTGTGCGCCGTGGGCACACATCGCAGCGGAACCAGGTCCCGGGGCGTCAGCAAAGGTCCGGTTATCGCAGTGGTGGCCGTGTTGTTGCTGGCCGGGGCGATTTTCGCGTGGTTCCAGGTCAGTGACCGGGCCGCGCAGGAGAACAGCACGGCGGCCGGGGGGTGTGTCGAGGGCGAGGCCACGCTGTTCGTCACCGTCGATCCCGATCTCGAGGCGCCGGTGCGCGCCATCGCCGGCAAGTACAACGAGACCAAACCACAGGTGCGCGACCACTGCGCGAAAGTAGTGGTGACGGCGCGGCCCTCGGCCGACATGGTGGCCGGGCTCACCGCGGACGGCGCCTGGAACGGAGTGCTCGGGCCGCAGCCCGCGCTGTGGATCCCGGATTCCTCGCGGGCCATCGAATCCGCGCGCGTCCCCGGTCTGATCGAGGGCGACCCGGTGCCGCTGGCGGCCAGCCCGATCGTGCTCGCCGTCCCCGAGGACCTGCGCCAGGCGCTGGAGACGGCACAGACCACCTGGGCGGATCTGCCACGCCTGCAACAGGGTTCGCTCAACACCGTCGGCCTGCCGAACTGGGGCGGCCTGAAACTGGCCCTGCCCACCGGCGACGCCGCCTTGGCCGCCGCGACCACGGTCGCCGCGGCGACCACCGGCACCGATCCGCTCACCGAAGCGGCCGCGCAATCCGGTCAGGCCGTGTCGGCGGTCTCCGGCCTGGCCGCGGGCGCACCCGAGGCCGACCTGGGCTCCGCCCTGAACACCATCGCCGACCCGCAGCCCGCGAAGGCCGCCGTGCACGCGGTCGCCGCCACCGAGCAGCAGGTGCGCGCGCACGGCAACGTGGCCGTCTTCCGGCCGGTCGGCGCCGCGCCGGTCGCCGATCATCCGGCCGCGCTGATGTCGGGCCCCTGGGTGGATCAGACCCAGAATCTGATCGCCAGCGTCTTCACCGAGTACCTGCGCGCACCCGAGCAGGCGCAGTTCTTCACCTCGGCCGGCTTCGCCGTCACGCCCCCGGTCACCGGCGCCGGCGCGAACCGCGCGGCCCTGGCCAAGGTCGGCGCGACGCTGGCCAACCCCGTGCTCGGCGTGCAGTCCACCGTGCTGCTGGATACCTCGTCGTCGATGTCGACCATCGACGGCTCGGCCACCCGCCTCGCCACCGTGATCGGCGCGCTGCGCTCGACCATGAACGTGATGCCGCCCGACTTCGGTCTCGGCGTGTGGGCCTTCGCCAAGAATCTCGACGGCACCACCCCCTACGACGTGCTGGCACCCACCAAGACGCTCACCGACGACCAGCGCACCGCCGTCGGCGCGGCGCTCGGCACCGTCAAGGCCGCCGAGTCCCGCACTGATCAGGCCTATCCGACGCTGCTGGCCGCCTATCGCAGCGCGATCGCCAATTATGTGGCGGGCAAGACCAATTCGATCCTGTTGATCACCGACGGCCCGGACGACGATTCCACGATCACCGGTGCGAAGCTGCTCGCCGACATCACCGCCGCGGTCGACAAAGCCAAACCCGTGCGGATCGATGTCATCGTCGTCGGCGGACCCGGCACCCAGACCCTGCAGGGCGTCGCCGAGCAGACCGGCGGCACCTACACCAGGCTCGCCACCTCGAACGATCTCAGTTTCGGCACCGCCATGGTGCAGGCGCTCACGACGCCGTAGCGCCCGCGCGGCACCCGATTTCGGCCCCGGGCAACTGGGGAGCGAGAATTGCCACGGCTGAAGGGTTCAACCTTCAATTACTGTGATCCGATTTGCCAGTGGGAGTTGTTTGTGGAAACCCAGCGCCGCCCCGGGGGGCGTAGTGCGCGTGTCCGGGATGCGGTCCGGCAGGCGACGCTGGTGGAGGTGACCGAACGCGGCTACGAGGGCCTGACGGTCGAGAACGTCGCCAAACGCTCCGGCGTGCACAAGACCTCGATCTATCGCCGCTGGGGCAGCCCGGAGGGCCTGGTCGCCGATGCCCTGGAGCTGGCGGCCGAGGAGCCCATCCCGGTGCCCGACACCGGCACGCTGGCCGGCGATCTGCGCGCGCTCACCGAGGCGTTGCGGGCCGGGTTCGCCAGCCCGCACGGCAGCGCGGTCGGGTGCGCGTTCATCGTGGCGGGCATGCAGCACCCCGCCGCCGCGGCCGCCATGCAGAACTTCACCGCCGCCCGGCGCAAACAATCCGTCGTCGTGGTGGAACGCGCGGTCGCCCGCGGCGAATTGCCCGGCACCGTCGACGCCGACGAACTCATCCGTTTCGCGCTCGCGCCGATCTACTACCGCCTCTTCGTCACCCACGAACCCGTCGCCCCTGAGGACGCGGCCAAAGCCGCCGACGCCGCCCTGGCCGCCGCCCGGGCAGGCATCCTCTGACCCACGGCGGCCCGCCTCGGTGTGAGGCGGGCCGCGGTGGTCAGTTCGCGTAGTCCTCGAGCGGCGGGCAGGAGCAGACCAGGTTGCGGTCGCCGTAGGCGCCGTCGATGCGGCGCACCGCGGGCCAGACCTTGGCGCGGGCGTGGCCGAGGCCGCGCGGGTAGACGGCGGTCTCGCGGCTGTACGGGTGCGTCCACTCGCCGACCAGGCATTCGGCTGTGTGCGGGGCGCCGCGCAGCGGATTGTCCTCGACCGGCCAGACGCCGGCGGCGACCTGATCGATCTCGCCCTTGATCGCGATCATCGCATCGCAGAACGCGTCGATCTCGGCCAGGTTCTCCGACTCCGTCGGCTCCACCATCAGGGTGCCCGCGACCGGGAAGCTCATGGTCGGGGCGTGGAAGCCGTAGTCCGCCAGCCGCTTGGCCACATCGTCGACGGTGACGCCGGTGCGCTTGGTGATCTCGCGCAGATCCAGGATGCACTCGTGCGCGACCATGCCGTTGTCGCCGGTGTAGAGCACCGGGAAGTGCTCGTCGAGCCGCTTGGCGATGTAGTTCGCCGAGGCAATGGCCGTCAGGGTGGCCCGGCGCAGGCCGTCCGCGCCCATCATCCGGATGTAGGCCCAGGTGATCGGCAGGATGGAGGCGGAACCGAATTCGGCCGCCGACACCGCGTGCGAGCCGGCCTCGAGCGGGTTGCCCGGCAGGTACTGCGCCAGGTGCTCGCGCACCGCGACCGGGCCGACGCCCGGCCCGCCGCCGCCGTGCGGGATGCAGAAGGTCTTGTGCAGGTTCAGGTGGCTGACATCGCCGCCGAACTTGCCCGGCCGGGCCAGCCCGACCAGTGCGTTCAGGTTCGCGCCGTCCACGTAGACCTGGCCGCCCGCTTCGTGCACCAGCGCGCACAGTTCGGCGACCTCGTGCTCGTAGACGCCGTGCGTGGACGGGTAGGTGATCATGATGCAGGCCAGCCGCTCGGCGTGATCGGCGATCTTGGCGCGCAGGTCGTCCAGGTCGACGTCGCCGTTCTCCCGGCACTTCACGACCTCCACCCGCATGCCGACCATGGCGGCCGAGGCGGCGTTGGTGCCGTGCGCGCTGGAGGGGATCAGGCAGGTGTCGCGGTGCGCGTCACCACGATCCAGGTGGTAGCGCCGGATCGCCAGCAGGCCCGCGTACTCGCCCTGGCTGCCGGCGTTGGGCTGCAGCGACACCCGGTCGTAGCCCGTGACGGCGCACAGCCAGCCCTCCAGATCGGTGACCAGCTGCCGCAGGCCCGGCGCGTCCTCGACCGGCGCGTAGGGGTGCACGCGGCTGAAGCCGGGCCAGGTGATCGGCTCCATCTCGGCGGTGGCGTTCAGCTTCATGGTGCACGAGCCCAGCGGAATCATGCTGCGGTCCAGCGCGATGTCCTTGTCCGACAGCGACCGCAGGTAGCGCAGCATGGAGGTCTCGGTGTGGTACCGGGTGAAGGCCGGGGCGGTCAGGAACGGCGAGGTGCGGTTCTCGATGTGCGGACGCGGACGGCCGTGGAACAGCGCGCCCTCGGGGCCGACCGGAACCTCCGCGCCGAAGCTGTCCAGCACCGCGACGACGTGGCCGTCGGTGGTCGCCTCGTCGCAGGCGATGGCGACGTGGTCGGCGTCGACCAGGCGCAGGTTGATGCCCGCGCCCTTGGCCTTGGCCACCACGGCCTCCGCGCCACCGGGCACCTGGACCAGCACGGTGTCGAAGAAGCTCTGGTGCACGACCGCGTCGCCGAGCCCGGCGGCCAGCCACTGCGCGTGCCCGTGCACCCGGCGCGCGATGTTCCGCAGGCCCTCCGGACCGTGATAGGACGCGTACATGGCGGCCACGATGGCCAGCAGCACCTGGGCGGTGCAGATGTTCGAGGTCGCCTTCTCGCGGCGGATGTGCTGTTCGCGGGTCTGCAACGCGAGCCGGTAGGCGGTGTTGCCGTCGGCGTCGACCGAGACCCCGACCAGGCGGCCGGGCAGCTGGCGGGCGTGCGCGGACTGCACCGCGAGGTAGCCCGCGTGCGGGCCGCCGAAGCCCAGCGGCACGCCGAAGCGCTGCGTGGTGCCGAAACAGACGTCGGCGCCCTGCTCACCGGGCGGCGTGATCAAGGTCATCGCCAGCAGGTCGGCGCCGACCGCGACCAGCGCGCCGCGCTCGTGCGCGGCCGCGATCACCGGCGCGCAGTCGATGATCCGGCCCGAGGCGCCCGGCTGCTGCAGCAGCACGCCGAAGAAATCCCCCTCGGGCACAACGCCTTCGGCGAGGTCGGCCTCGACGATCTCGATGCCCAGCGGTTCGGCGCGGGTCTGCAGCACCGTGCGGGTCTGCGGGAAGACATCGGCGTCCACCAGCAGGCGCACCGACTTGGATTTCCGGTTGGCCCGCTGCAACAGCGTCATCGCCTCGGCGGCCGCGGTGGCCTCGTCCAGCATCGACGCGTTGGCCACCTCCATGCCGGTCAGCTCGGAGACCATGGTCTGGAAATTCAGCAGCGCCTCCAGGCGGCCCTGCGAGATCTCCGGCTGGTACGGGGTGTAGGCGGTGTACCAGGCCGGGTTCTCGAGCAGGTTGCGCACCAGCACGGGCGGGGTCAGCGTGTCGTAGTAGCCCAGCCCGATCATGGTGGTGGCCACGGTGTTGGAGTGCGCCAGCGCGGCCAGTTCGGCCAGGGCCTCGTGCTCGGAGACGGGCGGCGGCAGCGCGTCCAGCCCGTTGCCGGCGATCTCGTCGAGGATGCCGGCGGGGACGGCGCGACCGGCGAGTTCGTCCAGGTTCCCGACGCCGACGACGGGCAGGATCGTGGCGAGTTCGCCCTGATCAGGACCGATATGGCGGTCGGCGAAGGTACGGGTCGGGATCACGGCGGCTCCAAGGTCGGGGCGGGTCGACGAACATCGTCGACGAGGTCCTGCCCTCCCCCTCTGTCGTTGGAGCCTGAGAGATTCGGGAGTGGTCGTCCCTTTCCCCATGGGCGGGCGACACGAAGTCACCACTTTCCAGAGGCGCCGAAGCCCGTACGGTCCCTGTTGCCTGAGAGATTGACGGGGAGGTGCTGCTCCTTCGGCGCCCAGCCTCGAATCGAGACCGGGACTCTCCCGCACGGCGGCGACGCACCGCCCAGTTTAGGTGGTGCGTCGCGAAATCCGTGTCATCAGGTCCCTGTTTGCTGCGTCACGGCCCGTTGTCAGCCGATCTTGCGGTTCATCCTCGCCTTGCGCCGGAAGGACAGTTCGTCCTCGGGGCGCTCGGTGACGCTGGACGCGCGCTCGGCCGGGAAGTTGGCGATGGCCCCGGTGAGCTCCTTCATGGCCCCGCTGACGGCGATACCGAACACGCCCTGTCCGCCCTGCAGTAAATCGACCACTTCCTCGGCCGAGGTGCACTCGTAGACCGAGGTGCCGTCGGAGAACAGCGTGATGCCGGCCAGATCCTGCACGCCGCGGCTGCGCAGGTGGTCGACGGCGATCCGGATGTTCTGTAGCGAGATGCCCGCGTCCAGCAGCCGCTTCACGATCTTGAGGACCAGGATGTCCTTGAACGAGTACAGCCGCTGCGAGCCCGACCCCGCGGCGCCCCGGATGGACGGTACGACCAGCCCGGTGCGCGCCCAGTAGTCGAGTTGCCGGTAGGTGATTCCGGCCACCTGGCAGGCACTGGGGACGCGGTAACCGTACTGGTCGTCAGGGACCGAGTCGTCCGGGAACAGGCCAGGCTGTACGACATCATCCTGCGTTTGCTCTGCCACTGACCACTCCCTTACTTCGACGCCGCGCCTTCATCCGACGACTCGGCGGCCCGCCCAACAATCGAGGTTACTCCCCTGATTCTCCCGGCAGCACGACCGTCCGACCAAGCGCGACGCGCGGTTAAAGTCTCGACCAGTGGTTCAGACTCCCGGCCCTACCGGGAGCATGCTCTAACTGTCCGTGGCTTTGAAGTCGTCCGGAGAGACCGATTCGAGGAACTCCTTGAACTTCTCGACCTCGTCCTCTTTCTCGTCCGGCATGACCAGACCGGCCTCTTCCAGCACCGGTTCCTCGGCGTAGATGGGGCAACCCACACGCAAGGCGATGGCAACCGAATCCGAGGGCCGGGCCGAGATGCGCAGACCGCTCTCGAACACCAGATCCGCGTAGAAGGTGCCCTCCTGCAGATCGACGATCCGTACCTCCTTGAGGGTATGCCCCAGTTTGGAGATCAGCGTCTTGATCAGATCGTGCGTCAGGGGCCGGATCGGGGTCACCCCCTCCTGCTCCAGCACGATCGCCGTCGCCTCGGCCTGCCCGATCCAGATCGGCAGATAACGATCACCGGACACTTCGCGGAGCAGCAGCACGGGCTGATTCTGTGGCTGCTCGACACGAATGCCGATGACCCGCATTTCACTCATCGAACACGCCTCCCATACTCGCCGGCCGCCCGGCATGACCACTGCGGGGCTCGCCGTATCACCGAGTCTAAGCGAACTCGGAGCACCTCTGCGATCGGTGTGCACAGCCGAAATCGGCGTGTTGCCATGGTGGAATGCGGGACTCGGTAATCAGGCGTACGCCCTCAGTTGCCGAGCGAGTTGCGCACCGAGGCCTTGACCAGGCAGGTATGCAAGGTCAGCGACAGTGCGGCCAGTTCCCGCACGGTTTCCTCGGCCCGCGCCCGGGCACCGGCATCCCGGCTCTTGGCGATCGGCGCCGCGATCTGCGCGACCAGCGCCGCCTCGCGGTCCGCGGCCAATTTGAACGCCCGCAGATGCCGTGCCTCCAACCCGAATTCGGACATCGCGCGCGCCGTGCGCGCCAGCGTCACCGCGTCGGCGTCGAAGTATCCCGCGGCGCCGGGCACGATCAGGTTGGCGCGGATCAGATCGTTGAGGAAAGCCTCGTCGATCTCGGCCTGGGCCATCAAATCGGCTCGGGTGAGCCGGATTTCATGGTCGAAGCGCAACTCCTCCGGCGAGACCTCACCGGGCACGACACCGAGCTTGCGCGGAGGCGTGAGCCGGACCTCGGCGTCCGCCGGGACGGCCGACGCCCGGGCGCGGGCTTCCCGCACACCGAGCGTCGCCGCACCCTTGTCGATCGCTTCGAGTTGTTCCTTGATCACCTTCAAGGGCAGGTACTGGTCGCGTTGGGCCGTCAGCACGAATCTGAGCCGTTCGGTGTCCGCGACCGAGAACCTGCGGTAGCCCGACGGCGTGCGTTCGGGCCGGATCAGCCCCTCTGCCTCGAGGAACCGGATCTTGGAGATGGTGATGTCCGGAAAGTCCGGTCGCAGCAGGTCGAGCACGGAGCCGATCGACATCCCGCCGCGAGCCCACTGCGCCGCTCCCGTCACAGCGCCGATCCCGTAGCGATCGTCGGCGCTGCCGTTCTCATAAGCTGCCCGCACCCGCCTGGGAATCGGTCGACTGCGCGCGCGGCCCGGTGAGGAACACGAGCCGGAACTTGCCGATCTGCACTTCGTCGCCGTTCTGCAGCTCCGAGGAGTCCACCGGTTCGCGGTTGACGTAGGTGCCGTTCAGGCTGCCCACATCCACCACCTGGAACGTGTCGTCGTCCTGCCGGAACTCGGCGTGCCGACGGCTGACGGTGACGTCGTCGAGAAAGATGTCACTGTCGGGGTGGCGGCCGGCCGAAGTGGTCGGCTGGTCCAGCAGGAACCGCGAGCCTGCGTTCGGGCCGCGCTTGACGACCAAGAGGGCAGCACCAACCGGCAGACCCTCAACCCCTTGCACCGGCTGCTCGCCGGTCGCCTCTGCGGAGCGCGACGCGTCGGCCTCGTTCAGGAAATCGGCGCGGAAGACCGACGTCGTCTCGGCCGCGGTCTCCTGGTAATGCGGGCCTTGGTTCTCGCTCACCGTTTCTCTCCTCCTCGAACCTGATTATCCATGCACACAGGTGATGCCATCTCCGACCCGGACACGGGGCTCGAGTCGGTAGTACACCGGAGTCGGGACCCCGGCGGAACTATTGGCATTGACCGTACCCTGCCAGGGCGTACCCGTGCAGGGAGAACTGGGAAGGGACCTTCAGGCCCCGATAACTCCTTGATAACCTGCGGAATCCAGCAATTCGGCAAGTGTCTTGTCGAGTGCGTCGGCGTCTTCGACCTCCAGCTCGAACATCCAGCCGTCCCCGTAGGGGTCGGTGTTCAGCGTTTCCGGTTCCTCGACCAGGACCTGGTTCACCGCAACGATTTTCGCGGCCAAGGGAGCGTAGATGTCGGACACGCTCTTGGTCGACTCGACCTCCGCGATGCCGTCACCGGCGGCGGCGTCGGTATCCACCTCGGGCAGCTGCACGAACACCACGTCGCCGAGCTGGGATTGGGCGTAATCGGTGATGCCGACCCGGACCCGGGTGGGGCCCACGCGGCGCACCCACTCGTGCTCCTCGGTGTAGCGCAGATCGTCGGGCAGATCGGTCACAGGCCGTCCTCTCCTTTTGCTTGGTTGCACGTAACTCTAATGGGGGATGACTGGCCCGCGTAGTCGGCGGGGTGGGTAAAGCCCGCGCTATCGGGTCGGGTGCGCCCGCGCCGGTATCGCGCGGGCGACGGCGAGGGCCTTGGCGGTGTAGAGAATGCCGGTCCAGACATACACCGCCGCACCCCAGACCAGGAACGCCCACCCGAAAGCATGTCCGAAACCGGCCAGGGGCCAATCCATTTCGCCCGCGAGCACCCACGGGAGCGCGGACATGAGGGCGAAGGTGGCGGCCTTGCCCAGGTAGATCACCTCCGGCGGATCCAGCTCGCGGCGCTTGTAGGCGGTCAGGGTGAGCGCCAGGATCAGTTCCCGGGCGATCAGGACCCCGACCAGCCACCACGGGATCAGGCCGCGGATCGGGAAGGCCAGCAGCGTCGCGACCAGGTACAACCGGTCCACCAGCGGATCGAGCAGGGCGCCCAGCCGCGAGGACTGGTCGAGCAGGCGGGCGAGCTTGCCGTCCAGGAAGTCGGTGACGCCGCTGGCCACCAGCAGCGCGAACGCCCAGCCATCGGCGTGCCGCACCAGCAGCAACCACAGCAGCAGCGGCACGCCGGCCAGCCGGATCACGCTCAGCACGTTCGGGACGGTGACGATGCGATCGGCGAGGATCGCACGGACACCGGTGGGCTCGGTTGTCACGCTCCGAGCATTCCGCACCGCACCCCCGCGACGCCATCCAGGCACGCCAGTCGTGGCCGAACATCTCTATCGGTGAGAGGACGGGCGTGCAACCATCTCAGAACGATTGGCTGAGCGAGAGGACGTCATGCCCGACTTCGACTACGACGTGGTAGTGATCGGTTCCGGTTTCGGCGGCAGCGTGAGCGCGCTGCGGCTGACCGAGAAGGGGTATCGGGTCGGGGTGCTGGAGGCGGGCCGCCGCTGGACCGCGGGCGATCTGCCGCGCACGAACTGGAATGTGCGCAAGTCGATCTGGGCGCCGCGCCTGGGCATGACCGGTACCCAGCGCATCAGCATTCTCGGCAACTGCGCGGTGTTCTCCGGCGCGGGCGTCGGCGGCGGCTCGCTGATCTACGGCAACACCCTCTACGAGCCGCTGCCCAACTTCTACTCCGACCGCCAGTGGGCCCACATCACCGACTGGAAGTCCGAGCTCGCGCCGTACTACGACCAGGCCAAACGCATGCTCGGGGTGGCGCCGAATCCGCGCCTGTCCCCCGCCGACGAGGTGATCCGGGAGATCGCCGAGGACATGGGCGTCGGCGAGACCTTCCACGCCACCAACGTCGGCGTCTTCTTCAACGAGGCCGATCCGGGCACCGAGGTGGACGACCCGTACTTCGGCGGCGTCGGCCCGCGCCGGCGCGGCTGCGTGCACTGCGCGCAATGTTTCACCGGCTGCCCGCACAACGCCAAGAACACCACCCCCACCAACTATCTCTACCTGGCCGAGCAGGCCGGCGCCCAGGTGCACGCGCTGACCGCCGCGACCGCGGTGCGGCCGCTGCCCGGCGGCGGCTACGCCGTGGACACCGCCCGCCCCGACCGCTGGATCCGTAAGCAGCCCAGGACCTTCACCGCCGCCCAGGTGGTCTTCGCCGGCGCCGCGCTGGGCACCCAGAAGCTGCTGCACAAGATGCGCGACGAGCGCGTGCTGACCGGGCTCTCGCCCCGGCTGGGCGAACTCACCCGCAGTAATTCCGAGGCGATCCTCAATGTGGTGAGCCGCACTCGGCAGGACTTCGCCGAGGGCATCGCGATCACCTCCTCGATCCATCCCGAGGCCGACACCCACATCGAGGTCTGCCACTACGGCAAGGGCCAGAACGCGCTGTTCCCGATGTCGGTGCCGATCGTGGACGGCGGCGCGTTCCGGTTCCTGCGGTTCCTGCTGGCGATCCTGATCCATCCGCTGGTGTTCCTGCGCTCGCTCAATGCCCGGCACGCCTCGGAGAAGTCGGTGATCCTGCTGGTCATGCAGTCGCTGGACAACTCGCTCACCTCCTTCCGCAAGCGCGGACAGCTCAAGACCAAGGCCGGTACGGGCGAGCCGAACCCGACCTGGATCCCGCTGGCGCACGAGGTCGGGCGCCGCTTCGCCGGCAAGGTCGACGGCGACACCCACGGCCTGGTCATGGATGTGTTCAACATCCCCGCGACCGCGCACTACATCGGCGGCTGCGTGATCGGCGAGAATCCGGACACCGGGGTGGTGGACCCGTACCAGCGGGTGTTCGGCCATCCGGGCCTGCACGTGGCCGACGGCTCGGCGGTGACCGCCAACCTCGGGGTGAACCCGTCGCTGACCATCACCGCCCAGGCCGAGCGCGCGATGGCGTTCTGGCCCAACCACGGCGAGGCCGACCCGCGTCCGGAGCTCGGCGGGGCGTATCAGCGGATCAGCCCGGTCGCGCCGAAGCGGCCGACCGTGCCCGCGGCCGCGCCCGGCGCGCTGCGCCTGCCGATCAGCCCGGCCTGAATCGCGGTCGTTCCGGTTCGCCGGCGTGACCGGAACGACACCGCCACCGTGCCCCGCGCGCGCTAGCGTGATCCGTTGTGTCAGACAGTGTCCACCAACTCCACCCGCTCCCCGGTGATGTCGATCTACGCACCTACGTCTCGGAGCCGGAGGTGCGCGCCCGCGGGCGCGCCCTGCGGGACGCCACTCCCGTGACCGCGCGTGATCGCGAGGCCACCGGTGCGGACCGGCCCGACGTGCTCGCTTTCCTGCGGGCCGCGCACGCGAACCGCCTGCCGGACCTGGTGCCGCTGCGCGTGGGCCGGATGATCTCGAGCCCGTTCACCTTCTACCGCGGCGCGGCCGGTCTGATGGCGGCCGACCTGCACCGCGGCCCGGTCTCCGGCCTGACGGCGCAGATCTGCGGCGACGCGCACGCCGCGAACTTCGGCCTGTTCGGCACGCCGCAAGGCGAAATCATGATGGACATCAACGATTTCGACGAGAGCGTGCCCGGGCCGTGGGAGTGGGACCTGGAGCGGCTGGCGGCGAGCCTGGTGCTGGCCGGGCGCGAGTCCGGCGTCGACGCCGAGGGCTGCCGGCGCGCCGCGCTCGAGGCCGCCCGCGCCTACCGGCTCGAGGCCGACCAGCTGGCGAGCCTGCACTTCCTGGAGGCCTGGACGGCGCTGCCCGACGAATCGGTGATCGGCAAGGCCAAGGCCGACGATCTGCTCGACAACTTCAAGAAGGCCGCGAAGAAGGCTCGCAAGAACACCAGCGCCAAGGTCGCGGCCAAGTGGACCCACATCGACGACCACGAAACCGGTATCCGTAAGCACCGATTCATCGACGATCCGCCCGTGCTGACCCGGATCGGCGACGGCGTCGCCGAGGCGGTGATCGACGGACTGGAACGCTACGCCGGCACCCTGCGCGACTCGCGCGCGCACCTGCTGGCCCGATTCGCGGTGTCCGACATCGCTTTCCGGATCGTCGGCACCGGCAGCGTCGGCCTGCACAGCTATGTGGCGCTGCTGCACGGCAACGACGGCGAGGTGCTGGTGTTGCAGCTCAAGCAGTCCATTCCCTCGGCGCTGGCGCCGTTCCTGCCGGTGCCGGCGGCGCGGCACGAGGGCGAGCGGATCGTGCGCGCCGCGGGACTGGTGCAGGCGCAGAGCGACATCCTGATGGGCTGGACCTCGGTGGAATTGCCGAATCCGCACGACGGTTCGCCCGAGTCGCTGCCATTCATCGTGCGCCAGTTCCGCAACTTCAAGGGCAGCATCGACCCGGCCACGCTGTCCGGGGACGATCTGGACGACTACGGCCGGCTCGCGGGCGCGCTGCTGGCCCGCGCGCACGCCCGCTCGCTGGATCCGCGCCTGACCGCCGGCTACCTGGACGGCGACGAGCGCTTCGAGGAGGCGGTCGCCGCGTTCGCGGTGCGCTACGCCGATCGGACCGAGCGTGATCACGCCGAGCTGGTGGCGGCGGTGCGGTCGGGGCAGGTGGCCGCCGAGGTGCCGCAGGATTGAACACGCCGGGCCCGGCGCGGCCCCCGGCGGGCCGCGCGGCTCGTATTGTGAGCGTTGGGGTGTCGCGCGCTCCGTGAATAGAGACTGAAGGGCGGTCACCATGCTGGTACGGGTCCAGAATCCGGCGGGCACGAATGCCGAACGGGCGCTGATCGACTGGCTGCGCACCTGGAAGGAGCCCGACAACCCCAAGGGCGTGGCGACGATCAATTGCAGCCTCTTCCACTCCGATCGCCTGCACCAGTTCGACGCGGTGGTGTGGACCCCGACCAGTTGCGTGGTGATCGAGGCCGAGGCGCTGGTCGCCCGCCAGGACGGCGTGCTGGAGATTCCGCTCAACGGCCCGTGGACCATCAACGAGGAACCCGCCGTCTTCGAGGGCCGGGATCGGCGCACCCTGCTGGAGAAGTCGCGCGAGCACACCTTCGCGCTGCAGAACTGGCTGGCCGCGCGCGGGCTCGGGCAGCGCGCCGTGCACGGCGTGGCCCTGGTGGTCCCGTTGCGCGGGGCGCAGCTGAGCGTCGAACAGGCTTGGAGCGACCCGAGTTTCGATGTCGTCCTGGGCAACGATCCGACCGGTCTGGAAGAGTACTTCGAGGCGCTCACCGAGTCCGAGAAGCATCTGTGGACCGCCAACGACGTCGCGGTCGCCTTCCGGGCCATGGGCATCCTGCCCTATCTGCCCGCGCCGCAGGATCTGCTCGCCGAGGGCTTCCTGGGCCCGATCGACATCACGCTCTGGCACGGCGGGCCGCAGCAGGCGCAGGCCGAGGCCTACGCCGAGGAGATGGCAGAGGCCGAACGCGAGGCCGCGCGCGAACGCCGGGTCGTGGTCGCGCCCTGGTACAGCCCCTGGAAGCTGTATCCGGCGGAGTCCGGACAGGTGAACATCGGCCGCGGTTTCATGCGCGTCGCGCTGATGCTGGGCATGCTCGTCGCGGTCGCCTGGGTGCTGTGGTTCATCCTCGCCGCGCTGCTCACCTACGGCCCCTAAAGCCCCCTTGGCTGTGTAGCCCACTGGAATTCGTTGTCGCCGTGGCTCTCCCGCACGTACGGTGGATGCGGGAGAGGAGCGTTATATGTCTGGGAAGACGCCGTGGTGGGCCGTGGTGGCCGGG
Organism: Nocardia sp. NPDC050435; assembly: GCF_040655395.1. Lineage (NCBI taxonomy): Bacteria > Bacillati > Actinomycetota > Actinomycetes > Mycobacteriales > Nocardiaceae > Nocardia > Nocardia sp. NPDC050435. The sequence continues at coordinate 149,712 of NZ_JBFAJW010000010.1, forward strand.
GTGTTCATGTTCTTGCTGCTCGCGGGAAGCCTGATCCAGGCGGTGCGCGATGTGTTCACCTACGCGGTGCTGATCCTGCTGGTCGTCGCCGCGGCCCGGCTGGTGTACGTCATCCGGCACGAGCGCGCGGTGGCCGAGCGGCGCGAAGCGCGCGAGCGGCTGGCCCGGCGCGGGCCGCGCCGGCAGGGCGCGATGCTGCTGGGCAGCACCGGCACCGGCCGTTATCGCGCCGACGAGCGCGCCGCCTTCTCGGCGGCGCGGGAAGCCCGCCGCCGGGAGTGGCGCACCCAGTACTGAATCAGGAGGGCTTGCGGGCCGGGAATTCGGCGGCCAGCTCCACGAACATCGCGGTGTTCATCGCGAACGCGCGCTGGGCCTCGTCCAGGGCGCGGCGGCGGTCCAGGTCGTCCAGCGGGAGTTCGTCCAGCAGCGAACGGTATTCGCGCTTGAACGCCGCCGGATTGCTGATGCCGTCGAAGACGTAGAAGCGCACGCCGTCACCGCGGCGCGGCAGATCCCACAGCTTTTCCGCGGTGCCGCGGATGACCTGCCCGCCGGACAGATCACCGAGATAGCGGGTGTAGTGGTGGGCGACGTATCCGGCGGGCCACTCGCGCGCGCACTCGTCGATCCGGGCCGCGTAGGCGGCCGTGGCGGGCAGCGCCTCGACCTCGTCGCGCCAGTGCGGGCCGATCAGCGCCGAGAGATCGCGTTCCAGCTCGGCGGTGCGGGCCAGCTCCGGGCGGATGAACGGGCCGGCGATCGGATCGTCGGCCAGGGTGTCCCAGCGGGCCTCCAGCGCGCGGTAGACGAACCACAGCTGGCCGGTGTAGCGGTGGTAGGAATCGATCGGCAGCCCGCCGCCGAGCATGTCGCTGATGAACGAGGCGTTCTCGGCCTGCTCGTGCTGGACCGCGGTCGCGCTCCGGATCTGGGCCGAAAACGGCTCTGTCTCGGAAACTTCCTGCTGCACCACGAACCACCTCACCGATCACCTACCGCCGCGGCAACCGACTTTGGTTACCCTAACTCACTCGACCATACCGACTCGGCGCCGTCACCGGAATCCAACTTTCGGTGGAATCGCTTCGATCATTGGGCGGACGGCCCGCGCCGCGCCCGGCGCGGGCGGCGCGCGACGCGCACCACGATCGGACGGCGCAGCGCCCCGAAGCGGCTCAGGATCTGCGGGCGCAACTGGGTGCGGTCGAACCACTCGCCCAGCGTCACCCCGGCGGCCAGCGCGCAGCCGACGCCGAACGCGCCGATCAGTTGATTCAGCCCGAGGATCAGCTGATCGTTGAGCAACCCGTACAGGCCGCGATAGACGCTCAAGCCGGGCAGCAGCGGGGTGATGCCCGCGAGCGCGACGACCAGGGGTGGCGTCAGCGCCCGGCGCGCCATCAGACCACCGGCCAGGCCGACCACCGTCGCGGCGACACCGGAGGACACCACCGCGCCGAACCCGATGTACTGCACCGCCAGGTAGACGATGATGCCCGCCGCGCCGCCGAGCGCGGCCGCCGCCAGCGCGCGCCGCTCCGCGTAGCAGGCCAGCGAGAACGCCAGCGCCGCAACGGCACCCGCCAGGATCTTGACCGGCAGGTCGGTGATGTCGCGTCCGGCCGTGAGATCGATCGAGGGCACCGTCGCGCCCAGCGCCTCGCCCAGGCGCAGGGCGAGCGCGATGCCCGCGATGATGCCGCCGGTCATCATCACCACCTCGAGCATGCGCGCGGTGGCGGTGATCGGTGCGCCGGTGATCGCGTCCTGCACCGCGCCGAACAGTTGCAGACCCGACAGCAGCACGGTGATTCCGGCCGCGATGATCAGGGTGGGATTGGTGGAGATGCCGAGCGGTTCGGCGATGGTCGCCAGCAGGATCGCCGGCGCCGCGGCGATCGCGCCGCCGACCATGTGCTGGAAGAAGAACGGCAGGCCGAATCGGTTGAGTACTCGGTTGGTCCGGTCGATCGCGGCCGTCGCCAGGAAGCTGACCGCGGCCACCAGCAGGTTGCCGCCGAGCAGCGCGGCGATCGAGGCGGCCAGCAGCGACCAGCCCAGGGTGGCCGTCCAGCGGTGGTAGGGATGATCGGCCCTGGTGATGTCGTCCAGGGCGGCGCGGGCGTCCTCGGGCGGCACCACCTGGGTGCGGATGCGCCGGGTGAGCCGGTCGACCGCGGCCAGGCGGGTGAAATCCAGCGAACGCTGCCGCACCACGCGCATGCTGCTGGCCGGGGGCAGCATCGGCCCGCGATCGGCCCAGATGCGGATGGCGTCGTAGGTGACATCGACGTCGCAGCGCGCCAGGCCGTAGGTGGCGGCGATGAACCGCACCTGATTGGTCGTGTCCATCACGCCGGTGCCCGAGGCCAGCACCACCTCGCCCACGCGGACGGCCAGATCGAGCACCTCGGCCACCCGGGCGTCGTCGGTGAGATCGATCGGCTGCAGCGGCGTCGGCGCGGCCACGATCGTGTCGACCGTCGCCTGTCTGTCGCCGACGAGCACGCCGACCGCCTGGCTCACCACCGGAATGTGAGCGCGGCGCGGCCGCAATCGGTTACGCCAGCCTCTCCGGTCGGCCGGCACCTGTAGTTCCTCTCCTCCCGAGGCCATTTCCAAACCCATGAGCATCGAAGGTAGTCGAAGGCGTGCACCCGAACCGACAACCGTGGTAGAACTTGTTTCAGTTTTGGAGATGGGAGCGCCTACGTGCGGTACGGAATCGTGTTGTTCACCAGTGATCGAGGGATCACCCCCGCGGACGCGGCGGCGACCGCGGAACGTGCAGGTTTCGATTCGTTCTACGTTCCCGAACACACGCACATTCCGGTCGTGCGGGCCGCCGCGCACCCCACCACCGGCGACGCCACCCTGCCCGACGACCGCTACCTGCGCACCCTGGATCCCTGGGTCGCGCTGGCCACCGCCGCCGCGGTGACCGAGCGGATCACGCTGTCCACCGCGGTCGCGCTGCCCGCCGAGCACCACCCGATCACGCTCGCGAAAACCCTTGCCTCGCTGGACTTCCTGTCCGGCGGCCGGGTCAACCTGGGCGTCGGGTTCGGCTGGAACACCGACGAGCTGGCCCACCACGGCGTGCCCGCCGGCAAGCGCCGCACCGTGCTGCGCGAACACCTGGACGCGATGCGCGCCATCTGGACCACCGAGGAAGCCAGCTTCGCCGGCGACTTCGTGAACTTCGGGCCGAGCTGGTCGTGGCCCAAGCCGCTGCAGAAGACGATCCCGGTGCACCTGGGCGCGGCCGGCGGCGAGAAGTCGTTCACCTGGCTGGCCAAGAACGCCGACGGCTGGATCACCACCCCGACCGAGGGCGAGCTGAGCGGCAAGATCGAACTGCTGCACCGCATCTGGAACGAGCAGGGCCGCACCGGCTCCCCCGAGATCATCGCCCTTGCCGGTCCGCACAATGCCGAGCAGCTCGCGCAGTGGGCAGACCTCGGCGTCACCGAGGTGGTCTTCGGCATGCCCGACCGCGACGCCGACGTGGTGCGCGGCTATCTCGGCAAGCTCGCGGGCAAGCTCGGCCTGGGTTCCTGACGAACTCCCGACACCGCCCGGACCTCGCGGGGCCCGGGCGGTGTCGCGCGTTCAGCGCAGATCGCGCCTGCGGAAGGCGATCAGGCCGGTGGCCAGCAGCGCCGCCGCGATGCCGAGCAGCCACAGGATCGGCTGCGCGGCGAAGTCGCCGCCCGGCAACTTCGGCGAGTGCGTGAACGGGACCAAGTCCACCAGCCAGCCGGGCAGGCTGTCGTCCAGCGCGCCGAGGAAGTAGAGGACCAGCATGGCGCTGAGCACGCCCCAGACCACCGGGGTGAACCGCGGCGCGAGACCGTAGATCGCCACGGCAATGCCGGTGACCACCCAGACCGCGGGCACGTTGACCAGCGCCGCGCCGAGTGTGTCGCCGAGCTTGCCCGCGACGTCACCGGCCATGATGCCGTAGACCACGCCCATGCTCGTCGCCGCGATCAGCATCAGCCCCGCGGCGCCCAGCAGCGCGAAACCGAGGTGGCTCACCGCGTAGCGCACCCGTCCGACCGATCCGGCGAGCAGGGTCTCGGCTCGCTGACTGGACTCCTCGTCGTGCAGGCGCAGCGTCGCGGAGATCGTGTAGGCCGCGGCCGCCAGCGCGAGCATGGTCGTGCCGAGCGTGACGAACGCGTCCTGCAGAATGTCGCTGCCGCCGGCCTTGGTGACGATGTCGGCGATATTGGTGCCCTCGTCCATCATGTCGCCGATGCCGTTGACCACGCCGCCCATCAGCAGGCCGTAGAGCAGGAAGCCGACCGCCCAGGCCAGCAGCGAACCGCGCTGCAAACGCCAGGCCAGCCCCAGCGCACCCGCGAGCGCGGGCGCCACGGCCGCCGGGCCCGGCCGTTCGGCGACCAAGCCGGAGCCCAGATCGCGGCGGCGCAGCAGCGCGTAGCCGAGAGCCACGCTCACCACACCGAACGCCAGCACCGGAAGCAGTGCCCACCAGCGGATCTCGGCGATCGGACGAACCTGGATACACCAGCCCAGCGGCGAGAGCCAGGACAGCACACCGTTTCCGGCGTCACCGATGGCGCGCACGGCGAAGGCTCCGGCGAGCGTGCCCAGTGCGATGCCGCGCGCGATGCGGGCGCTACTGCCCAATTGCACGGCCAGCGCGGCGAACCCGGCCCAGGCCAGGCCGGAACCGGCCAGCGTGGCGGCGAAGGCCACCGAGCCCGCGGTGCTGACATCACCGGAGCGCAGCGTGAGCGCGCAGAGCACGCCGGTGACCACGCACCCAGCGGACGTCATCAGCAGGGCCGCGGTCAGGCCCGCGTAGCGGCCGACGCTGGTCGCGCCGAGGAATTCGGCCCGGCCGGTGTCCTCCTCCACCCGGGTGTGCCGGATGACGGTGAGGATGGTGGCGATGGCGATCATCGCGAAGAACGGCCCCGCCTTCCACAGCGCGACCGTGTCCATCCCGTGGCCGAAGAGCGGGCCGTACATGGCCTGCAGCGCCGGACTGCTGTCGATGCTGTCGGCGTACCTCTGCACCTCCCCCGGCTTGCCCTCGTAGGCCGCCTCGGTGCTGGTCAGATAGAACAGCGGCAGCAGACCGAACAGCACCGACCACAGCGGCAGCACGACGCGGTCCCGGCGCAGATACAGGCGCAGCAGTTTGCCGGTGCCCGCCAGATCGGAGGAGCCACCGGAAAAGGCCGGGGCGGCAGGGCGTTCGGCGACGGCGGTGCTCATGCGCGCACCTTCTCTCCGGAGGTGCGGCCGGCCGGCGCTTCGCCGTCGACGTGGTAGTGCCGCAGGAACAGCTCCTCCAGCGTCGGCGGCGCGCTGGTCAGGCTGCGCACGCCGGTGTCGCCGAGCACCCGGATCAGCTCGCCCAGGTGTTCCCCGTCGACCTGGCAGCGCAGTGTCGAACCGTCGCGCTCGATGTCCTCGACGCCCGGGATACGACCGAGATCGCCCGGGTCGCCTAGCAATTCGGCGGTGATCGAGGTGCGCGACAGATGCCGCATGTCGGCCAGCGACCCGCTCTCCACGGTCCGGCCCGCGCGGATGATGGTCACCCGATCGCAGAGCACCTCGACCTCGGAGAGGATGTGGCTGGACAGCAGCACGGTGCTGCCGCGCTGCTGCGCCTCCCGGGTGCATTCCCGGAAGACCTGCTCCATCAACGGATCCAGGCCCGAGGTCGGCTCGTCGAGCAGCAGCAGCGGGACGTCGGAGGCGAACGCGGAGACCAGCGCGACCTTCTGCCGGTTGCCCTTGGAGTAGGTGCGCGCCTTCTTCTTCGGATCCAGGTCGAAGCGTTCGATCAGCTCCGCGCGGCGCTCGGTGTTGATCCCGCCGCGCATGCGGGCCATCAGATCGATGGTCTCGCCGCCCGAGAGCGACGGCCAGAGCGTGACATCGCCCGGGACGTAGGCGATGTCACGATGCAGCGCGACGGCGTCGGCCCAGGGGTCGCGGCCGAAGAGCCGGGCCTGCCCGGAGGTGGCGCGCAGGATGCCGAGCAGCGCCCGGAGGGTGGTGGACTTTCCGGCCCCGTTGGGGCCGAGGAAACCGTGGATTTCCCCTTCGGCGACCGAGAGATTCAGGCCGTCGAGGGCGGTGACGTGACCGAAGGTCTTGACCAGATCGTGGACTTCGATGACCTCGGACATCGGTCCTCCTATTTTTCAGGTTTTGGTGGGAGCACCGTCTCCAGCAGACTGGGATCGGTGAGCAGGCCCTGGGTGTAGAACTCGAGGGCGGGTGGGGTGAGCTCTTCGGTGAGCTCACGAATGGCTTTGCGGTAGTCGCGCTTCTCGCCGCGCTGCTCGCGCATCTGCATCCAGAGCACGGTGGCGCCGACGTTGAGCAGCATCAGGTAGCGGGCACGGGCGGCCGGGTCGCGGCTGGGCTTGATCGTGCCCGTCTCCACGCCGGCCTGGATGTAGGCGTCGGCGTCGGACACCATGTGCTCGAACAGCGACGCGGCCAGCGGGCCGCCGGCTTGCAGACTGCGCACCATGTAGGCGACCAGCGGGCCGTATTCCTCGACCTCGGCCAGGGCGGCGAGCATGCCCTTGCCGACGTTCTCGGCGGTGATGGTCTGGACCTTCTTGTCGCGGATCAGTTCCAGCACCCGGTCGTCGCAGACGGCGCGCAGGCCCTCCTTGGAACCGAAGTGGTGATTCACCAAACCGGGCGAGACACCGGCGGCGGCGGCGATGGCGCGGACACCGACGGCGAAGCCCTGATCACCGAAGACCTCGATCGCCGCGTCGCGGATGCGGGCGGCCGTCGACAAGTCCGAGGCGGTCATGCGAGCGGCGGATCTTTGCGGAACGGGCTGTTGGCTAAACACATGTTCAATATACTAAACACGTGTTCAATGTGTGACAAGGGTTTCATCGTGAATATCTGTCCGAAGCGGGGCTAATGTCGGAGTCATGACAGACGGCGGCGAAAAGACGGCAGATCACCTACGCGCGGCCCTCGACGGGCCCTGGGCGGCGGTCCGGGAAGAAGCCCGGCTCCAGCTCGCCGACGAACGGTTCACCGGCGATCCCTACCTCGATTACAAAGCCGCCCGCGCCCGCGTCCTGGACCAGATGAAGGTGATCTCGGGCCTGGGCCTGGCCGAGCGCGGCTTCCGCCGGGAGAACGGCGGCACCAGCGAACCCGGCGCGGCCGTCACCGGCCTGGAGATGCTTGCCTACGCCGACCTGTCGCTGTGGGTGAAGGCGGGCGTGCAGTGGGGCCTGTTCGGCGGCGCGGTGGAGAACCTCGGCACCGAGCGCCACCGCGACCACATCACCCGCCTGCTCTCGCTGGACCTGCTGGGCTGCTTCGCCATGACCGAGTCCGGGCACGGCAGCGACGTGGCGAACCTGGAGACCACCGCCACCTACGATCCGGCCACCCAGGAATTCGTGATCCACACCCCGACCCCGTCGGCGCGCAAGGACTACATCGGCGGTGCGGCCGAACACGCCCGCATGGCAGCGGTTTTCGCGCAGCTGATCACCGGCGGCGAGAACCGCGGCGTGCACTGCCTGCTGGTGCCGATCCGCGACGAACAGGGCGCCGACCTGCCGGGCGTCACCACCATCGACGACGGCCTCAAGGGCGGGCTGCTCGGAGTGGACAACGGCCGCATCGTCTTCGATCAGGTGCGGATTCCGCGCGAGAACCTGCTCAACCGTTACGCCGACGTGGCCCCCGACGGCACCTACAGCTCCGAGATCGAGAACCCGAGCCGCCGCTTCTTCACCACGCTGGGCACGCTCGTGCGCGGGCGCGTCAGCGTCGGCGGAGCCGCCGCGGCGGGCGCGCGCGTCGCGCTGAGCATCGCGGTGCGCTACGCCCTCGAGCGCCGCCAGTTCTCCGACCCCGACACCGGCAAGGAAACGCTGCTGCTGGATTACCGCAGCCACCAGCGCCGACTGCTGCCGCTGGTCGCGAAGTCCTGGGCGCTGGCGTTCGCGCAGAACGATCTGGTGCGCCGCATGCATCTGGTGCAGACGGGTCAGGATTTGGATCCCAGCGCCCAGCGCGCGCTGGAGAAGCGGGCCGCCGGCCTCAAGGTCGCGCAGACCAGGCACGCCACCACCGCCATCCAGGAGTGCCGCGAAGCCTGCGGCGGCGCGGGCTATCTCACCGAGAACCGCCTGGTCACGCTGAAGGCCGACACCGATGTGTTCACCACGTTCGAGGGCGACAACGTGGTGCTCACCCAGCTGGTGGCCAAGGAACTGCTCACCTCCTACTCCGACGAGGTCCGCGATCTGGACGCGCTGGGCTGGGTGCGCTTCGCCGCCACCATGGCCGGTGACGTGGTGCGCAAGCGCTCCGGCGTGCGCCAGATGATCCAGACACTGAGCGACCGCAGCGCGGAAACCGTGGACGAGGCCGATCTGTCCCGCCGCTCGGTGCAGCTCAAGCTGTTCGCCGACCGCGAGGATTACCTGGTGCGCACTGCCGCGCACCGGCTGCGGGCACGGGCCAAGGACACCGACCCGTTCGAGGCGTTCAACAATGCCCAGGACCACATCCTCACCGCCGGCACCGCGCACATCGACCGGCTGGTGCTGGAGGCGTTCATCGAGGGCATCGCCGACATCGAGGATCCGGCGGCCCGCGCGCTCGCCGAAGACGTCTGCGACCTGTACGTCTACTCCCTGCTGGAGGAGCATTCGGCCTGGTTCATCATCCACCGCTTCATGTCCGTGGAGCGGGCCAAGGCGGTGCGCCGCGGCGTGAACGAACTGGTCGACCGGCTGCGCCCGCACGCACTGACCATGATCGAGGCGCTCGGCGTGCCCGAGGTCATGCTGCGGTCGGCGATGCTGAGTGACGCGAGCGTCTACGAACGCGACTGAGCCGGAACCGATTTCGTGACCGCACCGCCTCCGGGCGGTGCGGTCACGCGCTTTCCGGGGGCGGGGTGCGCACCTCGATCTCGCCGCCGAGCTCGTAGCCGTTGCCCAGGCGCAACTCGTCGCCGCTCCAGAATCGGCCCGGGTCATACCAATTGGGGCTGCGGTTCGCGGGCAGCAGATCCATCGCCTGGTAGGTCGCGGCGACGATCTCGGCGCAGTAGGCGCTTTCGAGCTGCCGGGCTTCGGCCTGGCGGGCGCGGCGGCGCGGGATGCGCGCCCGGCCCACCAGCCAGCGCCCGGCCAGGCCCGCGGTCGAGGGAAACGGCGTGCCGTCCAGCCGGGCGATGGTGCGCAGCAGGCCGTCCTCCATCTCCTGCGTTGCGGGACGGTTCAATTGGCGCAGCCAGGCCCGCTGCCCGTAGCGATGCGCCCACACCAGCACGGCGTCGCGCAGGTTGTGCAGCTGGACGCCGCGGTGCTTGCCGCCGGTCCACATGTCCGGCAGCGACTGGCCCAGTTCGGCGTGCCAGATCAGCGCCGGCATGTCGTCCAGCACGACCGACATGCCGACGTGGTTCACCGGGCTGTTCGTCGTCATCCGGATCGCCCGGTCGGCCGTCGAATGCCCACGGAACAGCCAGATGTCGCCGGTTCTCGTCAGCTCGAGCGCGTGGTCCAGGCTGATGCTCGTCCCCGTCATGCCCGTAGCCTAGGCGGTATGAGGTGGTGGAAGGCAGTGGGTTTGGCGGGTGCGGCCGGCGTCGTCGCGACCGGGGTGGTGGTTGTGCGGGCCGAGCGCCGCCGCCGCGCCTACACCCCGGACCAGGTTCGTGAGCAGCTGCACGTGCGATACGCGCAGGCCACGGCCGCGCAGGCCGAGGCCGCCGAGGCCGCGCCGGTCGCCGAGGCGAAGGATCTGCGGGCGCGCCTGCGGCGCTTGTTCCGGCGTGGCTAGTTTCCGGGCCGAGCTGGATTAACCCTCGCCGAGGGGGTACCCCTTGATCATGACCGGCCTCAGCGATACGGCTCTGTCCTATCTCCCGGAACCGCGCGGTGACCTGTCCGACGCGGTGGTGGCCGCCCTGCGCGGGGAGCCGGGCACGGCCGCCCTGCCGGGCGGCGTGGCCGCGGATCCCTTCGGCGAGGATCTCCAGCTCGCGCTGCACACCTGCTACGAGTTGCACTACCGCGGCTTCGAGGCCGTGCACCCGGGCTGGGAGTGGGATCCCGAGCTGCTGCGCCTGCGGGCGGAGCTGGAGCGGCCGTTTCTGGCCGCGCTGCGCGAGGCGGTTCCCGGGGGCGACGACATCGATGCCGAACTCGATCAGCTCCTGGTCGAACCGCTCGAGCCGACGGGGCTGAGCCAGTATCTGCTGACCGACGGCGAGTGGTGGCAGCTGCGCGAATACTTCGCACACCGGTCGATCTTCCACCACAAGGAGGCCGACCCGCAGGCCTGGGTGATCCCGCGCCTGCACGGTCAGGCCAAGGCCGCGGTGGTGGCCGTCGAGTTCGATGAGTTCGGCGGCGGCCGGGGCGAGCGGGTGCACGCCCGGCTGTTCGGCGATCTCCTGGCCGGGGCGGGGCTGGATCGCGGCTATCTGCGCTACCTGGACGTGGTGCCCGCGCCGATGCTGGCCGAGGTGAACATGATGTCGCTGTTCGGCCTGCACCGGGCGTTGCGCGGCGCGCTGGTCGGGCAGTTCGCGCAGGTGGAGATCACCTCACCGCCGGGCTCCCGGCGCATGGTGCAGGCGCTGGAGCGGCTGGGCGCGGATCCGGCCTGCGTCCGGTTCTACAGCGAGCACGTCGAGGCCGACGCCGTGCACGAGCAGGTGCTGCGCCGCGATGTCGTCGGCGCGCTGCTGGCCGCGGAACCGGAGCTGACCGAGTCGGTGGTCTTCGGCATCCAGGCGGCCAACCTGCTCGGCGATCGCTTCGGCGAGCACGTGCTGGAACGGAGCTGGCGGCAGGGCCGCAGTTCGCTGCGGCGGGAACTGCCCGCCGCCTGAGCTACTCCACGGCGCGGACACGCTTGCGGTGACTGGTGTCGCAGAACGGAAAAGTCTTGCTGCGCTTGCACATGCACACGGCCACCAGGAAGCGGTCGGACGTGTGCACGGCGCCGTCCTCGGTGACCAGTTCGACCGGACCCTCGATCAGCGCGGGTCCGCCCGCCACGAGGGTGACGCGCCGCCGGTCTCGTTCGGCGACAGCGGATTCCGGCCCTGAGGCGGTTTCAGCGTTCGATGTGGTCCGCACGGATCACCACCAGTTCCTCGTCGCGGCAGCCCGCCGGAATGAAACCGGCCGCCTCCAACCATGATGCGCGCCTGCGCAAGACCGGGCCGAAGCGAATCGTCTCGCGGTCGACGATCGCCGCCTTCAGGCCGTTCTCGCGCAGCAGGCGCAGCGTGTGCTCGGAGCCGCACAGCTCGGACTGCACGATCAGCGCGACACCGCCGGGCGCCAGCAGATCGGGCAGCGCCGCACAGAGCTGATCCAGGATCGCCCGCCCGTCACAGCCCGCGTCCCAGGCCCGAGCCGCACCGCGGGTCGGCACCGGGCCGGCGCTGGGCACATAGGGCGGATTGGCGAGCACGACGTCGAAGGTCCGGCCTTGCAGCACCTGGGCGAAGTCGCCGTGGATCAGCTCGATCGGCAGGCCGTGCAGCCAGCTGTTGGCGCGGGCGCTCAGGAGCGCACGCCGTGAGACGTCGACGGCGGCGACCTGCGCCGCGCCCGCGCGCGCGGCGGTCAGGGCGAGCGCACCGGTGCCGGTGCACGGGTCCAGGACTCGCGCGTCGCCGGGCCAGGTGACATCGGCGGCCGCCCGGGCCAGCAGCCAGGTGTCGGTTTGCGGGCGGTATACGCCCGGCGCACGTAGGAGTCGCATCGGACGCGGGATACCGCGGACCGCAAGATCGAAACATTCCGGGCAGGGACCATCGGCGCGGCGAACTGGGCGAACGACCGCGCTCCGACACCGGTCAGGGCGGGCGATTGGTCCGGACCGGTGGTTGCCCAGGACGTGCTGAATTGTTCGACACCGTCCGGGGATCTGCGGGCCTGGATTCCCAACCTCGAGTGACGCACCGCATACCTGTTACTCACGCGCAGCCACCTCCGTGTTCCCGCGCGCCTCGGCGACGTTGTGTCGGATCTCGGCAGTGCCGCCGAGCAGCCGGCCGCGCTGGCGGGCCGCGGCCGTGGCTTGTGGATTCCGGCGAAGCCCGCCGCCACCATGACCGCCGCAGTGCCGACGCCGGTCCACAACCCGCTTCACGTGGTCACGGCGCTGCGCGGTCAGGATTGCGGCAGCGCGTAGGCCAGGACGTCCTCGGGCCGACGCCGCGGCGTCTCCGGCAGCGGGGCCGCGTGCGTGGTCAGACCCGCGCGGACCATCACCTGCGGGTAGGAGCCGTCGCACATCTCGAACCGGATCTCCTCGCGCAGTTCGGGCAGGCCGAGTGGTTCGGTCTGGATGCACGTCGCGAGGCCGAGGTCGGTGGCGGCGAGCAGCAGTGCGCTCAGGGTCTCGCCCGCGCGCAGTTGCGCCGAGCGATCGTCGGCGATGGTCGAGATCATGAGCCAGGTCGCGGCGTCCGGGGCGGCGGTGGGATCGAGCAGGACCGGGTCCATGAACGCGCGGCCGGGCAGGGCGTCGTCGGCGTGCACGGCGGCGGTGTTACGAGCAGGTACGCCCTCGCGCGCCCCGCGGCGACCGCTCCACTCGGCGAGTTCGATCTGGTAGAGCACATCCTCCTCGTGCTGCCGCGCGGCCCGGCGGATCAGCGCGCTGAGCGCGGGATGGTCCGTGCGCGACACCGTCGACACGGTCGCGCCGAAACGCGTGCCGAATTGCGCGGCGGCCCGGAGATAGAAATCGGGGACCTCGCCCCAGCGGAATCGGCGGCGGTCGCTGCGCCGATTCAGCATGGCGGCGGCCATGTCGATATCGGCCGCGGTGGGTTCGCGGGGAGCCAGCCGCAGGCGTGCGAGATGCTCGGGCACCTCGGGATCGGGCAGCCGCTCCACCGCGCTGCTCCAGCCCAGGGCGTACAGCGCCACCTGCATGTGGTGCAGTACCGTGCCGCAGCTGAGGACCATGGCCCGTTGCTGCGGATCCGTGGCCGACAGATGCCGGGCCGTATCGGCGTAGAGATGCAGTTCGTCGTTCATCCACTGCCAGCGCCACGGCTGCGAATTGTGTACCGAGGGCGCTCGCTGCGCCAGCCCGATCGCCGCCCTGATCATGTCGAACCCGGGGTTAGCGCCCTCCATCACCGGCCGTCCTTCCGCATCGGGGATACGGACCCATCGTGCCGGGCCGGGCACCCTCCCGGCATCGGCCGATGGTCCTGATCCGCCCGGGACTTTCGGCCTACTCCTCAGCGCCCCGCCGGGACCTCGGCCGGGGGGCTCGGCGTGATGAGCGGGGGTTCGGGCGCGGTGGTGTGGGCGACGGTTCCGGAGCGGAGGTACTCCAGGACGGTGTCGTCGACGGTGGGATTGCGGCGGCCGAACTGGGCGTGGTCGCCGCCGTCGACCCAGAGGACGGTGCCACCCGTCGCGGCGGCCAGGGCGACCGCGCCGCTCGCCTGGGTGGCGGGGTCGTGGTGGCTCTGCACCAGCAGCGGGCGCACGGCCAGCGCGCTGCCGTCGACCCGGATCCGCGCCGTGGTGCCCGGCCAGCCGAGGCAGGCGGCGCCGGTGCGCAGCAGCGATTCCTGCTGGACGTAGGGGTCGGTGCCGCCGAGGGTGGCGAGACTGTGCAGCAGGGCGAGGCCGTCGACGCGGCCGTCCTCGTTGCATTCGACGGCGTCGCGGGTCCACCCCGAGGTGGCGTGCGCGGCGAGGGCGGGCTTGGCCAGGAAGTCCAGGAAGCGGGTCCGGCTCGGGTCGTCGCGATACTCGCGCATGCCCTGGGCGAGGTAGGGCCAGGAGTTGCGGGAGTAGGCGGCGAAGGTGGTCGCGGCCAGGGTCGGCGCGTCCATGCCGCCGCCCTGCGCGGCGACCTGCCGGTTCCACTGGTCGCGGACGGCCGCGGCCGTGTCGCCCAGGCCGTAGCTGCCGTCCTGTGTGGCAGCCCATTCCGTGAATTCCGCCAGCCGGCGCGACACTCCCGCCGGGATCTGCGCGAACTGTTCGGCCCAGCGCCGATCCGGGTCGACATTGGAGTCGAGCACCAGTTTGTCGGTGTGCTGGGGGAACAGGGTCGCGTACACGGCGCCGAGGTAGGTACCCCAGGACACGCCCAGGAAGCTGACGCGCTCCACCCCCAGCGCCAGGCGCACCTGGTCCAGGTCGCGGGCCATGTTCTCGGTGGTGATGGTGCGCGCGTAGCCGGGGTGGTGGCTGTCGCAGGTCAGCTGGAAGGTCAGCGGGAGGCCGTCGAGCGGCGAGGAACAGTCCAGCGGCTGCGACCAGCGCAGGCCGCGCGGCTGCACCGCGACCTGATCGAACTGCGCGGCGCGCAACTGCGGCACCCGCTGGTTCAGCTGTGTCCAGAAGCCGAGCGCGTCACCGCCGGGTCCGCCGGGGTTGCCGAAGAGCACGCCGCGCGCCGGGCCGGCGGCCGCGATCCGGCTGATCGTCAGCGGAATCCGCGCGCCCCCGGGGTCCGAATAGTGCAGCGGCACCGACACTTCGGCGCATTCCGCGGCGGTGGCGCGGGCCTCCTCCGGGCACGGACCCCAGCGCAACCCGGCCTCGGGTTCGGCCGACGCCGGCGCACCGGTCACTCCGGCCGACGCGAGGACTGCGATCACGGCCCAGACTCGAAAACGCATCCCATTCCCCTCAACGGTCTGCACGCGGTGAGTGCCGCGCCATCAGCGCCCCGCAGTATGGCATCCGAGGGTGGCGAGTTCGCGCGCCCACGCCGGGCTCCTAGCATCCCGTCGGCGCCGCGGCAAGAGCCTCGCGGCCGGATTCCGGCGCGCAGCGGGGGCCCGCGGGAGGAGTTTTCGCAGGTCACCGCCGACCAGACTCGTTGTCGTGAGAATGCGAAAAGGATGGGCAGCGGGACTGGTAGTGGTCGCCGTGGCAGGCGGCGTCGTGGTCGCCCGGATGACCGAGGACCGCGCGACCGCAGGCGACGCGAACATCGCGATGGCGTGCGCCGACCGCCGGCCCTCGGCGGTGGATCCCGGTTCCTACGGCATGCAGAACGACGGGTCGTTCCTGCATCCGTCGTCGACCTACGTCAACGAGGAGGAGCAGCACCCGTTCCCCGGCGGCGGCGAGGACCTGTTTCCCGCGACCGGCGGCTATGACCCGAACACCTACAAGTCCGCGAACGTGACCGTCGAGGCGCACTACCCGGGTCAGCGGTTCACGCCGGACCCGTTCCATTCCTGGCAGAACATCGTCGACTTCGACGGCCGCCGCTACATGTTCCAGTACGACCGCAGCGAGGCCCGGGTCTACGACATCACCGATGTCCGGAACGTACAGGTCGTGGAATCGCTGTCCCGCTCGGATCTGACCGGGGTCACCGGCAACGATGAGGCCGTCGCCGGAAAAGACTGGGCCGCAGGCGATTTCTGGGGCGCCTCGACGATCCAGTGGAGCGAGCGCTACGGCGGTTACATCATGGTCCAGAGTTTCGAGATGCGCCGCCAGGTCCCGTTCTGGCTGGGCGACACCCCCGAGCACAGCAAGTACAGTGCCGCCGCCGGGGTGGCCGCCGCGCGCGCCGACACCCAGCTCAAGGGTTTCAAGGTCTACAAACTCAACGGCCCGCGCAAACGGGATTGGGAACTGCTGGCCACGGTCAGCACCGACGAGACCCAGCGGGACCCGCTCGCGCCGGACTTCGGCAAGCCGCAGCAGGGCTCGGGCTCGCTGGACGTGCCGCACTGGGACGGCGGCCGGTACATGTTCCTCTCGACCGCGCCCAGCGACGACTGGTCGTCGCAGGAGTACCCGACCTACCTCTACGCCAACGGTTTCCAGGCCTGGGACATGGCCGATCCGGCGCGGCCGCGCCTGCTCGACACCTGGCATCGCGAGGGCATGGTGCGCGGCGAGGAGGCGGCCTACCGCGCCAATCCGCGCTGCGGCAACCGGACCTCGTGGATGGGGTCGCGCAATCCGCTCTACATCCCGACGCCGATCGAGCAGGGCGGCAAATACGGTTTCGCGGCGATGGGCGGTTTCGGCCTGTCGATCCTGGACATCTCCGATCCGTCGAATCTGCGTGAGGTCGGCCATCTCGACATCCCGATGTCGGTGTCGGGCACCGAGGCCGACAATGTCGATGTCTCGCAGTTCGAACGCACGGGCATGGTCTATCTCAGCGGCTATCCGCTGTCGGAGGATTGCTACGAGCCTTACAAGGACATCTTCCAGATCGACGCCTCCGATCCCGCCGCGCCGCGGATCGTCGACCGGCTGCCCCGGCCGACGCCGCCGGCGGAGGCGAAAGTGACCGATTTCTGCCAGCGCGGCGGTAGTTTCGGCCCCAAGCGCAGCGGCTACTACACCTCCCCCGGCGACCCGCGCGACGGCCTGCTGATCTACGACTTCTACAACGCCGGAGCCCAGTTCTTCGATGTGTCGGACCCGCGAGATCCGAAGATCGCCGGGTACTTCGCTCCGCCCACGTTCGGCCCGGAGACCGAGGACTGGGCGCGCAGCAACCCGACGCACGGCGTGTACGTCGAGTACGACCGCAAGCTGGTCTGGCTGCTGACCAACGACGGCATCTATGCGCTCTCCTCCGAATCTCTTTTGGGCACACCGAATCTCGGAGCACCGACCGAACCGTTCCGGACCAGCGCTCGCTAGCGGGTCGGTGATTATCGGCGATTCGGTTCCGCGGCCGGACCCGTCGGCTATCGTGGGGCGCGGTACCGGGCCCAGCGTCAATCGTTCTCTCCCCTGGGGGATTCGTGTCCGATCCTGATCGCCGCCTGCCCGCCACCGGCGCTCCCACCTTCGTGTTCGTCCACGGCTTGACCAGCAACGGTTTCTACTGGACGCCGGTGGTCCGTGAGCTGGCCCTGCTCGGTCACCGCAGCCTGCCGCTGGACCTGCCGGGGCACGGGCTCGAAGCCTCGATTCCGCAGTCCTATCAGGCCCAGGACCTGGCCGCGTTCAGCGCCGAGCCCTCGCCGCTGGGCGCGATCACGGTGCAGGACAACGTCGCTCACGTCGTCGAGGCGGTGCGCCGGGCCCGCCGTCACGGCCCGGTCATCCTGGTCGCGCACAGCCTCGGCGGCGTCACGGCGGGTCTGGTCGGCAACGCCATCCCCGAGCAGGTGGACCGGATCGTCTATCTGTCCGCGTTCTGCCCGTCCACCGCGGCGGCGCCGAGCGCCATGGCGCTGAGCCAGACGCCGGAGGCGCTGAAGGACGTTCCGGTCCCCAGCCAGGCGCACTCGCTGTTCCTCGGCATGGAACCGCTCTCGCGCGGCGTCATCCGGTTCAACCTGCGTTCGGCGGATCCCCTGGCGCTGGAGGACTTCCGCCGCACCCAGATGCCCGGCGGCACGCTGGATCAGCTGCGCACCCTGCTCAACTACGGGATGCAGCCCGAGGACGGCGCCCAGACGAGCGCCGCCGACGGCCGCGTCGAGGCCGCCACCTGGGGCCGCATCCCGCGCACCTATTTCCGCCTGACCCAGGACAATGTCATCTCCCCCGCGCTGGCGACGAAGATGATCGAGGACGCCGACCAGCTCACCCCGGACAACCGGTTCGACGTGCACAGCCTGGAGGCCGGGCACATCGACGTGGTCTTCCGCGCCCGCGAACTGGCCGAACTGCTCGACCGCCTGGCCTGATCCGGCCGAAAGCGTTTCTCGCCTAAAGCGATTCGATCCGGTGCAGCAGGCCGCCGGGTTGTAGCTCGAGCACGGTCTCGACGCCGATCCGGCGCAGGAACGGATAGTCGTGACTGACGATCAGCAGCGCGCCGCGATAGCCGGCCAGGGCTTCGACGAGCTGATCGACACTGGCGACGTCGAGGTTGTTGGTCGGTTCGTCGAGGATCAGCAGCTGCGCGGGCGGATCGGCGAACAGCAGGCGGGCCAGGCAGACTCGGAAGCGTTCCCCGCCGGACAGCGTCGACACCGGCCGTTCGACGGCACTGCCGCGCAGCAGCAGCCGGGCCAGCTGATTACGGAGGTCGCCGGGCGGTGTGGCCGCGGCCACCGCGCGCACATTGTCGAGCGCGCCGGCCCGCTCGTCGAGACCGTCCAATCGCTGCGGCAGGTACCCGACCCGATCGGTCAGCAGCGCACCGCGCTCCGGGTCGCCGCGCAGCAGTTGCTCGAGCAGCGTCGACTTGCCGGATCCGTTGGCGCCGACCAGCGCGACTCGTTCCGGCCCCTGGATCACGAAGGCGCGATCACCGGAGCGCAGTTCCGCGATGCGGCGACCGCTGGGCACCTGCGGGTCCGGCAGCTCCAGGCGGATGTGTTCCTCGCGGCGCATCCGCGCCTCCGCTGCGGACAACATCTCCTGGGCCGCACCGACTTTCGCGTCGAGTGTGGAGCGCATCGCCCCGGCCGACGCCTGCGCCCGGCTGGCTCGGTTGCCCGCCAGAATCCGCGGGATGCCGCCGTGCTGCTGGGTGGCGCGGGCCGTGCGTTCGCGCCGGGCGAGCTTGGTCTCGGCCTCGATCCGCTGGCGCTTCTCGACCTTCAACGCCTGCTCGGCGGTGCGCGCCGCCTGAGCGGCGGCCGCCTGCTCCCGGTCGACGTGCGCGCGCCACGCGCTGTAGGGACCGCCGAACACCTCCAGCGCGCCGCCGTGCAGGTCCGCGGTGGCGTCCATGTGCTCGAGCACTTCCAGATCGTGACTCACCACGACCAGCGTGCCGGGCCAGGAGTCCACCAGCCGGGCCAGCTCGGCCCGGGTGTCGCGATCGAGGTTGTTGGTGGGCTCGTCCAGCAGGGTGATCGGCCGCCGCGCGAGCCGCAGCCCGGTGGTGGCGACGAGCATCGCCTCCCCGCCGGAGAGTTCGGCGACGCGACGGTCGAGATCGGCTGCGCCGAAACCGATTTCGTGCAGCGCCTCGGCGGCGCGGGCTTCGATGTCCCAGTCGTCGCCGATCGTCTCGAAGTGCGCCGGGTCGGTCGCACCGACTTCGATCGCGCGCAGCGCCGCGAGCTTTGCTGCGATACCGAGCAATTGGGCCACGGTCTCGTCCTGCCGCAGGGTCAGCGTCTGCGGCAGGTAGCCCACCTCGCCGGCGGTCTCGATCCGGCCCGCGGTGGGGGTCAGCAGCCCGGCGATCAGCCGTAGCAGCGTGGATTTCCCGGCGCCGTTGTGGCCGATCAGGCCGGTGCGCCCGGTGTTCAGGGTGCCGTCGACCGCGGTGAGCACCGGGCTCCCGTCCGGCCATTCGAAAGACAGGTTCCGCAGGGTGATGGCAGCGTTCATGGACATGGTTCGTCGACTCTTTCCTGCTCGCGAACGAGCGGGCCGCAAGTACCGCGCCACGGACGGGCGCGAGGATCAGCAACTGTGCGGAGCCAGACGAAGGCGCGAAAAAGCCTCGGATAACTCGATGAATGATCGATAGGCCGCCTTCGACTGGGCGGCTAGAGTCTGTCGACTTCCTCCATGATCACCGCACCACCGTAGCACCGGCGCACCGGCTCACGACGAGTGCCGCTGGTCACGATAGGTTTCCAGGAGCCGCAGCCAGACCTCGCTGATGGTCGGGAACGACGGGACGGCGTGCCAGAGGCGATCGATCGGCACCTCGCCGGTGACCGCGATGGTCGCCGAGTGCAGCAACTCCGCCACGCCGCGTCCGGCGAAGGTGGCGCCCACGATCACCTGGCGGCTCGGATCGATCAGCACCCGGGCCCGACCGCGATAGTCCGGGTCGTACTGACTCGCGCCGGCGACCTGGCCGATCTCGTAGTCGACCACGTGCACCTCCCGGCCCGCGCGCGCCGCGTCCTCGGTGGTCAGGCCGACGGCGGTGACCTCCGGATCGGTGAACACGACCTGCGGCACCGCCTCCAGGTCGGCGGTGCCGGTGTGGCGGCCCCAGCGCGCGGTGTCCAGGCTCTGCCCGGCGGCGCGGGCCGCGATCACCGCGCCGGCGATGCGGGCCTGATACTTGCCCTGATGGGTCAGCAGCGCACGGTGATTCACGTCGCCGACCGCGTAGAGCCAGTCGCCGTCGACGCCGGTGACGGTGTAGCTGTCGTCGACCGCGAGCCACTCGCCCGGCGTCAGGCCGACGGTGTCGAGCCCGGCCGCCGCGGTGCGGGGTGCGCGGCCGGTGGCGAGCAGCAGTTCGTCGGCGACCAGGTCGCTGCCGTCGGCGAGGGTGAGCCGGATCTCGCCCTCGGGTCCGCCGGGGCGGGCGGCGGCGGCGATGGTGGTGCCGAAGCGGAACTCGACGCCCGCCGCGCGCAGCCGTTCGGCGACCAGGTCCGCGGCGAAGGATTCCACCCGGCCCAGCAGCCGCGACTGCCGGGCGATCAGGGTGACCTGCGCGCCCAAAGCCTGCCAGGCCGCGGCCATTTCGGTGGCGACGACGCCCGCGCCCAGGATGGCGAGCCGGCCCGGAACCCGGTGCGCGCTGGTGGCCTCGCGGCTGGTCCAGGGCCGCACCTCGGCCAGACCTGGCAGGTCGGGCAGCGCCGCGGTGGTGCCGGTGCACACGGCGACCGCGTGCCGCGCGGTCAGGTGGACGGTGTCGCCGTCCGGCGTGCGGACGGCGACCCGGCGCGGGCCGTCGAGGCGGCCGTGCCCGCGCAGCAATTCGATCTTCGCGGAGTTCAGCCAGTCGACCTGGCCCTGATCGTCCCAGTCCGAGACCATGCGATCGCGGTGCGCGAGGACCGCGCTCGCGTCCAGCGGCCCGGTCACCGCGGAGGCGACGCCCGGGAATCCGGCGGCCTCTCGGTAGAGCAGCCCCGGGCGCAGCAGCGCCTTGCTCGGCTCGCACGCCCAGTACGAGCATTCACCGCCCACCAGTTCCGATTCCACGATGACGGTGCTCAGTCCGGCGGCGCGGGTGCGGTCGGCGACGTTCTCACCGACCGGTCCGGCGCCGAGGACGATGACGTCGTAGGTGCGAGTTTCCTTGTCGGACATGGCTTCACTTTCGTCGTCGGGTCGGTGGCCGGGCCGGGAGCACGGGACTCGGCCTAGGAACCGTAGCCGCGCGGCGGCGGATCCGCGCCCGGGACACGGCGTTCGGGGCCCGGCGTGATCGGCCCCACCGCCGCTCAGCGTTCGGCCGCCACGCGCAGGTTGGTCAGCCAAGCGTCCAGGCCCATGCCGAGGAACTGGGTGGAGGTGGCGACGTCGGCTTCCACCTGTGCGCCGGACCAGTTCTCCTCGGTGCGGACCAGGACGCCGTCGGCGACGGGGGTGAAGGTCCAGACATGGGTGCCGGTGTCGATGCCCAGGCCGTCGCCGCGCGCCGGACCGGTCCAGCGCAGGCAGCGCTCCTCCTCGACCTGATGGACGGTGGAGGTGATCTCGAGGGTGGTCGCGGGAGTGGTGGCGGTGGCGGGCACCGGGGTGGTCCAGCGGAAGCTCGAATCCGGGCGCAGCGGACCGGAATCCAGGCGCTGCGCGCTGGTGACCGGCGGCTGCCAGGCGGGCCAGTTCTCGACGTCGGTCTGCAACTTCCAGATGGTCTGCAGCGGAGCCTTGATCAGCGCCTCGGTGCGGTAGTGGATGGGTGCCGCGGTGTCGATGGTCTGGCCGCCGCAGCTGAGCGGGGCCGCGTCCGGACCGCCGGCCAGCGCCGGTGCGGTGGACGTGCCGAGGATGCCGGCGGTCAGGGCGAGACCGAGCAGGGCGGCGCGGCGCATATTCATGACTTCTCTCCGATCAGTTAGCGCTTATTGCTTTGGTTAGAATCTATAACGCACTGATCGTTAGAGTCAATAGGGAAAGTGATAACCTCTAACAGCACCGGCCGCGAGCAAGAGGAGATGCCGATGACGGGCACGAAGAGTCCGCGCGAGCGCTATCGCGAGCAGATGCGCGCGGAGATCAAGGAACGTGCCTGGGCGCAGATCGCCGAGGCGGGCGCGGCGTCGCTGTCGCTCAACGCCATCGCCAAGCAGGTCGGCATGAGCGGACCCGCCCTCTACCGGTATTTCGCGGGCCGCGACGAGTTGATCACCGAGTTGATCCGTGACGCCTATCGCGACCTGGCCGACGCCGTGCGGTCCGCCTTCGAGGGCGGCGCGGACGTCGCCGGACTCGCCCGCACCGTGCGCGCCTGGGCGCTGGCCGATCCGCAGCGATACTTCCTGATCTACGGCACGCCGGTCCCCGGCTACCACGCGCCCGCGGACACCACCGCGATCTCGAACGAGATCATGACCGTGCTACTCGCGGCGCACAGCGCGCTACCGGCCAGGCCCGCAACGCCTTTCGAGACACACCTCGCCGGATACACCCCCGCGGCCACCTCGGCCGCCGCCCTGCACCGCGCATTGACCTTCTGGACCCGCGTGCACGGTGTGCTGTCCCTGGAACTGGCGGGCCACTTCACCGGCATGGGCTTCGACCCCGCACAGCTCTTCGACGACGAAGTGGCCCGGCTGTAGCGCCGGTTCAGCGGCCGCCGGTGCGGCTGCCGCGCGCGCTGAGCGTGCGAATCGGCGCGATCAGCCAGCGATAGACCGGCCGCACCGCGCGACCGGGCAGGTAGCGGTGACGTTCTTCGGACCAGACCCGCGCCCGGGCGTGACCCGCGATCGGCGACCAGCGGTCCGGATTCGGCGGTTCGGTGGTGCGAAACTCGATGCGGGCCAGGTGTTTGGTGTTCATGAAGCCGTACTGGCCGGGACTGACCAGCCGGACCGGGTCGCCGTGGTCGCTGTCGAGCGGGCGGCCGTCCAGCCGGTCGGCGAGGAGGACGTCGGCGTTCAGGGCGTCCTCGAGCGCGACGATCGATTGGAAATGGTCCAGCCCTTCGAAGATCACGTGACTGATCACGGCGCCGGGGGCGAGCAGCGGCTCGATCCGGGTTCGATAGAGGTCGCCGAACGGCACGCCCTCCCACCGCAGATCGGTGGCCGACCATCCGGCGACACAGTGGAAATCGGCGCGCAGCTCCCGGTGCGGCAGCGCGGCCAGCTCGGCCAGGGACAGCCGGAAACCCTCGGTCAGCGCTCCCCCGAACTCGAGGGCGTGATCGGCGGGGACCGCGGGCGGCGGGTGGTGCAGGTGGGTGCCGAAGCGCGGGAATCCCTCGACCGCGCGCTGGCCCGGAGGAAGTGTCATGCCGATTCTCCTTCTATACGGTACCGTATAAAAGAGAGCCTACGCCGCGTCCATGACGCCCAACAGGGCTCGGGACACGGTGTGACGCAGCGCATCTCGCCCTGCGAGTGGTGCCGCCGCGCCCACACGCGATTTCACCCAGAGCAGAGATCGCACCGCCGCCGGTTCCGCGCCCCTACGATCCGGACCATGGAACCGATCACCGGAACGGCCGCGGGCGTCCCCTTCACCGCACTACCACCCGAGGGCGTCGACGGGCCCGCCCCACTGCTGGTGGCCTGGCACATGCTCGACGCGCCGCGCTCGGACGCGGCCTTCGCCGCGGCGCTGCCGCTGACCGGCGTCCCGGCCTGGCGGGTGTACCTGGGCATGCCGCTGTGCGGCGCGCGCATGGTGAACGGCACCATGGACGCCGGCCTCGAACGCGTGCACCGGGACCCGCTGCGCGCCTACGCCGATTTCATGATCAGCAGCGCGGCCGACGAGTTCCCGGCCGCACTGGCCGAACTGCGCACCCAACTGCCCCTCGACGACACCCCGGTCAGCCTGCTCGGCGGCTCGCTCGGTGGCGGCGTCGCCCTGCTGACCCTGGCCCGCGCCGAGCTGCCGGTGCGCGCTGTCGCCCTCGTCAACCCGGCGATCCGAGCACGCTCGACGGTAGCCCTGATCGAGCGGTTCACCGAACGCCCCTACCCCTGGGACGCCGACGCCCACACGGTCGCCGACCGCCTCGACTTCGTCGCCCGCGCCGGCGAGATCGGTGATCGCGCCCCGCTGCTGGTCGTCAGCGGCGAACAGGACGCTCCCGAATTCCGCACCGACGCCGCCGATCTCGTCACCGCCCTGCGCTCCCACGGCGCCACCGCCGACCTCACCACGGTCCCCGACTTGGCGCACCCCCTCGCCGACGAACCCGGCATCGATCCGGCACCGCAACTCCCCCACGCCAAGGCCGTCGACGACATTCTCACGGCCTGGTTCACCCGCTAGCCCGCCTGAGACCGCTCGCTGTATCGAGTAGCGGGTCCGGACCTCCGGCGATACTGCCCGCCCCGGGGCCTCTCCCCGTGCAACAGGGACGGCCTGCGCGATTCCGCTCCGGCGACCCGAGGTCGCCGGAGCGGAGCGGCGCTACCTACTGCGCGTCGACCGCGAGCATGCCGAAGCGGCTGACGTTCGCGTGGTTGTGGCCGTCGGCGCTGGTGATCACCACTTCGGTGGGGTTGGTCAGGGCGATGGCGCAGTAGTTGTCGCGATCCTGCTGCACGCTGATGGAGAGCAGCCGGCGTTGGTGCTCTTCCTGCCATTCCTCCATGCGGTCGTACAGCCCACGCATCGTGGGGTTCTCGAAGTAGATGAGATTGCGCTTGTTGGTCTCCGACATGGCCGGTCTCCCTCGGTCTCGTGCGCCGTACGTACGAAGACGGGTTTCCCACCCCCGCGGCATCCAAGCGCGCGAGACGGTCAGTACGCCCCCTCCCCCTTGGCCACCGCGCCGATGGTGCGGGCGATGAGCAGCAGATCCAGCACCATCGACCAGTTCTCGACGTAGGACAGGTCGAGCCGGACCGAATCCTCCGGGCTCAGATCCGACCGGCCGCTGACCTGCCAGAGCCCGGTGATGCCCGGTTTCACCAGCAGTCGCCGGCGCATCTCGCCGTCGTAGGTGTCGACTTCGCGCTGCACCTGCGGGCGCGGGCCGACCACGCTCATGTCGCCGCGCAGCACGTTCAGGAACTGCGGCAACTCGTCCAGGCTGAACTTGCGGATCACCTTGCCCAGCGGCGTGATCCGCGGATCGTCCTTCATTTTCCAGGTGAGCGGGCTGACGCCCTGCTGCGCGATCAGCGCCGCCGCTTCGCGGTCGGCGCCGACGTACATGCTGCGGAACTTGATCATCTGGAACGGCTTGCCGCCCCGGCCGATTCGCTCCGAAAGATAGAACACCGGGCCCGCGCTGGTCAGCTTCACCAGCAGGGCGATGCAGAGCAGCGCCGGCAGGATCGCCAGCAGTACGCCGCCCGCGAAGCAGACGTCGAAGACCGCCTTGCCGGTCGACTTGGCGCGGTCGTATTGCGGCTTGGCGATGTGCAGCATCGGCATGCCCGCGACGAGGCGGTTGGTGAGCCGGGTGCCGGCGATGTCGACGACGCCGGGCGCGACGATCAGCTCGACGCCGAGCGGATCGAGTTGCCAGGCCATGCGGCGCAATTCGGCGGGGCCGAGGTAATCGGTGGCGGTGACGGCCACGGTGTCGGCCCGGCTGTGCCGCACCGCCTCGAGTACCGACCGGTCGTCACCCACCACCGAGAAGCGGTGGCCCGAGGCGGCCAGCGCGTACTCCGTGGTGGAGGCCGGGCCGTCCGGAATGCACACCCCGACAACGCGATACCCCGAGGCCGGATCCTCGGAGAACGCGGCCGCCATGGCCTTGGCCGCCTCCGGGGAACCGACGACGAGCACCGAGGCCAGGTACTCGCCGCACTCGCGCCGCCGCCGGCGCGCGTGCACCCGCCAGCCCAGCCGGCTCAGCATCAGCCCGAACAGGCCCAGCGGCAACGCGATGGCCAGGTACCCCCGGGCGAATTCGACATGCATGATCAGCGACAGGATCGCGATCAGGCCGAACAGCCGCAGAGTCGCCGACACCAGCCGCCGGTATTCCTCGGTGCCGCTGCCGACCACCTGCGGCGAGCGCGTGTTGCGACTGGACAGGAACACCATCCAGGCCAGCGCCAGCAGCACCGAGACCACGGTGTAGCCGATGTCGTAGGGCATCGGCCAGGCCAGCGGCTCGGCCACCGGACCGCCGAACCGGATCACCTGGGCCAGACCCACGGCGGCCACGATGACGCCGAAATCCGTTGCACCCAAGCGTTTTATGTACTCGGCCTGCCAGCGTTCCCGTTCCGAACGGGGCACGGCCCGCGCGCGTCTCGATGCCTCGAGAGCGTCGTCGTCGGTGAGCTCGAAGCTCATGAACACACACCTCCCCCTGGGAGAGAATTTTCGGCACCCCCGATCTCCGTCGATCGGTCCCCGCGGCGAGCATCGACCGCCCGGGGTGTTCGGTCATTCGGCGGCCAACCGGTAATTGTTACAGAACACAATCGGGTCCATCCATGGATTGAACTGGGGCGCAGAGTATTCCACGGGATAGCCGAAATTCGGCCGGTCGGTTTCAAACCCCTTTCACCCGTGATCTTCGCGCCGGAAAAGTGGCCTGGTGACAGATCTTCCGTGGCCGGGCCGGGCGATCGCAATAGGGGGAAAGCCCCCGGGGGAATGAGGTAGCGGCCGGTATGCCGACGACCGGATCGACCCCTATCGCGTCCGGAACCCGCTACCGCCCAGTTGATTTCGCCCCCGACACGCAGGGCGTTCGTTGTAACGTCTCACTGGATCGGGTCGAACTAACGGGCGTGCCGGCGATGCGCCGGGCGCCAATACTTTCTCCGGCGATGGTGGGTGCTGCATGCGTTGTCGACTGTGTGATTCCGAACGGGTGTCGAGCGTGCTCGATCTCGGCGCTACACCGCCGTGTGAAAAGTTCCTGACGGCAGCCGAACTCGATCTTGCCGAGCCGACCTTCCCGCTACATCTGCGCCTCTGCGCGGACTGCCTCCTATTGCAGATCCCCGCGCTGATCACCCCCGAGGAAACATTTACCGAGTACGCCTATTTCGCGTCGTATTCAGAAAGCTGGGTGCGGCACGCACAGAAATTCGTCGCCGGCGCCGTCGCGAAGCTCGGGCTGGGTCCGGAGTCCTTCGTGGTGGAGGCCGCCAGCAACGACGGCTACCTGCTGCGCCATCTGGTCCGGGCGGGCGTGCCCTGCCTGGGCATCGAGCCCTCGGTGAACGTGGGCGCCGCCGCCCGCGCGGTCGGTGTGCCCACCGAAACCGCCTTCCTGGACGAGGATTCGGCGGCGAAGGTGCGCTCCGCGCACGGCCCCGCCGACCTGGTGGTGGCCAACAACGTCTACGCCCACATCCCCGACCTGCGCGGCTTCACCCGCGCGCTCCGCACGCTGCTGGCCGACGACGGCTGGCTCTCCATCGAGGTGCACCACGCCTACAACCTGATCCGCCTGGGCCAGTTCGACACCATCTATCACGAGCATTTCCAGTACTACACGGTGCTCGCCGCCCAGCGGGCACTCGCGACCGCGGGCCTGACGGTGGTCGACGTGGAACTCCTGAGCACCCACGGCGGTTCGATCCGGCTATGGGCGCGGCCCGAGGCCGTCGCCCGGCCCGGCCCCGCGGTCGAGGAGGTGCTGGCCATGGAACGCGAAGCGGGCCTGCACTCCCCCGCCGGCTACGCCGACTTCGCCCCGCGCGCCCAGCAGGTCCGGCAGGACGTGCTGCGCTTCCTGCTGGACATGCGCGCGGCGGGAAAACGGGTGGTCGGTTACGGCGCGCCCGGCAAGGGCAACACGCTGCTCAACTATTGCGGGATCCGGCCCGACCTGCTGGAGTACACAGTCGACCGAAACCCTTACAAACACGGCAGATTCACCCCCGGCACGCGGATCCCGATCCATCCGCCGGAGCGCATCGATGCCGACCGGCCCGACGTGGTGCTGGTCCTGCCGTGGAATCTGGAAACCGAGATCACCGCGCAGCTGCGCCACATCTCGGACTGGGGCGGTGAGCTCGTCTATCCGCTGCCCACCTTGCATCACGCGGACCTGACGGTCAGTGCGGACCGACCTACCGGTGCTGGGTCCACCGGAACCACCTAATTCCCGGGGAGGGAAGTCTCATGAAAGTAGTGCTCTTCTGCGGCGGCTACGGCATGCGGATGCGCGACGGCTCCGACATGCTGCCCAAGCCCATGCAACTCGTGGGTCCGCGCCCACTGCTGTGGCACGTGATGCGTTACTACGCGCACTACGGGCACAAGGAGTTCATCCTGTGCCTGGGCTACGGCGCCACCCACATCAAGAACTTCTTCCGCACCTACGACGAATCGGTGTCCAACGATTTCGTCATCCGTGAGGGTCAGGTCGAACTGCTCCGCGAGGACATCAGCGACTGGTCCATCACCTTCGTCGACACCGGTGTGGAATCCGCTATCGGAGAACGACTTCGGCGGGTGCGCACCTACCTCGACGGGGACGAGCGCTTCCTGGCGAACTACGCCGACGTGCTCACCGACGCTCCGCTGGACGAGATGATCGGCAAGTTCGACGCCTCCGGGGCCGCCGCCTCGATGATGGTGGTGCCGCCGCAGCAGTCGTTCCACTGCGTCGACGTCACGCCCGCCGGTGAGGTCAAGGACATCATGCCGGTCTCGCGAATGCCGCTGTGGGAGAACGGCGGCTACTTCGTGCTCACCCAGGAGGTGTTCGATCTGCTGCCGCCCGGCGGCGATCTGGTGGCCGACGCGTGCGGCACGCTGGCCGGCCAGGGCCGGCTGTTCGGCTACCAGCACCTGGGCTTCTGGAAGCCGGCCGACACCTTCAAGGAGCGGGCCGAGCTCGACGAGGCCTACCGCACCGGCAAGCGCCCCTGGATGGTGTGGGAGCAGCAGAGGTGATCAGCCTCTCCGCCGCGCCCGTGGCGGAAATCGCGCTACTCGGCGCGCATTGCGACGATATCGCGATCGGCATGGGCGCGACGCTGCTCACCCTGGCCCGGGCACGCCCGGGCCTGCGGGTGCGCGCGCTGGTGCTCTCCGGCGCGGGCACCGCGCGCGCGGACGAGGAGCTCTCGGCGCTGTGCGCGTTCTGCCCCGACGCCGATCTCACGCTCGCCGTGCTGGACCTGCCCGATGGCCGCGCACCCGCGCACTGGGACCGGATCAAGAACGCGCTGCGTACGTTTCGCGGACGCACCGCGCCGGACCTGGTCTTCGCGCCGCACCGCGAGGACGCCCATCAGGATCATCGGCTGCTGGCCGAACTGGCGCCCACCGAGTTCCGGGATCAGCTGATCCTGGGGTACGAGATCCTCAAATGGGAGACCGACACCCCGCGGCCGACCGTCTTCCACCCGGTGACCACCGAGGTCGCCGAGGAGAAGGCCCGGCTGCTGCACAAGCACTACCCGTCCCAGGTCGGCCGGGACTGGTTCGACGAACAGGCCTTCACCGGGTTGACCCGGCTGCGCGGGGTGCAGTGCCGCGCGCAGCACGCCGAGGCGTTCGTCCTGGAGAAAGCCGTTATCGCACTGGGAGGCGAGTGAATGCGAGTTCTGGTCACCGGACATCAGGGATACCTCGGCACGGTCATGGTGCCGGTGCTACGCGCCGCCGGGCACGAGGTGACGGGCCTGGACATCGGGTATTTCCAGGACTGCGTCCTGGGTGAGCTGCCCGGCGATCCACCCGGCCTGGCCGTCGACCTGCGCGACGTCACCGTCGAGCAGCTCGAAGGCTTCGACGCGGTGGTCCATCTCGCGGCGCTGTCGAACGACCCGCTGGGCGCGCTCGCGCCGCAGATCACCTACGACATCAACCATCACGCCTCGGTCCGGCTGGCCCGGCTGGCGAAGGCGGCGGGCGTGCGCCGCTTCCTCTACGCCTCCACCTGCTCGGTCTACGGCGCGGGCGGCGCGGAACTGGTCACCGAGGACGCGCCGCTGCGCCCGCTCACGCCGTACGCGGAGAGCAAGGTGCGCGTCGAGGACGACGTCGCCGCCCTCGCCGACGACGGGTTCTCACCGGTATTCCTGCGCAACGCAACGGCTTTCGGCTTCTCGCCGCGGCTGCGCGCGGATATCGTGCTGAACAATTTGGTCGGGTACGCGGTGCTCACCGGCGAGGTGAAGGTGCTCTCCGACGGCACCCCATGGCGGCCGCTGGTGC
Organism: Nocardia sp. NPDC050435; assembly: GCF_040655395.1. Lineage (NCBI taxonomy): Bacteria > Bacillati > Actinomycetota > Actinomycetes > Mycobacteriales > Nocardiaceae > Nocardia > Nocardia sp. NPDC050435. Next base: position 179,636 of record NZ_JBFAJW010000010.1, read on the forward strand.
ACGCCGGGGACATCGCCTGGGCGTTCTCCAGCTGCCTGACCGCGCCGATCGCGGCGATCCACTGCCGCGCCTACAACGTCGGCACCGAGGACAACAATCTGACGGTCGCGGAGATCGCCGAGGCGGTGGTGGCGGCGGTGCCGGACTCACGGCTGGTCATCACCGGGGAGAGCGGACCGGACCCGCGCTCCTACCGGGTGGATTTCTCCGCGGCGCGCCGCGAACTCGGCTTCAAGGCGTGGTGGAGCGTGCCCGCGGGCGCGGCGCAGCTCTATCAGGAATACCTCACCCGCGGGCTCACCAGCGCGGACTTCTTCCAGCGGTTCACCCGGCTGGCGCATCTGGAACGGCTACGTGAGAGCGGGGTGCTCGACGCCTCGATGCGCCGGCTCACCCCCTCCACACGGTCCTGAGCAGATGTTCCCAGCTACCGGCGGCGGCGTCGCGGGGCGAGAGGACGGTGACCGGCATCGGCCACTCGATGCCGAGCTCCGGATCGTCGTGCGCGACACCGAGATCCTCGGCGGGATCGTGCGGACGGTCGATCCGATAGCAGACGTCGGCCTGGGCCGACAGCGCCTGGAAGCCGTGCAGGAAGCCCGGCGGCACGTAGAGGGTGCGGAAGGCGATGTCGTCGAGCCGGAACGCCTGCTGCCGGCCGAACGAGGGCGAATTCGGCCGGATATCGACCAGCACGTCGTGCACCGCGCCGTTGGCGCAGCGCACCAGCTTCGCCTCGCCGCGCCCCGAGCGGCCGTGCATGCCGCGGAGGACGCCGCGCGCGGAACGCGACTGCGAATCCTGCACGAAACTCGCGGCGGCGCCGGGACTGTCGAGATAGTCGTCGAAGAGTTCGGCGTCGAAGGTCCGGGTGAACAGGCCACGGTCGTCGCGGTGGGGCTCTGGTGTCAGCAGCAGCACGTCCGCCAAATCGCATCGCTCGATACGCACCGGGTCATCGTCGCATGAGGAGAGGGTGAATTGCCGTGATTGTCTGCAGAGGATGCGGAAACGGCGGGCTGCGGCCGGTCCTGGATCTGGGGAAAGTTCCTGCGGCCGATTACTTTCCGGCCGCGGAGACCCCTATCGGGGCGAGCGAGACAGCGCATCCGCTGCGCATGGACCTGTGCCCGGTGTGCGGGCTGGCCCAGCTCGCCGAGGACGACACCCGCACCGAGGAACCGCGCGGCATCGAACCCGAAGCCCTACGCGTGCAGGCGGCTTCGGCGGTCGAACAGGTCGCGGCACTGCTGCCGGGACACACCGTGCGCGAGTTCGGCAGCCCGCACGGGGGCACCTGGGTGCCGCTGCTGGCGGCGCGCGGGTTCAGCGAGGTGTCCGGCCCGGCCGATGTCGTCCTGGACTGCTTCGGGATCATGCACGAACCGGATCAGCGCGCGGCCTTCGCCGCCCGCGCGGCCGCGACGGCGCCCGGCGGGTTGCTGCTGCTGCAATATCACTCGCTGGCCACGATCGTGTCCTCCGGACAGTGGAACGCCCTGCGGCACGGGCACTTTGCCTACTATTCGCTCTCGACGCTGCGCCGGTTGCTGGGCGCGGCCGGGATGAGCGTGATCGCCGCGTGGGAGTTCGATCTCTACGGCGGCACGGTGCTGGTCGCCGCGGTGCACGGGGTGGCCGAACCCGACGAGTCGGTGCACGACATCCTGGCCGCCGAAGCCCGCAACCTGGATCTCGCCGCGCTGCGGCGGTTGCAGCGGGTCACCGACGAGCACGCGGGCGCGCTGCGGTCCTGGCTGGAAGCGCAAGCCGCGCAGGGGCTCCGGGTGTACGCCTACGGCGCGGCCTCGCGCGCGGTGGCCCTGTTCAGCCTGGCCGGCGTGCACCGCGGGCTGATCACGGCGGTGGCCGACGCCTCGCCCGCCAAGCACGGGCGGCGCATGCCCGGCACCGACGTGCCCATCGTCGCCCCGGCCGAATTGCTCTCGGCGCGGCCGGATTCGGTGCTGCTGACCCTGCCCGACCTGCTACCCGAGGTCCGCGCGCGCTATCCGGCGCTCGCGGACCGCTGGTACCTGGACCATCCGCACGGACCCTGGAAAGGAGACTGATCGCCCCGGATTCGCTGCGTCGCGGCGGATTCGTAGCTCGCTCGGCTCGAATCTTTTGAAACAACACAAACTATTTACTCTCACCCTGATGAAGCTGGACGATGAAATGTTGCCTCGCGCGGTGGGCGGGATGACAACCGGGCGCGGCAGGGCGTCCGTCGAGCGCGCATCGGGGCGCGGGGATATTAAGGGGATTCAGATGAGGGAAACACGGCTCCGGACACGGAGCGTGCGTATGTTCGCGTTGGCCTCGGTCCTGGCGACCGGATTGGCGCTCGGCAACGGCTCGGCCGCGGCGGCGATCGACAGCAGCAACAGCATCGTCGACCAGAGCTCGCGCACGGTCGAGGCGATCCAGTCCGATACTCGCATCGATTTCGTGCCGCCGCTCGACGGGAACCCGTTGACCCGGGAATGGTTCCACCACGGCACCGCGGCCTGGCGCATCAGCGGCCCGAACGCCGACAAGTGGCACGGCCACATCACCATCGGCTATCAGGTCGGGTTCCCGGCCACCATGAACGGCCGCCTGAAGTTCGAGTACTCCACGCCCGGCCTGGGCCTGGACCTCGGCGACGATTCGGTGCTGAAGATCGACAGCCTGATCCCGCGCGCGGGCATCGAGCTGGAGGTCGGATTCGGCCCGGGCATCAAGACGGTCGAGGTGGCCGGCGGCGATGTGTCCGGGATCGAGGGGTACCTGCGGCTCGGCGCCTTCCACGGCACGGTGACCGGGGTGCTCGGCCCGACCAATATCCGTCCGTTCGTGGCCGTCGTCAGTGCCAGCGGTGACACCGTGATCACCTATGGACAGCTCTGGACGATTTGATCCCGGCCGAGAGCACGCCGGGATGACGGAAGTCGTCCGGAGCACACCGGAACGCCCGGGCCTCAGAGGAGGTCCGGGCGATTTCGTACCGTCGCGACGGTGCGCACGCGCAGCCGGTGCAGCGCCTGCCGGGCCAGCCGGGTGTCCCCCACGAGGACGTCGCCGCGCGAGACCAGCTCGGGGTGGTCGCCGCCCAGCCGGTGGTGGAACCTGAGCATGTCGGTCAGCTTGCTCACCGTCGAGGTCTGACTGCACAGGTTGAACGACGAATTGCGCCAGGCGGCCAGGATCTCGGTCATGCCGAAGAAGACGCCGAAGGAGGCGACGCGGGCGAACAGGTCTACATCCATCGGGAAGACCAGATCGCCGCGCAGGCCGCCGACCTTGTCGAAATGCGCGCGATAGAACATGCCCGCGGCGGTCGGCCCGAAATCGGCGGGGCCGCGCCGCACGATGGCGCGGGCCAGCGCCCGCGGCGACTGCCGCCCGAGCAGGCCCGGCAGCCCCAGCTCGGTTTCGAGCACGGCGCCGGCCTCGTCGATCACCTCGAAGCGGCTCGAGGAGATGGCGATCGACGGATCGGACATGACCTCGAGCTGCGCGGCCAGCGCACCCGGGCGCAGCACGTCGTCGGCGCAGACCACCTTCACCAGTTCGCCGGTGGACGCCTCGATCGCGGTGTTCCAGTTCGCCCCGATCGGCAGCACGGTGTCGTTGCGGACAACCCGCACGCGCGGATCGTCGAACGAGTGCGCCACCTCGCCGGTCTCGTCGGTGCTGGCGTTGTCCAGTACCAGTAGCTCGAAGTCGACATCCTGCTCGAGCACGGTGCACAGCGTGGTCGCCAGAGTGCGACCGGCGTTGTAGGCCGGGACGACCACGGAAAGCCTCGGCATTTCAGCCCCCTAAACGTTGCACCGGCCGCAGCGGTCCGTCCTCCACCAATCCGAAGACGCGCTCCAAGCCGGCTTTGCTGGCGTCGATCTGATCCATCGCCCGCTGCTGGAGCGGGTCGCGCAGGGCCGGCGCGCTATCCCAGAGTTCGGTGATCGCGCCGGTGAGTCGGTCGGACAGGTCCGGGTCGTCGAGGTGCACCACGCGCAGCCCCGCGCCGAACATGCCGGCCAGGCCGTGGAATTTGTCGTCGTAGTACTCCGAGGCGGTGATGCCGACGGCCGGAATGCCCTGCGACAGCGCGAACACCGCGAGGTGGTAGGCGCTGGTCACCAGGACCCGGCAGCGCGCGACCTGGCGCGCCACGTCGTGGGCGTCGGCGCCGCGGCTCACCGGGGCCACCGCGCGTTCCGCGCCCGCGAGCAGCGGCAGCGTGGAAAGCCGGTCCTCCGAGGCGTATTCGGAGATGATCAGCGGAACCAGCCCGGCGTCGAGCTCGGCGGCGCGGGCGCGCACCACCGTGCCGAGGGTGTCCTGGGCTGCGGCGCTGACCTGGGAATAATCGGCCACGCGCAGGCACACGCCGATGTCGGCCCCGATCCTGGGATCGCGCAGCCGGTAGGCGAATTCGACGGCGTCGTCCCCGGTGACCAGCACCTGCTCGCGTGGTACGCCTAGTTGGGCGAGCAGTTCCGGTCCGCGGCGCGCCTCGCGCAAGCCGATGAAATCGACGCCGGGCAGCACCTCGCCCGCCCGCCGCCAGAGCCGCTTGTCGTGCAGCGGGCCCAGGCCCTGGCCGATCAGCGCGGTCGGAATACCCAGGCCGCGTGCGTGTTCCAGCAGATCCAGCGTGCGATGGGCCTGATACCTGTCGACGTCGGTGAGATAGCCGCCGCCCAGGGCGAGCACCAGCGAGGCCTCGCGCACGGCGTCGGGAATCTGCACCGGGAACTCCTCTGGGGTCTCCTCGATGTCATCGGCGGGCTCCGGCGCGGTATTACGCCCGGCGGCCCGCAGCGACCGGAGGCGGTCCTTGGGACCGTCGGTGCGCGCCCGCCACCACAGGGCGGCCGGGCCGACCAGTTTCGTTGTGGCAGTGCGGGTCAGCCAGCCACCGGAACCCCAGTTCCAATCCGGCCCGCAGATCGGCTCCACCTCCGGCAGCAGCCCGCGCAGAATCGCGGGCTGATGGGTGAGCAGGCCGATGCGGGCATGCGGCCAGCGTGCGCGCAGCCGTTCGACGGTGACGGCCATCATCGCGATGTCGCCCCGATTTCGCAGCCAATATTCCCCGTTCTCGACGAGCACGCGTATTTCACGCTCGGCGATGTCGGTTCGCTGCGCCACTGACGATCCAATCCCCACAGTTATTGATCCTCCCGCTGGCCCCCCGCGGGTCGGCTCGTCGGCGAGCTCGAACTCGCTGTGCAATTTACACCGGCAACGCTCCCGCGGACCAGAGTCCTCGGTCTCCGTTGTTGTCGACCCACCCGGGCCGCATTCACCTAGACTGTTGCGCGGGAAGCTAGTTCGGCATTGCGCTGCAGAAACGTCCTTACGCAGGGACGACCGACGCGAGGAATTAGGGGGCTGGGGTGTCGGCAGAACCCGGGTTTGTTTCTGTCCATATGACAGGTTCGGAATGGTTCGCGGCGGCCCCCGGCGGACTGAACCGGTATTTCACCGACCTATTCCTGGCATTGGCCCGCAACCCCGGGGCAGCCGTCACCGCGGCGGCCTTCGGGGCGGCGCCGGCGGCCGCCGGCGCGAGATCCTGGGGGCCGCTGGGCGGTTCGACGGCGCACCGGGCGCGCACCGCGTTCCTCGATCGGCGCGAGCTGACCCGGGGCACGGTGCTGGACCGCCACTTCTCCCTCTACGGGCCCGCGGCCGTCGACCGGCGCGGCGGCCTGCCGCTGGTGGTGCACTTCCACGGCCCGTGGGCGGCCGAGAGCAAACTCGCCGGTCAACGCGAAATCGCGACGCGGGCAAAGTATCTCGTGGAGCGGCTGCGCTATCTGCGCGCCGATCGGTACGTCGTGCTCTCGCAGTACTTCCGCGAGGTCCTCGGTAATGATTACGGCGTTCCCGCCGATCGCATCGAGGTGATCCCTCCCGGGGTAGACCTGACGCGGTTCACCGCGAAACCGCCGCCCGCCGCCACCGGCGTGCGCACGGTACTGTGCGTGCGCCGCCTGGAGCGCCGCATGGGCATCGACAACCTGCTGCGGTGCTGGCCCGGCGTGCTGGCCGAGCACCCGGACACCCGGCTGGTGATCGTCGGCACCGGCACCGCCGAGGCCGAATTGCGCACGCGGGCAGCCCCGCTCGGGGATTCGGTGCGCTTCGCCGGGCATGTCGGCGACGACGAACTGACCGCCCTGTACGCCCGGGCCACACTGACGGTGGTGCCGACCGTCGCCCTCGAGGGCTTCGGGCTGATCGCGCTGGAATCGCTGGCCGCGGGGCGCGCGCCGATCGTCACCGACTGCGGCGGGCTCCCGGATTCGGTTCGGGGACTGGACCCTTCGCTGATCGTTCCGGCCGGCGACGCCGAGGCGCTCGGTGCACGAATCGTCAGCGCGCTCGACGGCGACCTGCCCGGAACCGCGAAATGCCGGGCGCACGCGGAGAGTTTTTCGTGGGATGTCACAGCCGAGCGCCATCTGACGATGTACCGGGATATCCGACGAATCAAGCGTGGCGGAGCGATGTGATGCGGGGTGGCGGGCGGCGGGACCACGGGCACACCCGAGTCCTCTTCCTGGCCCATACCGCCGCACCCTCCGGCGCCGAACTGGCCACCCTGCGGCTGGTCGCGGCGCTGGCCGCCGAGCCGGGATTCGCACCGAGCGTGATCTACACCGAGGACGGGCCGATGGTCGAACGCACGCGAGCGCGCGGGGTCGAAACCCGCGTGGTGCGTGGCGCTTTCGACAGCCGCGCGATGACCATCGGCTCGGGCCCGCTGCGCCTGGTCGCCGGTTTCGCGGCCCTGCTGCGGCTGGGGTGGGCGCTCGGCGGCGCGGCGCGCGAAGCGGACGTCCTGGTCGCCGAGAGCACCAAGGCGCTGGTGATGGGTCTCGTCGCCGCGCGGCGCGCGCGCATCCCCCTGGTGTGGCAGGTGCACGATCGCATCGCGGCCGACTACTTCGGTCGCCTGCCCACCCTGGTGATCCGCGCGCTCGGGCGCGTGGCCGCCCAGGGCTATCTGGCCAACAGCCGCGCCACGCTGGCCACCCTGTCCACCGGCCGCAAACCCGCCGTCGTGGCCTACCCCGGCGTCGAACTCGGCGCCGAGCAGCCCCGCGCGGCGCAGCGGCACCCCGACGAGGTGGTCGTCGCGGTGGTCGGCCGGCTCAGCCCCTGGAAGGGCCAGGATCTGCTGCTGCGCGCGCTCGCGGAGTCGAAAGTGCCGCCCCGCCAAGTCTTCCTGGTCGGCGGCACCTTCTTCGACGAGGAGCCCTACCGGGCCGGGCTGGAGCGCCTGGCCGCCGAGCTCGCGCTGCCGGTCACCTTCACCGGGCACGTCGAGGACCCCGGCACCTATCTGCGCGCGGCCGACGTGCTGGTGCACTGCTCGGTGCTGCCCGAGCCGTTCGGCCAGGTGATCGTCGAGGGCATGCACGCCGGGTGCGCGGTGATCGCCTCCGGGCCCGGCGGCCCCGCCGAAATCGTCACCGACGGCGTCGACGGCCTGCTCGTCACCGGCGGTGATCAACAGCAGCTCACCGCCGCCCTGGACACCCTCCTCCCCGATCCCGCCCTGCGGACCCGGTTGGCCGCGGCCGGCCGGGTCCGGGCAGCCGACTTCGCAATCGGCGCGACGGCGCGCACGGTCGCCTCTTTTCTGGAGCACCTGCGCCATGTCTGAACCCAAGCACCGCAGAGACGACGACACCCGCGGCCGCGCCGGCGGCGGCACGCATCGCGCCCAGGGCGCGCTCGGGCTGCTGCGCGACATCGGCTACGTCATGTTCGGCAAGTACGGCCAATACCTGATCACGATCGTGACGGTGCCGCTGATCGCCCGCCTGCTCGGCGCGCACGGCATGGGTCTGCTCGCGATCGGCATGTCCTCCTATTTCCTCGGCTCGCTGCTCGTCGATCTCGGCATCACCCAGTTCCTGGCCGCGCGGGTGCACGAGGCGGCCGACCGCCACGACGGCCCGGAGCGGCACGCCCACATCAACCAGCTGCGCGGCGATTACCTCGCGATCCGCGTCAGCATCCTCGCGGTCATCGGCTCGGCGCTGCTGCTGAGCCTGGTGGTCCCGCTGCCCGAGACGGTGCACATGATCCTGCTCGGGCTGTTCGCGGGCGGATTCTGGTCGATCTCGGAGGACTGGCTGCTGATCGGGCAGGGCCGCTTCGGCACCTCGACCGCCTATCAGGCGGTCGGCCGCATCGGCTATCTGATCCTGCTGCTCGCGCTGCTGCCCCGGCTGCCGAGCGCGCAGCTGGCGCTGCTGTGCCTGCTCCTCTCCTCGGTGCCCACGGTGGCGCTGACGTGGTGGGATTCGGTGCGCACCTACGGCAGGCCGTCCCGGCCGCACCTGTTCCGCGGCGTCTTGCGCACGGGCGCACCGATTCTCACCTCACGGCTGCTGGTCACCCTGTACGGCCAGGGCGCGGCGGCGGTGTATTCCGCAGTGCTGAACACCGTCGCGCTCGGCCTGTACTCGGCCAGCGACCGGCTGGTCCGCGCCATCCAATCCACCCTGGATCCCATCGGTTTCGCGCTGCTGCCGCGGATGGCTCGGCGCAGCGGCGACGAACGCTTCTGGCGCCACGCCCTGCAGGCGCTGGCACTGTGCGTGGGCGCGGCGACGCTGGCAGCCGGGGCGGTCTGGCTGGCCGCGCCCATGCTGATCCACCTGGTGTTCGGCAACGAATTCGACGCGGCCATCGCGCTGCTGCGGGTGGAGGTCCTCATCCTGCCCGCGACGACCGTGACCTCCTTCGTCACCACCGCCCTGCTCCCGGTACGCCAGGACACCACCGGGGTGCTGATCGGGGCGATCCTGGGCACCTGCGTCGCGGCGGTGGCACTGGGCATCGCCTTCCGCACGCATTCGGTGTGGACCCTGGTCTACGGGACGGTGGTCATCGAATGCACGGTCGCCGCTTGGTATCTGGTGCGCGTGCGCTGGCTCATCGTGCGCGAGCGCGCGGTCGCCTCCGTGCCGTCGCTGCGACAGGGGGCCTCGTGAGAATCCTCTATGTCGGCGACGACTGGGTCGGCAGCAACGCGCGCTCGCTGGCCGACGGGTTCCGTCAGGCGGGCCACGAGATCGTCGTGCTCGATTCCACCGCGGTGACGCTGCCCGCGCGCGGCTCGGCGCCCTGGGTCTACGCCAAACTCGCGCACCGGCGCGCGCCGTGGCAGGTCGAGCGGCTGCACGCCGCGATCGACGAGGCCGCCGCGGCCCTGCGGCCGGACCTGCTGGTCGTGTTCAAGGGCGTCCATCTGGATCAGCGCCGGCTGCTCGAGGTGCCGGCCCGGGTGCGCGTGCACTACAGCCCCGACGACGTCGCCAACCCCGACAACATCAGCGCCGACTACCTGGCCCACGAATCCGGCTGGGACCTGGTGGTCACCACCAAGCGGCACAACGTGCCCGAGCTGCGCGACCGCGGCGCCCGGGAGGTGCTGTTCGTGCGCAGCGCCTACGATCCCGCCTGGCACCACCGCACCGCCCGCCGCGGCACCCGGGAGTACCTGGCCGGTTTCATCGGCGTGTGCCGGCCCGATCGCCGCGACGATCTGGTCGAGCTCGCCCGCCGCTACGGCGAGCACATGCTGGTGCGCGGGCCGGGCTGGCGGCGGGTGCCGGAGCTGCGCACCACCGGCGCGACGGTCGGCGGGCCGGTCTACGGCCAGCGGTACTCGACCGTCGTCGCGAGCGTCACCGCCAACCTGGTGCTGCTGAACTCCGACAACCGCGACACCCACACCTGCCGCACCTTCGAGGTGCCCGCCGCGGGTGGGCTCTTCGTGGGCGAGCGCACCGACGAGCACGCGGAACTGTTGCGCGACACCGTCGAATGCCTGCTGTTCTCCGATCAGGACGAGCTGTATCACCTGCTGGAGTGGTGCGCCACGCATCCGGAGAAGGCCGCCGCGATCGCCGAGGCCGGGCACCGGCGCATCACCGCCGACGGGCACCGTTATCTCGATCGGGCGCGCGAGATCCTCGCCGCGGCGAGCGGGGGCGCGTCGTGAGCGCCGCCGCCGATATCGTCCTGATCGCGCTCGCGCTGCTCACGATCGTCGTCGCGGCGCTGCGGATTCCGGGTGTGGCGCGCGTATTCCTGATCGGCCAGGCCGCGTTCTGGTCGCTGTCCTATGTGGGGCGCCCGGTGGTGCTGCTGACCGTGCAGCCGCGGACGCACTACGGCGACAACGTGCCCGATCCCCGGCTGGCCGATCTGGGCTACGACCGCATCATGGCGCTGGTGCTCGATCACGTGGTGTTCGGGTTGTGGGTGTACGCGGGATTGGTGGTGGCCTACGCGTTCTGGGCGCATCGCCGTCCGGTACCCGCCGAGCCCGCGCTGACGGCGAACCCGGATTTCGTGCCCGCCCTGGGCACCATGTACGCCGTCGGCCTGCTCGGCCGCGCCGCGACCGTGGCCACCGGCTCGGCCGGGCAGGCCGGCGATGTCGGCAGCGCCAATCCGATCCTGAGTTTCTTCGCCATCATGGCGACGATCTCCGCCATGGGCCTGATCATCTTCCTGCGCCCGGTGCGGCAGCAGACGACCGTGCTCGTGCTGGGCGGTCTGCTCGCGATGGAGCTGCTGTGGACGGTGGTGGTCGAATCCAAGACCCCGATCCTGGGCGCGGCGATGGCCGTGGCCGTACGCTTCGCGATCCTCGGCTGGAGCCGGGCCAAGGCCTACGGTGTCGGCGTGATCGGCGTCGTCGGCATCGTCGGCTTCGGCTGGCTGCAATCGTTCAAGACCACCGAGTTCGCGAAAGCCGAAGCGACACTGGTGGATTCCCAGTATCCGGCGCCGGTGCGGCCGTTCCTTTCGATCCTGCGCCGTTTCGATCTGCTCGAAGCCGCCACCGACGCCTACTACCACGGCCCGGACTACTGGCTGACCGCGACCGAGGTGCTGCGCCACGGACTGCTCAGCCTGATCCCGGGGCAGCTGCTGGGCACGCAGAAGTTCCAGTCCGGGGTCGCGTGGGCCAACGACGTGCGCGGCGCGTCGGTGGACATGAGCCAGGTCTCGGTGTCGCTGGCCGAGGGCAATGTCAACGAGGGCTATGTCATCGGCGGATACACCGGCGTGGCGCTGGGCGCGGTATTCACCTTCCTGCTGCTGCTCGCCTGGGCGAAGGCCCTGTACTCCCGCTTCTTCCCGCTCGTCGTGCTGGCCCTGGCGATGACCGGATCCTCGGCGCTGTTCGAGCGCGGCTTCCTCGGCAGTATGGAGAATCTCGGCAAATTCCTGCAGGCGGCGGTCCTGGCCTTCCTGATCTACCTGGCGGTCAAGGAGTTCCGGCGCCGCGCGAAACCGCAGCGGTCCGCCCCAGACGTTCCAGCTCTTCCAGTAGGGAAACGAGGTTCCGCGCAATGGGATTGACCGACTATCTGAAAATGGCGCGGCGGCGCTGGCTGATCATCGTCGCCGTGCTGGCCGTGTGCCTGGCGGCCTCGGCGCTGTACCTGCGCGGGCAGCCCACCGTCTACGTCGCCTCCACCAGCACCTATGTCTCGATGGCGACCGGCACCTCGGTCAACGACTCCTATCAGGGCGGGCTGGCCGCGCAGGGCCGCGTGCGGTCCTATCTGGGCCTGGCCACCAGTGCCACGGTGGCGCAGCGGGTCATCGACGACCTGAGCATCAAGCTGTCGGTCGAGGAGGTGCGCGGCAAGGTCACCGCGTCCTCGCCGCCGGCCACCACGACCATCGTCATCTCGGTCACCGACGAGAACCCGCAGCTGGCAAGGGATCTGGCCAACACCGTGGTGGCGCACTTCCGCCAGCTGGTCGCCGAGCTGGAGACGATCGAGAAGACCGCCGCGCCGGCGGCCCGGGTGGAGGTCATCGACAAGGCCGAACTGCCCACCACCCCGGCCGGGCCGCAGGGCACCCGGATCTATCTGATCGGCTTGCTGGCGGGTCTGGCACTGGGCGGCCTGGCCGCGTTCGTGCGCGACCGCACCGACCGGACCGTGCGCACCTCCAACGACCTGGAAGGCGAACTGGGCGGCCGGGTTCCGATCCTCGGCATCATCGACGAGGGGCGGCCGGGTGCGATCGGCGAAACGCGCCGGCTGCGGACCCGGCTGCTGCGCGACGGGCCCGCCGCCACCGTGCTGGTGACCAGCCTGTCCCCGCATTCCCGGCCCGAGGTGGCCCAGACCTTGGCCAGATCCTTCGCCGACACCGGCCGCAATGTGGTGCTGGTGGACGCCGACACCTCGGGCGCCGGCAGTTCGCGCGAGGACACCAGCCCCGGCCTGGCCGCGGTGCTGCGCGGCGCGACGCCGGTCGCCGAGGCGCTCACCTCGTGGCCGGAGACCGGGCTCACCGTGCTGCCGCTGGGCGCCGCGGACACCCGGACCCCGGATCTGCTCGCCTCCGAGCGATTCGCCGGCACACTCGCCAAGCTGAGCACCGACTTCGACCACGTCGTGGTGGAGGTCGCGCCGGTGGCGCACGCCGCCGACGCGATCGCGGTGGCGCCGCTGTGCGAGCACACTCTGGGAATTGTCGAACTCGATGCCACCAATATCCCCCAATTGCGCGGCGCGGTCGCGACATTCGGCGCCGATCGGCTGACCGGCGCGGTAGCGTACAGCAAGCCTGGCAATGGCCTGAAACGGTTGATGGGAAAGACAATACGGAGATGACAGATGATGGTGTCGACCGCCGCAGAATGCTCGTCACCGCATTGGGCGCAGCCGCCGCGCTCCCCCTGGCGGCGTGCGCTTCCTCCGATTCTCCCGGCCTGGAATTCCGGTCACCGCACGTGACCGACGCGCCCTCGGCCAGAAACGTCAAGGATTTCGGCGCGATCGGGGACGGCGTCGCCGACGACACCGCGGCCCTGGCGCGCGCGGCCGACGTCGGTGACGCGTCACTGGTGCTGTATCTACCGGCCGGCAAATACCGGGTGACCGCGTTCCCGGCATTGCCCGATTACGCCACGGTGCTCGGTGACGGCGGCGACGTCTCGCTGATCACCTGCGACACCGACACGATTCTGATCGAGTTGCGCAAACAGAATCGGGTGCGGTTCTCCCGGCTCGGGATCTTCATGTCCGGGCCCGCCTCCACCGCGGTGCTGCTGTCGAACTGCTTCCGGTGCTCGTTCGACGCCGTGGTGCTGCGCGGCAACCACCTCAGCGACAACCACCCCAAATTCGTGCAGCAGCGCGGCGTGGTGCTCGAGGGCGACACCGGCGGCACCGCGTTCATCAACTGCGACATCAACAATTTCGGCACCGGGATCGTCACCTCCTGCATCCAGAACTACGTGACCTCGTCCAAATTGACCAGCAACTACGTCGGCGTGCTCGGCACCGGCAACGATCACAATGCCGGTCTGGCCCTGACCAACGTGGAATTCGTCTCCGACCGGGATCCGCGCACGACGGTGAACCACATTCGGGTCGACGGCGCGTCCAACGATTGGTGGCTGACCAATGTGTGGTTCGAGGGCGCCGAAATCGCGCTGTCCATCGGCGATTTGAAACGGGGCGGTCCGTCCCAGTTCGGCATGTCCAATTGCAAGGTCGCCGCGCGCGATGTCGGGGTGGACCTGATCTATTGCCGGCAGCCGTATCTGGCGAATGTCATCTTCGACAAGGATCTGGATCGCGCGCCCACCGATATCCGCGTCGATCCCACCGGCTGTCCCGAGGGCACCGCGATCAACCTCATCTCCACCAACGCCGACGACATCCGCCCGGGCGTCTTTCCCGACGGCTGGACGGTGATCAGCCGCGACAGCATGCACACGCCGTATTTCGCCGGGACGATGGTCGGGCGGGCCGGTGCCAGCGATGCCGACATCTTCCAGGCCCAGGGCCCCGACCGCGCCGTGCGCGCGGCCATTCTCGCCAGCGGCGCCTGGCTTTCCGAACGACCCGAGGCCGGTGTCGTCCTCAAGGACACAACCGGCGGATACTGGCGGTTGACCGTGTCGCCCGAGGGTGCGCTGGGCACGGCTCCGCTGGGACGCCAACGACCCAGGGGGTAACCAGTGCCCGACGGTGATTTACCGCTGTCCCGGATCCGATTGGGTCCGCGGCAGCTGCACTCCGCGACGGTGCGGCTGCGCCCGCCGCGGATCGACGACTACGCCCGGTGGCGGCGCATCCGGCTGCGCGACCAGCGCCACATCGAACCGTTCTGGACCAGCTCACCGCTGGCCTGGGCCGATCGGCACACCGGAAAGCTCTGGGTGCGCGAGGTTCTCGACTGTCGCGCGAACGCCCGGGCCGGCCGCGGGCTCGGCCTGGTGATCGAGGTGGACGGCCACCTGGCCGGGCAGATCGAGCTGGGCTCGCTCGCCGCCGGGACCGGGGAGCTGGGGATCTGGGTGGACGCGCGGCTGGCCCGGCACGGCATCGGCGGCCTCGCCGTCGCGATGATGCTGGACTTCGGCTTCGGCCGCGCGGGGCTGCACCGGATCACCGCGCCGATCTCCCCCGCCAACAAGGGCACGGCGGCCGGCGCCGCGGCGCTGGGCATGCGGCGGGAAGCGTTGATGGCGAACTACTTCGACGCCGGCGGCCGGCGGCGCGACCACGACCTCTGGGCGATCCTGGCCACGGATCTGCCGCCCGAGGGCGCGACCGCGAACTGGATCGCGCGGCACTCCGGCGACGCGCCGCTGCCCGCCCCCGAGGACGACCCGGGCACCCTCGGCCGCACCGCCGTGGCCGCCGCCACCGCCCGCTACTACGCGGGCCGTGCGCTGCACCGGCTGGACCCGTTGCGCGCGCCGCCCGGGGTGCGCCTGAGCGACCCGGCCGCACCCGGGATCGTGGTCCGCACCCGACAGCTCTCGGACTGGGCGCGGTGGCGTGACTGCCGGGTCCGGGCCCGGGAGCGGATAGCCCCGGAGGTCGCGGCCGAGCAGTGGCGCGCGCGGCACAGCCACGCGCGGTGGATCCGCGAATTCCTGCGCACGCGGGCGGGATTGCGCTCACCCACCGGATTGGTGCTGGCGATCGAGGTGGACGGGGTGTTCGCGGGCGAGGCCCGGCTCTTCGAGCTGGACATGTTCGACCGGAACGCGCGCGTCTTCGTGTGGGTGGAGCCGCCGCGCGACCACGTGCGCGAGACGGTGTTGCGGCTGCTGGTGGCGCACGGGCTCGGCGCGCTCGGGCTGCGCCGGATCGCGACCGAGATCGAGCCGGCCGACACGGGGTCCGCGGCGATCGCCGAGCGGATCGGGATGACGCGGGAGGGGCGGATGCGAGATTTCGTGGCGCTCACCGGACGCCGGGCCGACCACGATCTCTGGGCCGTCACCGCTCCCGTATGAACTCGGTCGGCCGCGCGCCCGTTCACCCAGGTAGGCAACGACGCGGTAACGAAAAGACAGCCGCAGCCGACGGGTTTACAGTGATCCGTAGATCCTTCGCGCACAATGCGATTGGCGATGCGGGCATTCGAGTGTGCGCGTGTGTATTCCACAGCCGAAGGAACCTCTCATGCAACCTGCGCCCAGCGAAGAACACTCCCGCCGCTTCACCCGCAGCACCGAATTACAGGCCAGGCTGCACGACCTCGTCCCCGGCGGTGCGCACACCTACGCGCGCGGCTCCGACCAGTACCCCGAGTGGAGGGCGCCGATCCTGGTGCGCGGGCAGGGCGCGCGGGTCTGGGATGTCGACGGCAACAGCTACGTCGAGTACGGAATGGGGCTGCGGTCGGTCACCCTCGGGCACGGGTTCGCCCCGGTGCTCGAGGCCGTCACCCGGACGATCGCCGACGGCGTCAGCTTCAGTCGGCCCACCGAGCTGGAACTGCTTGCCGCGCAGGACTTCCTGGAGCTGGTGCCCGGCGCGGACATGGTGAAGTTCGCCAAGAACGGTTCCGATGCCACCACCGCGGCGGTGCGGCTGGCGCGCGCGGCGACCGGGCGCAGCGTCCTCGCGATCTGCGACCAGCCCTTCTTCTCCGTGGACGACTGGTTCATCGGGACCACCGAGATGAACGCGGGCATCCCCGCCGCCGAGCAGACCGTGAAATTCCGCTACAACGACCTGCCCTCCCTGCGCGCGGCACTCCAGGCGGCCCCGGTCGCCGCGGTGGTGCTGGAGGCGGCCACGGCGCTCGCCGAGCCGGAACCCGGTTTCCTGGAGGGGGTCCGGGCGCTCTGCGACGAGCACGGGGCGCTGCTGGTCTTCGACGAGATGATCACCGGCTTCCGCTGGGCGGCGGGCGGCGCGCAGGCCGTCTACGGGGTGCGGCCGGACCTGTCCTGCTGGGGCAAGGCCATGGGCAACGGTTTTCCGCTGTCGGCGCTCGCGGGCAAACGCGAGTACATGGAACTGGGCGGCCTGGGCACCGACCGGGAGCGAGTGTTCCTGTTGTCCACCACGCACGGTCCGGAGACGGCCTCGCTGGCGGCCTTCCGCGCCGTGGTGCGCGAATACGCCACCGGCGACCCGATCGCGCGCATGGAGCAGGCCGGGGCGATGCTGGCGGGCGGCGTCAACGCGGTGGCCGCCGAATTCGGCATCGGCGAGCACCTGCGCGTGCTCGGGCGGCCCTCCTGCCTGATCTTCACGACCCGCGACGCCGAAGGGCAGCCGTCCCAGGCGTTCCGGACGCTGTTCCTGCAGGAGCTGCTGGAACGCGGTGTCCTCGGGCAGTCCTTCGTCACCTCGGCCGCGCACACCGCGGCCGACGTCGCCGAGACGGTGGCCGCCTGCCGGGAGGCCGCCGCCGTTTACCGCAAAGCCCTGGAACAGAACAGCGTCGAAGGTCTGCTGATCGGCCGGCCGGTCGCCCCGGCCATTCGCCGCCACGCGGCGCCGCGAAGATTGGAATCCCGATGAGTTCTCCGCGCATGGCGATCGTGCACGAACGCTTCACCGAGCTCGGCGGCTCGGAGACCTGCGTGGCCCAGTTCTTCGAGAACTGGCCGCGCGCGGAGGTTTTCGCGCCCATCGTCGAACCCGACAGCGTCCGGCCGCCGTTGCACACGGTGCACGACACCTGGCTGAGCAAGGCGCACTCCGCGCTCGGCCGCCGCTCGCATGCGCCGCTGCTGCCGTTCGTGCCGCGCGCGCTGCGCACACTGCCGCTGCGCGGCCGCTTCGACGCGGTGCTCATCAGTCACTTCGCCTTCGCCACCCAGGCCGTCTTCGCCACCGACGCACCCACCATCGCCTACGTGCACAGCCCCGCCCGCTGGGCCTGGGATCCGGCTTTCCGCGCGCAGGAGGCGGGCGGGCGCGCCGGGCAGGCCGCGCTGTCGGTGCTCGGCGAGTTCGCCCGTCGCAACGAACTCCGCGCGGCCCTGCACCTCACCCACGTCATCGCCAACTCCCGCGCCGTCGCCGAGCGCGTGCACGACTGGTGGGGCCTGACCGCCTCGGTCGTCAATCCGCCGGTGCACGTCGAACGCTTCACCCCCGACGCCACCGTCCCCCGCGAGGATTTCTTCCTCTACGCCGGTCGCCTGGTCCCCTACAAGCGCGCCGACCTCGCCATCCGGGCCGCGCAGCAGGCCGGGGTGCGCCTGGTCGTGCTGGGCGAGGGCCGCTTCCGCCCGCACCTGGAGGCCATCGCCGGCCCCGAGACCACCTTCCTCGGCGCCGCCCCGTCCGAGGTCCTGCTCGACACCTACCGGCGCGCCCGCGCGCTGCTCATGCCCGGCGTCGAAGACTTCGGCATCGTCCCGGTCGAGGCCATGGCCTGCGGGACGCCCGTCATCGCCGTCGGCGAAGGCGGCGCGCTGGATACCGTGCTGCCCGGCCGCAGCGGCGCGCATGTCCCGCACGGTCCCGACGACGCCGTCATCGAGGGGTTCGCGAAGGCGATGACGGCCTTCACTCCCGGCGACTACGACCCCGCCACCATCCGCGAGCACGCGCTCGGCTTCTCCCCCACCACGTTCCGCAACCGGATCGACCGCACGGTGGAGGCGGTGCTGGCCAGCTGACGGGTCACCGGGTGATGGTCACGCTCGGGCAGTAGTGCCGGATGGTGCCCAGGAGGGCGTCGGGGGTGGCGCGCAGGGCGGCCAGGGCGATGGTGTGCGGTGCGCGGATGCCGGGGAGGATGGTGAGGTGGGTCGCGGTGGCGTGGATGAGGGCGATCTCGGGCCAGGTGTAGCTGGTGGCGACGCCCTCGTGCAGGTACGTGAGACCGGTGGCGGTGAGCACGAGCCGCGTTGTGGTGCGCAGGATTTCGCGAGCCAGCCAGAGGCTGCCCAGACCGAGCGCCGTCCACAGCAGGCCGAGTACCCCGCCGAACGCGGCGCCGAAGTGATCGAAGGACGGGTTCGTGCGGTCGGCGACCGCGGCCAGCGCGGAGAGCACGACCAGGCCGCCGCCCCCGGCGAACACGACGCCGACGGCCAGGCAGAACCAGTAGTCGAGCAGACTCGCGTGCGACTGCCGATACGTTGTCGAGGCCCCGTACACCACCGCCACCGCCGAACCACCCGACGCGAACGGACCACCCGCCCGCCGATCGCCCAGTCTACGGCGACCGGGCGCGGCATCGGCGGTTTCTCCTCCGCCGCAGGAAGTTTCCCGCACGCGCGGTAACTGCGAAACCCTGTCACATATACCCCCTGACCTGGGCGTACGGGGTGACCAGTTCCACACCGCGTCGTTTTGCCGGAAACCCGTCGCGGCTATTACAGTTTCTAATCAGTCGGGATGAACATGTTCGTCCGGCTTCTCTCATCCGCATCCAAGGCTGCATGTCGGATCGGCGTTGTGCCACAGACGATTACGACAAAGCAGGAGGAGCGATGGTTTCCTACATCGTTACGGGCGGTACCGGATTTCTCGGACGGCGATTCGTGCAGGGCCTGCTCGACGCCGAACCCGAGGCGATCGTGCATGTGCTGATCCGCGAGGCATCGCGGGCCAAGTTCGGCGAACTGGCCGCGGGCTGGCACGGCGGCGAACGCGTCTTCGCCCTGCACGGCGACCTCACCGCGGACAACCTGGGCCTGCGCGACAACCCGCCCGCGGCCGATCACGTGGTGCACCTGGGCGCGGTCTACGACATGACCGCCGACGAGGCCACCGCGCACGCGGCCAACGTCGCGGGCACCGCGGCGGTCATCGCGCTGGCGCGCCGCCTCGGCGCGGTGCTGCACCACGTGTCCTCGGTGGCGGTCGCCGGGGATCACAAGGGCAAGTTCTTCGAGGAGGATTTCGACCTCGGCCAGCGCCTGACCTCGCCCTATCACCGCACCAAGTTCGCGGCCGAGAAGCTGGTCCGCGATGCGACGGGGCTGCGCTGGCGGGTGTACCGCCCGGCGATCGTCGTCGGCGATTCCCGCACCGGCGAGATGGACAAGATCGACGGCCCCTACTACTTCTTCCCCGCCATCGCGAAGCTGGCCGGCCTGCCCGCCGAGCTCCCGATGCCGCTGCCGGATCTGGGCGCCACCAATATCGTTCCGGTCGACTACGTCTCGGCGGCGATGGTCGAGCTGGTGCGCCGGCCCGGCCTGGACGGGCGCACGTTCCACCTGGTCAACCCGGAGCCGCAGCCCTTCGCCGAGGTGTATCGCGCCTTGGCCGACGCCGCGGGCGGGCCCACCGGCATCGGAGTGCTGCCCGGCAGTGGGCGCGCGCTGCACGGGCTCGCACACCTGCCGGGCGTGCCGGCCGTCCGCGATTTCCTGTTCGAACAGGCCGGGATTCCGGCCGCGGTGGCACCGCACGTCGGCTTCACCGCCGAGTTCGTCGCCGACTCGACCCGCGCGCAGCTGCGCGACTCCGGCCTGACGGTGCCGTCTTTCGACAGCTACGCCGAGCGGCTGTGGCGGTTCTGGCGCGAGAACCTGGATCCGGACCGGGACCGGCCCCTCGCCGGCGATCCCTTCGCCGGGCGGGTCGTGCTGATCACGGGCGCGTCCTCCGGGATCGGGCTGGCCAGCGCGCACGCCGTCGCCCGGCGCGGCGCCACCGTCCTCATGGTCGCGCGCGGCCGCGAGGACCTGGAGGCGGCGGTGGAATCCGTGCGCGCCGAGGGCGGTTCGGCCTTCGCCCACCCGTGCGACATCACCGACCCCGAAGCGGTCGAGCTGCTGGTCAAGACCGTGCTGCACGACCACGACCATGTCGACTACCTGGTCAACAACGCCGGTCGGTCGATCCGGCGCTCGGTCGTCAACTCCACCGACCGGATGCACGACTTCGAGCGCACCATGGCGGTCAACTACTTCGGCGCGGTCCGGCTGATCCTCGCGCTGTTGCCGTCCATGCGGGCGCGGCGCTTCGGCCACGTCGTCAACATCTCCTCGATCGCGGTGCAGACGAAGGTGCCGCGCTTCGCGGCCTATGTGGCGAGCAAGTCCGCCCTGGACAATTTCTCCGATATCGCCGCGGTCGAGAACCGGGACGCGGGCATCACCTTCACCTCGGTGCGGATGCCGCTGGTGCGCACTCCGATGATCGCGCCGACCGACCTCTACCGGTCGCTGCCGGTGCACGATCTGGATCAGGCCGCGGCCATCGTGCTGCGCGCGCTCGAGCAGCGCCCGCACCGCATCGATACCCCCGTCGGCACCTTCGCCCAGGCGGTCGACGTGCTGCTGCCCTCGGTGAAGCGCTCGATCCTGCATCAGGGCTACCGGATGTTCGGGGAATCCCGTGCGGCACAGGGCGTTACGCCGAAGACCGAGAGCACGCCGGGCCCCTCGCGCGGCGCGCTCACCGCGCTCGCCCCGGTGCTGCTGCCGCTGATGGCCCTGCCCACGCCCGCCGCGCGGGTGACCAGGGTGATTCCGGGACTGCACTGGTGACACAGCAGTGGGGTCGGCCGGCGCCGACCCCACTTCCCGGATTTCCCGGTCCGGTCTAGATCCGGCCCGCCGCGAACGCCGCCGCCACCCGGATCGCCCAGCCGTATTCGCCGTGCGCGGGCCAGTCGGCGCCCGCTCCGCAGACCGGATCGCCTGCGGTGCAGTAGTTTCCGCTGCGCCAGCCGTAGTCGCCCGGCAGGCCCCAGCCGGTCAGGCGGTTCGGGTCGCCGAAGAGCAGGACCGCCGCCACCCGCGGTCCGACCCACTCGGGCAGCCGGTGAATACCGCCGAGCGCGTTGATATTTCCCGTGCCGAGCACGCCGTGCACGACGAGCGCACCCTGCGAGTAGCCGACCAGGACGAACTGCTGATCCGGGCACATCGCCGCCTGGTGCTCCAGGTGCGCGGCCAGATCGCGGGTGCCGTCGCTGATCGAGGTGGGCACCATCAGGTCCGCCGGATAGTTGACCGAGTAGGCGGCCGAGGAGACCGGAAGCGCCTGCCGCAGTGCGCCGTACAGCTGGTCGCCGACCGCGGCGCCGAGCCATCCGGGTTCGTGGGTGCCCCGGGCGACCACCACCTCCACCGCGGTGCAGGGACTCGCCCCCGCCGTCGCTCCCAGACCCGCCGTCGCGATCCCGGCCGTGAACATCAGCACTGCGAATGCTCCTGCCGACCGCCACCTTTCGAAGCGAAGATACTTCCGGATTTCCATTGTGATCACCCAACTCACGCCGTTGTGAGCGGCCGAGTGACGATTGTCGGTGACAAGTACTCGGCCG
This sequence comes from Nocardia sp. NPDC050435, assembly GCF_040655395.1. Classification (NCBI taxonomy): domain Bacteria; kingdom Bacillati; phylum Actinomycetota; class Actinomycetes; order Mycobacteriales; family Nocardiaceae; genus Nocardia; species Nocardia sp. NPDC050435. The sequence continues at coordinate 201,191 of NZ_JBFAJW010000010.1, forward strand.
TATATCCGCGAAGGTAAGAATCGGCGGAGCGACCGTCAAGCAATCCGAGTCAAGCGAGACCAGCCCGGCACGCAATCGTTGTCTCCGCGCATATCAGCCGCGTCGAATTCCAGGTCACAGCAGGGTCTCTCGGCAGTCACGGCCCGAATTATGCACGGCTGGAGTAGATGTCGCCGGATAGTTATACGGCAACTGGCAAACACACAGCTTCGAGGGCCGGGGTCTTGACGTCTGATACATTTCTGTATTGAATACGGTTCTGTATCGAGTCGCGAGGAGGATCGATTGTGGCGTCGGCGACGGGCGCACCCCGCCTCACCCGAAGACGGGTGGAGACCAGGAACCGCCTGCTCACGGCCGCCTACGAGGTGTTCGCCGAGGAGGGCTTCGGCCGCGCCTCGGTGGAGCGGGTGTGCGAGCGGGCCGGATTCACCCGGGGCGCGTTCTACTCGAACTTCACCTCACTGGACGAGCTGTTCCTGGCCATGTGGGAACAGCGGTCGGCGCAGTTGCTCGCCGACGTGCGCGCCACCCTCGACGACATCTCCGTCGAGGGCACCGAGGACATCGCTGCCGCGGTCGAACGCCTGGTCCGCGCCGTGCCGCTGGACGAGGCGTGGTTCCGCATCACCGCCGAGTTCACCGCGCACGCGCTGCGCAACCCCGCGCTGCGCCGGGTGATGGCCGCGCGTGAGCAGGCCATCGTCACCGCGCTCATCCCCACCATCGTGGCCGCGCTGGCCCGGGTCGGGCGCGCCGTGCCAGACCCGGCCGCGCTCGGCCAGGCCCTGGTCGCCGTGCACGACGGCACGGCCGTCCAGGTGCTGATGGAACCGCGCAGCCGCCGGGTCCGGCGGCGGCGCATCGACCTTTTCTGTCACGTGGTGCTGGCCTACAGCACCCCCTCTCCCGAAGGATCGAAATGAAGAACTGCAGCCCCGAGTTCGCCGAGGCGGCCGAGGTCATCGTCGTCGGCGCGGGCCTGGCCGGACTGGTGGCCGCGTACGAGCTGAGCAAGGCGGGCCGCAAGGTGCACCTGCTGGACCAGGAGAACAGCAACAACCTGGGCGGGCAGGCGTTCTGGTCGCTGGGCGGGCTGTTCTACGTCGACAGCCCCGAGCAGCGCCGCCTCGGCATCCACGACTCCTACGAACTGGCGCTGCAGGATTGGCTGGGCTCGGCCGGCTTCGATCGCGACGACGAGGATCACTGGGCGCGGCAGTGGGCCGAGGCCTATGTGCGGTTCGCCGCCACCGAGAAGCGGGACTACCTGCACGATCTCGGCCTCCGGGTGACGCCGCTGGTCGGCTGGGCCGAGCGCGGCGGCGGCTTCGCCGACGGGCACGGCAACTCGGTGCCGCGCTTCCATCTCACCTGGGGCACCGGGCCCGAGGTGGTGCGGGTCTTCGCCGAACCGGTGCTGGAAGCCGAGCGAAACGGGCTGGTGGGCTTCAGCTTCCGGCACCGGGTGGACGAATTGATCGTCGAGGACGGCGTGGTGGTCGGCGTCGCGGGCAGCGTGCTGGCCGACTCCGATCTCCCCCGGGGCGCGGCGTCGTCCCGGGAAGTGCTGCGCGAGTTCGAGTTCCGCGCCCAGGCGGTGGTCGTCACCTCCGGCGGCATCGGCCACAACCATGACCTGATCCGGCGCAACTGGCCCGTCGACCGGCTCGGCCCCTGCCCGCAGACCCTGATCTCCGGCGTGCCCGCGCACGTGGACGGCCGGATGCTCGGCATCACCGAGGCGGCCGGCGGCGCGATCGTCAACCGGGACCGGATGTGGCATTACACCGAGGGCATCATGAACTGGGATCCGATCTGGCCCGATCACGCCATCCGGATCATCCCCGGCCCCTCCTCGATGTGGTTCGACGCGAACGGAAAACGTTTGCCCGCACCGTGTTTCCCCGGTTTCGACACCAACGCCACGATGAAGGAGATCCTCGCGACCGGTGAGGACTACTCCTGGTTCGTGCTCACCCAGTCGATCATCGAGAAGGAGTTCGCGCTCTCGGGCTCCGAGCAGAACCCCGACATCACCGGCAAGGACCTCAAGCTCACCCTCAAGAGCCGGGTGGCCAAGGGCGCGCCCGGCCCGGTGGAGGCGTTCAAGCAGCACGGCGCGGATTTCGTGGTCGCCGACACCCTGCACGAGCTGGTCGAGGGCATGAACAAGATCGCGCGCGGGCCGCGGCTGGACTACGACACCCTGGAGCGCCAGATCGTCGCGCGCGACCGGGAGATCGGCAACAAGTTCAGCAAGGACAGCCAGTTGATGGCGATGACCAACGCCCGCCAGTACTTCGGGGACAAGGCCGGTCGCGTCGCCAAGCCGCACCGCATCCTGGACCCGGCCGCCGGCCCGCTGATCGCGGTCCGCCTCAACATCCTCACCCGCAAGACCCTGGGCGGCCTCCAGACCAACCTGGACTCCCAGGTCATGCGCCCGGACGGCACCGCGTTCCCCGGTCTCTACGCGGCGGGCGAGGTGGCCGGCTTCGGCGGCGGCGGCGTCCACGGCTACAACGCGCTCGAGGGCACTTTCCTCGGCGGCTGCATCTTCTCCGGCCGCGCCGCCGGCCGCGCTCTGGCGGCCCAGCTCGGCGACCGCTGATCAGACAGTCCGGCGCGCAGCGCTTTTCGCGCCGCGCGCCGGATACAGCGGGGTCGATGCATGCGGCACCGAGGCCGACCCGCGGGTGGGTCCCGGTCGGGTCAGTGGGCCTTGCATTCGGTCAGCGCCGCAACCGAATTGGATTGGGCGGCCGGGGCGGCGGGTGGGGTGGGCACCGGCGGCGGGGTCGTGGTGGTGGGTTCCGGCGCGGGCTCGTTGGTGTAGAGGCGGGCGCCGCTCAGGTGCGGGCCGGGTTCGAGGGTGAGGCCGTAGATGTCGGTGGAGTGGTCGTAGAGGTCGGTGACGCGGACGGCGAAGGGGCCCGGGCCGGCGCTGCTGATGGTCCAGTGGTTGTCGGGACCGCGGGTCAGTTCGCGCCACTGTTCGCTCTCGAACGAGCGGATCGCCACCTGCCGCAGCGGATTTCCGGTGTTACTGAACAGCACCGCGAGCCAGACGTCCGAGGAATCGGGTTTGACCTCGTAGATCATTTCGGGCGCCGGGTCGGGGTCGCGCACCACGCTGTAGCGGATGCCCGTGACGCCCTGGGCCGGGTCGGCGATCCGTTCGAAGGCGGCGGCGCTCAGATCCAGTTGCCCCGGGGCACAGCCGGGGCAGCGATCGGCGATGAGCACGCGGACGTCGCCCTGCGGCCCGTGCACGTCGAGGTAGGCGCCGCACAGGTCGGCGACGCCGTACTCGTGGGTGGAGATGCCCGCGTAGAAGCCGTCCAGCGGCAGGTCGGGATAGGAGCAGGCCACGCCCGGGGTGAACGAGTAGTAGCGCGCCTCCCCCGGCACCGCCGAGGACGGCGTCGAGGTGGGCGGCGGCGTGACCCGCTTGGTCGCGACGCCGGAGCTGCTGACCGGCGCGGCCATCGGAGCGGTGGTGGCCATGGCGTCGGTGGCCGTGCGCGCCGTCTCACAGGTGGTCGACTCCGGCCGCGCCACCCAGACGACGACGCCGACCACGGCGAGCAGCACGCCCAGCGCCGCCCACGCCGAGCCCGCGCGAAAATGATCTTGCCTCAGAGGTATTCGGTGCACCGCTGTCCCCGGCTTCCGGCTCACCCAGCTGCGGACTCTCCATCCTGACCCGCATCAGCAAACCAGCACGCCGCACCGCTTACGCCGGGAACGGAAATACTTCATTCTGAAACGTCCACGAGTCGGCAATCTTGCGGCAAATCACCGGTGGCCGTGCGCCGAAAACCGGAAAACCTCCACCAAGCCGAACCGCCGTCGGCTCCGTAACTCAGGAGGGGACCCGCTCGGCCACCGCTTCCGTCTCCGTCAGCTGATGATTCATCCGATCGCGCTTGGCGCGCAGGTAGCGGATGTTGTGCTCGGTGGGCGTCGCCTGCAACGGAACCCGGTGCAGGACCGCGATGCCGTGGTCTTCCAGCCCCGCCTGCTTGGCCGGATTGTTGCTGAGCAGCCGCACCGAGCGGATGCCGAGATCGGCGAGTACCTGCGCGCCCACGTCGTAGCGACGGGCGTCCACCGGCAATCCGAGCGCCAGGTTGGCCTCCACCGTGTCCGCACCCTGGTCCTGCAGTTCGTAGGCGCGCAGCTTGTTCAGCAGGCCGATGCCCCGGCCCTCCTGCCCGCGCAGGTAGACCACCACCCCGCTGCCCGCCTCGGCGACCATCCGCAGCGCGGCGTCGAGCTGGTCGCCGCAATCGCAGCGCAACGAGCCGAGCGCGTCGCCGGTCAGGCATTCCGAGTGCAAGCGGGCCAGCACGCCGTCCGTGCCCGGGGTGCCGAAAACCAGTGCCAGCGTTTCGGTTCCGGCGCCGTCGCGGTAGCCGAGGACCCGGAATTCGCCGAAGCGGGTGGGCAGCCGGGTCTCGACGATCCGGCGCAGGGCCGGTTCCCGGCGCCGGCGATAGTCGATCAGGTCGGCGATCGAGATGATCGGCAGCTCGTGCGTCCGGGCGAACTCCCGCAGCTCCGGCAGCCGCGCCATGGAGCCGTCGTCGCGCACGATCTCGGCGATCACCCCGGCGGGCGGCAGGCCCGCGAGCCGGGTGAGATCCACGGCCGCCTCGGTGTGGCCGGGGCGCCCGAGCACGCCGTCCGGATCGGCGCGCAGCGGGAACACGTGGCCCGGCCGGGTCAGCTGGGCCGCGCCGGTGCGCGCGTCGGCCAGCAACCGGACGGTCCGCGCGCGGTCGGCGGCCGAGATGCCGGTGCTCACCCCGTCGGCGGCGTCCACCGACACGGTGTACGCGGTCCCCTTCGGATCCTCGTTCACCGCGGTCATCGGCGGCAGGCACAGCCGGTCCAGATCGCCGCCGGTCATCGGCGCGCACAGCACCCCGCTGGTGTGGCGCACCATGAAGGCGACGGTCTCCGGTGTGGCCAGCGCGGCCGCGAGCACCAGATCGCCCTCGTTCTCCCGGTTCTCGTCGTCGACCACCACGACCGGCCGGCCCGCCGCGATCGCGGCGAGGGCCGTCTCGATCGAGTCCAGTACCCGGTGTTGCCCGATTTCGGTCCGCATGACCACCTCCTATATGCCTAGTAGAAATATTCCTACCGAGCGTGTGAAGAGGGCGTCCCGCTCAGTGGCGACGCTCCGTGTCGGTTCTGTCCAAGACGGTGGCGCGGCCCCGGCCATAGGCTGCTGCACAACGGCGCACCGAGCGCCACGGCCGACCGAACGGCCCGAATCCAGGAGGAACACAGTGACACGCGAATTGGTCTACACCGGCTTCATGTCCCTCGACGGCGTCGTGGACTCGCCCGGCGGCGAGGCCGAGGGCCACCGCAGCGGCGGCTGGGTGATGCGGACCGAGTTCGTGCCCGAGGCCTACTCGCTCAAGGGCGACGAGCTCGCCGACACCACGGCGCTGCTGTTCGGCCGCCGCAGCTACGAGGCGTTCGCGCCGTACTGGCGCGACTCCGAGGATCACCTCGCCTACCAGGAACTGCCCAAGTACGTGCTGTCCACCGGCCTGAAGGAGGACGAGCTGACAGCGGGGTGGGGCCCGACCACGATCCTGCGCTCGATCGAGGACGTCGCGGCGCTCAAGCAGACCGAGGGCGGCGGCATCTTCATCCACGGCAGCGCCGAGCTGGCCCGGCGCCTGGCCGACGCCGACCTGATCGACCGGTACAACCTGCTCGTCTTCCCGGTGCTGCTGGGCGCGGGCAAGAGCCTGTTCAGCCGGACGGACCGGGACGCGCGGCAGCTGCAGCTGCGCGAGTCGGAGTCCTACCGCAACGGCGTGACCAAGCTGATCTACGACGTCGTGCGCTGAGCCGGATCCAGCGCCAGCACACCGCCGGTGCCCTCGCGCAGCTGCCGCGCGGTCCGTCCGACATAGCGCCGCAGCGCGCGGGCGAGGTGCGGCTCGTCGTAGAACTCGAGCTTGTCGACCACGTCGCCGGTGTCCTCGCCCGCGCTCAGCAGCAGCGCCGCAGAGCGGGCCCGGCCGATCTGGCGCACCGCCCCCTGGGTGAGGCCGGTCGAGGAGCGGAAGCGGCGCTCCAGGGTGCGCTCGGCGCCGGCCGGACGCTGACCGCGCAGCGCGGCGGCGACCAGCGGGTCCCGGTCCAGCACTCCGGCGCGGACCAGCCGCTCGACCAGCGCCTCGATATCGTCCGGGCCCGGCAGCTCCCACCGCGCGCCGTCGAACCAGAACCCGCGCGCGGTGACGTCCGGCAGCACCAGGCCGGCGTCGACCAGCGTGGACGCGGGGACCGGGCGCAGCACGGTGCCGACGGCGAATTGCAGGCCCACGAAATCCGCGCCCTGCGGGATCGGCGCGGTGCCGCACCGGCTTTCCGGACCGGTGACGGCGGCGGCGAACGCACCGTCCTGGACCCAGAACACCAGGCCCACGGTCTCGGTCGCCACGGAGGTCATCTCCGCGTCCTGTTCGCTGCGGCAGGTCCACACCAGATCGACCCACGGCGAATCGGACCCACGGGTCTCGAACTGCAATCCCACTCTCGGCAGTCTAATTCGCCGGGGCGGCCGCCCTGCGGCCCTTGCCTTTCGCCGGGCGCCGGGGCGCACCCTCGGCCAGCTTGGCGACGTCGGCGAGCAGCGCCTCGGCGAACTCGCGCTCGGCCTCGTAGTGCCGCACGCACCAGCGCAGCACCGCCCCCGGGTAGGCCCAGTCCGGATTCTCCTCCGCGCCTTCGGCGTCGACCTCGGCCAGCTTGCGCATGCGCTCGGCGTAGCCGATGTGCTCGGTGAGGATCTCGCGCAGGCGCTCGGGCTCGGCGAGATGGCCGAGCCAGGCGCGCAACATCACGCTGTGCTTGAGCACCGGCGCCTCGACCGGCGCGTGGTTGACCCACTGCGCGGCGGCCGCGCGACCGGCGGCGGTGATGGCGTACATGCGTTTGCCGCGTACGCCGTCGTCCTGGAGCACGGTGCGCGAGGTGGCGTAGCCGTGCTTCTCCAGGCGCTTGAGTTCGGCGTAGATCTGGCTGAACGACGGGCTCCAGTAGAAGAACTGCAGGCTCCAGTCGGCCCACTTCTTCAGGTCGTAACCCGATAGTTCCTCGGCGTGCGAGAGCATTCCGAGCACCGCCCAGCTCGTGGTGGGCAGCTCCGGCACCTTCGCGTCACTCATCGCCCCGCCTGGGTTCTCGCACTCACGAACCGGACTATATCGGCCAGGCATATTCCTGGCCAGGAAAATCTGGTCAGCGCCACCGCGCATGCCTCGGGAACAGGCTGCGCCCGGCCTCGTGGGCGACCTCCACGAGCACGCGCGCCAGGCGCGCGGTGTCCAGAGCCGTTCGCTCCCCGGTGATCTGGGCGGTCAGCGAGAGCGCCGCCACGGCCGCGCCGCGCCCGCGCACCGGCACCGCGACGCAGGCGATGCCCGCCACCGCTTCCTCGTTGTCCACCGCCACACCCTGGCGATGCCGGATCCGGGCCAGCTCGCGGTGCAGTTCGCCTCTGTCGCAGATGGTTCGGGAGGTCAGCTGGGGTAGCGGATCCCGGAAGGACGCCTCGATGATGCTCGGTTCCAGCGAGGCCAGCAGCGCCTTGCCCAAAGCCGTACTGTGCGCGGGCATTCGGCCGCCCAGCCGGGTGGGCACGTTCGCGGTGCCGCGGCCGCCGGCCTTGTCCAGGTAGAGCACCTCGCGGCCGTCGAGCACGCCGAGGTGGCCGACCATGCCGGTGCGCTGCGCGAGATCGTGCAGCAGCGGACTCACCACGTCGCGAATCTCGTTGTGGTCGGCGGCGAGTCCGCCGAGCTCCAGGGTGCGCATGCCGAGCCGGTAGCCGCCCGGGGCGTGCGCGAGCCAGCGCAGCCGGATCATCTGGTCCAGGATGCGGTGCACCGTGGAGCGCGGCAGGCCGGTGCGTTCGGCCAGTCCGAGCAGTGTGAGAGTCGGCGTGGAACCGTCGAAAGCGTCCAGTATCAACGTCATTCGCTCGATCATGGACACCGGCGGTTGCGCCGGTTTGGCGGCCGCTCGACCCGTGCCCGTCCATGCTTCGCCGGACTCGGGATGGGTCAGCATCTCGACCGTCATGGTTACCTCCAGTGGTGTAGCGCGTCCAAGCTTAGGAGTATTTCGACTAGGCATGTGCGGTTTCGGCACTCCCTGTTGTGTCCCCCATCACAGTGCCGACCCGGGCGGGACGACGAATCCCGGAAACTACGTAGATCGCTACGGATCTTCTCGGTAGCCGGAATCCGTTCTTGACACCCCTTCGAGGTCACAGCTTACTTTCATGGCGAAACGGAATATGTCTAGTCGAAACTTCGTCGTGAAAGGATGGCAGCCACATGGCCGTCGACCTCGACTTCAAGGCCGTCCTCGGCCGGTTCTGCACCGGCGTCACCGCCGTCACCGCCTCCGACGGCGACCTCCCGCTCGGGTTCGCCTGCCAATCGTTCTCCGCCCTCTCGCTGGATCCGCTCGCCGTCGCGATCTTTCCGGCTCGCAGTTCGACCACCTGGCCGCGCATCCGCACGGTCGGGCGGTTCTGCGTGAACATCCTCGCCGAGGATCAGGAAGCGGTGTGCCGGCAGCTGAGTCGCAGCGGCGCAGACAAATTCGCGGGGCTGGACTGGACCCGCTCCCCCAACGGTTCGCCGCTGCTCGCCGGTGCGCTGGCCTGGATCGATTGCACCCTGGCCCAGGAGGTGGACGGCGGTGACCACACCATCGTCGTCGGGCACGTCAGCACGCTCGGCGAGCAGCGCGAAGCCGCACCGCTGCTGTTCTATCGCTCGGCCTTCGAGCGCCTGGAGCGCGGCCCGATGAGTGAGACCCCGGCTACCGGTACCCGGCCGGCGGTCGCAGCATCGAAATAACCCAGCCAGTCATAGACCTGACCGAAATACCTTCGGAGGAAACACATCATGACCGACGATCAGGTACGCGTGATCGACACCGGCGCGCCGCCCGAACGGTACGCCCGCGGCTGGCACTGCCTCGGCCTCGCGGATTCCTTCCGCGACGGGAAGCCGCACACGATCACGGCTTTCGGTACCGAGCTCGTGGTCTTCGCCGCCGGTGACGGCACGCTGAACGTGCTCGACGCCTACTGCCGCCACATGGGCGGCAACCTCGGCGACGGCACCATCAAGGGCGATGCCCTGGCCTGCCCGTTCCACGACTGGCGCTGGAAGGGCAACGGCCGCTGCGCCGGCATCCCCTACGCGCGCCGGGTGCCGCCGCTGGCCCGCACCAAGGCCTGGCCCACGCTGGAGCAGAACAAGCAGCTCTTCGTCTGGAACGACCCGGAGGGCAATCCGCCGCCGGACGAGGTCGCGATCCCGCGGATCGAGGGCGCGTTCAGCGACGAGTGGAGCGACTGGACCTGGAACGAGATCGTCATCGAGGGCGCGAACTGCCGCGAGGTCATCGACAACGTGGTCGACATGGCGCACTTCTTCTACGTGCACTTCGCCTTCCCCACCTACTTCAAGAACGTCTTCGAGGGCCACGTCGCCAGCCAGTACATGACCTCGATCGGGCGCGCGGACATCCAGGGCGAGCTGGCCCGCGAAGCCGGCGGCGAGAACGTGCTGCACTCCGAGGCGCACTACTACGGCCCCTCCTACATGATCGACAACCTGGTCAACGAATCCCACGGCGCGACCGTCGAAGCCGTGCTGATCAACTGCCACTACCCGGTCACGCCGACCAAGTTCGTCCTGCAGTACGGCGCGATCGTGAAGAAGCGGCCCGGTCTCTCGCCGGAAGAGGCCGACGCCATGGCGGTGCGCTTCGCGGGCGGCCTGGGCCGCGGCTTCGAACAGGACGTCGCGATCTGGAAACGCAAGACCCGCATCGACAATCCGCTGCTGTGCGAGGAGGACGGCCCCGTCTACCAGCTGCGCCGGTGGTACGAACAGTTCTACCGGGATGTCGCCGACATCGACGACAAGATGACCGACCGTTTCGAATTCGAGGTCGACACCACCCGCGCGGTGACCGCGTGGGAAGCCGAGGTCGCCGAGAATCTCGCCGCGCGGCAGCACGCCTGACCATGGCCGTCGTCAGCTGTCACACCTGCGGAAACCGAGTCGGGGTCGTGAAATTCAGCCCCGCCCACACCAGCGTGCAGTGGACCGGCGCCGCCGCCCGCACCTGCGCCGAGGCACAGGCCGGCCCCTTCCAGGGCTGCCTGGCCCTGCGCCGCAGCATCGAGAACGCCGTCACCGCGGGCGCGCTGGGCCTGCACACCCGTGAGCAGGACCTCCTGTGAACGCCTCTCTCGCAAAGGATCCACCCATGGCTCTGATCAGTTCGCTCGGCTACGTGCGGGTGGCCGTGCGCGACCCGCACGCCTGGCGCGAATTCGCCTTCGACGTCATCGGTTTCGCGCCCGGCAGCGGCCCCGATCCGGACGCGGTCTACCTGCGCATGGACGAGCGGGCCGCGCGCCTGGAGCTGGTGCCCGGCGAGACCGACAAGGTGCTCGCGATCGGCTGGGAGGTCCGCGATCACCGGGCGCTCGCCCGGGTGCGCGCCGCCGTCGAGGAGTTCGGCCTCGAGGTCACCGCGCTCTCGCTGGAGCAGGCCGACGCCCGCCGGGTGGAGCAGGCGATCAGCTTCACCGATCCCGCCGGCACCACCGTCGAGGTGTTCCACGGACCCGTGCTCGACCACTCCCCCGTCGTCGGCAAGCACGGAAACCGGTTCGTCACCGAGGGATTGGGGCTCGGGCACGCCGTACTACCGGTGCCCGATCTCGACGCCGCCTTCCACTTCTACACCGACGTGCTCGGGTTCCGGCCGCGCGGCGCGTTCCGGCTGCCGACGCCGCCGGAGTACGGGCCGATGCGGGTGCGCTTCCTCGGCGTCAACCGCCGCCACCACAGCCTGGCGCTGATTCCCTCCGGCGGCCAGGAGGGTTCGGGACTGGTGCACATCATGGTCGAGGTCGACTCGCTCGACGACGTGGGCCGCGCCCTGGACCGGGTCGGCAAGGCCGGATATCACCTGTCCTCGACGCTGGGCCGGCACACCAACGACAAGATGATCTCCTTCTACGTCCGCACCCCGGGCGGCTGGGATCTGGAGTTCGGCACCGAGGGCGTGCAGGTCGACGAAGACAGTTACACGGCCGAGGAGATCACCGCCGACAGCTACTGGGGCCACGACTGGTCCCGGTGATGTAGTACGAGTGAGGACAACTGAATTGAGCGAGCAGCACGGACCGACCCGGTTCGGATTCTTCATCGCCCCCTACCACCCGCTGACCGGCAACCCCACCTTGCAGATCCACCGCGATCTGGCCCTGGTGGAGCTGGCCGATCAGCTCGGCTACACCGAAGCCTGGATCGGCGAACACCATTCGGCGGGATTGGAGATCATCGCCGCGCCCGAGGTCTTCCTCGCCGCGGCGGCCCAGCGCACCCGGCAGATCCGGCTCGGCACCGGAGTGAACTCGCTGCCCTACCACCAGCCGATGATGCTGGCGGACCGGCTGTGCCTGCTCGATCACCTGACCATGGGCCGCGCCATGATGGGCGTGGGCCCCGGCCAGCTGGCCACCGACGCGGCCATGATGGGCATCGACCCGGTGCGCCAGCGCGAGATGATGCACGAGTCCATGGGCGTGCTGGTGCGCCTGCTGCGCGGGGAGACCGTGACGGCGCGGACACAGTGGTATCACCTCGAGGAAGCCCGTTTGCAGCTGCTGCCGTACCGGCCCGAGGGCTTGGAACTGGCGGTCGCGTCCACCATGTCGCCCTCGGGCGCGGTGCTGGCCGGCCGCCACGGCGCGGGCCTGCTGTCGCTGGCCGCCTCGGATCCGTCCGGTTACGAGGCGCTGCTGCCGAATTGGAAGGTCTACACCCGGACCATGGCCGAGCACGGCCACACCGTGGACCGATCTCGATGGCGGCTCGTCGCGCCCATGCACCTGGCCGAAACCCGGGAACAGGCGATGCGCGAGGCCGAGTGGGGCGTCGGGCATCTGGTCGACTACATCGAGAAGCTCAGCGGCCGACGTGCGCCCTGGCACACCTCCGCCGGCGCCGCGGTGCGGCAGTGGACCGGCGAGGGCTTCCCGGCCTTCGGCCGCGCCACCATCGGCACGCCCGAGGACGCCATCGCCACGATCGAGAAGCTCGCCGAGCAGTCCGGCGGTTTCGGCACCTTCCTGCTGCTCGGGCTCAATGTCGCGGACTGGGACGCCACGCGGCGTTCGGCGAAGTTGTTCGCCGAACAGGTGATTCCGCACTTCACCCGCGCCAACCGCAATCGCGTCGCGTCGCTGGAGCGGGCGCACGCCAACAGCGAGCGGATGATCGGCGGGCTCACCGCCGGGATCCAGAGCGCCTTCGAGCAGCACGGGCAGGCGCTGGCCACCGCGCTGGACGACGGGACGGGCGCCTGATGCGGGCCGTGGTGCTGCGCGCGGGCGCGCTGATCGTCGACGAGGTACCCGACCCGGTGCCCGGACCCGGCCAGGTGCTGGTGGAAACGGTGGCCTGCGGCATCTGCGGGTCCGACAAGCAGGCCCTGGACCACACCGAGGACTTCTTGCAGGCCTCCCGCGACAGCGGGGTGTCGACCTTCGAATTCGACCCGGGCCGGGATCTGGTGCTGGGCCACGAGATCGCGGCGCGCGTGCTCGCGGCGGGCCCGGACACGCCGCACACCGAGGGGCAGTTGGTCGTCGCCCTGCCCTGGGCGGTCGATCACGCGGGCCGGGTGCACGGCGTCGGTTTCTCCAACGACTTCCCCGGCGGCTACGGCGAGCGAATGGTGTTGCAGGCCATGGCCCTGGAACCGATTCCGGAGCACGTGCCGCCGCAGGTCGCCGCGCTGACCGAACCGCTGGCGGTGGGCTACGGCAACGTGGCGCGCACCGGCATCGGCCCGGGCGGCACCGGCATCGTGATCGGCTGCGGTCCCGTCGGACTCGGCGTGGTGGCGGCGCTGGCCGAACGCGGCGTCGCGCCGATCATCGCCTCGGATCCCTCGGCCCTGCGGCGCGCGACGGCCTTGCGGCTGGGTGCGCACCAGGTGGTGGATCCGGCCGAGCGGGATCCGGTGGACGTGTGGCGCGCGGCCGCCGAATCCGGTCAGCTGCTGCACGTCTGGGTGTGCGCCGCGGTGCCGGGCCTGCTCAACGACCTGCTCTACAAGGTGCCGCGCGAGACCACCATCCTGCAGGTGGGCGCGGTGATGAGCGATGACGTGATCCGCCCGATCGTCGGCATCTACAAGGACATCTCGCTGCAGATGTGCATGGTCTACCCGCACGAGGAGTACGCGCGCACGCTGGGCCGGATCGCCGAGGGCAGCATCGACGCCGCGGCGCTGATCACCGCGGAGGTGGGCCTGGACGGGGTCGCGGGCACCCTGGCGGCGCTGCGCGACCCCGAGGACCACATCCAGATCCTGGTGCGGCCCAACGGCTGAGGGTCAACTAGCGCGCGATCCGACGCGCTGCTCCGCGGCCGCGCGGAGCAGTTCGCGGGTGTAGCGCTCGGCCAGCAACGGCAGGAAATTGTCGAGCTTGGCGTCGGCGGCGAGGTGGTCGTAGGCCGCGCGGAGCAGACCCCCGATCACGGTCTCCTCGACGTCGGCGCCGAATTCCTCGGTCAGGCGATGCGTGGCGACACGCAGCGCCATCCCCTGGTCCAGGGTGGGATCATCGGTGTGGGTGGCGGAAGCGGGACTCTCGGTCACGGCGGACTCCTCGGCGTGGACGAAATTCCGGACGCCGTGCTGGGCGCCCAGTCGGCGAGTACCCCGCGACACGCACGGTCGCGCGCTCTCCCTCTGCTCGACAGCTACTGTTCACCGCCCATTCACCTGACCCCGGGTCGGGAAGCATACGAGGAGCGCACAAGTCGAGCTGCCGTCCTGACCACCGGAACCGGGTCGCGAGATCGGTTGTCGCCGCACACCGCGCGTGCGAGCCTGAGCGGATGGATCTCGCCGCCCTCGAAGCCATCCGCCGGCTCAAGCACCGCTACTTCCGCACCCTCGATCTGAAGCTGTGGGACGAGTTCGCCGACACCCTCGCCGTCGACGCGCAGGGCCGCTACGGCACGCACGCGCTCGGCAAGGCCCTGGTGTTCGACGGACGGGACGCGATCGTCGAGTTCATGCGCCAGAACCTCGGGCCGAGCGTGCTCACCACCCACGTGGCCAGCCAGCCGGAGATCGACGTCGACGGTGAAACCGCCACCGGCTCCTGGCTTTTCGAGGACACGGTGATCGCCACCGAGTACGGGGTGCTGATCCGGGGGTCGGGCTACTACTCCGATGCCTACCGCCGCGACGCCGACGGGCAGTGGCGGATCAGCTCCACCGGCTATCAGCGCATCTACGAGGCGTCGCAGTCACTGGCGGACACGCCGAGCTTCCACCTGCTGACGAACCGCTGGGCCGCCGCGGCGACGGAGTGAGCCGATTGGCAGGAGATCGGTCCAGTTTGGCAGTAGTGGCGCTGGACCGGTCCCCGGGCGTCGGATCATGCTCGAGGTATGTCTCTAGCGCCCGCTGAATTCGCCCCCGAGACCGTCTATCTGAACACCGCCTCGCACGGCCTGCCGCCCGCCCGCGCGCTGGCCGCGGTGCGCGCGGCCCAGGACCGCTGGGCCGCCGGGCGGGGTGCGCCCCTGGTGCACGACCACCTCGTGCCCGAACTGCGCGCCGGCTTCGCCCGGCTGCTCGACGGCGCGAGCGCCGACGAGATCGGCCTGGGCAGCACCGTGTCCGCGCTGATCGCGCCGGTCGCGGCGGCCCTGCCCGCGGGCGCGGAAGTCCTGGTGGCCGAGGGCGAATTCGCCTCGGTGACAATGCCGTTCCTGTTCCGCGGCGACCTCGCGGTGCGCACGGTGCCGCTGGAGCGGCTGGCGGCGGCGGTGCGGCCGGAGACGGCGCTGGTCGCGGTGAGCGTGGTGCAGTCCGCTGACGGCCGGATCGCCGACACCGCCCGGCTACGCGAGGTCACCCGCGCGGCCGGCGCGCGCCTGCTGCTCGACGCCACCCAGGCCGCGGGCTGGCTGCCGCTGCGCTTCGCCGACGCCGACTACTGGGTGTGCGCGAGTTTCAAATGGCTGATCGGGGCGCGCAGCGTCGCGTTCTTCGGCGCGAGCGCCGAGGCCGCCGCCGAGCTGCGCCCGGTCGGCCCCGGCTGGTACGCGGCCGAGGACCGCTGGGCCGAGCTGTACCAGCCGGTCGCCCTGGCCGGCACCGCACGGCGCTTCGATCAGACCCCGGACTGGCTGGGGGTCGTCACCGCCGCGGCCGCGCTGAGCCTGCTCGAAGAGCTGGGCGTGGACAAGATCCACGCGCACAACCTCGCCCTGGCCGAGCGCTTCCGCACCGGGCTGGCCGATCTCGGCTATCGGACCCCGGCCCAGCCCTCGGCGATCGTCACCGTGCCCGGCGCGGGCGCGGCGGCCGAACGGCTGGAAGCCGCCGCGGTGATCGTATCGGCGCGGGGCGGCGGCCTGCGCTTCTCGTTCCACCTGCACAACTCCGATGCCGACGTCGACCGCGCGCTCGACGCGCTCGGACCGAACCGCTGACTCACAGATCCGGCAGCGGGATGGCCAGGTTCGGGATGATCAGGCCGCCGTCCGGCTCGAGCACCTTGCCGGTGAGGTATTTGCCCGCCGGGGAGACCAGGTAGAGCGCGGCGGCGGCGATGTCCTCCGGCTCGCCGATGGTGTGCAGCGGCGTCTTGGTCTCGAGTTCGGTGCGCATGGCCTCGTTCTGCGCGACGATCTCCAGCGCCGAGGTGCGGATCGAGCCCGGCGCGATCGCGTTCACCCGGATGCGCGGGCTCAGATCCAGCGCCGCGAGCTTGGTGTAATGCGCCAGAGCGGCTTTGGCGGTGCCGTAGGCCGCGAAGGCCCGCCCCGGCAGCCGGCCCATCGCCGAGGTGATGTTGACGATGGACCCGCCGTGCGCTGTCTCCAGCATGAGCGGCACGGCGGCGCGCACCAGCGCGTGCGCGTTGGCCACATTGAAGTCGAACGCCTGGGAGAGCGCCTCGGGCGTGGTGTCCAGCAGCGGACTCGGCATCGCGCCGCCGACATTGTTGACCACGATGTCGAGGCGGTCGAACTCCTCGACCGCCACCGCGGCCAAGGCGGCCGCCGCGTCGGGATCGCTGAGATCGGCGGGCACCACGTGCGCACGCCGCCCGAGCGCGGCGACCCGCCCGGCCACCTCGTCGAGCTGGTCCTTGCTCCGCGCGGAGATCACCACGTCCGCCCCGGCCTCGGCGAAGGCGACGGCGATGGCCGCCCCCAGGCCGCGCCCCGCGCCGGTGACCACGGCCACCTGCCCGTCGATCCGAAAACGATCCAAAATCATGCCGGCCCACCACATCCACGTCGATGTCACTTACCGCCACCGATTGTGCGGGACCGGGCGGGCGCGCGCGACCGGTGATCTCGTTGACCGGTGTCAGCGGCCGGCGAGCTGCTGCCGCCAGCCGCGCTCGATCATGCCCAGCAGCGCCGGATAGACCAGCACGTATCGGAAAGCGGTGATCGCGGCCATGTACAGCCGGCCGAACCACCCGTTCGGCTTGACCAGCACGGCCATCTGACCGCGGTAGCCGCCATGTCCGTCGGGGACCCAGCCGAGGTGCAGCAGACCGTGCACGGTCCGGTTGCCCATCTCGGCCACCCATTCGTCGTGGGTCTGATACAGCGAGGTGAACGGCACCGTCTGCGGATCGGGGCCACGCGGGCCGGCCGCGAGATCGGCGGGCAGCCGGTCGCGCAGGCTCGGCGTGCGGGTCCCGACGCCGGATTCGGCGGTGTCCCAGCGCAATACCGCGCCGATCCGCCAGCGCGCGGCCATCAGGAACCGGTACACCAGCGGCGGCCGGGTGGCGCCCTCGTCGCTACCCGCGAACCACTGCACCAGCAGCGGCAGATCGTCCGGGCCGCCGGGGGTCGGCAGGCCCCACACGTCGTAGAGGACGAAATCCGGGGCGATCTCGTGGATCCGCCACGGCCGGGTGGTGTGCGCGGTATCCGGAAGCTTCATCGTCGAGCCTTTCCCGAGGTCGGAATCACAGCGCGGCCCGCTGGCCGGTGGCCCGGCGGCGGTGCCACGATGAGCTCATGGTGCAGCCCAGCCGGTCCTGGCGTCTTGAACGAAACGGCAATACCGCGTTCGTGGCGGTGGCGGCCGAGTTCGCCTGCATCGCCGAGAGTTCGGCCGTGACGCCGAACGGATTCCGGCACCCGGCCTGGCAGCTGGTGCTGTCCGCGGACGCGCCGGTGACCGTGCGCGACGAGCGCGGCGTGCGCACCGCCGGGGCCGGAATCCTGGTCTCGCCGGGCCTGTTTCGCACCTTCACCTATCCGGCGGGCTATGTGTCGCTCTGGATCGATCCGCACCGGCTGACCGGTCCGCGCGGCGTGCACGCCCTGGACCGATCCCGGGTCACGCGCCTGCTGACGGGCCTCGGGACCGACCTCGATCCGGCCCGGCTGCGCGCGGCGGTGGCGCGGACCCTCGGGCCGGGCGCCGACCTCGATCCGCGGGTGGGTCGCGCCCTGGAACTCCTCGACGGTGGCCTGCCCGCCGGGCAACTGGCCGCGCGAGCCGGGGTGTCGCCCAGACGATTCCGGCAGCTCTGCGCGCAAAGTCTGGGCTGCTCGCTGCCCGCCCTGCGCCGCTGGCATCGGCTGCGGGCGGCAGTCGTCCAGCTACCGTTCCGGCCCGCCGCGGCGGTGGCGGCCGGTGCCGGGTTCGCCGACCAGTCGCACCTGGTCCGCACCACCGTCGCCCTGGGCGGGGTCACGCCCGGCGCGCTGTCGGCACGATGGCAGGCGATCGTTCCCGAATCGGGTGTGGGAATTCCCATACCTAAGGAATAGTTAATGTTGCGGAGCACATGTTTCAAAACTCTGTGATCTTGACCTATCCCGTTGATATCGTCGCGCCATGTTGGACTCGCAGGGCGATCGATCGGGGGGCGAGCCGACCGCTGAGCAACGGCCGCACCCCTCGACCGGGTCGGAGAACGCCGGTACCGAAACGGTCGAACCCGGGCACTTCGAGACGACCCGGGTCGAAATCCCGGACGAGCCAAGACAACTCCCGGACACCATCGAGGTCGACGACGAGGAACGCCCCGCCCGGGAATTGACCGGATGGCCGGAGCGGATCGTGGCCACCGCGGCGTTCGCGGTGGCGTTGCTCGCACTCTGGCAGGTGTTCCGCCCGCTGCCGCAGGGCAGCCAGTACTACCTGGTGGTGTTCCTGGCGGGCACGCTCCCGCTGGTCTTCCTCGCCTATCGCTCCGGAATCCGGCGCCTGGACCGGGAATCCGGGCCGGGGCCGCTGGATTACGCGCTCGCGGCGCTCACCCTGGCGGTCTGCCTGTATCCGGTGCTGCCGTTCCGGATCGGTTCCGGCGGCGGCGGTTACGACGACTTCCTGGACCGCCAGACCCTGTTCGATCCGGTCGACATCGCGATGGGCGCGGTCCTGCTGGTGCTCGTGCTGGAGGCCTGCCGGCGCACCACCGGCTGGGTGCTGCCCCTGGTGTGCCTGGTCTTCGTCGCCTACGGGTACTACGGCGGACTGATGCCGCAGGATTGGTCCATCGCCCATGCGGGACTGGACTTCTCGCAGATGATCGACGCGTTCTACAACTCCTCGAGCGGCTTCTTCGGCACACCGCTGGACGTGGCGGCCACCTACATCGTGCTGTTCACGCTCTACGGCGCGGTGCTCGAATTCTCCGGCGCGGCACAGTTCTTCGTGGATCTGTCGGTGTCGGCGTTCCGGCGTTCGCGCACGGCGGCCGGGCGCACCACCGTCGCCTCGGGCTTCCTGCTCGGCACCGTGTCCGGGTCGGGCACGGCCACGGCGGTCAGCGTCGGCGCGGTCACCTGGCCCATCCTGCGCAAGGCCGGGTATCCCGCCGAGCAGGCCGGCGGCATGCTCGCCGCCGCGGGCGTCGGGGCGATCCTGTCACCGCCGACGCTGGGTGTGGCGGCGTTCATCGTCGCCGAGTACCTCGACGTCTCCTACGTCACGGTGCTGGGCTGGGCGCTGATCCCCACGGTGCTGTACTACCTGGGCATTCTGCTCGCCGTCGAGATCGACGCGCGCCGGCTGGGCACCCGGCCCGTGGAGGTCGCGACCACCTCGTCGTGGCGGCTGCTGGGGCGCTTCGGTTATCACTTCCTGTCCCTGATCGTCATCGTGGTGCTGCTGCTGATCGGCGTCAGCGCCACCAAGTCCGTGGTGTACGCGACGGCGCTGGCATTCGTGCTGGCGTTCCTGGATTCGCGCACCCGGGCCCGGGCCCGCTCGCCGCGCCAGGTCTTCGCCGCGCTCAGCTCCGGGGTGCGCTCGGCGCTGCCGGTGGTCGCGGTGTGCACCTCGGCCGGCGTCATCACCGCGATCACCACCAAGACCGGCCTCGGCGCGCAACTGGCCGCGCTGCTGGTGCAGGCCGCGCGTTCGATCTCGGACAACCACACCGTGATCCTGGCGCTGACGGTCGTGCTCGCGGCGGTGGCGCTCGCGATCCTCGGGCTCGCGGTGCCGGTGACGGCCTCGTTCATCATCGGCTGGGCCATCATCGGGCCCGCCCTGCTGGAGCTGAACGTGCCCGCGCCCGCGGCCGCGATGTTCGTCTTCTACTACTCCGTGCTCTCGGAGGTGACGCCGCCGACCGCGCTCGCCGCTGTCGGCGCGGCCGCCATCACCGGCGGGCGCACCGTGCCCACGATGTGGCAGGCGCTGAAATACGCGCTGCCCGCGTTCCTGGTGCCGGTGGTCTTCGTGCTGACCACCAACGGAGAAGCGCTGCTGGGGCGGGGTCCCTGGCTCGAGGTGCTGTGGACGACGCTGATCGCCTGCCTCGCGGTGGCCGCGCTGGCCGTCGCGACCGGCGGCTGGATCCTCGGCGTCGGACCTGCCGGTAAGCCCGCCCGCGTGCTCGCGGCGCTCGGCGGTCTTACGCTGCTGTACCTGGAGCCCGGTGCGATCATCGCCGGGCTGGTCGCGGTGGTCGCGGCTATCGGGGTTACTGCCCTGTCACGAAGGAGGACGACATGAGCGCAGTCGCAAAGGGTTTCGTCAGATCGAGGTCGGCGGGGGTGATCGCGGTGCTCGGCGTCGCGGTCCTGTCGGCCGGGCTGCTCACCGGCTGCGGCGGTCGCCGCGACGCGCCACAGACCGACGCGGGCGGCGAGGTGAATTGTGAAGTGCACCAGGAAACCCGGGTCGGCATCGCCACCGGCAACGCGACCGGTGTCTACTTCGCGCTCGGCAACGCCTACGCCGAGCAGATCGCCCAGGCCACCAACGGCACCGTGAAGGCCACCGCCGCCGAGACCGGCGCGTCGGTGCAGAACATCCAGCAGCTGGTGGCGGGCACCTACCAGGTCGCGTTCTCGCTCGCCGATTCCGCCTCCGACGCGGTGCTCGGCGTCGGCAGCTTCGACGGGAAAAAGCAACCGGTGCAGGCGCTTACCCGGCTGTACCCGAACTACACCCAGGTGGTGGTGCGCAAGGGCGCGAACATCAATTCGGTCGCCGACATGAAGGGCAAGCGGGTCTCCACCGGTTCGCCGAAATCCGGCACCGAGGTGATCGCCAACCGCGTGCTGCAGGCCGCGGGCCTCAACCCCGACAGCGACATCTCCGCCCAGCGCCTCGATCTCACCAAGACCGTGGACGGCATGAAGGACGGCTCGATCGACGCCATGTTCTTCTCCGGCGGGCTGCCCACCCCCGGCATCACCGACCTGTTCACCTCGGCGCGCGACCAGGTCAGGTTCCTCGACATCGCCGGCCTGAACGGCGCGATGCAGAAGATCAGCCCCGTCTACGAGGAAGGCACCATCCCCGCCGCCACCTACGGGCTGCCCGCCGACGCCAAGACCATCGTGGTCCCCAACGTCCTGCTGGTCCGCGACGACCTGGACGCCAACCTGGCCTGCGTCCTGGCCAAGACCGTCTTCGACCGCAAAACCCAACTGGAACAGGCCAACTCGGCCGCCAAGGGCATCGTCAAGGACAACGCGCAGAAGACCGAACCGGTCCCCCTGCACCGCGGCGCCACCCACGCCCTGACCCACTGACCCCGGACCACCCCTGCCCCGCCACCTGGCACCCGGCAGGGGTGTTCGGCGATCCGGCCGACGCGACATCCTGCGCATGATCGGCGCGATCGCCTGGGCGGCCCAGGACGCACCCGCGCCCACCGCCCAGGCCGATCGCCTGCTGACCCTGCTGCTCGACGGCGTCCGAGCCCAGGCTGTCAGCTAGTCGTGCAGCGCGCGGCGCAGGGCCGAATACGCCGCGGCCGAGGCTACTTTCGCGTCCGGGAGATGTTCGCCCATGCTGAAGAAGCCGTGGAACTCACCGTCGTATCGGATCACCTCGGCGTCGACGCCCGCGGCGCGCAGCCGCGCACCGTAGTTCTCGCCCTCGTCCCGGAGCGGATCGTATTCCGCCGTCACGATGTGCGCGGGCGGCAGACCCGTCAGGTCGGCGGCATGGGCGGGCGCGGCGTAGGGATCCGCGGCGTCGCCGTCCGGTCCGAGATACTGCTCCCAGTACCAGCGCAGATGATCGTCGGTGACGAAGTAGCCCTGGGCGTTCTCCCGGTAGGAGTCGGTGTCGCGGGCCGGGTCGAGCATCGGGTAGACGAGCAGCTGATGCGCGATCGCGGGCCCGCGCCGATCCCGGGCCAGCAGCGTGGTCACCGCGGCGAGATTGCCCCCGGAACTGTCGCCCGCCACCGCGATCCGGCCGGGATCCCCGCCGAGCGAGGCCTTGAGTTCGGCGACCCAGCACAGCACCGCGTAGGCGTCCTCGGCGGCGGCCGGATACCGATGCTCGGGCGCCTGCCGATAATCGACCGAGACGACGATCGCGCCGACCTCGTTGGCCATGCCCCGGCAGAGCTGATCGTGGGAATCCAGGCTGCAGATGGTGAATCCGCCGCCGTGGCAGAACACGATGGCCGGCAGTTCGCCGCCCGCCCCGGCCGGGTGATAGATCCGCACCCGCACCGGCGGCGCACCTTCCGGCCCGGGTATCAGCCGCTCCTCCACCTTGCGGACCGGGATCGGGTCCACCGCCGCGACGGGCCGGGCGGCGAGCATGCGCCGCGCCTGCGCGGCGTCGGTCACCTCGGTGCCCAGCTTCGGGAACGACCCGGCGGCCGCGTCGACGATTGCCTGCGCCTCTGGCTTCAACGCCATCGTCGCCTCCTGCTCTGTGTGCGGTGCTTCACTGGGGTATGAACGGCCCGGCCGCGAGACCGCCGTCGATGGCGAGCTCGGCCCCGGTGATGAAGGCGGCCTCGTCGGAGGCCAGGAAGGCGACCAGACTGCCCACCTCGGCGGGCAGCCCGACCCGGCCCAGCGGCAGCGTCGGGAAGCTGCCGGGCCCGGTGGCCAGACCCAGATGACCGATCATCGGGGTGGCGATCGGGCCGGGATGCACCGAGTTCACCCGGATCCCGGCCGGCCCCAGTTCCAGTGCGGCGGTCTTGGTGAGTCCGCGCAAACCCCACTTCGAGGCGCCGTACGCCGCGTGCCCGGGCAGCCCCTGCAACCCGGCCTGCGAGGAGATGTTGACGATCGAACCGCCACCGGCCGCCGTCATCGGCGCGACCACGGCCTGGATGCCGAGGAAGGAGCCGACCAGGTTGATCCGCAGAATCCGTTCCAGTTCGTCGGCGCCGGTGTCGATCAGCGGCTTGGCGGTGTAGATGGCGGCGTTGTTGACCAGCACGTCCAGACCGCCGAACCGCTCGACGGCGGTGTCCACCGCGCTCGCCCAGTCCTCGGCGCTGCTCACATCGTGGGTGACAAAAGCGGCGGCGGCGCCGAGGGATTCGGCGACGGCCCGGCCTTCCTCCGCCAGGACGTCGGTCAGCACGACGCGCGCGCCGCGTTCGACGAACAGCCGCGCCTCGGCTTCACCCTGCCCCCGGGCGGCACCGGTGATCAGTGCGACTTTTCCGGTGAGATCGCTCATTTCGCGTCCTTCTTGAAATGCGGGATGACCTTCTCGCCCCAGTGCCGGATGGTCTCGAGGCAGGCTTCCTGCGGCACGGTGCCCATCTGGATCAGGCACAGGATCTCGTCGGCGCCCGCGGCCTGCAGCCGCTCCACATAGGCGATGGCGTCCTCGGGGCTGCCGTAGGCGTGCTCGGCGTTGAACACCGACGTCGCGCCGGGCTTCACCGGAATCTTGGCCTCGTGCAGGTAGGCCAGGTGCTCCTCGGCGGCCTTCTGGATGCCGGCCACCTCGTCCACGGTCGGGTCGACGGCCTCGTCCGGCACCGGGCCCGCGCCGTACCAGTGCTTGATGGACTGAGCGAAGAAGCGCTGACCGCGCGCGCCGATCTGCTGGGCCCGCTCCCGGTCGTCGAGCACGATGGTCGGGCACAGCGCGGCGAAATGATCGTTGACCACGGTGGAGACGAACTTCTCCCCGGTGCGCTCGGCGATGGCCGCGTCGTAGGTGCGGCGCAGGTCGGCGATCTCCTCGATGCCCGCGAAACCCAGGACCAGCGCGCCGATTCCGTAGTCGGCGGCCAGCTTCAGGGTGTCCTTCTTGGTGCACGCCATGAACAGCGGCGGATGCGGCAGCTGCACCGGCCGGGGCAGCAGCGGATGCGGATCGATGTCGAGCAGCTCACCGTGCCACTCGAATTCGCCCTCCGGGTCCTGCCACGCCTTGCCGATGATGCGCAGCGCCTCCTCGACCTCCTGGTAGGTGCGGTCGGGGTCGACGCCGCACATGGAGGTCTCCTGCGGGGTGGCCCCGCGTCCGGCGCCCAGGTTGACCCGCCCGCCGGAGAGCACGTCGAGCATGGCGGCGCGTTCGGCGGCGCGCACCGGGTGGTTGAAGTTGAACGGCATGCACACCACGCCGTGACCGATCCGGATCCGGGAGGTGCGCGCGGCGACCCAGGTCAGGAAGATCTCCGGCGCGCTCATGTGCGCGTACCACTTCAGGCCGTGGTGTTCGACGGCCCAGACGGTGTCGAAACCCATCTCCTCGGCCAGCACCGCCTGCTCGACGCAGTCACGAAGCACCTGGCGTTCGTGATCGGCCGACGGGTTGGTCATCTGCGCCTCGAAGATCATCGAGAACTTCATGCACTGCCTCCAAGTCTGTATATGCCTAGTAGAAATATTTCCGATGCTTGCGTGGAGGTCAGCCGCATGTCTCGGTGGCTGAGACTGCACCCGCACCCGCCCCGAACCCGGACTTAGCGTTCGAAGCGTCAAGGGGTATCGGAAAGGCAGGAACGAGTGGGTCGTCTCGCAGGCAAGGTCGCGTTGATCACCGGTGGCGCGCGCGGTATGGGCGCCGAGCACGTCCGGCGGTTCGTCGCCGAGGGCGCCCGGGTGGTGTTCGGAGACGTGCTCGACGACGCGGGCAAGCAGCTGGCGGCCGAACTCGGCCCCGGCTGCCACTATCTGCATCACGATGTGACGAGCGAAACCGACTGGGCCGCGGCCGTCACCGAGACGCAGGGCCGCTTCGGGCGCTTGGACATTCTGGTGAACAACGCCGGCATCCTCCGGTTCCAGACCATCGCGGAGATGCCGGTGCAGGACTTCACGACCATCCTGAACGTCAACGTGACCGGCTCCTGGCTGGGCATCAAGACCGCGACGCCGGCGCTGATCGAGGCGGGCGGCGGGTCCGTCGTCAATGTCTCCTCGGTCGAGGGCTTCGTCGGGGCCGCGGGTCTGTCCGCCTACAGCGCAAGCAAATTCGCGCTCCGGGGCGTCACCAAGTCGGCCGCGCGGGAGCTGGGCAAGCACGGCATCCGGGTCAACTCGGTGCATCCCGGCGGCATCGCGACCCCGATGACCGTGGCCGCGGGCTCCGGGGTCGACGGCGACGCGTTCTTCGCGAAGCTGCCGATTCCGCGCTGGGGTCAGCCCGCCGAGGTCACCGAGGCCGTGGTGTTCCTGGCCTCCGATGCCGCCGGCTACTGCACCGGCACCGAAGTCGTGGTCGACGGCGGCATGCTCACCGGCGCCGGTTACTGAGCGAGGGGTACAGATGGAATTCGATGTTGTAGTGGTCGGTTCGGGCGCGGCCGGGATGACGGCCGCGCTCACCGCGGCCTATCGCGGGCTGTCGGTGGTGCTGATCGAGAAGAGCGACAAATTCGGCGGCTCCACCGCGCGCTCCGGTGGCGGCGTGTGGATCCCGAACAATCCGGTCCTGGTGCGCGAGGGGGTGCCGGACAGTCCGGACCTGGCCCGGGTATATCTCAAAGAGGTTGTGGGCGATCGGGTTCCGCAGGCCAAGCAGGACGCCTTCCTGGACAACGGGCCGCGCATGCTGAGCTATCTGCAGGCGCGCACCCCGCACCTGGAATTCGTCTACGACCGCGGCTATTCCGACTATCACCCGGAGAAGCCCGGCGGGCTGGCCCAGGGCCGCAGTATCGAACCGGCGATCGTCGACGGCCGCCTGCTCGGCGCCGATCTCGAACTGATCAACAAGCCGACCATGTCCGGGCCGAAGGGAATCGCGTTCACGGTCAGCGATTTCCACGATCTGAACATGATCGGGCGCACCTGGAAGGGCAAGCGCACCGCGCTGAAGGTGGGCGCGAAAACGGTCGCGAACCGGCTGCGCGGGCGCATTCCGCTCGCCCTCGGCAAAGCCCTGGTGGCCCGGTTGTGGCTGGCGCTGCGCGACGAGGGTGTGCCGGTGTGGCTGAACACCCCGCTGCTGGAGCTGCTCACCACCGACGGCGCGGTGGTCGGCGTGCGCGCCGAACGCGCCGGACAGCCCGTGGAGATCCGCGCCCGGCGCGGTGTCGTGCTGGCCGCCGGCGGTTTCGAGCACAACCTCGAGATGCGCAGGCAGTACCTGCCCGAGCCGGTCAGCACCGACTGGACCGTCGGCGCCACCGAGAACGTCGGCGAGGGCATTCACGCGGGCCAATCCCTCGGCGCGGCAGTGGATTTGATGGATGACGCCTGGTGGGGTCCGTCGGTGCGCAACCCGGACGGCCCGCCGTTCTTCTGCCTGGCCGAACGCTCGCAGCCCGGCGGCATCATGGTCAACGACGCGGGTGAGCGCTTCACCAACGAGTCGGCCAGCTACGTCGACGTGGTGCACACCATGTACGAGCTGCACGCGACCGGCGTCGGGCACGCGCCCGCGCACTTCATCATGGATCAGCGCTTCCGCGACCGGTACCTGTTCCTCGGCACCTTCCCGAAACGGCCGATCCCGCAGAAGTACTTCGACGCGGGCATCATCAAGAAGGCCGACACCCTGGCGGAACTGGCCGATCTGATCGGCGTGCCCGCGGCGACGCTGACCGCGACGGTGCAGCGCTTCAACGGCTTCGCCCGGGCCGGTCGCGACGAGGACTTCCACCGCGGGGAATCCGCCTACGACCAGTACTACGGCGACCCCACCGTGCGGCCCAATCCCTGCCTCGCCCCGATCGATCAGGGCCCGTTCTACGCGGTCGAGATGGTGCCCGGCGATCTGGGCACCAAGGGCGGACTGGTCACCGACGAACACTCCCGGGTGCTGCGCGCCGACGGCGGCGCGATCCCGGGTCTCTATGCGGCAGGCAACAATTCGGCCGCCGTCATGGGCAACAGCTATGCGGGCGCGGGCGCCACCATCGGCCCCGCCATGGTGTTCGGCTATCTGGCGGCCCAGCACCTCGCGGACACGACACGGTAATCGGAGGACACGGATATGGGCAGGGTCAACGGCAAGACGGTGATCATCACCGGCGGCGCGCGCGGCATGGGCGCGGCCTTCGCACGGCGGCTCGTCGCCGAAGGCGCGGCGGTGGTGGTCACCGACGTTCTCGTCGAGGAGGGCAAGGCGGTGGCGGCCGAGCTCGGCGAGCGGGCGCTGTTCCTGCCGCTCGACGTCACCGATGAAAACGCCTGGCAGGGCGTGGTCGCGGCGGCCGAAGAGCAGTTCGGGCCGGTCTCGGGGCTGGTCAACAACGCGGGGATCGTGCACGTCGATCCGATCGAGCGGCTGGCGGAGGCGGATTTTCGCAAGGTGCTCGACGTCAACCAGATCGGGGTGTTCCTCGGCATGAAAGCCGTGCTGGGCTCGATGCGGCGGGCCGGCGGCGGCTCGATCGTCAACATCTCCTCGATCGGCGGCATCATCGCCTTCTCCAACATCCTCGGCTACGTCGCCTCGAAATGGGCGGTGCGCGGCATGACGAAAGCGGCGGCGCAGGAATTCGGCGCGGACGGGATCCGGGTCAACTCGGTGCATCCCGGCGTGGTCGCCACCGAGATGACCGACACCTCCGAGCGTTCGCACTCGATGGTCGGCGATCAGCCGCTGGCGCGCGCCGCCGCGCCGGAGGAACTGGCCAACCTCGTGCTGTTCCTGATCTCCGACGAGGCCGGGTACTGCACCGGCTCCGAATTCGTCGCCGACGGCGGCTACACCACCAAGTAAGGAACACCGTGAAGAATTTCGAGGGCAAGGTCGCCGTCATCACCGGGGCGGGCGCGGGCATCGGGCGGGCGCTCGCGCTCGAATTGGCGCGCGGCGGAGCGCGTTTGGCGCTGTCCGGGCGCAATCTGGACAATGTCGCCGAGACCGCCGCGCTGTGCGAGAAGGAGGGCGCCGAGGCGCGCGCCTATCGGCTCGACGTCACCGACCGGGCCGCGGTCTATGTGCACGCCGAGCAGGTGCAGGCCGATCTGGGGCGGGCCAACCTGCTGGTCAACAACGCGGGCGTCTCGCTGACGGCCACCGTCGAGGAGCTCAGCTGGGAAGACTTCGAGTGGATCGTCGCGATCAACTTCTGGGGCGTGATGTACGGCACGAAAGCCTTTCTCCCGCAGCTGATCGCCTCCGGCGACGCGCACATCGCCAATGTCTCCTCCATGTTCGGTCTCGCCGCGTGCCCGAGCCAGAGCGCCTACAACGCCACCAAATTCGGCATCCGCGGCTTCACCGACGCCCTGCGCCAGGAAATGAAGATCGCCGGCCACCAGGTCGGCGTCAGCTCCGTGCACCCCGGCATGGTGAAGACCGGCATCGCCTGGAAGGCCCGCGCCGGCGGCGACCGCGACCGCGACGCCCTCGCCGCCAACTTCGACCGCCTCGCCAAAACCACCCCCGAAGCCGCCGCCAAAACCATGCTCAAGGGCATCCGCAAAGACAAGGCCCAAATCCTCATCGGCCCCGACGCCCACCTCATCGCCCTGCTCCCCCGCCTCTTCGGCCCCGGCTACCAGAAGATCATCACCGCCCAGATGAAGAAAGAAGTCGCCTGAGCGACGGTGCCGTATACATGGTCGTATACTCGTGGGTATGACTGTGATGCTGCGCGTCAGCGAGGCCACCCGGGATCGCGTGCTCGCGCTCGCCGCCGAGGAGTTCGGCGGCGCGACGGTCGAGGAGGTGCTCATCCACCTTCTCGACGAGCACTGGGAGGCGATGGCCGTCAACTCGATGGAGCGCTACCGCGCGGCCCATCCCGACGAATGGCGGGAGTACCTGGCCGACGCCGAGCACACCGATCAAGCCTCGGCGGGCGCCGCCGACGGCTGGTCGGAACGATGACCGAGCGGATCGAACCCTGGCAGGTGTGGTGGGTCGATCTGGAGCCGATCGCCGGCCGGGAGCAGGGCAGGACCCGGCCCGCGATCGTCGTCTCCTCCGCGTTTCATCTGCGCCTGATGCAGCGGGAATTGATCACCATCGTGCCGCTGACCTCCGTCGACCGCCCGAGCTGGCGCCACC
Organism: Nocardia sp. NPDC050435; assembly: GCF_040655395.1. Classification (NCBI taxonomy): domain Bacteria; kingdom Bacillati; phylum Actinomycetota; class Actinomycetes; order Mycobacteriales; family Nocardiaceae; genus Nocardia; species Nocardia sp. NPDC050435. The sequence continues at coordinate 229,991 of NZ_JBFAJW010000010.1, forward strand.
GCGTCCCGATCGATGCGGGCGCGAAAGCGCGCGGCTGGGCGATCACCGAGCAGATCCGCACGATCTCCGCGCGGCGCTTCACCGGGAATCGGCCGATCGGAACCGTCCCGGCGAAGCAGGCGGCCGAATTACGATCGGTGCTGGCCAGGATGACGGCCTTCTCGTAGGTGGCCGTCGCGGGTCAGAAGGCGGGGACGTCGCTGGTGCTGGCGTTGCCGGCGACCGAGGGCTGGAGGGTGATCTCCCAGCTGGAGTTGGCGTCGAAGGGGTCGTCGAATTTCTGGAACTGGCGGGCGCGGGTGAAGTTCAGGGTGGCCTGGTCCCAGTCGGTGCCGGTTTTCAGGTAGACGTAGTAGGTGCCGGCGATGCCGTCGAGGGTGGCCTCGGAGTTGCCGTGCACGTAGATCGTGGCCTGCGGGGTCTTGGGGTCGCGGTTGGTGACCACGACCGCGAAATCGGCGCTGTTGCCGTTCTCGATCCGCAGCGTGCCCCGGCCGTTGAGGCCGTTCTGCTGGACGATCGAGCCGTGCGCGCCGCGGCGGTTCAGCAGCGGTGCGGGCGGGGCGGTGGATTTGGGGGTGGTCGCCTTGGACGTGGACACCCGGCTCGTCGTGGTCGAGGACGCGCTCTTGTGCTTGGTGGATCCGCAGCCAGTGGTGACCAGCGCGGCCACCAGCACGGCAGCGACGACCCAGAGACGTTTCGACATCGTTCCCCCACATTCGATCTCGGAGCACCGGACAGCTCCCCCGCGACAGAGTATCGCGCACCGCGCCGCCGTTGGCGAACGCATTTCAGTCCGTATAGGACCGGGCTTGCAGCGAGTAGAACTCGGCGTAGATCCCGTTGCGGGACAGCAGGTCCCGATGGGTGCCGCACTCGGCCACCCGCCCCTGCTCGAGCACGTAGATCTTATCGGCGTAGCGCACGCTGGCCAGCCGGTGCGTGATCAGCACGACGGTGCGCTGCGCGGCGTGCTCGCGGATGGTCTGGAACAGGGCGTGCTCGCTGCGGGCGTCCAACGCCGCGGTGGGTTCGTCGCAGATCAGCAGGGGCGCGTCCCGGTACAGCCCGCGCGCCACCGCGATCCGCTGCCACTGCCCGCCCGAGAGTTCCACACCCCCTTGATAACTGGGGTCGAGCAGCGTGTCGGCTCCCTTCGGCAGTTCGGCGAACACCGCCGCCGCGCCCGAGGCCGAAACGGCCTCGTCGAGCGCGTCAGGATGGTCGGGCCGCCCCATGGTGATGTTCTGGCGCGCCGAGAACGGCCAGTGCGTGAAGTCCTGGGCGATCACCGCGATCCGGTCCCGCAGCGCGGCCAGGTCGAGCTCGGACAGCGGCACTCCCCCGTAGCTGAGCGTCCCGCTGTCCGGCTCGTAGAGCCCGCTCAGAATCTTGGCGAGTGTGGTTTTGCCGGAACCGTTCTCGCCGACCAGCGCGATGACCTGCCCGGGCTCGATATCGAGGTCGACGCCGCGCAGCGCGGGCCGTCGCGCCGCCGGATAGGTGAAGGTGAGCCCCCGCGCCCGGATCCGATCGATGTCCGCCGGCGGCGCGGCCCCGCCCTGCCGCTCCTGCCGCGCTTGCGCCACGGCACCGAAATCCAGGAAATCCCGGTAGTAGAGCGCGTTCTCGTAACTCCAGTTCATGCTCTCGACGAGTTCGCGCAGTGCGGCCATGGCGGTGCGCAGCGCCACGACCGCGGTCCCGGCCACGGCCAGCGGCATGGCGCCGGCCAGTAGCAGCGCACCCAATACCAGGTAGACCACTCCGACGCCCAGCCCGCTCAGCGCCTGCCCTGCGGATCTGCTCACCGCCTGCCGCCACTCCAGCCGCAGCGCCCGGTCCTGCACCTGCATTGCCACGCGGCGGAACTCGTTCAGCAGAAAGCCCCGCATCGTGTACGCCCGCACCTCCGCCGCCGGAGCGCGATCGGCCATAAGCGCGGTCAGCGTCTCCAGCCGCCGTTCCGCACCGCTGGTCGCCGCCCACACCTGGTAGCCCATCCGCGCCGAGCGCACCGACGACCACCAGGTGGGCGCCAGCGCCAGCAGCAACAGCGGCACCAGCACCGGATGCAGCACACCCAGCACGCCCGCGACCGCGAGCAGCCCGATCAGCCCGCCCAGCAGCCGCAGCATGCCGTCGAGCACGAGCGCGATCGCGTGCTGGGCCCGCTCGCGGATCCGGTGCATGGTGTTCTGGAACTCGTCGTCGTCGAAGGCGGCCAGCTCCACGCCGGTGGCCAGCTCCAGGATCGCCGTGCGCATGCTGCGCCGCAGCTGCGGCTGCAACCGGGATCGCGCCCAGGTGGCCGCCTCGCGCAACGCGCCGCGCAGCACCACCGCCGTGACGATCAGGATCAGCGCCGGAGCCGCCGCCCGCACCCGCTCGGGGGTGGGCCCCGCCGCGAGCAGGCGCTCGAGCACGCTGGTGGTCGCCAGCAGGCCGACGGCGGTGAACCCCTCGGCGAACAACGTGCACAGCACCAGCAGGGCGGTATCGCGGCGGCTCACCGCCCAGCACTCGCGCAGCACCCGCGCCATGATCACCGGCAGCTCCCGCGCCATGGCCCAGAACCCGGTGTTCGCGACCTGCTGGTCGTAGGCGGACCAGGGGTCCGCGGACAGATCGAGGGCCTCGTCTTCGGGTAGCCGATCCAGCACCGCCCCACGGTAGGCGCGCGAGCGCGGTTCCGCCCAGCCATTTTCCGGCCGTGATCCTGGTGACCGGGACGACCGGTACGCACTCCGCGAGCACCCGGGCAGGCTGGAGTGAGCGCCGCTGCCGCGCTGCTCGCCCGGGCGATCCGTCGCAGGATCCGCGCCCCGGCCGGTCGCGACCCCCGTCTTCGCGGCCGATCCCCGTCACCTCCCGTCGTGGTGGCCGCATCGAAATCGAAGGAGTGACATGTCAACCGGAGTGGGGCCAGTGGAGTCGCCGGATACCGGCACCGCGCCCGCGGTGGCCGAGCTCGACGGCGCCTGCCGGCTGTCTCGTGACCGCATCGGCGGCAAGGCCTGGAGCGTCGATCACATGCGGGCCCTGGGCCTTCCGGTGCCGCCCGCGTTCGTGCTGACCACCGAGGCGTGGGCCGAATTCCAGGCGCGCGGCGAGCTCGGTGACGAGATCTGGGCGGGGGTCCGCGCCGGCATCGCGGCCCTCGAGCGCGGCACCGGACGCGAATTCGGCGGCGCCACCCGGCCGCTGCTGGTCTCGGTGCGCTCCGGGGCGGCGGTGAGCATGCCCGGCATGATGGACACCGTCCTCAATCTCGGCATGACCACGCAGGCCGAACGCGCCTTGCTCGCCGAGACCGGCAACCCCCGCTACGCGAGCGACACCCATCGGCGGTTCCTGGCGCAGTACCGCGAGATCGTGCTCGGCGACCCGCGCGCCGAGGTCCCGGCCGATCCGTGGGCGCAGCTGCGCGGCGCCATCGTCGCGGTGTTCCGCTCCTGGGAGTCCGCCCGTGCCCGCGCGTATCGGCGCAATCGCGGCGTCTCCGACCAGCTGGGCACCGCGGTCACCGTGCAGGCCATGGTGTTCGGCAACCTGGACGAGCACTCCGGCACGGGCGTGCTGTTCAGCCGCAACCCGAACACCGGTGCGACGCCGGCCTTCGGCGAGTGGCTGGCCGGCGGCCAGGGCGAGGACGTGGTGTCGGGCCGCACCACCCCGCGTCCCCTCGGCGACCTCGCGCAGGCCCTGCCCGCCGTGCACGCCGACCTGCTCGCCGCGGCCGCGCTGCTCGAGCGCGACGGCCGTGACATCCAGGACATCGAGTTCACCGTGGAGTCCGGGCGGCTGTGGCTGCTGCAATCGCGTCCGGCCAAGCGGTCCGCGCGCGCCGCGGTCCGGGCGGCGGTGGCGATGACCGAGGAGGGGCTGATCGACGCCGAGACCGCCCTGCGACGGGTCAGCCCGGAGCAGCTGCGCACCGTCCTGCGCCCGGAGTCGGGCGCGGAGACCGGCGCGATGCCGCTGGCCCGCGGTGAATCCGCCTGTCCCGGACTGGCCTCCGGGGTCGCGGTCACCGATCCCGACGAGGCCGAGGCCCGGGCCGCCGCCGGGGAGGACGTGGTCCTGGTCCGCGCCACCACCAGTCCCGACGATCTGCACGGCATGATCGCCGCCCGCGCGATCGTCACCGAGCTGGGCGGCGCCACCTCGCACGCGGCGCTGGTCAGCCGGGAGCTGGGCCGGCCGTGCGTGGTCGGCTGCGGGCCCGGTGTGGTGGCGGCGCTGGCCGGGCGCACCGTCACCGTGGACGGCGGCGCGGGTGTGGTGCTGCTCGGCGAGGTCGCCGGAAAACCGGTGGAGCAGGCCGTGATCGAGGACGTGGCCCGACTCGCGGACTGGGCCGGGGTGGCACCCGGCGAACTTCCGGCAGCCCTGGCCGCCCGCGCGGTCCCGGCCGAAACCCGTTCATCGGCAACCGAACCGGCAGACAATGGAACCATGACAGCAGGGACCCTGCCTGCGTCTGATCTCGTTCTGCCGCGCACCACCCCGCTCGACAGTCAGACGCAGCCCGCCACCGATACCCCCGGCCACCACCCCGATTCGGCACTACTGCGACTGATCGGCATCAAGGGGCGGGTGCGCCCGGAAGCCGTGGCCGAGAGCCTGGGCCTACCGGAGTACGAAACCGTCTGCCGTTGCGCCGATCTCGTCGATCACGGCTGGTGCGCGAACACCCCGGCCGGACTGCGCCTGACCCCGGCGGGCCGCGAGCACGTCGCCGCCCTGCTGGAGCAGGAACGCCGCCAGGTCGACGCCGGCGCCGTCGCCACCATCTACACCGAATTCTGCGGCTTCAACACCGAACTCAAGGACATCATCACCGCCTGGCAGATGAAGGACGCCGCCACGCCCAACGACCACGGCGACGCCGACTACGACCAGCGGGTCCTGGCCCGCCTGCACGGCCTGCACGAGCGGGTGACGCCGCTGGTCCGCTGGATCGGCTCGGTCACGCCGCGCCTGCGCCCCTACCCCGCCCGCTTCGATGCCGCGATCGCGAGAATCGCGGCGGGCGAGCATCTCTGGGTGGCGCGCCCCGTCCTCGACAGCTATCACACGGTGTGGTTCGAACTGCACGAGGACCTGATCGGTCTGTGCGGGCTCGACCGCGCCGACGAAGCCGCGGCGGGACGGGCGCACTGACTCATGCACAGCGAGACCAACTTACGGCGCTGGATCGACTTCGCCGAGATCGACAACGTGCGTGATCTGGGCGGCCTCCCGGTCGCCGACGGCGGGACGACCCGCTTCGGCGTCGTCTTCCGGGCCAGCACGCCGCAGCACCTCACCGCCGAGGACCTGCGCACCCTGCTCGGGCCGGTCGGCTTGCGCACCCTGATCGACCTGCGCAATCCCGACGAGGTCGAGCGCGAGGGGTATGGGCTGCTGGGCCGCGCTGCGGTGCGGGTGGTCAACCTGCCCGTGCGCAAGGCCACCCAGACCAGCCTCACCCCGGCCGACCTGGTGCCCGACGGGCAGCGCTACGACCTGGTCGGGCTGTATCGCGAATTGCTCGGCGGCAGTCCGGAATCGGTGGTCGGCGCGGCCCGTCTGATCGCCGACCCCGACCGGCACTCGGTGGTGTTCCACTGCGCCGCGGGCAAGGACCGCACCGGCCTGGTCGCGGCGGTGCTGCTGGACGCGGTCGGCGTCCCGGCCGAGGCGATCGCCGCCGACTACGCGCTGACCGGGGAGCGGCTGGGCCGCATCCGGGCCCGGCTGGACGCGCTGCCGTCGTATCACGGTCTGCCGCCGGTCAATACCGGCATCCTCGCCGTGGACCCGGAGGTGATCCGGCAGTTCCTCGCGGGCCTGCACAGCACGCACGGCGGCGGCGCGGCCTGGTTGCGCGCGCACGGCCTGAGCGCGACCGAGCTGGCGCGATTACGCCAGGTGCTGGTGGAGGGGTAGCGCGGGTAGGGTCGGCCGCATGAGAGCGGACGACTACACCGAACCGGCCACTGCCGAGGAGCGGCAGAGCCGGGCCCGGCAGCACAACCTCCTATGCGGCGGCCTGATCGCGGTCGGCGCGCTGTTCGCGCAGGGCATGCTGACAGCGGGGCCGCTGAGCTCCGCCGGGACGATCTCGGTGCTCGCCTTCGCCGTCGCGCTGCCGCTGCTCGCGGTGCTGCTCCTGATCGGCGAAGGGTCCGGTGCCGCGGCCAAGGGTGTGGCGGTGCTCGCGTCGAGCATCGGTGTGATCGCGGCGTTCTGGCAGATCGCCTGGATCGCCGGCATTGTGGCGCTGGTCACCGGCGGGATCGCGACCGGGATATACGGCGCGCATTTCACCGACAGCCGAGTCGGCCGGCTGACCCGCCGTTTCCGTCGCGGCACCGGCGACACCCCGGCCTCCGCACACCAGCCGCCGCCGGTCCGGCATCCGTATCCGACCGGCCCGGAAGCGCCGACGGCGTTCATGCCGCACCCCGCACGCCAGGGCCAGCAATTCCCGGCCGAACAGCGCTTCCCGAACCAGCAGTTCCCCGGCGGCCCGGACCAGCAGTATCCGCGGCCGGGCGCGGAGCAGCCGTATCCGAGCGAGCCGACCGAGCAGATCACGCACGATCAGACCAAGCGATACTCGAACGGCGCGGGCGCACCGCAACATCCGGGCGCACAGCAGTACCCAGGCCCCGAGCGCTGAGTCCGGCCCGCGAACGGCGTCGCGGCGGGATCATGGAGAGATGGCGACGCGCGAAGAGGTGCGAGCGGGCCCGTTCGCGAAGATCTACGACCCCACGGTGAGCGGCCAGCGCCCCTGGTATATCAACGATCACACCGTGGTGCGCGCCGACGACGGCCGCTGGCACCTGTTCGGCATCACCCATCCCGAACCGGCCGATCCGTTCCACGAGACCGAGTTCGCGCACGCCGTCGCCCCCGCCCTGCACGGGCCCTGGACCAAGCGCGCGCCCGCCCTCACCGTCGATCGCGAGTACGGCGAAACCCACCTCTGGGCGCCGCATGTGGTCTACGACCGCGGCCGCTACTACATGTTCTATGCGGGCGGCGGCCCGGATCGCACCCGGGCCGCCCTCAACCTGGCCACCTCCACCGATCTGTTCCGCTGGACCCGCGCGCCCCGGGGCCCGCTGTTCCGTGACGGCTACGACGCCCGCGATCCGATGGTGCTGCGGATCGGCGAGAAGTGGGTGATGTACTACTGCGCCACCAGCACTCCGCAGGGCGGGCATCACGTCGTCTGCTATCGGCTCGGCACCGATCTGACGCACTGGGGCGAGCGCCACATCGCCTTCACCGATCCGTCCTCGGGCACCGAGGCGGGCAATACCGAATCCCCGTTCGTGGTGCCGCACAACGGGTCCTGGTATCTGTTCATCGGTCCCCGGCCCAGCTATGTCGGCACCGACGTCTTCCGCAGCGACAGCCCCTTCCGCTTCCGCATCGGCGACAAGGTCGGCCACATCCGCTCGCATGCGGCGGAACTGGTGCACGACGCCGACCGGTGGTGGATCACCAGCGCCGGCTGGGGTCAGGGCGGCGTGCACCTCGCGCCCTTGAGCTTTCCCACCCGCACCTCCGCCGCGGTCGTGCCGCGCTGAGGTCAGGCGTAATACCAAGCGGTGGTGGCGATGTCGGCGTGCTCGAGCGGCAGATAGGTCTCGGAATCGCCCCAGCCCAGCGCCTGGAGCGTGACCCGCAGTCCGGTTCGGAAGCAGATCGGATCGCGCACGTGCCAGCGATACATCCCGAACCGCTGGTGCGGCCGGTAGATCTCCTCCGGCGGAAGCACCTGGTGCAGACCGAGATACGGGGAGGTGTAGGTGCGGTAGGTCCCGGCCAGGTCGAAGTTCCAGGCTCCGCCGAAATAGTCCTCGGTGCCGGTGCCGCACAGGGTGGGATGCTCGTCGTCGCCGTCGAGGTAGAACTTCAGTTCGCCCTCGCCCCACCAGCCGGGCGCACCGGGCTGGATGGCGAGATAGGTGCCGACGTAGCGGCCGGGGCCCTCGACGCCGTCCAGGATGGTGTGGATCGCGGGGGTGCCGAGCGGGGCGCTGCGCCGCCACCGGGTGTGCAGGCGGGCGGCGTCGCCGGGGAGATCTTCCTCGGTGTAGGTCACCTGGTAGTAGACCGGGACGGCGCGGTCGCTGCCGTTGTGCAGGGTGAGGCGGGCCCGGGAGTGAAAGGGCATGGGCCAGTAGCTGTTCAGGCCGCCGGCGGGCGCGACGACCATCATCTCCGAGCCGAACAGCGCCAGTTCTTCCCAGCCGTTGCAGAAGAAGTGCCCGAGCGAGAGGTCGATCGCGGGCCGCGGGTCGTCGTCCCACCGCACGCGCAGCGTGAGCCGGCGCAGCACCGCGCGATCGGTGGTCAGCCAGAAGTGCCGGATCACACCCGGACCGGCGATGTCGGCCAGCACGGCCGTCGCTCCGGGCGCCAGCTCGATCGAGGGCGAGACCTTCCAGCCGGGGCCGAGCAGCCGCGCGGCGTGCGCCCCGGTGCCGGTACTCGCCCGGGCTCCGCCACCGGCTGCGCCGGTGGGGTTCTCGGGACTGACCGACCGGGTGCGCGCCGCGTCGAGCCGCCACAGCTCCGGGGCGGATCCCGCCGGGTTCACAACCCCGGCCAGCCGTACCGCGCGGGGCCGGGGGCTTGGCTGGCGAGCCGCTGGGTCCGCGCGGGCGTGGTGGGCTGTGCGGCGACCTGACCGCCCTCGGCCTCGGCGGCGGTGCGGCGCACGGCGTCCATGTCCATCCACATGATCTGCTGCACCACCTCTTCCAGATCCGCGGCGGGCAGGAAACCCGCCTGGTTGAACACCAGCAGGCCCTCCCGGAAGGCCATCAGCGTCGGAAACCGGTCCACCTGGGCCACCGAGGTCAGCTCGGTCTCGGCCTCGATATCGACCTTGCCGTAGACGATCTCCGGGTGGCGCTGCGAGGAATCCTCGTAGACCGGCGCGAAGTGGGTGCACGGGCCGCACCAGCCGGCCCACCAGTCGACGAGCACGATGTTGTTCCCGGCGACGACGGTGCTGAAGTTGTGCTGGGTCAAGGTCACGGTGGGCATGCAGGTCCTCCCGGGTGTTCGCTGTTACCGCAACACCCAATCATGGTCAAACGAACCTTGTATCCTCGCATGGGCTCCTCAGCTCTCGCCAGACCGGTGCGCGCGGTGCTGTTCGCGCGCCAGGAAGTGCGAGATGTCGGCGGTGGCGGTGTAGAGCTCGCGGTAGTGCCGATAGAACGGTTCGTACTGTTCGTGGCGGTCCGGATCGGGTATCACGGTGTCCACCACCGGGTTCCACGCCGCGGTGTCGACGCCCGCCGCGGCGGCCGCGAAGCGGGCGTCGCCCAGGCAGGCCCCGATCGTCTCGGCCGTCAACTGCTGGGGCAGACCGGTGACATCGGAGACGATCTGCGTCCACAGCCCGCCGCGCGTACCGCCGCCGACCGCGACCAGGCGCTCGGCCTGCCCGCCCTCCTCGCTCATCGCGGCCAGGTTGTGCCGCACGCCGTAGGCGATGGATTCCAGTGCGGCCCGGTACAACTCGGCGCGCCCGTGCCCGAGAGTGAGCCCGGCGATCAGGCCACGCGCGTCCGGATCGAACAGCGGGGTGCGCTCACCCGCGAAGTACGGCAGCATCAGCAATCCGCGGCTGCCCAGCGGCACCTGCGCGGCCGCCGCCAGCAGTTCCGCGAAGTCGCCGCCGACGAGGGTGCGCAGCCAGTCGGTGACCGCGCCGGAGGTCGCCATGCCCGCCGCCGCGGTGTAGGTGCCCGGCCACGCGCCGCAGGTGGTCCAGAGGCCGGGATGCGGGCGCGGTTCGGTCAGCACCTGCACCAGGAACATGGTGGTGCCGTACATGACCATCGCGTCCCCGGGCGCCCGCACGCCGACGCTGGCGGCCTCGGCCCAGGCGTCGACGGTGCCCGCGGTGACCGGCAGGCCGGCGGGCAGACCCGTCGCCGCGGCGGCGCTCTCGGTGACATGACCGACGACCTCGGTGGGCCAGGCCAGCTCCGGCAGCCGCAGCCACGGCGCGATCACCTCGCACCAGTCGCTCGCCCACTCACGCTTGCGCAGGTCGTACATGGGCGCGCACTGGCTGGCCGACTGATGGTCGAGCACGTACCGCCCGGTGAGCCGGTGCACCAGAAACGAACTCGCCATCAGCAGCAGTTCGGTGCGGGCGGCGATATCGGGCTCGTTCCAGGCCAGCCAGCGTAGTTTCGGGCCGACGGCCTGTGTGGTCAGCGGGGATCCGGCGCGTTCCAGGATGGCGGCCGCGCCGAATTCGCCGTTCAGCTCCTCGATTTCGGCGGTGGCGCGAGTGTCCACACCGTAGAGGATGGCCGGGCGCAGCGGATCGCCCGCGGCGTCGGCGGGCAGCAGGCACGGGCCGATCCCCGAGACCGCCAGCCCGCCGAGCCGCGCGCCCCCGGCCGCCGCCAGCAGTTCCCGGGCGATGTCGGCGAACTCGGTCCACCAGATCTGTTCGGCGTCGTGTTCCACCCACCCCGGCCGGGGCGTCGAGACGCCGTGCGCCCGTTCGGCTCTGGCGAGGACGCTGCCGTCGGCGCGCACCAGCACGCCTTTGGCGGCGGAGGTGCCGATATCGATGCCCGCGAACATGTCCTCGGTCATCGGTCGTCCCGGGTGAACTCGTCCAGCCTGACCCCGAGCAATCCGCAAGCCGCGCGGACGGTTTCGCGGTGGTCGCCGGGAACCGCGTGAATATGATTGGCCCCGAAGCGGGACAGGAAATCCCCGGCCTGCGCGTCGAGCCGGGCGAACGCGTGCGGCCACTCCCAGGTCGACTGCCGCATCAGCTCCTCGTTCGTCGCGGCGTCATAGGTCTCGAATTCGCCCAGCATCAACTGCATCCGATACTCGCCGTCCTTGCGGGTGAGCCGCGCCAGCGTCATCTCGCCGGGCGCGGCGAGGTGGTGCACGGACGCGCCGCCCGCCGGGAAGAAGAACACCTCCGGATACAGGTGCACGCGCGCCAGATTCTCGGCCGGGTCGGCGCTGCGGGCCGCGAACCAGGTCGCGTGCTGACCGGAGTTGCACAGATCCCAGATGTCGCGGTCGGCGTGATAGTGCCGGACGTCGGCGAAAAGCACCGGCGTGCCGGCGATGTGCTTGAGCAACTGCATGGTGAGCGCGCCGTCCATGTCCGCCTCGGTCGCGCACACGTGCGGCTGCTTGGGCCCGTTCCAGTCATAGGGATCGTTGAGGAACGCCTCGGTGACATCCATGGTCGCGAAATGCTGGGTCAGCTCCGGCTGGCCTTTGATGCCGCTGAAATCCAATCGCCACTCCGCGATCAGGTCCCGCACCGCCAGATACGAGCGGATCTGGCGCTCCAGCAGTTCCGGGGTGAGCTTGGCGCCGTCGTAGTGCACGGTGGCGTGCCGTTCCAGCCACTCCCGCGCCTGTTTCGCCTCCCCCGCGTCCGCCAGCTCGGCGCGGCGCACGATCTCCCACTGATCGATCTCCTCGACGTCGACCCCGAACATCCGCTGCCACTGATCGGTGTTGGCCACCGCCGTGTTCATCCCCATCGGCCGCCCGCCGAACCGCCCGAACGTGCTGCCCCGCAACGCCGCGACCGCCCCCGCCGCCCGCGCCCGATGGCCCACCGCGGCGATCAGTTCCGCGTCCGCCGGATCGCCCCACAGTCGCGCGTGCTCGCGCCCGATCTGATCCAGCGCCCCACCCGCCGCCAGCATCCCCACCATCCCCGGCTGCACCGGATCGATATTCGACAGCAGCAGCAGCGGGCCCGGTGTCGCGCCCGCCGCCAGCATCGTGAAGTGCGGGAAAGCCCAGACGGCGTAATGGAATACGGTCAGATCCACGCCCGCCGCCGCCACCGTCCGCGCCACCGACCCGGCCAGCGCGTTGTCGCTCACGGGCGCGGCCCCGGCCACCACCTCGTGCCCCGCGCCGATCAACGCCGCGACCAGCCGATCCTCGGTCGCCCGAAGGAAATCCACGATCCCCGCGTGCACATACGCACGCCCGTCGGAAAAACTGATCACACCGATCCGTGCCATGCGCGCCTCCGAACTACCGCCACCCGGCAGACGCCCTCGGCCTGACCGGCGGACACATCTCCGTCGCCCGAGGTGACGCCATCGTCCCGGCGAACGGCTCTCCGTCATCCCGGCGAACGCCGGGATCCAGCGACTCCGATCAACAGATACCAGTGCCCGCACACCCCGCGCGCCGCTTCCGCCGAACGGCGACCGGATCGCAATCACCCGCACCGGATGAACCGCGGCTCAGTCCTCGTCCCCGGCCCCGGAATCCAGCGCGTCCCAATCCATTTCGAGCAGCTCGTCGGCACGGGCCAAAGCATCGTCCATGGTGGCACCGAGATCGTCGAGCAGCGACATCCCGTCCAGCATGCCCGCCATCTCCTCGCGCATGGCTTCGATTTCCGCGACGGCCGGGTCGATCGGGGACCAGGCGACGGTCTCCTGCCACCAGGGTTCCTCGTCCACCCAGGCCCACAGGATGTCGCGGACCAGCCCCGCGTCGGAGGTGTAGAGCTCGAATTCGGCGCCGCCGGTGTCGCGGTGGGTGAGCTGGTAGACGAGATCGGGGAGCAGGCGGGCGCGGATGCGGCCGGGGCCGCGCTCCATTTCCAGGAACGGATCCCGGTCGGGCGCCGAGCCGTCCAGCAGTTCGTCCAGCACCGGTTCGGTCAACGCGGGCAGGGTGAGCCCGTCACCGGTGTGGACCCGGACCTCGGATTCCTCGCTCGCTGCCTCATCCACCGCGCCAGTGTGCCTCATCGCCGGATCGGCCGTCGCGGGTAGCCGCGCGAGCGGGCCGGACACAGCGCCGCCACCGAAATGCGTCCGGGCGCGCGACCACGGGTGCAAGGTAGGGAGTATGCGCGCGCTGGTGATCGAGACGCCCGGCCGGTTCTCGGTGACGGAGGTGCCGGATCCGGCGCCGGGCCACGGCGAGGTGGTGGTGCGGGTGGACGCGGTGGGCATCTGCGGAACCGACGTGCACATCGTGGACGGGGAGTTCCCGCCGACGCCGTATCCGATCGTGCCGGGGCACGAATTCGCCGGGGAGATCGTGGCATCGGAGGTCGCCGGGTGGCGGGCCGGTGACCGGGTGGCGGTGGACCCGTCACTGTTCTGCGGAGCGTGTCACTACTGCGGTCTGGGCCGGGGCAACCTGTGCGAACGCTGGGGCGCGATCGGCGACACCGTGCACGGCGCGATGGCCGAGTACGTCGCCGTCCCCGCCGCGAACTGCTATCGCCTGCCCGACGAGCTGCCGATGGCGCACGGGGCGCTGGTGGAGCCGCTGTCGTGCGCGGTGCACGCGTTCGACCGGCTGCCGCGCACGCTCGGTGCGCACTATCTCCTCTACGGGGCGGGAACGATGGGTCTGCTGATGACGCAGCTGGCGCGCACGGCGGGCGCGGCGTCGGTGTCGGTGGTCGACGTGAACACCGACAGGTTGCCGGTGGCGGCGCGGCTGGGGGCCGACGCGGTCGCCGTCGACGCGGCCGAATTCGAACGGCCACAGGGCTGGGAGGTGGTGATCGACTGCACCGGCGTGGTCGCGGCGATCGAGGACGGCCTGACCCGGGTCCGCCGCGGCGGGACCTATCAGCAGTTCGGCGTCGCGCCGGGCACGGCGACGGCCGCGCTGTCGCCGTTCCGGCTCTACAACGACGAGATCACCCTCGTCGGCTCGATGGCGGTGCTGCACAGCTTCGGGCGCGCGGTCGAACTCATGGCCACGGGCGCGATCGACGCGGACACGATGATCACCCACACCTTCGGGCTGGACGAGTTCGACGAGGCGCTGCGAACGTTCCGGGACGGGGTGGGACGCAAGGTGCAGATCCGGCCGGGACGCGCGTGAACGGGGGCCGGCGGTGACGTTGGTCGCGGGCGTGGACAGTTCCACGCAGTCGTGCAAAGTCGTTGTCTGCGACGCCGATTCCGGCGCGATCCGGGCGCAGGGATCCGCGCCGCATCCGGACGGGACGGAAGTCGACCCGGAAGCCTGGTGGCAGGCCCTGACGACCGCCGGAGAGGGGCTGCTCGGGGATGTCGCGGCCCTCGCGATCGCGGGCCAGCAGCACGGCCTGGTCGCCCTCGACGCCCACGGGCGGCCGGTCCGCGACGCCCTGCTGTGGAACGACACCCGCTCCGCGGACGCCGCGACCGCTCTGATCGCGGAACTCGGTGGCCCGCAGGCGTGGGCCGAGGCGATGGGCAGTAGGCCGGTCGCGGCGTTCACGGTCGCGAAACTGCGCTGGCTGGCCGATCACGAACCCGAGCTCGCCGACCGCACGCACACGGTGCTGCTCCCGCACGACTACCTGACCTGGCGGATGCGCGGTGCGGGCGGCGAACCGACCACCGATCGCGGCGAAGCCTCCGGCACCGGGTACTGGTCGCCGGCGAGCGGCGAATACCGCGAAGATCTGCTCGCCCTGGCCTTCCGGGATCGCCGGCCGCGGCTCCCCCGCGTGCTGGGGCCGGCCGAGCCCGCCGGGCGTACGCCCCGCGGCGTCCTGGTCGCCGCGGGCACGGGCGACAACGCCGCCGCGGCCCTCGGTCTGGGCCTGGAACCCGGCGAGGTCGTGGTCTCGCTCGGCACCAGCGGCACCGTGTTCGCGCGCACCGGCCGCCCGAGCGCCGACAGCTCCGGCGCGATCGCCGGATTCGCGAGCGCGACAGGCGATTTCCTGCCGCTGGTCTGCACCCTGAACGCCGCGCGGGTCCTCACCAGCGCCGCCGACCTGCTCGGCGTCGGACTCGATCGGCTCGAACAGCTCGCGGCCCGGGCCGAACCGGGCGCGGGCGGGCTGGTCCTGATCCCGTACCTCACCGGGGAGCGGACACCCGATCTCCCGCACGCCACCGGCAGCCTGCACGGGTTGCGCCCCGGCACGATGCGGCCCGCCAACCTGGCCCGGGCCGCCTATGAGGGCATGCTATGCCATATGGCCGACGCCCTCGACCACCTGCGCGCGGGCGGCGTCGCGGCCGAGCGCGTCCTGCTCATCGGCGGCGCGGCCCGCTCCCCCTTGGTCCGCACCCTCGCCGCCCAGATCTTCGACATCCCGATCTCGGTGCCCGAGCCCGCCGAGTACGTCGCGCTCGGCGCGGCCCGGCAAGCCGCCTGGGCGCTCGCGGGCACCGCGGAGCCCCCGCCCTGGCCGACGCCCGTCGTCGCCGAAATCCCGGTGCCACAGCGGAATCCGGGTCCCGAAATCCGCGCCCGATTCCGTGCCGCGCACGAGTCGGCGCACAGCTGACCGGATCGGAGGCCGCGCGCCGATCCGGCGCCCGCCCACCGCGTTCGTCATCGACAGCCCGGAGCCGCTGATCCGCTGCGCCGAGGCGCTGTGCGCGTTCGACGAGCACGGTGAAGCGCTCCTGCCGCCGCGGACACCGTGGGACCATGTACCCGCGGTACTGGATAGTCCGGAAGGCATGAGGAACGACGATGACACGCTATGACCTGGTGATCCGCGGCGGCCTGGTATTCGACGGCGCGGGCAGCCCGCCACGGATCGCCGATGTCGCGATCACCGGCGGCACGGTCGCGGCGGTGGGCCGGTGGCTGCCCGAGGGCGCTCGCACGATCGACGCGACGGGCAAGTGGGTCATTCCCGGCATGCTGGACGTGCACACCCATTACGACGCCGAGGTCCTCGGCAGTCCCGGTCTCGGCGAATCGATCCGGCACGGCGTGACCACCGTCGTCTTCGGAAACTGCTCGCTGTCCACGGTGTACGCGGAGGCCGAGGATTGCGCCGACATGTTCGCCCGGGTGGAGGCGCTGCCCTGGGACGCGGTGCACGCGGCGGTCAAGGAGCATCGGGACTGGACGGATCCGAAGTCCTACGCCGCGTCGCTGGCGGCCCGTCCGCTGGGCGCGAATGTGGCGGCGCTGCTGGGTCATTCGGATATCCGCGTCGCGGTGATGGGCTTGGCGCGCGCGGTGGACGAGCGAGTCGCCCCGACGACGGCGGAGCTGAAAGCCATGCGCCGCATGCTGACCGACGCGCTGGACGCCGGTTTCCTCGGCCTGTCGACCATCCGCAGCTCGTTCTCCAAGCTGGAGGGCACCCGCTACCCCACGCGGCGCCTCCCGTCGACCTACGCGAGCTGGCGGGAGTACGCCGCGCTCAACGCGATTCTGCGGCAGCGCGGCCGCGTACATCAGAGCACCCCGAACCTGACCTCGCGGGCGGAACTGGTCCGATATTTCGCGCAGAGCGCGGGCCGGGGCCGCAGCCCGTTGAAAACGACGCTGATCGCCGCCGCCGATGTCAAGGCCGATCGGACCACCGCCCGCGCGGCGGTGGGCGCGGCCTGGCTGGCCAATCGGCTGGGCGGTGCGCGCTTCCGCTGGCAGCACCTGCCGGTCCCGTTCGAGGTCTACGCCGACGGCGTGGATCTGGTGGTCTTCGAGGAATTCGGTTCCGGCGTGGCGGCTTTGAACATCCGCGACGTCATGCGGCGCGGCGAACTGCTCGCCGACGAGACCTACCGCCGCCGCTTCCGCAAGGATCTGGCCAAACGCTTCGGCCCGCGGGTCTGGCACCGCGACCTGCACGACGCGCAGATCGTCGCCTGCCCCGAAACCGCCCTGGTCGGAAAGTCTTTCGGCCAGGTCGCCGACGAGCGCGGCATCCACCCGGCCGACGCGCTGCTGGATCTGACCGTCGCGCACGGCACCGCGCTGCGCTGGCGCACCGTGATCGCCAACGACCGCGACGACGTGCTGGACCGGCTGCAGCGCTCGGAGCAGGTGCAGGTCGGCTTCGCCGACTCGGGCGCGCACCTGCGCAACATGGCCTTCTACAACTTCGGTGTGCGCCTGCTCGAACGCGTCCACCAGCGCGGTTTCATGCCGATCGAGCGGGCCGTGCACCGGCTCACCGGCGAACTCGCCGACTGGTACGGCCTGGACGCCGGATATGTGCGCGCGGGGGCGCGCGCCGATATCGCGGTCATCGATCCGGCCGGCTTCGACGGGTCGAGCGCCGCCTACGCCGAAGCGCCGATGCCGGGGATCGAGGTCCGGCGCATGGTCAACCGCAACGACCGCGCCGTAGCCGCCACCCTGGTCGCCGGGCAGGTGCTCTTCGAGTACGGCGAGTTCGCCGACGGCTTCGGCAGCACGCTGCACGCTGGGACTTTTCTGCCCGCCCGATGATTTTCCGGTCGCCGGCGCGTCTTATGTTCGGCACAGAGGTGTCCGAACAGCGAGGAGCACGATGAGCGAGACCGAGATCCGCAAGGCGATCGAACAGGAACGACGTGATCTGGCCGACGTACTGGCCGGGCTCGACGAGGCAGGCTGGGACCACCCCACCCTGTGCGCCGGGTGGCGGGTGCGCGAAACGGTCGCGCACATCACCATGGCGTACCGGATGCCGCTGCCGAAATTCGCCTGGGAGATGCTGAAGGCGCGCGGCAATTTCAACGCGATGGCCGATCGGGTGGCGCGCCGGGAAGCCGCCGAGATCTCGGCCGCCGACCTGCTGCAATGCGTGCGCGACAACGTGAATCACCCCTGGAAGCCGCCGGGCGGCGGCTACGAGGGCGCGCTGGGCCACGACATCATCCACGGCCTCGACATCACGGTCGGCCTGGGACTCGACCGGGTGGTCCCGCCCGAGAGCCTGCGCTACGTGCTGGCGGACCAGTCGCCCAAGAGCATCAAGTTCTTCGGCGTCGACCTGGACGGCATCCAGCTGCGCGCCGACGACATGGACTGGACCTACGGCTCCGGCGCGCCGCTGACCGGCCGCGCCCAGGACCTGTTGCTCGTGCAGTGCGGCCGCAAGCTGCCGCCCGGTCATCTCCAGGGCGCGGCGGCCGAGCGCTTCACCGCCTGACGCGACGCTGCCGCCGCGGGCACCCGCGGCGGCACTGCCCGCGCCTCAGTCCTCGGCCAGGAGGGTGACGGTGCCGGCGGACCCGTCCACCCGGACGAGCTGACCGTCGGCGAGGCTGGTGGTCGCCGTCTTGGTGTCGACCACGCACGGGACGCCGAACTCGCGGGCGACGATGGCGGCATGCGAAGCCGAGCCACCGATATCGGTGACCACGGCGGCGGCATAGGCGAACATGGCGGTGTGGCCGGTGTCGGTGACGGCGGCCACCAGGATTTCGCCCGGCTCGATGTCGTCGTCCAGCGACAGCACGAGCTTCACCCGGCCCTCGACCACGCCGGAGCAGACACCGATCCCGGTGAGGCTCTCCTCGGCGGCCAGCGCCCCCGCGTCGGCGACCGGTTCCCACTGTCCGGCAATGACATCGGGCATCCGCACGCCGCGCATGCGCTCGCGTTCGGCGCGGCGCCGCGCCACCACGGCGGCCACGTCCTTCGGCGGACCGAAGATCTCGTCCAGGGTGAGGAAGCAGGCGTCCTCGGCGGACCGCAGCACCCCGGCCTCGGCCAATCGGGCGCCGCGCTCCCGGATCGTCAGGCGCAGGCAGTGGTTGATCCGCACGACGGCGTCGCGAGCGCGTTCGCGGGCGACGGTCGCGCCCGCGGCCATCCGCGCGGTGCGTCCCGGCGACGGATCGACGGGTTCCCTTTTCGGAGCGGGCATTTCGGCCGCTCGCGCGGCGGCGGTGACCAGCAGCGCCGGCTTGTCGCCGAAGGTCGGATTGAGGATTTCGCACTCGCCCGGCCCGCGGTGGCCGATCGCGGCCAGCTCCTCGTCCAGGGCCGCCCCGAAGGCCGCGGATAGCTGCCGTGCCGCCGCCACGTCGCCGGCGCGTGCCGCCTCCCGCAGCCGCGGCTCGGCCCGGCAGAATTCGGCGAGGCGTTCCACCGCGAGCATCGGTTTCGCGGATTCCAGGCGGCGCAGATCGATCGGTACCTCACCGGCGTTCTTGCCGCGCGCGTGCACGGCGGTCGCCGCGCCGGTCATCATGACCCCGATCGAGGCCGCCTGCCAGGCCTGATAGAGCCGGTCGCGCCAGAGCAGCGCGCGCACGTGCAGCTGCTCGTCGGTGAGGTCGTGGATCGCGGCGGCGTCCATGGCCTCGGCCTTCGCGGCGGCGTTGATCAGCTCGGCGGTGGCGGCGAACCGCCGGGCGGTGCCGAGCACCCGGCCGGTCGCGCGCCAGGTGCCCGCGACACTGCCGAGGCCGGTCGGCATCGGCGGCTTGCCGTGCGGGGTCAGCGGGATCTCGTCGGGGATGTTGCCGTAGGCGTCGCGGCGGATGCTGTCCTCGTCCCAGCCGGGCATGTTCTCCGCGGCCAGCACGCCGATCGAGGCGTTGATGTAGATGTGGTGCCCCAGCACCGTGGTGACCCGGCTCGTCCAGTGCTCCAGCGCGATACCGTCCAGGGCGATCATCGTGCCCATGGCCTCGTTGGCGAGCCGGATGGCCCCGGCGTGCAGGTCGATGGTCAGCGGCGTGAGCGGGCCCGGCAGCGCCTCGGAGGTGTTGGTGGCGGTGTGCACCGGGTAGCGCGGGTCGACGCGATCGTCGAACTCGCCCTCCAGGCCCGGCGGCGCGACATCGGCCAGCTCGTGCCCGTCGGAGGTGCGGGCGCGGGCCGGAATCACGTGCCCCGGCACGGGAATCGCGCCCCGGCGGGTCCGGAAACCGCCGCCCGCGGGCTTGCGCCCGACCAGGCCGCGCACCACGTCGGCGGCCACCTCGGCCGCGGTCCAGCCGCAGCGGAAGCCCCAGTCCCGCTGCGCGGCAGCCGAATCCAGCAGCGGGCGGCGCGCGGACCAGCCGGGCACCCAGGCCGAGTACCGGACGCCCTGCGCGCGCATCAGGCTCAGCACCTGCGCGGAGGTCACGACGCCGGGCGCGGCGAGTTCGACGACCCCGGCGCGCGGCGCGGTGAGGGCCAGCACCAGGAAGCGCTCCAGATCATCGGTGTGCAGCAGCTGCACGTTCTCGCCCGAGCCGGAGCCGAGGACGGGTTCCAGGGCGCGCCTGGTCTGCTGCCCGATGCGGCGTCCGGCGGGCAGCGCGGTGCGGACCAGCAGGTGGTCCGCACCCGAATCCTGAAGAGCCCGCGCGATATCGGACTCGGGGACACCCCGGGAGCGCGCGCCCGCCACGACCGGCACCACCAGGTGCGCGCCCGCGTCCCGCGCGGCGGCGGCGAGGGCCGCGACGTCGGGCCCGGCCAGGTGCAGCGCCGTGGCGCACCCGGTGAGCGCGCTCGCGCAGGCCGCGCGGTCGGCGGGATCGCCTTCGACGAACGAGACCCGCGGGTCGACGAAGCGATGCCACCGCCGATCCAGCCCCGCCACCTCATGCCCGGCGGCCAGCAGCATGCGCGCCACCGCGCGTCCGCCGGGTTCGGTGATTCCGGTGATCAGGACCCGCATCGACTACCTCTCCTCCATTCGCGTCCACGTGACAGTGACGCCGTTCACACACTGTTGCGTCCCGCCGGAGCCCGGCCGAACCCAGTCCCACTCACCGGTAGCCCGCCCCTGCCCACCGAGATGGGTTCCGCCGCACGCGGACCGAACCGGCGAATCTGGCCCCCATGGTTGAGACCTCAGAGCAGCCCGCGACATTCGACCTCGAGACCGACGTCCTGGTGATCGGATACGGATGTGCCGGGGCCGCAGCGGCATTCGAGGCCGCGAGCGCCGGGGCGGAGGTCCTGGTGCTGGACCGGGCCGGCGGGCCGGGCGGAGCGTCGGCGCTCTCCGGCGGTGAGATCTACCTCGGCGGCGGCACGCCGATCCAGCACGCCTGCGGGTTCGACGACAGCCCCGAGCAGATGGCCGCTTTCCTGCGTGCCGCGCTGGGCCCGGGGGCCGACGCCGCGAAGATCGAGCTCTACAGCGCCGAGAGCGTCGCGCATTTCCACTGGCTGGTCGAGCGGGGCGTCCCGTTCAAGCCCAGTCTGTGGGACGCGCCCGCGTGGGTGCCGCCGACCGACGACGGACTGATGTGGCTGGGCGAGAACAGCTGGCCCTTCACCGAACTGGCCACCCCCGCGCCACGCGGACACCGGCCCACCGCCCAGGATTTCGGCGGCAAGCTGCTGATGGAGGTGCTGGTCGCCGCGGCCGAATCCGCCGGGGCGCGAGCGCAGTACGACACGGCGGCGACGGAGCTGATCGTCGCGGACGGCAGGGTGGCCGGGGTGCGCGCCCGAAGGTACGGCCGGGAACTTACGGTGCGGGCCCGGCGCGGCGTCGTGCTCACCACCGGCGGTTTCGTCGACGACGAGCAGATGCTGGCCGCGCACGCGCCGCGCCTGACCGGCCACACCAAGGTCAGCGCGGGCACCGACGACGGCAGCGGCATCCGGATGGCGCAGGCGATCGGCGCGGCGGTCCGGCACATGTCCACCGGTCAGGTCGGCATCGCGCTGATCCCGGGACTCGCCGCCCGGGGCATCCTCGTCAACGGTCGCGGCCGGCGCTTCGTCACCGAGGACACCTATCCGGGCCGCATCGGGCAGGCCGCCCTGTTCCGCGAGGACATGGACGTCTGGGTGATCGTGGACGAGCGGGCATTCGAAGACGTTCCCGAACCGCAGCGCTGGGGCGTGCGGCCCGCCCACCTCGCCGAGACCGCCGCGGAACTCGGCGACGCGCTCGGCCTACCCGACGGCGCGCTCGCCGAGACCCTCACCCGCTACAACGAATTCGCAGCGCGCGGAACCGATCCCGATTTCCACAAGGCGTCGCGCTGGCTGCGGCCCCTGACTCCCCCGCTGGCCGCCATCGACATCAGGGCCGGGGTACGCCCGCCCGGCCAGAGCACCGCCCGGCGCGGCACGGGCGCGTCCGTCTTCACCCTCGGCGGCCTGCACACCACCGTCGACGGCGCGGTCCTCGACCTCGGCGGCGCGCCGATCCCGGGCCTGTTCGCCGCGGGACGGGCAAGCGCGGGGCTGCACGGCGAGGGCTACATCAGCGGCACGTCACTCGGCGACGGCACCTTCTTCGGCCGCCGCGCCGGTGCCACCGCGGCCCGCTGACCCGGCCGAGCCCCGCGCCGGGGCCCGTCCCCTAATCCGCTCGGCAACCCCGCCGTGCCCGGCGACCGGCGGCTACCGTTTCGGAAATGGGTACGTTCATCGGCATCGCGTGCGTGGCGCTCGTTGTCCTCGGCATCATCGCGCTCATCGTGGGCGGCAGCTCCGGCGGCGGTGGCGACACCGATTGGCATGCCGGGGGCGGCGACAGCGGTGACAGCGGCAGCGGATGCGGCGGCGGGAGCAGCGGGTGCGGCGGCGGTTCCAGCTGCGGAGGCGGTGGCTGTGGCGGGGGCGGCGGCGACTGACGGGTTCCGATCATCGGGACTGTTCGCTGCCGCGGTGGATCTTCGGGCCTAACGTCGGGGAAACGGCACGATCTGCGCCTCTGACGCGCGATCCTGAGAGTGCCGGATCTTATTCCCGGAGAACGCAGGAGGACGCCCGTCATGACCAACAAGGTGCTCGATCGGGTGCGAGAGCTGCTGCCGGAGATCCGGGAGCGGGCCGCAGAGACCGACCAGCAGCGGCAGGTGCCGGTGCGGAGCATCCAGGAACTCACCGAGGCCGGCGTCTTCCGGATGCTGCAACCGGCGCGGTTCGGTGGTGACGAAGCTTCCCCGGTGGAGTTCTACCAGGTCATCCGTGCGATCGCGGCGGCCTGCCCGTCGACCGGCTGGGTGTCCTCGGTGCTCGGCGTGCACCCCTGGCAGCTGGCGCTGTTCCCGCTGCGGGCGCAGGAGGATGTCTGGGGTGCGAACAGCGACACCCTGGTGTCGTCGTCGTACGCGCCGACCGGCAAGCTCACGCCCGTCGAGGGCGGTTACGAGGTGAGCGGCCGCTGGAGTTTCTCCTCCGGGTGCGCGCACGCCGAGTGGGTCTTCCTGGGCGCGCTGGCGCCCGACGAGAACGGCAATCCCGGTGTCTACCTGACGATTCTGGTGCCGCGCGCCGATTATCGGATCGAGGACGTCTGGCACGTGGTCGGCCTGTCCGGCACCGGCAGCAACGACATCATCATCGACAAGGCGTTCGTCCCGCACCATCGCGCCTACAGCGCCAGTGAACAGTCCCAGCTGCGCGGCCCGGGCCAGGAGGCCAATCCCGCCGCGCTGTACCGGATTCCGTTCGCCGCGGTGTTCTCCAACACCATCGTCGCGCCCATCATCGGCGCGGCCGAGGGCGCCTACGAGGCGCACATCGAGCGGATGCGGGACCGGGTGCGGCTGTCCTACGGCGGCCAGAAGGTGGCCGACGACGGTTTCGCCCAGGTCCGGGTGGCCCGCGCGGCCTCGGAGATCGATGCCGCGATCCTGCAGATGGAGCGCAACATCACCGAACTGCTGCGCTATGCCGAAGCGGGCGAGGAGATTCCGGCCCGGGTGCGCCTGCGCACGCGCCGCGATCAGGTGCGCGGCACCGAGCGTTCGATCCAGGCCATCGAGCTGCTCTTCGACAACTCCGGCGGGCACTCCATCCGCAAACCCAACCCGATCGAACGGCATTGGCGCGACGCGCACGCCGGCAGCGTGCACGTCATCAACGACGTGGAACGGGCGCTGGCCATGTTCGGGCGCGGCGAGTTCGGGATCACCGTCGAAGACCGGATGATCTGATGACGACCGCGGAATCCACCACCCGCTGGGTCACCGCCGACGGCCTCAAACTCCGCTTCCACGAAGCGGGTTCGGGCCCGCCGCTGGTGCTGCTGCACGGCTCGGGGCCCGGGGTCTCGGGCTGGGCGAACTTCGGGGCGAATCTGCCGGTGCTCGCCGAGCGCTTCCGCTGCCTGATCCTGGACCAGCCCGGCTTCGGCGCCAGCGAACGCCCGGAAATCTATGAGCGCAACTATCTTCGGATCGCCGCCGACGCGGTGGTGGGGCTGCTCGATCAGCTGGAGTTGCCCAGCGCGCACCTGCTGGGCAACTCCATGGGCGGCGCGGTCGCCACCCTGGTGGCGCTGGAACATCCGCGCCGGGTGGACCGGCTGGTGCTGATGGCGCCCGGCGGCGTCGGCGTGAACGTGCTGGGACCCGAACCCTCCGAGGGGATCCGGCGGCTGCTGGACTTCACCGCGGACCCGACCCGGGACCGGGTGCTGGATTGGCTGCGCACCATGGTCTTCGATCAGTCCATCCTCACCGAGGAACTGGTGTCGGACCGATTGCGCACCGCCGCCGACCCCGCCGCCATCGCCGCGCTGCGCGACGCGTACGCCACTTTCGCCAATCCCGCTCTGGCGGACCAGGTTCCGCTGTGGGCGCGCTTGCGCGGCCTGCGCCACGAGGTGCTCATGCTGTGGGGCCGCGACGACCGGGTCACCCCGGCCGAGGGCGCGCTGCTGCCCTCCCGGCAACTGCCGAACGCCGACCTGCGGCTGTTCGGCCGCTGCGGGCACTGGGTGCAGATCGAACGCAAGGCCGCCTTCGAGCGGGCGGTCACCGACTTCCTCGTCCACGGACTGCGGTGATCGTTCGCGGGAGCTGAACGCCGCGGGTTAGAGTCGGCCGATGACGTGGACGGCACCTGATATCGATCGACGCGAACCCCCACTCATCGGCGACGAGCGCAGCCAATTGCGGGCTTTCCTGGACTATCACCGCGACACCCTGCTGTGGAAGTGTTCGGGGCTCACCGGCGAGCAGCTCAAGACGCGGGTGCTGCCCACCTCCAATCTCACCCTGCTCGGGCTGCTGCGACACATGACCGAGGTCGAGCGCGGCTGGTTCCGCAAGACGGCGGCGGGCAAGGACGTCGGCCATGTCTTCGACTACACCGAGGACATCGACGCCGACTTCAACGGCATCGAAACTGCCGACGCCGCACACGATTACGCCCGCTACCTGGACGAGATCGGCAAGTGCGACGCCGCCGTCCGCGACCTGGCGCTGGAGGCGACCTTCCGGCACCCGTACCCCGAACGGACCGAGCTGTACAGCCTGCGCTGGGTATACCTGCACATGCTCGAGGAGTACGCGCGCCACAACGGCCACGCCGACCTGCTGCGCGAGGCGATCGACGGCAAGACCGGCGAGTAGCCGCGCTCAGGCCAGATGCTGAGCCGCCCACCCGGCGATCTGGGTGCGCGAGGAGAAGCCGAGCTTGGTCAGGATGTGATCGATGTGGCTCTCCGCGGTGCGGATCGAGATGACCAGCTCGGCGGCGACGCGCTTGTTGCTGTATCCGGCGGCGACCAGCCGGGCGACATCCTTCTCGCGCCGGGTCAGCACGTCGGCGGCCGCGGCTTTCGGCGCCGGCGCGGGCACCGGTTCGGTGCCGAGCGCGTACCCCATGGCCTCGGCCAGCGGCATGGCCGCGCCGCTGTCGAAGGCGGCGCGGAACTCCTTGTCCCCCAGCGCGTGTGCGACCTGGACCCGGACCTTGTCGCCGACCGATTCGGTCATGGCGTGCGCCAGGCGCTGGGTGCTGCCCCGGCGCACCGCGACCGCGGCGCCCATCAGCCGGGCCGCGCGCACCTGATCGCCCTGGGCGGCCGCGGCCCAGGCCAGACCGTCGAACCCGGAGGCGGCCCACACGCAGCGATCGAACAGCCGGAACTGCTCGATCGCCCGGCGTAGCTCGGTGATCGCCTTGTCCTGGTGACCTTTTCGCCACTCGTTGGTGCCGACGGCCCAGTTGGCCAGGCCGCCGAGCAGATGTGAGCCGTGCTCGGCGGTCTTGGCCAGGAAGCGGTCCGCGATCGCGTCGGCGCGCGCGTCCTCGAGCGTCAGCGCGCACACGTAGCCGAAGGCCAGGCTTTCCATCTGCACCCCGTGGTGCGCGCACCGCGCGCCCTCCTCGGCCGCCTGCACGGCGATGTCGAGCGCGCCGTGCGGATCCCCCTCGGCGAAGGTCAGCAGCGCCGAGAGCAGCCGGTACTCGACCAGCACCTCCACCGCGTTCAATTCCGTTGCAAGCTCCCGGCATTCGTCGGCGAACCGATTGGCCTCGGCGACGTCGGAGAGCATGGCCGCGATCACCGAGGCGGCCGCCAGCGCCCGGGCCCGGGCGACGCTGGGCCGCGGATCGCGGGCCAGCGCCTCGCCCAGCCAGCGGTACCCCTCCAGCAGGAACCGGTAGTGCTCCCAGAACGGCCGCAGCTCGTTGGCGATCTCCAGGGCGCGGTGCGCGCCCTCCGGATCCGACAGCGAGAATTGCAGCGCCGCACGCAGATTGGCGTGTTCGCGAGTCACCTCGCGGAACCAGTCGGCGTCGCGGTCGCCCCAGTAGTCGGTGCGCCCGCGATGGGCCAGCAGGTAGTAGTGCTCCCGGTGGCGGATCCGGACCGCTCGTTCGTCGCCGTGGGCCGCGAGCTCGGCCAGGGCGAACTGGCGCAGCGGCTCCAGCATGGTGTAGCGGCCGGTGCCGTCGCTGTCGTGCCGGTAGCCGAGCACCGACTTGTCCACCAGGCCGGTCAGCGAATCCACCAGCAGCGCAGGCGGTTCCAGCACGCACACGGCCTCGGCGGCGTCGAGATCGAAGCCGCCCGCGAAGACCGAGAGCTGCTCCCACAGCCGCTGCTCGCCGGGCCGGCACAGGTCATAGCTCCACCGGATCGCCGCCTCCAGGGTCTGCTGCCGCCGCGGCGCGGTGCGCAGGCCGGTGGTCAGCAGCTTCATGGCGTCGTCCAGGCGGGCCAGCACCTGATCGGGAGTGAACATCCGCAGGCGCAACGCCGCCAGTTCCAGCGCCAGCGGGATGCCGTCGAGGCGGCGGCAGATCGCGGCCAGCGCGGCGCGGTTGGCCTCGGTGACCCGGAACTCCGGATTCGCGGCGGTCGCGCGTTCGGTGAGCAAACGCAGCGCATCGCTGTCGTCCGCGCGCTCGCCGCCGTCCTCGTCGGCGGCGGGCACCGCCAGCGGGGCCACCGGCATGACCTGTTCGCCGTCGACGCCCAGCGGTTCGCGGCTGGTCGCCAGGACGCGCACACCGTCGGTGGCCGGGATCAGCCGGTCGGCCAGCTCGGCGCAGGCGTCGATCAGATGCTCGCAATTGTCCAGGATCAACAGCAGGCTCTTGCCCGCCAGGAACTCGATGAGCCCGGTCAGCGGGGCGCTGGTGTCATCGCGCAGGCCGAGGGTGGTGGCGACGCTGAGCCCGACCAATTCGCCGTCGTGCACATGCGCGACCTCGACCAGCCAGACGCCGTCGGGAAACGCGCGCCGCACCTCCGCGCCGACCCGCCGCGAAAGCCTGGTCTTGCCGACCCCGCCCGGCCCGGTCAGGGTGAGCAACCGGGTGCTGGACAGCAGCGCCTTGGCCGCGGCCACCTCGCCACCACGACCGACGAAGCTCGTCACCTCCGCCGGGAGGTTCCCTTGCACGTGCCGCACCACGCCGATTACCTTCGCACGCCCGGCCGACATCTCGGGCATTTTGGTCGAAGATGTCGGCCGGGTGCTGTGCGAGCTACCCTCCGGCAGCCGCCGTGGGCGCCGGATACGCCGCCGCGAACAGGGCGCGCAGTTCCGCGGCGGTGACCTCGCGGCCGGTGGCGTCGACATGGGCCTGCACCCGGCGGGCGAAGTCGATCTGCTGCTCCCGCGACAGCTCGAGGCCGAATTCGGTCTCCAGCAGATAGGCGATGCCGCCCTTGCCGGACTGCGAGTTGACCCGGATCACCGCCTCGTAGCTGCGGCCCAGGTCGGCGGGATCGATCGGCAGATACGGGACCTGCCAATCGAGTTCGCGCTCGGCGACGCCCGCGGCGGCCGCGCGGGCCCGATGCTCGGCCAGTCCCTTGCGGATCGCGTCCTGGTGCGTGCCCGAGAACGCGGTGTGCACCAGGTCCCCGGCGTAGGGGTGCCTCGGGTGGATCGGCAGGCGGGTGCAGAACTCGACCGTGCGGCGGATCTCGTCGATGTCGGAGAAATCGATCATCGGGTCCACGCCCTGGGCGTGCAGATTCAGCGCCAGGGTGGCGATGTCGACATTGCCGGTGCGCTCGCCGTTACCGAACACACAGCCCTCCACCCGCTGCGCTCCGGCCAGCACCGCCAGTTCCGCGCAGGCGATTCCGGTGCCGCGGTCGTTGTGCGGGTGCACCGACAGGATGACGGCCGCGCGCCGGGCCAGGTTCCGGTGCATGTACTCGATCTGGTCGGCGTAGACGTTGGGTGTCGCGACCTCCACTGTCGCAGGCAGATTCAGCGTCA
Source organism: Nocardia sp. NPDC050435 (assembly GCF_040655395.1). NCBI lineage: Bacteria > Bacillati > Actinomycetota > Actinomycetes > Mycobacteriales > Nocardiaceae > Nocardia > Nocardia sp. NPDC050435. The sequence continues at coordinate 258,124 of NZ_JBFAJW010000010.1, forward strand.
CCGGACGCTCCGGCGTGGCGTCCCACAGCGTGGTCATCCGGTCGCAGACGTCGAGCACGAAGTCGGGCTCGGTCAGGTTGAAGACCTCGGGCGAGAACTGGAATCGCACGTTCGGCCACCCGCCGGCCAGCTCCAGGATGCGCCGCCCGCCGGCCAGGATCAGCTCGCGCACCTCGGCTTCCGCCTTGCCCAGCACCAGGTTTCGCCAAGCCGGCGCGGTCGCCGTGTACAGGTGGATGACCACCTCGTTGCGGATCCCGCGCACCGACTCCACGGTGCGCTCGATCAGATCCGCGCGGGCGGGGGTGAAGACGACGATCGAGACGTCCGCGGGCGCCAGATCCGACTCGGCGATCAGGCGGACGAAATCGAAGTCGGCCTGGGAGGCGGAGGGGTAGCCGACCTCGATCTCCTTGTAGCCCATGGCTACCAGCAGCTCGAAGAAGCGGCGCTTGCGCTCGGGATCCATGGGTTCGGCCAGCGCCTGGTTGCCGTCGCGTAGGTCGACCGGCACCCACAGCGGCGCCCGGGTGATCCGGTTGCCCGGCCACTGCCGTTGGGCGAGTGGCACTTCCACTCGGTCGTAGACGTCGCGGTAGCGGTGCGAAGGCATCCGGGAGTGCCGCTGCGGGTTCCAGGCCGGGCCGGGTGCGGGCCCGGACGGGGTGGCGATGGTGGGAAAAGCACGCATGCTCGAGGTCCTGTCACGAATAGACATGGGTGACCGGCCACGACGAAGCCCCACGGCGGGCGGCCGGTCGGTCAGGCCCCGCCGTGGCGGCTAAGCAGAAGCATGGTGCGCATGATGGCTAGACTCTACACAACTCCTCAGACAAGTAGAGAGGTCGTGATGGTTGCCCAGGTTCGCCGCCACCCGCTGGCGGCGCAGACGGCCGAGCTGCTGCTCGCCCGCGTCCGGGCCGGTGAGTGGCCGCTCGGGCACCGCCTGCCAGGCGAAACCACGCTGGCCGCGCAGCTGGGCGTGGGCCGCTCGACGCTGCGCGAGGCCATCCGGGAGCTGGCCGGCAAGGGCGTGCTGGACAGTCGCCAGGGCGCGGGCGTCTTCGTCACCGCGCTCGATGTCACCGAGGACTGGGATGTCGTGCTGCGCCGCGCCACCATCGCCGCGGTGATCGAGGCCCGCATCGCCATCGAGGCCGAGGCCGCCGCGCTGGCCGCGCAGCGCCGCACGCCCGCCGACCTGCGTGCCCTCCGGCGCGCGCTGGCCGCGCGCGAGGCGCACGGCGAGTCGGTCGAGGAGCACGTCGACGCGGACATGGCCTTCCACCGCGCGGTGCTCCTCGCCGCGCACAACGACGTGCTCACCCAGCTGTTCGACAGCTTCCTGCCCCGGCTGCGGGTGGCGATGATCGACATGCTGAAGATCCGCCCGGTGCCCTCCGAGGCCGCCGACCACGACGCGCACATCCGGCTCACCGACGCCATCGCGCACCGAAACCCCGCCGCCGCGGCCGAATTCAGCCGCACCCATCTGACGCAGCTGAAGGCGGCGTTCTCGTGACCACGATCCAAGGAGGTACCCCCGTGCCCGACGCACCCGTCCTGCTGCTCGACGACGTCACCTTCCGCCGCGACGGCAACCAGATCCTGCACGGCATCTCGCTGACCGTGCGCGCCGGCGAGCACTGGGCGCTGCTCGGCCCCAACGGCGCGGGCAAGAGCACGCTGCTCGGCTTCTGCGGCGCGGTCACCTTTCCCACCACCGGCGCGGTGCACGTGCTGGGCGCGCAGATGGGCAAGGTGGAACTGGCGGGTTTGCGGCGCTCCATCGGCCACGTGAATCCGCGGCACCCGCTGCGCTATTCGCTCAGCGTGCGCGAGGTGGTGCTCACCGGCCTCACCGCCACCATCGATCTCCCGATGCGCTGGAGGCCGGGCCCGGAGGAGCTGCGGCGTGCCGAGGCGATGATCGAGACCATCGGCCTGAAGGGCAAGGCCGACAGCACCTGGCCCACCCTGTCCCAGGGTGAGCGCGGCCGCACCCTCATCGCCCGCGCGCTGATCGCCGAACCGCGCCTGCTGCTGTTCGACGAGCCCGCCACCGGCCTGGATCTGGCTGCCCGCGAACAACTGCTGCAGACCATCGACACCCTCGGCGAGACCCACCCCGAGGTCGCCTCCATTCTGGTCACCCACCACCTGGAGGAGCTCCCGACCACCACCACCCATGCGCTGCTCATCGCCGACGGCCGCACCGTCGCCGCCGGGCCCGCGCACGAGGTCATCACCACCGAGACGGTCTCCACCGCCTTCGATCACCCGGTGGAGGTCCGGCACGACCGCGGCCGCTGGTCCGCCCGTGCGCACGCCGAGGGCATCGCCGTCCCGCACTAGCGCCGCGGCGGTCCGGCTCAGGCGCGGCGCAACGGCTGCCAGGTGTGCGGCGGCCCGGACCGGAGGAAGTCGCCTGCCAGGCGGTAGACCTCCTCGGGCTTCTCCACGACGAGCAGGTGCGACGTGCCCGGCACGATGGACAATTCGGAGTTCGGGATCGCGCGGTAGAGGGCGATGGTGTGTTCCAGGGTCACCGCGTCGTCGTCGGCGGCCAGCACCAGGGTGCGGGCCCCGATATCGCCCAGGTCCGCGGCGGTGAGTGTCGGCTGACCGGTCGCCATGGCCAGCACCTTGTCGGCGACGACCGGGAAATGATCTGCGCCGTCCGGTGACACCTCGCCGTAGCGCCCGGCCAGCCGCCGCATCGGCTCCTCGTCGGCGAAGCCGTCCAGCACCCCGGGCACCAGGCCCTCGTGATGGAAGTTGGCGCTGATCGCCACCAGCTTGCCGACCAGGTCGGGCCGCCGCAGCGCCACCAGCAGCGCCACGATCCCGCCGTCGCTGTAGCCGACCAGGTGCGCGGGCCGCCCGACCACGGTGTCCAGGAACGCGATGGTGTCCGCCGCCATCGCGTCATAGCTGAACGGCCCCGCCACGTCCGCGGTCCGGCCGTGCCCGCGCCGGTCAGCCCGATACACCTGGAAGTCCGCGAGCAACGGCAGCGCCGCGTCGAACATGCGGGAGTCGACGAAGCCGCCGTGCGACAGCAGCACCGGCTCCCCCGCGCCGTGCTCGTCGTACCAGGTCCGAACATCCCCGAGCTGAACGTAATTCGACATCGGTCGATCATGCGCCGCCCGCGAACCGGGCGCCGACGCGGCCCCGGCGTCAGGCCACGGCGGCGATTCGGCGCAGCATCCGGCGGACCACGAGCCGATGCCCGCCGCTGCCGATCACCAGCGCGCGATAGATCTTGCCGTGCGCCCCGGGAAATCTCCCCCAGCTGCGCGCCCGCAGCAGCGTGCGGCCGGGGTGCGGTTGCTCGAGCAAGAAGACCAGTTCGTATTCCGCGAACCAGTGTCGGCCGCGCAAGGCCAACCGGGTAGGTTCCTCGGCGGCATCGAGCACGAATCCGGTGGGCACCGTCGCCGGGTCCAGCGGATCCGTGCAGACCACGCGCAGCAGTGCCCGCCAAACCCGATCACGATCGGCGTCGACCGACCTGGAATGCTCATCGATATAGGGCAACCGCTGCATATAGAAGGAACGTACTAGTAGTGGCACCACCTCGCAAGCACGACTCGGATGTGATCCTGGACGCCGCACGCACTTTGGTGCTCAGCGACGGACCGCGCGCCGCCAGCGTCGCCGCGATCGCGGCGGCCAGCGGCGCGCCGGTCGGCACGCTGTACCACCGTTTCGGCAATCGCGACGGCGTGCTCACCGAAGCCTGGTTGCGCGCGCTGGCCCGCTTCCAGGCCGGGGTCATCGCCGCCGCCGGCGTGCCCGACCCCGTCGAGGCCGGGGTAGCGATGGTGCGCGCGTCCATCCGCTTCGGACGCGAATTACGCGATGACGCAAGGCTTCTCCTGAGCCTGCGGCCCAGCGACCTGCTCGACGGCGGGCCCGACGACGCGTTCCAGACCCGGCTCGCCGGCATGAACGCACCGCTGATCGAGCACCTGCACCGCATCGCGCACGACCTCACCGGCCGCCACGGCGACCGCGAGATCGACGCCGTCAGCCGCGCGGTCGTCGACCTGCCCTACGCGGCGCTGCGCCGGCACGCGCACGCGGCGGCGCTGCCCGGCTGGCTCGACGACGACATCGCGGACGCGGCCCGCACGCTGCTGGAGTCCTATCGCTGACTCGCCCCGGCGCGTCAGTCGCGCTCGTCCACCAGCGCGGGCGTGAGCTTGTCGAGCCCGTCGATGACATGGGCCGCGAGCGTGCGCGCGTCGTCGTCGAGCGGATACTCCGGGCGCGGTGCGGCGATCACCCGCATGCCCGCGGCGTGCGCGGCCCGGATGCCGTTGCTCGAATCCTCCACGGCCGCACAGTCGGTCGTCTTCTTGCGCAGGAACGCCGCGGCCGCCACGTACACGTCCGGGGCGGGCTTGCCGCGATCGACCTCCTCGGTGGAGAAGGTGACGTCGAAGAACTCGATCAGGCCGGTGCGGCCCAGCACCGTGTTGATCAGCGTGCGCGGCGAGGAACTCGCCACGGCCAGGGGCCAGTTCTCGCTCATCCGCTGCACCGCCGCCACCGCACCGGGCAGCAGCGGCACCTCGTGGTCGTAGTGCGCGGCCATGCGCTCGATCACGTCGTCGGCGACCGAGTCGGGGGTGCCCCCGACGCCGAGTTCACCGCTGAGGTACTCCGACCATTCGCCGGTGCTCATGCCCATCAGCCGCTTCTGCGTATCCGGTAGCCACCGCCCGCCCTTTTCCGCGACATAGTCGCGGCGGACCCGTTCCCAGACCGGTTCGGAGTCGATCAGGATGCCGTCCATGTCGAAGACGACCGCCGTAATACGCATCGGGACAACGCCTTTCGCCAGCCGCAGACATCCGATGAAGCCGCCCGCGTGCGTTTTCTCGTCGATACCTGATGGATAATCGGATACCCAGACTAGGTGCCCCGGGTCCGGCGCGCGCCGAGGGGGCGGGGTCCCGTGCGCGAGCGTCCGGCGGGCAACCAATAACATGTTCCATATGAGTGAACCCCGGCCCGGTATCGACAAGGCAGCCGCGCTGCCCAGCGAAGAGCACCACGAGGGCGGGTTCCGGCCGATGGTGGAGGCCATCGACGCCGAACTGGCCAACGGCGATTCCACGCTGCGCGGCGGGCCGCACTACGGCGAGCTGATCGAACAGGTCCGCACCCTGATGGACCGGGCACGCCTGATCAGCCCCACCGACGAACTGGCCCTCGAGGCCATCGGCGTACTGGAGAAGCTCAACGACAAGCTCACCGCGGCCACCGTCACCGAGTGGTCGGCGCCGACCTGGACCCGCCACGATCTGCCGGGCCGGGGCAACATCACGCTGCCGCCGTTCCGCATCGACACCGCCGACCGGGACGGCGTGCACGCGCGCATCACCTTCCGCACCTTCCACCTCGGCGGCAACAACGCGGCACACGGCGGCCACATCTCCCTCGGCTTCGACGACCTGATGGGCATGGCCGCCGCCATGAACACCGGCTCGGTCACCCGCACCGCCTCGCTCACCGTCGACTACCGCTCGGTCACCCCGCTCAACACCGAACTCCGCCTGCACGCCTGGGCCGAACGCCAGGACGGCCGCAAGGTCTACCTGCGCGCCACTCTGCACGACGGCGACCGTCTCTGCGCCGAGGCGCACGGCCTGTTCATCGTCCTCAAGCCCGGCCAGCAGTAGCGGAACGGCATCGGGCGCCCCGCCGCCGCAGTGCGCCCGATGCCGGGGTAATGCCGGGTCAGCGGCTCGGGTAGTGGGTCTCCCGGTATTCGGCGAAGCGGGCGTCGACCTGACCGGCGGTCAGGCCGAAGTCGCCGAGGGTGTACTTGTGCACCGGGCGCGCGGCGCCGGAGGTGCTCTCGGAATGCAGGGCCGCCATCGCGGCCCGGGCGGCCTCGGTCAGCTCCAGGCCGAAATGCCGGTAGATCGCGGCGACCATGCCGATCGGGTCGGCGACGAAATCCTCGTAGTAGACGTCGCAGAACTGAGCGGCGTTGTGCCGCTTACGATCCGAGAGGAAGCGCTCGGAGCCGCGCGCCCACAGATCGAGCTGCGTCTCTCCGATGACGGGGCCGCGGAACTTCTCCGACCACCCCTCGGTGGCCTTCTCGTTCAAGCTGCACACCGAGGCGATGATGGTGCTCGGATCGCGGTGCATCTGAATGACCAGCGCGTCCGGGTAGACCTCCATGATCGCGTCCAGCGCGAACAGGTGACTCGGATTCTTCAGCACCCAGCGGCGATTCGCGTCGTTCAGGCCGATCAACTGCAGATTGCGCCGGTGCCGGCGGTAGGCGTCGGTCCAGTCCTGCTCGCGCAGCCACTCCGAATAGGTCGGCAGGTAGGACAGGCACTCGTAGGACACCGACAGCGCCGATTGCCGCAGCAGCTGCCAGCACTCCTCGACCTGATCGGCCGAAATGTGATGCACGCCCATGAATTCCGGATGCTCGACGTGATGCTGCTCGTAGGCGGCGGCCAGGCGCTGATACACCGGGTTCTCCGCCCAGCTCGCCCGCGGCGGACGCGGCTGCGGGAACTCGGTCAGCCACATCTCCAGACCCTGGTGTCCCGGGTCGGCGTTGAGCAGCCGGTGCACCGCCGTCGTGCCCGAGCGCGGCAAGCCGGTGACGAAGATCGGGCGCTGGATCGCGACCTGCTCGTGCTCCGGAAAGCGTTGCCAGGCCGACTCGCTCAGCAACCGGGCGATCAGCGCGCCGCGCAGGAATGCCCGGTTGACCTTGTTGCCGAAGGGGGTCAGCTCCGCGTCCTCGGTCAGGGATTTCAGCAGCACCCCCAGACCCTCGCGATAGCCGGGATCGCCGAAATCGTCCAGGCCGACGACCTTGGTCGCCGAGGCGTGTAAGTCATCCAGGGTGCCGACGTCCGGTCGACCGATCATCTGGGTTCTCCTCAGAACTTCTAGTGGTGGTACTCGCCGCAGTTGACGTCCAGGCACTGCCCGGTGATCGCCCGCGCCATCGCCGAGGCCAGGAACACGACCGCGTCCGCGATCTCGTCGGGCTCGGGCAGTTTGCGCAGGTCCAGTGTCTTGGCGGTGTCGGCGTACACCTCCTCGGGCGTCACGCCGCGCTTCTGCGCCAGGTAGTCGAAATACATCTTCAGGTTCTCGGCCCAGATATAGCCGGGGGCAACCGAATTCACCCGGATGCCCTGCGGCCCGAGCTCGGAGGCCAGGCTCTGCGCCATCGCCAGCAGACTCGTCTTGGCCATCTTGTACGGGCCGAACGGGCGGCGCGAGTGCCGCAGCACGGCCGAGTTGATCATCACGACCGCGCCCTTCGATTCGGCCAGCTCGGGCACGAAGGAGCGCGTCACCCGCAGCGCCGCAAGGACATTCGTTTCGAAGGCGGCGCGCAGATCGACCAGGTCCACCTGCGCCAGGTTCGCCATCGGCGGCATGGCGAAGGCGTTGTTCACCAGCGCGTCGACGCGGCCGAACTCGGCCCGGGCCGCCGCCACCAGATTCGCGACGGCGGCGTCGTCGTCGATATCGGTCGGCACCGCCAGCGCCCGCCGGCCCAGACCCTCGACCTCCGCGGCCACCTCTTTCAACCGGGATTCGGTGCGCGAGGCCAGCACCACGTCGGCGCCCGCCCGCGCACACCGCACCGCGAGCGCGCGCCCGAGCCCCGGGCCGATGCCCGAGACCACAACCACCTTGTCCTGCAACAGCATCAGCCCTGCATCCTCTCCGCGACGGCCTGCTGGCGCGCCGCGATCCGCGCGCGCCAGTCCTCGGGGGTAATGCGCGCCTGCTCGTAGAAGGGCAGGCGCTGGGGGATGTCGTCGACCGAGACCACCTCCACGGTTGGGCCGTCCTCCGGCTTCATGTCCCGTGCGACCCGCTGCCAGCGGAACTGCACATATCCGCGATCGTGCCCGGTGCGCTCGATCCAGTTGACCAGACCGGGATTCCGTTCGCTGACGATCAGGCGGATCTTGCCGTCCGGATCGACGCGCGCCTGGTCGGCCGTGAGGCTGGTCTGGTGGTTGATGTAGTCCAGCGACAGGTACCACATGCTGCCGAGCTGGAAACCCTGATACGGCGCATCGGATTTCGGCACCGTGATGAGCAGCGCCTGGTCGTCGGTGAGCTCGTAGTGCCCGGCCGAGGAGAACTGCGTGCTGAGCCCGCCCGGGGTGAGGCGGGGCTCGGTCATCGTGTTGACCGGCAGGTTCAGGTAGAACCACTTCGGGAAGGCCAGGAAGGTGTTGAGCCGGGAGATCAGCATCTTGCCCGCCACGCCGTAGCGCTTGGTGAGCACGTCCCGGCTCAGCGGCGGCGGCGCGTCGCCGATCTTGTCGACGCGCTGGATGCGGAGGGTGCCGGCCTGCTCGGCGGCCCAGTCGCTGGAGACCTCGCGCACCACCAGCATCGCGGCGTCCGCGCCGAGCTGCACGTAGCCGGGGCCGGGCTCGCCGGGACCGAAGCGGATCTCGTAGGTGCCGTCTTCGGCGATGTCGAGGGCGCGATCGTCGAAGGCGGTGAGGCTGTCGGGCACGTCGACGGGCGAGTAGTCGCCGTTGAGCACCTGGAAGCTCAGGTCCCGGGTGGTGCCGCGCGTGCCGGTCACGACGTATTCGGCGTCGGGGCGCAGGTAGGCGTGGAAGTAGAGCGTGTCGGGGTTGTCCAGGCCCATCTTCGTGTACGGGCCGGTGGACTGCACGAAGAAGGGGAAATCGCGCTCGTACGCCCACGCCATCTGCAGCGAGGCGCGGATACTGCCCGCGAGGTAGTCGTACCCCTCGACGAGATCCTGCTCGGTGCGGATGTGCGGCGCGGTGGTGATGATCTGCTCGGCCGCGGCGATCGCGTCGGCGAACGGCTGGGTCAGCGAGGCGGGCTCGGTCAACGGCATCTCCATGTTCCAAATATGTACCGGTCTGGTACATTTCGATACGAGCAAGATTAGAACCTGTTCTAGGAGTTGTCCATGGTTGCCCGTCGATCCGCGCCCACGACCCGGGTAGTGCAGGTGCTCGATTTCCTGGTCGAGCAGCGCGGCAAGCGCTTCGGACTCTCCGAACTGGCCCGCGAACTCGACCTCGCCAAACCCACCTGCCTGGGGATTCTCACCGAACTCACCGCCGCGGGGTACCTGGTGCGCGACCCGCTGGCCCGCACCTACGGGCTCGGGCCCGCGCTGATCGCGGCCGGCCGGGTGGCCCAGGACAGCTTCGCCATCTCCGCGATCGCGCGCACCGAACTGGCGAAACTCAGCGCTCGATACCGCACCACCTGCACCGCGTCGGCGGTGGTGGGCGAGCAGATCCTGGTGCTGGAGAGCACCGGGCCGGGGTTGGTGAAGGTCGGCGCGTCCTACCAGTTCGCCCCGCCCGTGGGCCTGATGTACGTGCTGTGGGACACCGACGCCGCCTTCGACGCCTGGCTCGCCAAGCCGCCCACGGTGCCGGTGCGGCAGGACGAATCCCGGCTGCGCCAGGTGGTCGCCGACTGCCGGGAGCGCGGTTATCTGGTCGAGAGCATGACCTCCGCGGGCGGCAAGCTGTACTCGCTGCTGGCCGGTGTCGCGGCCCGGGAATTGCCCGACGAGCTGCGGGAACTGGTGGCCGAACTGGTGACCAGCCTGGGCGAGCGGGTCTACCTCGGCAGCGATCTGCGGCCGCGCAAGGAGCACCCGGTGAGCCTGCTCGCCGCGCCCACCTACGGCGGGGACGGGCGGCAGAACATGGTGCTCACCATGCACGTCGGCGCGGCTGTCACCGGGGCCGAAATCGACCGGCGAGGAAAGGTTCTCGTCGCGGCCGCCGACGCGGTGACCGACGCCTCCGGCGGGCAGCGGCCGACCCGGGGCACCCATTGACCATTTGTAGAAACGTGTTCTAGTTTTGATCCGTGAGCCAGTACGCAAAGTCGACGGCGAGCACCTACGAGCTGCCGCATCTGGACGCGCTCGAGGCCGAGTCGGCATACATATTCCGCGAAGTCGCCGCGACGTTCGAACGTCCGGTCCTGCTGTTCTCCGGCGGCAAGGATTCGGTGGTGATGCTGCACCTGGCGGCGAAGGCGTTCTGGCCGGCGCCGCTGCCGTTCCCGGTGCTGCACATCGACACCGGGCACAATTTCGACGAGGTGATCGAATACCGCGACCGCACCGTCGACCGCTACGGCCTGCGCCTGGTGGTCGGCAGCGTGCAGGACGACATCGACGCCGGGCGCGCGGTCGAGGAGACGGGACCGCGCGCGTCCCGCAACCGGCTGCAGACCGCCACGTTGCTGCGCTCGATCCGGGAGGGCGAATTCGACGCCGTCTTCGGCGGCGCCCGCCGCGACGAGGAGAAGGCCCGCGCCAAGGAGCGGGTGTTCAGCTTCCGCGACGAGTACGGGCAGTGGGATCCGCGCAACCAGCGCCCCGAACTCTGGAACCTCTACAACGGCAAACACCGGCGCGGCGAGCACATCCGGGTGTTCCCGCTCTCGAACTGGACCGAGCTCGACATCTGGCACTACATCGCCGCCGAGCGCATCGAGCTGCCGCCGCTGTACTACGCGCACCGCCGCCCGGTGGTGCAACGCGACGGAATGCTGTTGGCGCACACCCGATTCCTGCGTCTGCTGGCGGGCGAGGAACCCGTCGAGGCGCTGGTGCGCTTCCGCACGGTGGGCGACGCCACCTGCACCGGCTGCGTGGAATCCGCCGCCGCCACACCGGAAGAGGTGGTCGCCGAGGTCGCCGCCACCCGGATCACCGAACGCGGCGCCACCCGCGCCGACGACCGCATCTCCGAGGCGGGCATGGAAGATCGCAAGCGAGAGGGCTACTTCTGATGACCACGCTGCTGAGACTGGCCACGGCGGGCAGTGTGGACGACGGCAAGTCCACGCTCATCGGCCGCCTGCTCTACGACTCCAAGACGATCTTCACCGATCAGCTCGAGGCGGTGGAGCGCACCAGCCGCGATCGCGGTGAGGCCTACCCGAATCTGGCGCTGCTCACCGACGGCCTGCGCGCCGAGCGCGAGCAGGGCATCACCATCGACGTCGCGCACCGCTATTTCGCCACGCCCCGGCGCAAATTCATCATCGCCGACACCCCCGGGCACATCCAGTACACCCGCAACATGGTGACCGGCGCGTCCACCGCAGACCTGGCGCTGATCCTGGTCGACGCGCGCAAAGGTGTGGTGGAGCAGACCAGACGGCACGCCTTCCTGGCCGGTCTGCTCGGCATCCCGCACCTGGTGCTGTGCGTGAACAAAATGGATCTGGTCGACTGGTCGCAACAGCGCTTCGAGGAGATCCGCGAGGAATTCGCCGGTTTCGCCATGAAACTCGACGTCTCGGACCTGACCTTCGTGCCGATGTCGGCGCTCAACGGCGACAATATCGTGCACCGGGGATCGGCGATGCCGTGGTACGAGGGCACTCCCCTGCTGCACCATCTGGAAGAGGTGCACATCGCCTCGGACCGCAACCTGATCGACGCGCGCTTCCCGGTGCAGTACGTCACCCGCAGCCATGCCAAGGATTTCCGCGGCTACGCGGGCACCGTCGCGGGCGGGGTGTTCAAACCCGGCGACGAGGTCGCGGTCCTGCCCTCGGGGCTGAGCACCACGGTGACCGCCATCTGGGGTCCCGGCGGCACGCCGATCGCGGAAGCCTTTCCGCCGCAGGCGGTCACGCTGCAACTGGCCGACGACATCGACATCTCGCGCGGTGACCTGATCTGCCGTCCCGCCAACCGGCCGCTCGTCGGGCGCGACATCGACGCCATGGTGTGCTGGTTCGCCGAGGACAGCCGGCTCACCCCCGGCGCCACCTACACCGTCCGGCACACCACCCGCGCCGTCACCGCCGAGGTGCGCACCCTGGACTACCGGCTGGACGTGAACACCCTGCATCGCGACGAGAATCCGGAGTCGCTGGGGCTCAACGAGATCGGGCGCATCCAGCTGCGCACCCGGCAGCCGCTGCTGTTCGACCCCTACCGCCGCAACCGCGGCACCGGCAGCTTCATCCTCGTCGACGAAACCACCGGCAACACCGTCGCCGCGGGCATGATCACCGGGCCCACGCTGCCCTCGGCGCGGGTGGTCTGGCACGCCACCGCCGTCAGCCGCGAGGAGCGCGCCACCCGCGGGCTGACAGTCTGGCTGACCGGCCTCTCCGGCTCCGGAAAGTCCACCGTGGCAGTCGAATTGGAGCGTCGGCTAGTCGCCGCCGGGCGGCCGGCGTTCCTGCTGGACGGCGACAACCTGCGCCACGGGCTCAATGCCGATCTCGGTTTCTCCGACGCGGACCGGGTGGAGAACATCCGGCGGGTCGGCGAGGTCGCCCGGCTCTTCGCCGATTCCGGCGTCATCTCGGTGGTGTCGCTGATCAGTCCGTTCCAGGCCGATCGCGACCGCGCCCGCGCCGTGCACGAGGCCGCCGGGCTCCCGTTCGTCGAGGTCTTCGTCGACACACCCTTGGAGATCTGCGAATCCCGCGACCCCAAGGGCATGTACGCCAAGGCCCGCGCCGGCGAGATCCGCGGCTTCACCGGCATCGACGCGCCCTACGAACGCCCGGCGAACCCCGACCTCGTCCTGCGCCCCGGCGACGGCGACCCCGCCGCGATGGCGCGAGCCGTCATCGCCCTGCTCAACGGATTGGATTAGCCGGCTGGGCCGCGACGCGGGTCGCCAGGAACGCGTCGAGGCCGGAATCGGTGCGGGTCATCGCTTGTCTCCTCTCAGGCGGAGCGGAATCCCCGCCCGAGAGATACGACGACGCGGGTCGGCGCGATGTGAGGTGGCGGGCGCACCTCACATCGCGGGCGGTCATATCGTCGGAAAGATATGAGTGAGGACATCGACACGGTCATGGCCGAGCGCGCGCAGCTGATCAACCTCGCGTATCGGCTGCTCGGCTCACTGGCCGACGCCGAGGACGTCGTCCAGGAGACCTACGCCCGCTGGTACGCGCTGCGGCCCGAGCAGCGCGCGAGCATCGCCGCGCCGGGGGGCTGGCTGACGCGCGTCGCGAGCCGGATCTGCCTGGATCTGCTCGGTTCGGCGCGGGTGCGGCGTGAGCGCTACGTGGGTGAATGGGTGCCCGAGCCCGTGCCCGATCACGACGAGTGGGGCAGCGATCCCGCCGACCGGATCACCCTGGACGAATCGATCAGCATGGCGTTTCTGGTTGTGCTGGAGTCGATGACGCCCGCCGAACGCGTCACCTTCGTCCTGCACGACGTCTTCCGCTATCCTTTCGCCGAAGTCGCCGCCATCGTCGGACGCACCCCGGCCGCCTGCCGTCAGCTCGCCGTCTCCGGGCGGCGGCGGATCGACGCCGCCCGGCCCGCCGCGACCCCGGCGGGGCGTCAGGCCGACATCGTCCGCGCGTTCAAACAGGCCTGGGAAGCCAAGGACATCAGCGCGCTCGTCGCCCTGCTCGACGCCGAGGCCATCGCCACCGCGGACGGAGGCGGGCGCGCCAACGCCGTCCTACGCCCGATCATCGGCGCCGAACCCATCGCCCGCTACCTGACCGGATTCACCCCCGCGGGCCCGCGACCCACCATCGTCGAACGCACCGTCAACGGCTTCCCCGGCCTCATCGTCGAAATCGACCACACTCCCGTCACCGTGCTCGCCTTCGACATCGCCGGTGACCGCATCCGCCAGGTCTGGGCCGTCCGCAATCCCGACAAACTCCGGCAGTGGACGAGCTGACTGCCCGGCCGTTCAGCCGGCGTCCTCGCGGTTCACCCGATTCGGTCTCGCTCACGGGCCGTGGCCAGCGCGACGGCCCGGTCGAAGGTCGCGGTGAGGACCGCGCGTCGGCGGGTTTTGAAGTCTTCGTCGGGGCCGAGCTCATCGATGTGGCCGTCCCAGACCCGCAGATACCGGTCGCGCCACTCGCCGAGCTGGGCGGCGGCGGGGAAGCTGGCGCCCACCCGCGCGGGTTCGGCGATCTGGACGAGGATTTCCAGCCAGGCGGGGACCATGTCCCCGCCCCACTCGTCGGGTTCCAGCGGTGTGTCGTCGGTGGGATCCTGGAATTGCTCGGCGATGTCGGCGATGAGGCGGTCGGTCAACTCGCCCAGGCCGTCCGCGGCGGTGTCGCTGTCGAAATTCCCCGGACCCCAGACACCCATGACACCCTCTTCCACCGAAAACCCTTGCGCGGGGCAGCTTATCAATGGCACTTCGATGTCAGGTCGCCTCGGGCCGGCGTGTGCGGATCGAAAAATGGAACCAGCACCGCGTTGACGAAATCAGCTGCGCAAGGTCGCGATGGCCTTCTCGATGCGCCGCCGGCGGGTGTCCGGCTTCTTCGCGCTCTCGATCGCGTGCACGTGCTCCCGCTTGTGACTGTGCGAGAGCTTGTCGTAGGCGGCACGGGCGGCGGGGTCCTCGTCCAGGGCGCGGGCGAAATCCGCGGGTTCCACGACGACGCGCGGTTCGGTGTCGAGCATCAACTCGACCTCGACCACCTCGCCGATCTCCACCCCCGCCGCCTCCCGATTCGCCTTGCTCAGCCCGAGCAGATGCCGCCCCCGCATGATCGCCACCCGGCTCTTCCAGGAATGCCCGTTGACCGTGATCGTCACCGGCGGCCGCGCCCCACCCCCGAGCCCCGCCACCACCTCGGCCGGAACCTCCAGTCCCCGCATCGGCTCGGCCGGTTCGACCTCCGTCGAAAACTTCATGCTGCACTCCTGTCGTTCGGCACAACCGTCAGCACCACGCTAGAACCAGCCCACCACCCCGAGCTTCTCGATTCCTGACCGGTCGCCGGTGATCCCCGGCAAACACCGGTCCGGGGCGCCACCGCAGGGACGAAGCACTACTCGCTCAGGGTCCACCTGCCAACCATCGCTCGCGATACGCCAGTTGCCGCTCGGCGGTGGTTACCTTCCTCGCCGGGGCCGGTGCGAAGATGTACCGGTAGCCGCGTTCGCGCGTGATGATCGCGATCGCTGTCCGGAAAACATTGCGGAAGCCGCACCGATAGCGGGCCCACAGATCGAACCCGCCGCCCATGTCACCGCTCATCCCAGTCGGCCAGTACTCCGGTCGAGCACCGACGACGAGAAATCGAAAACCGCTACTTTCCAGCGGTTTACGCGCCTCCGCGAACCCCTCGAATACATCCTCGCCCACAGCGGTCCATTCGACACCCGCCGGATCGGTCAGCGTGACGAGCCACCGGTTCGCTTCGGCAATTCTCGTCGTCACCGACCAACTCTCGATGCGCTTATCGGGCGCACGCACCGCCACCGGGTCACGACTCGTTTCTGACATCAGAGGTTCTCACCAAGACGGCGCGGCCTCGGAACAGCCCGCGCTTTCAGCGGCACAGTCCCATGATCATGTCACCGAAGTCCGGGAATTCGGTGCGGGCCGATTCGAGGATGGCTGTGGCGGGTTGGCGGCGGTCGGGGGCGAATTGTTCGGCGACGGAGGTGAGGGCGGGGTTGGGTTGGGGGGTCCAGTCGGGGCCGTATTCGGTGGCCTCGTAGGGGCCGAATCCGGCGGCGAGTAGCCAGAGGAAGGCGGGTAGATCTGTTGCTACGACGGCGGTTTCGCCTTCGGAGCCGAGGAAGACGACGGGCTGATCGGTGAGTGGGCGGGACGGGCGGGTAAGCCAGAGGGCCGCGTAGCCACCGGTGCCGTCCTGGCCGAAGACGCGGAAAGCGTCGCCGTTCAGTTCGGGGTTGCCGGTCCAGGACTGCCACCAGTCGCTGGTATCGGCGGCGGAGAGGAAGGCGGTGTAGGGCTCGAAATCGATGCCGTGCCCGTCGTCATAGGGGAAATCGGTGGCCAACGCGGTGGCCAGGGCGGCGGGAAACTGCCTGTCGTCGAGCGTCATTCCGCACACGCTAGCCGAGCCGTCCGACCTCGGCCGCGGCACGAAACCTGGGATCGGTAGGTGCCGGGCCCGGCGTGTACTTGCCCCCATGACAACTTCGCACAACCACCCGCAGTCCACCGGCCTCGACAAGAAGACCAGCGCCATCCTGTCCTACGCGCTGGGCTGGCTCACCGGCGTCGTGTTGCTCTTCCTCGGCAAGCACGACCCCGACGTGAAATTCCATGCCGCGCAATCCATCGTCTTCTTCGGCGCGGTCTCGGTGCTCAATATCGTGCTCAGCATCGTCGGCTCGTTCCTGGGCGCCCTGGGAATCCTGTTCGGCCTCGCCGGGCTCGCGCTCTCGATCTTCACGGTCGTGCTCTGGGTCCTGGCCATGGTCCGGGCCGGCAGGACCGGCGGCGTCCGCGCCGAACTCCCCCTCGTCGGCAAGTTCGTCGCACCCTACGCCGACCGGCTGGCCGGGGCGGTCGAGTAGAACACCTCCGAAGCACAACGGCCCGAGGCGATCTCGGGCCGTTGCCGCGTTTCAGCAGGTACTGATCACCGGCTTCGCGGCGAACCGGTCGGCCAGGAAGGCGAGTGCCGCAGGCATCCCGAGCACGGCTTCGGTGCCGTGCTCGCCGACCGGATTCTCGACCAGCTGCACCGGACTGCCCGCCGCACAGTACTTTCCGGCCAATGCCCGCGCCGCGCCGATGGGCGCGAACTCGTCGCCGACCGCGTGATGGATCAGTACCGGAGCCGCCGGTGCGCCCGCCCGGTACAGCGGACTGGCCCGGCGCAGCACCTCGCTGAGCGCGGGATTGTTCGTCAGCGATCCGGGCCAGGCTTCCAGCGACGCCGCGTCGAGGAACGGATAGGCGAGGGCGGCATCGGCCAGGCAGAGATCGCGGCTCGCGGCCAGCATCGCGCGCCCGGATTCGTTGAGGTACTGCGCCACATCGGCATCCGGATACGAGCGGTTCACGCCCACCAGGCCGACGACGGCCGCCCCACCCGCGACGCCGCCGTTGAAGCCGGCCAGCGTCGACTCCAGATCCGCGACGATCCCGCCCAGCGCGACCGCGCTCACGCGCAGCTCCGGGGCGTAGGCGTGCTGCGCCTGCGCCACGATGGCGCTGGCCTGCGCGCCACCGGAATAGCCCCACATGCCCAGCGGCGCCGCCGGATCGATGCCCGCGGGGGCGAACGCCTTGGCCGCGCGAATGCCGTCCAGCACGCCGTGCACATAGCCCTCGGCACCGAACAGTTCGGAATCCGGGCCCTGGTAGTCCGGCACCACCAGCGCCCAACCCTGCTCCAGCGCAACGCGAATCACGCCCGTCTCGCTGTAGGCGTTGCTCGTCACCGCCTCGGCTCCGCCCCGCAACGCATAGGAGGGCGCGCACTTCGAGCCGACGCCGTCCTCCGCGACCTGGTAGGACAGCAGCGGGCGCGGACCGCCGCCGGTCCATTCGCGGTGCGGCACGAGCACGGTCGCGACATAGGCGCGCGGCGCACCGTGCCCGTCGACGGTCTTGTACCGCACCTGCCATGCCCGCGCGGGCAGCGGCTGCCCGAACGACTCCGGCTCGATCGCCCGGGACGCGAGCACCGTCCCGTTCGCCGACTCCGCGAGCCCGGCGGGCTCGGCGTAGAACGAATCCTGTTCCGGCAGCAGCACCGCCGTAGCCCACCCCGTGCCTATCGTCATGAGTGCGAGCACCGCACCGATCACCGATATCCGCATCGCCGCGACAGCCATCGCGTAACCCCCACCCCGAGAACCTGTTTCAGTTTGTGCCGGTGAGTGTAGCGCATCCCCGGGGTCGGACGCCCCCCGATCGCGCTATTCGTACGCGGGGTACGGCGCCGACCGCAGCGCGGTCGCGAGGTGCGCGGCGTTGCGCGCCATCGTCTCGGTGGTCGTGGTGATGCGCTCCGGAACCGGATCGAGATCCTTGTAGTCCACGCTGCCCATCGCCTCGCCGTTCCAGTAGGTGCAGCCCTGGGCGGGAATGGTGAAGCCGATGTCGTTGAGGGCCTGGAACAGGTCACCGACGATCTTGTGCGCGCCGTCCTCGTTGCCGACGACCGCGGCGAGGGCGATCTTCCCGACCATCGAGGGCCTGCCCTCGTCATCGGTTTCGGACAGTTCGGCGTCCAGCCGTTCGAGGACGCGCTGCGCGACCGAGGACATGTGCCCGACCCACGTCGGCGTCGCGACGACCAGGATGTCGGCCGCCAGAATCCGCTCGCGCAGGGTCGGCCACTGGTCGCCGGAGCCCTCGTCGGTGCCGACGCCGGGCCGCACGTCGTAATCCACCACCCGCAAGATCTCCCCTTTGATCTCGTGCGCGGCGAACGCGGTGAGCACATGGCGAGCGATGAGGTCGCTACTGGATTTCGCGGGCGATGGGTTCAGGGTGCACACCAGCGCCAATGCGGTCGGAGCGGTCATGGTGTTCCTTCCGAGGGTCTGCGGGCGTTTGCGTCCACGGGCCATACCCCGGCCCATCGAGGGCAAACGGACGCGCCGACCAGCCGCTAGGACAGTCGTTGTCCTAGCGGTGCGGCAGAATGCGGCAGGTGTTGGAAACTTCGGCTCGTCTGCTGGAACTGCTGTCGCTGCTCCAGACGCCGCGGGTGTGGACCGGCGCCGACCTGGCCGAACGCCTCCAGGTCGACGCCCGGACCGTCCGGCGTGACATCGACAAGCTGCGTAACCTCGGCTATCCCGTGCACGCCGTGGCCGGGGCGGCGGGCTATCGGCTCGGCGCGGGCACCAAGCTGCCGCCCCTGCTGTTGAACGACGACGAGGCGGTGGCCGTGGTCCTCGGACTGCGCACCGCCGCGGGCGGGACGATCACCGGCATCGAGGAGAGCTCGCTGCTGGCGTTGACGAAACTCGAGCAGTTGCTGCCGTCGCGCCTGCGGCACCGGGTCTCGGCGTTGCAGGCCGCGACGGTCAGCATGCCGGCGGGCACACCGCCGGTGGACGCCGGGCTGCTCACCACGATCGCCGCCGCCGTCCGCGACCACGAACAGCTCCGCTTCGACTACCGCGCCCACGACGGTTCGGAGACCCGGCGCGCGGCCGAACCCCATCGGCTCGTGCACACCGGGCGGCACTGGTATCTCGTGGGCTGGGATGTGGCGAAACAGGATTGGCGCACCTACCGGGTCGACCGGCTCACCTTGCGTATCCCCAACGGGCCCCGGTTCACCCCGCGCGCGGCGCCGGAGGCGGACCTGACCGGCTGGGTCTCCCGCGGAGTCAGCAACGCCCCCTACCGTTATCAGGCGCGCATCACCCTCGACGTGCCGGTCGCGGTCGCTGCCGACCGCATCCCACCGACCATCGGCGTCCTCGAGGCGATCGACGACGATCACTGCCTGCTGCGCGTCGGCTCCAACTCCCTCGATGAAATAGCCCTCTACACCGGACTTTTCGGCTTCGACTTCCATGTGCACGAACCACCGGAACTCCTCGATCACCTGCGCGCGCTGACGCGACGCTTCGGCGCCGCGGTCGAACCCGGCCCGGAACGCTGAGCGCGGCACGGCGATCCCCCCGCGCTCACCCTCGACGGTAGGCCGGAGGCAGCGCGAGTCCGCGTTCGGCGAGCACGGTGCGCAGCAGCTCCGGGCGATCGGTGATCAGGCCGTCGACGTGCAGATCGAGCAGAGCGGACATGGTGTCCCGGTCGTCGACGGTCCACGGCACCACGCGCAGGCCGCGCCGGTGCGCGAGTCGCACGAGCTCGGCGGTGGTGAAGGGCTGGTAGCCGGGGCTGGTGACGGCGGCGTCCTGCGGGTCGCCGTGCACCGGCGAGACGGTGCCGACCGCGAAAGTGGCTGCGGCACGGACGAATTTCTCCTGGGGCGAGCCCGGGAAGTCATCGATGTCGAGGCCGCCGAGCCACGGGGAGGCGCCGGGGGCTCCCACCTGGAGGAACTGCTGCCCGTTGGTCAGCGCGACCAAGGACAGCTCGGGCGCCAGTTCGCGCACGCGGCGCAGCGCACCCCAGTCGAAGCTCTGCACGGTGACGCGCTGCTGCACGCCCGCGCGCCGAATCTCCTGCGAGACCACCTGGGCGAACTGTTCGCGGGGCGCGGTCTGCTCGGGCGCGGCGGCCTCGACCTTGGTTTCGATATTGAGCCCCACCGAATCGGCGCGATAGTCCCGGACCAGGTCGAAAACCTCCGACAGCAGCGGCATCCGAGCGCCGGGGGCGGTGCGCTGCCCCGGGTGGGCGGCCAGGCGCAGGCTGCCGCAATCGATGGTGCGCACCTGGGCCAGCGTCAGA
The DNA here is from genome assembly GCF_040655395.1 of Nocardia sp. NPDC050435. Lineage (NCBI taxonomy): Bacteria > Bacillati > Actinomycetota > Actinomycetes > Mycobacteriales > Nocardiaceae > Nocardia > Nocardia sp. NPDC050435. Next base: position 278,277 of record NZ_JBFAJW010000010.1, read on the forward strand.
TCGCGGATGTAGGTGGTGCCGGGCACGTACGGAAACTTCGGGTCGCCCGGGAACGCGGGTGCGGTGTCGAGGCATTTCGCCGGGCTCGGATCCCGATCGTGGGTCACCACCGCGTGGCCGTCCGCGGTGATCTGCACGTCCAGTTCCAGGGTCCGCACCCCGAGTTCGAGGGCATTGGCGAAGGCGGGCAACGTGTTCTCCACGACCAGGGCCAAGCCGCCCCGGTGCGCCTGGAGGTCGAAGGTGAACCCGCCGCCGGTCGCCGGGCCAGCCCCGGACAGCGTCGTCAGTATCGCCAGAACCGCCGCACCGATCCATCGCATCGCCCCATCCTCACCGCGCGCCGCGACGCGTGAGCGTCCATCGGGTGAACGCGGGGCCACATCGCGCGGCGCGTGTCACGGGCAGGCGTCGAATTCCTGGCGCATCCTGGTCTGCACGCCGAGCGCTTCGGCGCTGAGCGACTCCGGGGCGACGGTGGGCACCGTGTAATCGCAACCGCCGACGTGGACGGAGCCCTCGTTGCGTTTGTCCCCGGCGGCGGCGGAGAACCACGTCCAGTCCAGGCGCAGCGGCAGCGCGCCGGTGGGATCCAGCGTCCGGACGATGTAGGCCAATCGGCTGAAGTCGAGATCGGGATCGACGGGCCCGGGCTCCGTGCCGTGCAGCGTCAGCTGGGCGATCCGGCCCGCCCGGACGACGACGAAGTCGGCGTTCCAACGGGTTTCGGGCAGCCGCCGGCGCAACTCGTCTTCCCGCTCGGCGGGCAGCGGCAATTCGACGTTCCAGTGCCGGCGTTCGGTGGTCCGGATCGAGACCTCAGCGGCGGCCGCGGGGCCGATCATCGCCCGGATCGCCGCGAGCGGTTCCGCCGTGCCGCGGGGCGCGTCGCTGATCGAGATGGACGGGGTCGCGCGCAACACCCACGAGATTGAGCCCGAGGGCTCGGAAGCGGTGTACTGCCGGACGTTTCGGACCGCCGCGAGAAACGGCTCGACCTCGAACTCCTTGCCCGCGCTCACTCGTGCCCCGCTGCCGACGAGCGCGTCGACCTCTCGTTCCCGCACGCCCGAGAAACGGCCCATACGCGCGTCGATGCGGGTGACGACCTCGCGGATCTGCGCTTCATCGGCCGCGGGCAGGTCGACGGAGACCCGAAACAAACTGTCCCCCTCGAGGAAATCCTCGGCAAGGCTCACCACGACGCGCTGCACGCCGGGCATGGCCGCGATCTCCCGCTCGAGGTCGTCGGCTTCGGCCCGATGGTCGGTGAACAGAGCGGTGCAGGCGCTGAGGACCAGTGCGGTCAGGACTACGGCCAGGACTCTCCCCGAGCTGCGAATCGTATCGACTCCTTTGTTCCGCGCCCACTTTCGTGCCGGCGCGACGGGTTGCCGGGTTCACCGTACGTTTCACCGACAGCCGCCGACAGCCAGCATTTTTTGGGGGATCACGCCGATCGGACGGGGCATGATCCGAAATTCCGCGAATTACAGCAATGCAGTTTCGCAGCTGAGAATACGGATTTCTGTCGCGCCGAATTTCTTTTCGCATCCCCCGAAATATCGGCCTACGATGGATTTGTCGTTCGCACTGCCTTCGAGATGCACCTGTGCATCACGACGAAAGGTACAAGTATGCGATCCCAGCGCGGCACAGCAGCTCTTCTCGGCACGATATTCGTGATACCGGCGCTGACCGGCTTGGCAGCGCCCGCCACGGCAGATCCGGTCGCCGGCGGTTGCTACGGCGGCCAGCTCACCACCACCAACGTCCCCGGCACCGGTAGCGCCGGTATGAACGTCAACGTGACCGGCGGGCTCACCGATTGCGGCAGCCCGCAGCTGCCCGGCGTCACCGGCGGCATGCTGAACATCACCTACCCGTTCAACGTCGTGACCGGCAGTTCGTCCGGCACCGGCGCGGGCGGCAACCCGGCCAACGGCACCATCGCCTGGTCCGACGGCTCGGTCAGCGTCGTCTCCGGCAACTGGGTCACCTCCCCCGTCGGCCAGAACGCCATCAGCACCTTCGGCGTGCAGAGCGGCCCCGGGGCGGGCCAGCAGATCGTGGTCGGTACCCGCCAGATCGCCAACGCCGGCTCGGTCGGCGGCGGCAGCGGCGGCGCCGGCTCGGTGATGATCATCGATTTGCTTTTCACCTGAGATACGCGAACCGGAAAAGGGACGGACAGCCGGTAGCTGTCCGTCCCCGGGAGTTTCGCTCAGCTCAGCGAGCCGAAGAATTGCCGGATGTCACCGGTCAAAAGGGCCGGTTCCTCCAGGGCCGGAAAATGGCCGCCGGAGAAGAACTCCGACCAATGGGTGATGTTGTGCGCCTTCTCGGCGAACCGGCGGATGGCGTAGTCGCCGTCCTTGAAGACCGCGACACCGGTCGGCACGGTGCCTTTCGCTTTCGGGACGAACATGCCCGCGTCGTGGAAGCGCTCGTAGTAGTAGCCCGCCACACTGCGGGCGGTGCCGGTCAGCCAGTAGACGCTGACGTTGGCCAGCATGCGGTCCCGGTCGACGGCGTCTTCCAGCTCACGGCTCTGATCGGTCCATTCGCGGTACTTCTCCACGATCCAACCCAGTTGTCCCGCCGGGGAATCCGCGAGCAGCTGGGCGATCGTGTGCGGGCGCGAGCCCTTCAGGTTCATGTAGGCGGCGCCGTCGTCCTGGAACCGTTTCATCGCGGCCAGGCGCTGCTGCTCGGCGTCGGTGAGCGCCGCGAAATCGGCGGGCTCGCCGATCGGGAAGGTCACCAGCGCGTTCACGTGCACGCCCAGCACGTGCTCGGCGTCGGCACGACCCAGCACCGGTGCCAGGAACGCGCCGTGGTCGCCGCCCTGCACGCCGTAGCGGTCGTATCCCAGGCGGGCCATCAGCTCGGCGAAGGCCGCCGCGACCCGCTCGTCGTTCCAGCCGAGCTCGGTCAGCGGGCCGGAGAAGCCGTACCCGGGCAGCGACGGAATCACCAGGTGGAAGGCGGGAACGCCGTCCTCCTGCGGATCGGTCAGCGGGCCGATCAGATCGAGGAAGTCCACGATCGAACTCGGCCAGCCGTGGATCAGCAGCAGCGGGGTCGCGTCCGGGCGCTCCGACCGCACGTGCAGGAAGTGCACATTCTGGCCGTCGATGGTGGTACTGAACTGCGGGTAGGCGTTCAGCTCGGCTTCCACTGCCCGCCAATCGAATTTCTCGGCCCAGTAGCCGGCCAGCTCCCTCAGGTAGGAGGTCGGCACGCCGCGCTCCCACCCGGCGCCGGGGGCCTCGTCGATCCAGCGGGTCCGGGCCAGCCGGTCGCGCAGGTCCTCGAGATCGGCGGCCGGGATGTCGATGCGGAAGGGGCGGATGTCGTTCGCGTTGTCGCTCATGCCGGTAATACTTCGAGTAAAGCGGGGGTCGCCACATCACGAGAACTCGTTATTTCCGTCCGTAAATCGATGGCCGGTCGCGTAGTGGTCCCGTTAGGCTCGCCGCACCCGGGGACGCGCGACCCCGGCAGGACGCGGGGCCGTGGCAGAGCGGCCCAACGCAGTCGGCGGGACCGGAGGTTCCCGGCCCGCCGATCGAGGCCAGAGGCGAACCTGCCCCGAAGCCTCCGCGGGTTCGAATCCCGCCGGTCCCGTGTCCGCAAAGGTTGGCGATCCGGTCGCGGCCGGGGATGATCAACGCGTGGTGAACGTTTCGGCGGGCAGCGTGTTCGTGGGTCGCGGGAACGAGCTGGGCGCGCTGCTGCGGGCGGCGGAAACACCTGGGGTACGGGCGGTTTTCGTGGCCGGTGAGGCCGGGATCGGCAAATCGCGGCTGGTCGCCGAGTTCATCGATCGCCAGGCCGCGCGAGCGCTGGTGCCGCTCGGGCGCTGTCCCGAATTCGGCAATGCCGGAGTTCCGTTCGCGCCGTTCCTCGCGGTGCTGCGCACGCTGTCGCGGGAGGTGGGGATCGATCGGCTGCGGTCGCTGTTGCCGCCGCGCCCCGCGCTGGCGCGGTGGCTGCCCGAGCTCGCCACCGAACCCGACGACGGGGATCCCGATCGGCTGCGCCAGTTCGGCGAAATGCTCACGCTGCTCGAAAGCCTGGAGCGTCCGATCCTGCTGATTCTGGAGGACCTGCACTGGGCCGACGATTCCAGCCGTGAGCTGCTGGCGTTCCTGATCGCCAATCTCGCCGAACCGCGCGTGCTGATCGTGGGCACCTACCGGCCCTCCGGCTCGGCCCCGCTGCGCCGGCTCGTCGCCGAACTGCGGCGCACCCCGGCGGTGCTGGTGGTCGCGCCCGCGCCGTTCACCAAGCACGAGGTGGGGCGGCAGCTGGCCGCGCTGCGCGGGCGCGAACCGGAGCCGGGCGTGATCGCGCGCGTCTTCGAACGCAGCGCGGGCAACCCGCTTTTCGTGGCGGCGCTGAGCGAGTCGCCCGAAGACACGCCTGCCGAGCTGACCGATCTGCTGCTCGCCGCCCAGGCCGACCTGGCCGCCGACGCGCGCGCGGTGCTGCAGCTGGCCGCGGTCGCCGGCTCGCCCGTGGCACACGAGGTGCTCGCGGCGGCCACCGACCTGCCCGCCGGGCGGCTGCGCGGCGCGCTGCGCGAGGCGATCGACCATCAGCTGCTCACACCCACCGACACCGGGTACGAATTCCGGCACGTGCTGATCCGGGAGGCCGTCTACCAGGACCTGCTGCCGATCGAGCGGAAACGGTTGCACGCCGGGCTCACCCGGGTGCTGCGCGAGCAACCGCTGCTCGTGCCCCCGGAACGGATCGACGCGGTGCTGGCCGGGCACGCCCGCGCGGCAGGCGATTTCGGCACAGCGATCACGTCTGCACTGCGTGCAACAATGCGCGCCGCGCACGCCGGGGCGCATCCCGAGCGACTCCACCACCTGGAAGCGATACTCGAGATCTGGGACAGGCTCGCCGATCCCGACACCCTCGAGCTCGACGCGGCGGCCGCCGCCTACTGGGGGCCGCGGCTCACCCAGCTGCTCGTACTCGAACACCTCGTGGACGCCTGCTGCCACACCGGCACGGTCGCCCGCGGCATCGACGCCGCCGATCACGCCCTCGCCCTGCTCGATCCGGCCGCCGAGCCCGTGCGCGCCGCCCGGCTGCACCGTCAGCGCGGCCAGTTGCGCAATCAACGCGGCACCGGCGGCCGCGACGATCTGTACCGCGCGCTGGACCTGCTCCCCGACGATCCCCCGACCCTGCTGCGCGGCGAAATCTACACCGAACTCGCCGCCACCGCGGCGTTCGCGGGCGACTCCACCGCAGCCCACGCGCACGCCCTGGCCGCGCTGGAGGTCGCCGATCGGCTGCACCCGGCGGACTCCCCCGTCGACTCGGCCGAGGCGGCGAGCGTGCCCGACCGGCGCCATACCGAGCTGGTGGCGCGCGCCCACGCCTATCTCGGGCTGTCCGAGGCCGATTCGGCGGCGGCGGTCGGGCACTTCGCGCGGGCGCGGGCGGCGGCACGGGACGCGCAGACGCTGCTGTCGGTGATCACGTGGGAATCGGCGGCGCTGGTCGATGCGGGTGCGCACCATGCGGCGATCGAGGTCATCCAACAGGGCTTGCGCACCGCCAACGCCACGTTCCGGATCGCCGAGAGCGGCCCGATTCTCGTGGTGAAATGGGCGCAGGCACTCGTCGCACTGGGCGCCTGGGCGCAGGCCGAGGAGCTCATCGTGGACACCCTGGCCGATCAGCTGCCTCCGTTGGCCGCCGCGGCCCTGCACCTGTGCCGGGCCCGGATCGCGCTGGGGCGCGGCGAGTTCGAGAACGCCGCGGCGGCCGCGGCGACGGCCGAGGAGCTACTCGGTCGGTCCGCGTGGGTCGGGCAGTACCGGCTGGAGCTGGCGGGGGTGCGCCTGGCACTGGCGGACGCACCGGCCGACGCCGCGCAGCTGCTGGAGGCGGCCCTGCGCACGGAGGACGCCGCCAAGTACCCCAGCGAAGTCTGGGCCCTGCTCGGCCAGGCCGCGCACATTCCGGACCTGCCCCTGGATCCGGCGCCGTTCGCGCGGCCGCTTCCGGCGACGACCCCGCTGGATCTTGCGTACCGCTCCACCTGCACCGCCCGCACCCCCGCCGACTGGACCGCCGCCGTCGAGGCCTGGCATCGCGTGCCGCAACCCCACGATCGTTCCCGCGCACTCCTGGCTCGCGCCCGCGCCGAACTCACCGCCGGCGACCGCCCGGCCGCGGCCGAATCCCTGCGCGCGGCAGCGACCCTCGCCGCCGAACTCGACGCGCGACCGCTGACCGAGGCGATCCACACCACCGCCGCCCGCGCGGGCCTCACCCTCGATCCCGCCGCGCCGGTGGCCCGCCCGGCGGCTCCGCGAACATTCGGCCTCACCGCCCGCGAACTCGACGTCCTGCGCCTGATCGCCCAGGGCTCGAGCAACCGCGGGATCGCCGCCGAACTGTTCATCAGCCCCAACACCGCGGGCGTGCACGTCTCCCGCATTCTCACCAAACTCGCCGCCGCCACCCGCACCGAAGCCGCGGCCATCGCCCATCGGCACGGACTCCTGGACACCGACGACTGATACCCGAGACGAAATGCGGGACCACGCGATACGGCTAGCCGAATCAGCGACGGGACTGCTCGGCGCAGACCACCTCGCGGTAGAGCGCCAGCTTCTTGTCCGGGAGTTCCTGGAGCTTCTGATCGTCTTTGTACTCGACCAGGAGTTTGCCGCGCCCGTGGTAGGTGTAGCGGGACAGCAGCTGCCGCCATTCCTGGCGGCGGCTCTCACAGCTGGCGGCGGTGGTGGCGTCGGTGGGTTCCACGGAGCCGAACATCTCGACGCGGGCGGCGTCGGCGGGACTCCTGGTGTCTTTCATCTTGGCGTTGGTGCTGGGCGGATTCCAGCGCTCCGGCGGCAGCCACTCGTGGGAATCGAGCTGCTCCGCGCGCCGCCAATCCTGGTAGTACTGCCGGTCGTGGTCGGCGGTGCAGTGGTATTCGCTGATCCCGATCGCGGTCACCTTGCACGCGTCGGCGGTCGCGAGCCCACCGGCCCCGGCGATCACCGTCATCGTCATCGCTCCGAGCAGCAACGTTCGCGTAGGCGTCATAGCTGCACGCTATGTCACCCACCGTCGCCGAGCGCGGGCACCCGCCCGGCGCGCCGCCGAACTCAGACGGGCGTGCGGATCAACGCCACCAGCGCGTCGGCGGTGCGCGCGCAGAAGGCGTCGAGATCGTCGTAGCCGTGCATCAGGCCGCGGACCAGGGTGCGCGCGACGAGGATCTCGAAAACCAGGTCCGCCGTGGCCGATTCGTCGGCATCGGCGGGCAGGGCAGCGCGGATCCGTTCGCACAGGGCCCGGCGGGCGGGCAGGTCGGCACGGTCGTGCAACTCCCGGTAGCGCTCGGGCGCGGCGTGATACGCGGAGATGAGCCCGGGAATGGCCGCGCGCGTGGAGGGTTCGGCGATGCGGCGCACGAACAGCCGCGCCCACTCGGTCAGATCCGCGTGCAGGTCGGCGGTTTCGGCGGGTAGCCAGACCTCCTCGGAACCGAATACGGCCTCTTCGATCAGCGCCTCCTTGCCGGACCAGCGCCGATAGATCGGCGCGGTGCCGACGTGCGCGCGCCGGGCCACGGCCGCGATCGACGTCTCCTGGTAGCCGACCTCCGCGAGCAGCTCACGGGTCGCCGTCAGCACCGCCCGATCGATCTGCGCGTCGCGCGGACGACCTGCCGCCGACCTGGTACTCGAGGATCCATTGGAGGTCACAGCCGGAGCGTACCCGGGCCGATTCACCGAAAACAAATACGTTGCAGGACACATTGTATTAGGCGAACGCGCACCGCATTCCGCCACCTCGCCCGGGTGCCCCGAGCGGGTCGCTCAGCTGAAGTCGCCGCGGGCTCGTCGTATAGATTCTCAGCGACGAGGCACACAGGAGGAATGTTGACGGATTCGCTACTGCACCAGCACTTTCCCGAGGTCGCGGCCGAGCTCCCGTTTCTCCGGCTCGGCGACACCCCGACTCCGGTCCGCGAACTGCCCCTCGGCATCAGAACGCCCGTGTGGTGCAAGGACGAGAGTTTCTACGGCTCCGGCGGCTGGGGCGGCAACAAGATTCGCAAGCTGGAGTGGCTACTGCCCGATGCCCAGCGCCGCGGCACCCGCACCATCGTCACCGTCGGCGGCACCGGCACCAACTGGGGGCTCGCGGCCGCGCTCTACGGTCGCGAGCACGGCCTCGACATCGCGCTGGCGTTGGTCGATCAGCCCGTCGACGACCATGTGCGCGCACAGCTGGAACGTCTCGAGGCCTCCGGGGCGACGCTTCATCACACGCACTCCAAGGTCCGCACCGTCCTCACCGCGCCATGGCTGCTGCTGCGCCACGCCTCCGGGCGCAAGCTCCCCTACTACCTGCCGGTCGGCGGCTCGTCACCGATCGGCGCCCTGGGCTATGTCGAGGCCGCGTTCGAGCTGGCCGCCCAGGTGCGGGCGGGCGCGCTGCCCGAACCGGCGCACATCGTCACCGCCGTCGGGTCCGGCGGCACCGCCGCGGGCCTGGCGCTCGGACTGCGCCTGGCGGGCCTGCGCACCCGGGTGCTGGGAATCGTCGTCAACGACACCCTCCCGCTGGAGGCCAAGCACATCGTGAAGCTGGCGGGCCAGGCCGAGGAGGTGCTGCGCGAGCGCGGGGCGCGATTCGAGCCGGTGGGCCTGCGCCCCGAGGACGTGACGATGCTGCGCGACTGGCTCGGGCCCGGCTACGGCCACGAGACCCTGTCCGCGATCGCCGCCCGCGACCGGGCCGGTATGGTCGGCCTGCACCTCGAAACCGTCTACACGGCCAAGGCTTTCGCGGCCGTCACCGACCTCTCCGCGCGCGGCGACCTGGAGGGCCCGACCGTATTCCTCAACACCTACGGCCCGCGCTGACGCGGCTGGGGATCCCCACCCCCATTGGCGACACGGCCGTAGTAACGTATCAAATTAGGCCCGTGCCGGGGCTGGATACAGTGCGAGAGGATTGCCGTGCGTTCGATGTTGCTGGCCCGCCGTGACCTGGAGTTCCTGCTCTACGAGTGGCTGCGGGTGCAGGAGCTGACCGAGCTCCCCCGCTTCGAGGAACACTCCCGCGAGACCTTCGACGGCTTCCTCGAACTCTGCGAAAATCTCGCGACCCAGTACTTCGCGCCGCACAACAAACTGGCCGATGCCAGCGAACCCAGCTTCGACGGCGAGCGCGTCACCCTCATCCCCGAGGTGAAGACGGCGGTCGAGGCGTTCACCAAGGCGAATCTGATCGGCGCGGCCATGGACGCCGAGATCGGCGGCCTGCAACTGCCCGCGACGGTGGAGGCGGCCGGGTTCGGCTTCTTCCAGGCGGCGAACGTGGGCACCACCGGATACCTCTTCCTCACCGTCGGCAATGCCAACCTGCTCGCCGCGCACGGCACCCCCGAGCAGGTGCGGCGGTTCGTGCGGCCGATGCTGGAGGGCCGGTTCACCGGCACCATGTGCCTGTCCGAGCCGCAGGCCGGGTCTTCGCTGGCCGACATCGTCACCCGGGCCGAGCCGCAGCCCGACGGCCGCTACCGCCTGTTCGGATCCAAGATGTGGATCTCCGGCGGCGATCACGAGCTCACCGAGAACATCGTGCACCTGGTGCTGGCCAAGATTCCGGGCGGGCCGGCGGGCACCAAGGGCATCTCGCTGTTCGTGGTGCCGAAATACCTTGTCGCCGAGGACGGCTCGGTGGGCGAGCGCAACGACGTGGCGCTGGCCGGGCTGAACCACAAGATGGGCTATCACGGCACCACCAACACCGTGCTGAATTTCGGCGAGGGCAAGCACGCCCCGGAGGGCGCACCCGGCGCGATCGGCTACCTGGTCGGCGAGCCGCACCGCGGGCTGTCCTACATGTTCCACATGATGAACGAGGCCCGCCTGGGCGTCGGCCTGGGCGCCACCGCGCTGGGCTACACCGGCTACCTGAAATCGCTGGACTACGCCCGCCAGCGCCATCAGGGCCGCGACGTGACCGCGAAAGACCCGACGGCGCCGCAGCTTCCGATCATCGAGCACGCCGACGTCAAGCGCATGCTGCTGGCCCAGAAATCCTATGCCGAGGGCGCGCTGGCCCTGCTGCTGTACTGCAACCGCCTGGTCGATCTGGCCCGTACCGCCACCGACGCCGAGCGCAAGCGCGAGCACACCCTGCTGCTGGAGATCCTCACCGGCGTCGCCAAGAGCTGGCCCTCGCAGTGGTGCCTGGAGGCCAACAATCTCGCCATCCAGGTGCACGGCGGCTACGGCTATACCCGCGAATACGATGTCGAGCAGCACTACCGCGACAACCGCCTGAACCCGATCCACGAGGGCACGCACGGGATCCAGGGCCTGGACCTGCTGGGCCGCAAGGTGATCCAGCACGAGGGCGCCAGCCTGCGCCTGCTCACCGAGCGGATCGCCGAGACCACCCGGCGCGCCGCCGAAACCGGTGGCGCGGCAGCGGATTTCGGGGCTCAGCTGGACACCTCGTGGCAGCGGCTGCTCGGCGTCACCGCTGTGATGTTCGCCGACCCGGCCGCCGCGCTGGCCCAGGCCACGGTCTACCTGGAGACCTTCGGCCACCACGTCGTGGCCTGGATCTGGCTGGAGCAGCTGCTCGCCGCCGAGGGGCGCGCGGGCGACTTCTACGAGGGCAAGCGCGCCGCCGCCCGCTACTTCTTCGCCTACGAGCTGCCCAAGACCGGCCCGCAGCTGGATCTGCTGGCGGCCGGCGATCGCACCACCCTGGAGATGCGCGACTCCTGGTTCTAGAACGCCGCGGCACGGGGATTCCGGCATTCGAATCCCCGTGATCCGAACTGCCGCGGCGCCGGCCGAGGTGGCGTAAACGCCGTGCGCGCCGGTATCCGCCCAGGTGAGGCCCGGAGCCGACCGGCGCAATGAAAGTGCTGGGACGAATCCCGCCGCGAGGTCGGCCAGAGGCCGCCGAAGACGCCACTATCGTCACTGTTCATGCAGGTCAGAGACTCACAGGGCGAGGAGAAGGCCCCCGCGCCGGTCCGCCGGCTCCGCGCCGACCAAGCGCGCCGGGTAGCCGATCTGGTGCGGCACCAGATTCACGCGGGCGCCTTCGGCGAGGCGCTCCCGAGCGAGCAGGACCTGGCCGCCGAGCACGACGCCTCGCGCAACACCGTGCGCGAAGCCCTCACCCTGCTCAAGGACGAGGGCCTGATCGACCGCGTGCCCAAACTCGGCACCCGCGTCGCCGCCCGGAAATACGAGCACGGCCTGGACGCGCTGCTCGGCCTGCAGGAAACCTTCCAGGGCCACGGCACCGTCCGCAATGAGGTGCGCGCCGCCCTGCGGATCGGCGCGCCGCCCGCGGTCGCCCGCCGGCTCGGCCTGGAACCCGGTGCGCGCGTGGTCTACCTGGAACGCCTGCGCTACCTCGCCGATCTCCCGCTGAGCCTGGACCTGACCTACCTCACGCCCGAGATCGGCGACCGGGTGCTCGACCACGACCTGGCGACCACCGACATCTTCGTGCTGCTCGAGCAGATCAGCGGGCAGCGCCTCGGCTCGGCGGACCTCTCGCTCGAGGCCGTCGCCGCCGACCCGCACACCGCCGCCACCCTGGACGTGCCCGCGAACGCGCCGCTGCTGATGCTGGAGCGGCTCACCCGCCTCGACGACGGCACCCCCGTGGACCTGGAGTTCATCCGGATGCGCGGCGATCGAATCACCATGCGCGGCAATCTGACCCGCGCAACCCCCGAATGGAAGGTCATCTGATGGCGCTCGCCGACCAGCGTGCCGATATCCCGGTCACGATCGACGAATCCCTGTGCATCGAGGGCTGCACCCTCTGCGTGGAGATCTGCCCGCTCGACTCCCTGGCCATCAATCCCGAGAACGGGAAGGCCTTCATGCACGTCGACGAGTGCTGGTACTGCGGCCCCTGCGCGGCGCGCTGCCCCACCGGCGCCGTCACCGTCAACATGCCCTATCTGCTGCGCTGAAACATCGGAAAGTCCCATGAAGAGAACACGTTTCGTGCCCGTCCTGCTCGCCGCCGCGCTGGCCCTGGGCGGGTGCTCGCTGGAGCAGGCCGCCGCCGGCGACACCGTGCGGGTCGTCATCGGCTACCAGTCCAAGACCATCAATACCGTCACCGCGGGAACCCTGTTGCGCGCCAAGGGCTTTCTGGAACAACGGCTGAACCGGCCGGGCGGCAAGAAGTACCAGGTGGAGTGGCAGGACTACGACACCGGCGCGCCGATCACCGCGCAGATGGTGGCGGAGAAGATCGACATCGGGTCCATGGGCGACTATCCGGTGCTGATCAACGGTTCGCGCACCCAGGCGAGCGAGCGCGCGAAGACCGCGCTGGTGTCGGTCACCGGGTACAACCCCAAGGGTGCGCTGAACATGGTGGTGGTCGCGCCCGGCTCCCCCGCGCGCACCCTCACCGATCTGGCCGGGCAGAAGGTGTCGGCCAGCGTCGGCTCGGCCGGGCACGGCACGCTGGTGCAGGCGCTGACCCGCGCGGGCATCGATCCCAGATCCGGCGTCGAGGTGTTGAACCAGCAGCCGCAGATCGGCGCGTCGGCGCTGGAATCCGGTCAGGTACAGGGCCTTTCGCAGTTCGTGGCCTGGCCCGGCCTGCTGGTGTTCCAGAACAAGGCCAAGCTGCTCTACGACGGCGCGGAACTGAACGTACCGACCTTTCATGCGGTGGTGGCCCGCCGCGACTACTCGGCCCAGCACCCGGAGGTGCTCGATGCCTTCCTGCAGGCGCAACTGGACGCCACCCAGTTCCTCAACGACAAGCCCCTCGAGGCAGCCCAGATCGTGGCCGACAATTCGGGCCTCCCAGCCGAGGTCGTGTACCTCTACAACGGCCCCGGCGGCACCTCCTTCGACACCACGATCAAATCGCGGCTGGTGGAGACGCTGAAGAGCGATGTCACCTACCTGAAGTCGATCGGCGACTTCGCCGAACTCGACATCGATCGGTTCGTCGACGACACCGCGATCCGCAAGGCCTTCGCCGAGCGCGGCCTGGACTACGACGCCGCCCTGGCCGCCACCGCCAACCCGTCGCTGGTCGAGGGCACCGACCCCGTGGGAAACAAGGCAGTGGACAATCCGGCGCTGGCGAGCGAGCTCTGGTTCGCGGGCCAGGACGCCACCCAGCCGGCCACTGATCCGACCAGCCTGCTGCGCGCGATCAAACAGGCCCGCGCCCAGGGCAAGACCGTGCGCGTGGCCTACGTGCCCGACGCCGAGCTGGGCACCCGCTGGTTCGCGGACAAGGCCGTGTGGGTGCGCGACGGCGAGACCTACCTGCCCTTCACCACCGCCGCCGCGGCCGGGCGCTACCTGGCCCAGCACCCCGCCGCCGCATCGGTGAGCTTCGAGCAGGCCGTCACGGAGGTGCGGGTATGACCAGCACCGCCGTCCTGGACCCGGCCGCGCCCCCGGCCGCCGAACCGCCTGCCGCCGAAATCCGGCCGCGTTCGGGCGGCGCGCTGTGGCGGTCGCGGATCGTGCGGGTGGCCGCGGTGCTGGCCGCGATCGCGCTGTGGCAGTTCGTGACCGCCAACGACCTGCGGCTGTGGGTGCGCTTCGACACCTTGCCGACGGTCACCGAGATCGTGCGGGCGTTCCGCGCCCAGCTGGGCACCCAGACCTTTTACCTCGATCTCGGCCAATCGCTGATCCGCATCCTCACCGGGTTCGGGCTGGCGGCGGCGCTCGGGGTGAGCACCGGTGTGGCGCTGGGCCGTTCGCGCTGGTTCGCCGATATCGTCGGCCCGCTCACCGAACTGGCCCGCCCGATCCCGGCCATCGCCATCGTGCCGGTCGCGATCCTGCTGTTCCCCAGCGACGAGTCCGGCATCGTGTTCATCACCTTCATCGCCGCCTACTTCCCGGTCATGGTCTCCACCCGGCACGCGGTGCGCGCCCTGCCCACGCTGTGGGAGGACTCGGTGCGCACGCTGGGCGGCAGCCGCTGGGACGTGCTGTGGCGCGTCGTGCTGCCCGGCAGCCTGCCCGGCGTGTTCGGCGGCTTGTCCGTCGGCATCGGCGTGGCCTGGATCTGCGTGGTGTCGGCGGAGATGATCTCGGGCCGGCTCGGCGTCGGGTACCGGACCTGGCAGGCCTACACCATTGTCGACTACCCCGGCGTCTTCGTCGGCATCATCACCATCGGCGTGCTCGGCTACACCACCTCCGCCGCCGTGGAACTGATCGGCCGACACGCCACCCGCTGGCTGCCGCGTGTCCAGGAGGTCGCGAAATGACCGGCGTCGGAACACATCTGCGCCTGGACCGGGTGCACCTGTCCTACGGCGGCGCGCCGGTGATCACCGATCTGAGCCTGGACGTGCGCCCGGGTGAGATCCTCATCCTCACCGGCCCCTCCGGCTGCGGCAAGTCCACGGTGCTGCGCGCGCTGGCCGGACTGCTGCGCCCCGACGCCGGGCGCGTGCTCGCCGACGACGTCGCGATCGCCGGCACCGACCGCGACCGGGCGGTGGTCTTCCAGGACAATGCCCTGCTCCCCTGGCGCACCGTGCGCTCGAACATCGAACTGGCCCTCAAGTTGCGCGGCGAGCCCCGGGCCGGGCGCCGCGCGCGGGCCGAGCAGTGGATCGAGGAGGTCGGACTGACCGGCTTCGCCGAGTTCCTGCCCAAGAGCCTCTCCGGCGGCATGCGTCAGCGGGTGCAGCTCGCGCGCGGCCTGGCCGGGGCGCCGCGCGCGGTGATGATGGACGAGCCGTTCGGCGCGCTGGACACCCAGACCCGTGCCACCATGCAGCGCCTGCTGGTCCAGACCTGGCAGACGCACCCGAGCACCGTCCTGTTCGTCACCCACGACGTCGACGAGGCGCTGCTGCTGGGCGATCGGGTGGCCGTGCTCGGCCGCGCCGGCCAGCCGCTGCGCGCCCTGCTGGAAGTACCGCGTCCCCGTACCTCGGGTGTCGACCGCTCCGCCGCGCGCGCCGAGATCATCACCGCGCTCGGTCAGTCCGAGCTCGCCGCCCTCTGACCCGAATGGTGTTGTCACCGATGCGAATTCCCGACCTGACCGAGACCACGCGCCTGGACTGCGATGTCCTGGTGATCGGCGGCGGCACGGCCGGCACCATGGCCGCGCTCACCGCCGCCGAGGCCGGCGCGTCCGTGCTGCTGCTGGAGAAAGCGCACGTGCGCCATTCCGGCGCCCTGGCCATGGGCATGGACGGCGTGAACAACGCCGTCATCCCGGGCAAGGCCGAACCGGAGGACTACGTCGCCGAGATCACCCGCGCCAACGACGGCATCGTCGACCAGCGCACCGTCTATCAGACCGCCACCCGGGGTTTCGCCATGGTGCAGCGGCTCGAGCGCTACGGCGTGAAGTTCGAAAAGGACGAGTACGGCGAGTACGCGGTGCGCCGCGTGCACCGCTCCGGGTCCTATGTGCTGCCGATGCCCGAGGGCAAGGACGTCAAGAAGGCGCTGTATCGCGTGCTGCGCCAGCGCAAGATGCGCGAGAAGATCCAGATCGAGAACCGGCTGATGCCGGTGCGGGTGCTGACCGAAGGCGGGCGCGCCGTGGGCGCCGCCGCGTTGCATACGCGCACCGGCGAATTCGTCGCCGTCGGCGCGAAGGCCGTCATCCTGGCCACCGGGCCGTGCGGGCGTCTCGGCCTGCCCGCCTCGGGCTATCTCTACGGCACCTACGAGAATCCGACCAACGCGGGCGACGGCTACGCGATGGCCTACCACGCCGGGGCCGAGCTCTCCGGGATCGAGTGCTTCCAGATCAACCCGCTGATCAAGGATTACAACGGCCCCGCCTGCGCCTATGTCGCCAATCCGTTCGGCGGCTATCAGGTCAACGCGCACGGCGAGCGGTTCGTCGACTCCGATTACTGGTCCGGGCAGATGATGGCGGAGGTCAAGCGCGAGATCGAATCCGCGCGCGGCCCCATCTATCTCAAGGTCTCGCATCTGCCCGAGGAGACCCTGGACACGCTCGAGGGCATTCTGCACACCACCGAGCGGCCCACCCGCGGCACCTTCCACGCCAATCGCGGCCACGACTACCGGACCCACGACATCGAGATGCATATCTCCGAAATCGGTTTGTGCGGCGGGCATTCCGCGTCCGGCGTGTGGGTGGACGAGCACGCCCGCACGACGGTGCCCGGCCTGTACGCCGCGGGCGATCTGGCGTGCGTACCGCACAACTACATGATCGGGGCGTTCGTCTTCGGCGATCTGGCCGGTGCGCACGCGGCGGGCACGCGGACGGAAGTGCCCGCGCCCGTGGATCTTCCGCAGGACCAGCTCGCCGCCGCGCACGAACTGATCTACCGGCCGCTGCGCCAGCCCGACGGGCCGCCGCAGCCGCAGGTCGAATACAAACTGCGCCGCTTCGTCAACGACTATGTCGCGCCACCGAAGACGGCGGCCAAGCTCTCGATCGCGGTGGAGACCTTCGAGCGGATGCGCGACGATGTCGCCGGGATCGGCGCGCGCACGCCGCACGAGCTGATGCGCGCGGCCGAGGTCTCGTTCATCCGCGACTGCGCCGAAATGGCGGCGCGCAGCTCGCTGACCCGCACCGAATCGCGGTGGGGCCTGTACCACGATCGGGCCGACCTGCCCGACCGCGACGATCAGCAGTGGCGCTACCACCTGAATCTGCGCAAGAACGCCGACGGCGAAATGGAATTCCGCAAACGACCGGTCGCCCCGTATCTGGTGCCGGTACCGGGGCTGGACGACCTGCCCAGCGCCGACGACACCGTGATCGCGGTCGAGCAGCCCGAGCTGGTGGGGCAGCGCGCGCCGCAGGTCGCCGAGACCCCGGCGGTCCCCGCACCGCCCGCCGCACCGCCGTCGCCGCGCCTGGTCAGCCTGCTGGCGCTCGATGCGCCGGCGCTGGAAGAGCTTTCGGAGTACCTGTCCGACGACGACGCCCAGGTGCGGGTCGCCGCGATCTCGGTGCTGACCGAGAACACGCCTGAGGACTTCGCGCCGGTTCTGGTGGCCGCGCTGGGTGATCGGTCCCCCGCGGTGCGGCGCACCGCGACCGAGGGGTTGCGCGAACTCGTCGAGGTGCTGCCCTCGGCGGCGGGGCTGGCCGACCACCTCGGCTCGGCCGACCCGCTGGTGCGCGCCACGGTCGTGGACCTGCTGCGCGCCCTGAAAGCCGGTGCCGCCCAGCAGTTCACCGCGGCGCTCGCCGATCCCGACCACCGTGTCCGCATCGAGGCGGTGCGGGCCCTGGTGTCGCTGGACGACCGCACCGGTGTGGCCGCGGCCGCCGGGGACGCCAACCGCGAGGTCCGCATCGTTGTCGCGCACGGGCTCTCGGCGATCGGCGGCGGCGGGCACGAGGCGGTGCGCACCCTCGCCGCCGACCGGGATCCGCTGGTGCGCGCCGCCGCCCTCGCCGCCTTCGGCTCGCTCGGCTCCGCCGCTCCCGACCGCGCCGAACTGACTACCGCGCTGCGGGATTCGGCGTGGCAGGTGCGGGTGGGCGCCGCCCGCGGGCTGGCGGGCGCGGACCCGGACGCGGCGGTGCCGATCCTCACCGGCGCGCTCGAGGATCCGCACCTGGACGTGCGCAAGGCCGTGGTGCTCGCCCTGGCCACCTGGCCCGAACACGACCTGGTGCAGGACGCCCTGCGCCGCGCCGCCGAGGACACCGACGCCGACGTGCGGGCCTACGCGCGCCGCTCCCTCCTCGCGCCGCAGCCGACCGGCAGCTGAGACGCGGAGCCGAGCGCGGTGCGCGATTTCGCACCGCGCTCGGCCGCCGAAAGCTTCCGTGCGGCAGTCTCGGCGTCCGGCTCAGTTCTGCGAGATGTGCGGGCGGCCATTGGGTAGTCGCCGGTGGCCGGAGAGCAGCCCGGCCGACAGTTCGCCGTAGGCGATCTCGAGTTCGGCGAGCCTGGTCCAGGCCGCGTGCATCTCGTGGCTGCCCGGGTCGATGGTCATCAGCAATCGGAAAGCGTACTCCGAGGCGTCGGCCATCCGGTCGATCACCAGGCCCAGCCGGTCGGGGGTGGTGCGGGCTCCGGGGTGTGGCGTGGGCAACGCCGCGGCCGCCCAGTCGTCGATGCGCTCGATCAATTCGACACGGCTGGTTTCGAACTCCGCCGACCGCTCCGGCGCGTCCCGGCGCTGCCGGTGCAGTTCGGCCAGCTCGAAGGCCTCGGCGCAGAGCGGACCCAATAGATAGTGGCCGCGTAAGGCGGCCAGCAACTGGTCCTTGGAGGGCAGCGGCTCGGGCACGGGAACATGCCTCGCTGTCATCCGAGGACCACTCCCTTCACGTCGGCGCCGGGTATCCACACCCCCGGAGTACCACCGAAGGCGTCGGCTAACTCACAGAAATCGGTGAATCTGCCCACCCTTACCGGCCGCTAAGATTGGGCCCGCTCGCCGACCACCTCGTCCAGACGCCGTCCCAGCGCTGTGACCTGGTCGCGAAGCCGCACCAACTCCGTCGCCGGCCAGCCGATATCGACGAAAACCGCCTCGATCATTTTCCGGGCCGGCTCCTGTAACGCCAGACCCGCTGCGGTGGCGCGCAATTGGACCGCCCGCCGATCCCGCGGGTTGCGCACGCTCTCGACCAGCCCGTGCTCGGTCAGGCGCTGGATCAGCGGCGAGACCGTGCCGTAGTCCAGGCGCAGGTGCTCGCCCAGCTCCTTCATCGTGATCCCGGGCCGCTCCCACAGCGCGAGCAGCGCCAGGTACTGCGGATAGGTGATCGCCATCGCGTCCAGGTGCGGCCGGTAGGCCGCCGTCATCGACCGCGAGGTGGAGTACAGGGCGAAACACAGCTGCGCGGCGAGCGAGAGCAGGTGGTCGTCGTCCGCGTGATCGGGCATAACAGCACTGTACGACCGGCCGGGTCGGGCCGAAAGGCAATACATTGCCCCCGATTTCCCGGGGTTTCCCCCGGCGTGTCAGTTCAGTGCCCGGGCCGCTGCCAGCAGCTCGGCGAGTTCGACCGGCACCGCCTCGGCGAGATCGGCGATGTCGGGCATCAGTTCCCGGCAGGCGATGAAACCCCAATCCATGTCGCCGCTGTTGGACAGCGCCGCCGCGAGCAAGCCGTTGCCCTCCATGACCTGCGCGAACGGATAGCTCGCCTCGATCCGCAGCCCGAACATGTAGAGCGGGGCGAACCAGCCGGGTACGTTGGAGACCGTCAGGTTGGCCGGGCCCGACATCGAGACGCGGTCGGCCAGCCGCAGGGCGGAGACGATCCGCGTCACACCGTGCAGGATGTTGGCGGGAAAGTACTCGGCCCAGTTCAACAGGAAATCGACGCCGACGTAAGCCGATTTGGCGCGCCGGGTGTCGGCGGCGATGCGGCGCAGCCGCTCCGCCGGATCGGCGATGTCGGTGCCGAGGGTGGCGCGCATGATCCCGTTGCGGTTGATCACCTCGGTGAGCTGACTGACATCGTGCCCGCTGATCGGCACCATCGCGACCAGCGAGAGATCGGGCAGCGCGTCGTGCTTGTCCAGGTAGCGGCGCAACGCGCCGCCCGCGATCGTGAGCACGACGTCGTTGACCTTGACGCCGAAGGCGTTCTTGATCTCCTTCACCTCGGCCAGATCGGTTTTGACGAACGAGACGGCGCGCTCGGCGGAGATGGCGCGATTCCACGGCGCGCGTGGCGCTTTCATCGAGATCCGCTGCGCGCGCGGGGTGCGCAGCCGTCGCACCAGGCCGCCGGCGAGGATCCGTACCGAGGCGGCCAGCAGCGCGAACAGCCGCAGTTTCGCGGGCATGGCGCGCAGCGTGGTGAGCAGCAGCTGCCGCGCGGTCGGCGCGGGGGCGGGTACCCAGGTGTCGGGTGGGACCTCGCGCTGCACACCCGGTTCCAGCTCGCAGGTGTTCGCCCGGATCTCGATGCCGGTGGCGCCGTCCATCATCGCGTGCTGATACTTCTGGATGAGGGCGATCCGGCCGTCGTCGAGCCCTTCGACCAGTTGCCATTCCCACAGCGGCCGATCCCGGGGCATCGGCGTGCCCGCGGCCGTCGCGATCAGCTCGGCGAGTTCGCGCTCCCCGCACGGGCTGGGCGCCTGGACGCGGCGAAGGTGGTTGTCCAGATCGAAGTCCGGGTCGTCGGACCAGACCGGGCGGCCCAGGTTGCCGGGCACCCGATACACCCGCCGACGAAACTGTGGCACAAGTGGGAGGCGGCGCCGCAGCTCCGCTCTGAAGTTTTCGAAGGAGTAGTCCGCGCCCTCGGTATCGGGATTCAGAATCGTCATGCCGACGAAGTGCTGATGCTGTGTGGGGGTTTCGAAGAAAAGGAAGGTGGCGTCGTATCCGGACAGTCTTTCCATAAAAGAATGTTAGGGAATTCGCCGCCGCGATTCTTTCTGGGACGCGGACACCGGGACTCGCACTTGACAATTCAAGTGTGGTGATCCGCGTCACCTGCTGTCACATCGGCGGGACGGCGGTTGTCTCATGGGCATGACTGCTGACACCCGCACCAAGGTCGTCGTCCTGGGCGGCGGTTACGCCGGCGCCCTGGCCGCCAACCGCCTGCAAGCCCGGCCTGGTATCGACATCACCCTGGTCAACCCGCGCCCCGAATTCGTCGAACGCGTGCGGCTGCACCAGTTCGTGGCCGGCACCGCCGCGGCCGTGCACGACTTCGACACCGTGCTCGGCGCTCGCGTCCGCCTGGTCGTGGACAGCGCGATCCGGCTCGACACCGCCGCCCGCGGCATCGAACTGGCCTCCGGGCGCACGCTGGACTACGACTACGTCATCTACGCGATCGGCAGCACGGCGGCCACGCCCGCGTCCGTGCCCGGAGCCGTCGAATACGCCTACCCCATCGGGGAATACGAGTACGCGCAACGCCTGCGCGCCGCGCTGGCGCAGGTGCGGCCGGACCAGCGGATCACCGTCGTCGGCGCGGGGCCCACCGGCATCGAGACCGCCGCCGAACTGGCCGAGCAGGGCTACTCGGTGACCCTGCTCGGCGGCGGACAGCTCGCCCCCTCGATCGCGGCGCCCGCCCGCCGCGCGGTGGCGAAGTGGCTGACCGGGCACGGCGTCGAGGTGCTCGACCACGCCCGGGTCGCGGCGGTCCGGCCGCAGGCCGTCGAACTCGCCGACGGCACCGTCCTGCCCGGCGCGCTCACCATCTGGACCGCCGGGTTCGGCGTGCCGGATCTGGCCGCCCGCAGCGGATTGCACACCGACGAACTCGGCCGCCTCCGCACCGATGAATCGCTGACCAGCATCGACGACGACCGCATCGTGGCCGCCGGGGACGCCGCCGCACCCTCCGGACAGGCGCTGCGAATGAGCTGCCAGGCCGCGGGCCCGCTCGGCGCGCAGGCCGCGGACACCGTGCTGGCCCGGATCGCGGGCACCGCCCCGGCGCCACTCAGCATCGGATTCGTCGGCACCGGCATCAGTCTGGGCCGCCGCACCGGCACCATCCAGTTCGCCCACCGCGACGACACCGCGCGCAACGCCTACCTCGGCGGGCGGGCCGGGGCGTTCGTCAAGGAGCTGGCCTGCAAGTTCTCGGTGTCCGGCATCCGGCGGGAAGCCCGCAAGCCCGGTGCGATGCGGGCGCTGAAGGGCCCCGGCACCCGGCCCGCGGCCACCCCGGTGCCGCGGTGACCGCGATCGACGAGCATGCCGAGCGGTTCACGCTGCTGCGGCCGCTGCTGTTCACCGTCGCCTACGAAATCCTGGGCTCGGCCACCGAATCCGACGATGTCCTGCAGGACAGCTTCCTGCGCTGGGCCCGGGTGGACCTGGCCACCGTGCGCGACACCAAGGCCTACCTCGCCCAACTGGTGACCCGGCAGGCGCTCAACGCCTTGCGCGCGGGCGCGCGGCGGCGCGAGGACTATGTCGGGCCGTGGCTGCCCGAGCCGCTGCTGCTCACCGAGACCGACGCGCTGGCCGACGTGGTGCTGGCCGAGTCGGTGTCGATGGGGATGCTGGTGCTGCTGGAGACGCTCACACCCGACGAGCGCGCGGTGTTCGTGCTGCACGAGGTCTTCGGCTTCGGCTACGGCGACATCGCCACGGCGGTCGGCAAATCCGTGCCCGCGGTGCGCCAGCTGGCGCACCGCGCCCGCTCACACGTGCACGCGCGGCGGGGCCGGTTCGCACCCGTCGACGCGGCCGCGACCGCGGAACTGACCGACCGGTTCCTGGCGGCGGCGAGCACCGGCGACATGGACGGCCTGCTGGCCCTGCTCACCCCCGACGCCACCTGGACCACCGACAGCGGCGGCAAGGCGTCGGCGATCTCGGCGCACGCGACCGGCGCGCGGCGGGTGGCCCGGATCATGATCGCCCTGTTCCGCATGCGCGAGCGGGTCGCCGAGCTGCGCGTCGAGACGGTGACCTGCAACCAGGGCCCCGCTCTCGCGATCTACCGCGGCGAACACCTCGAGGCGGTGTGCGTGATCGAGGCGAGCGAGGGCATGGTCACCAGCTGCTACGCCATCCGCAACCCCGACAAACTTGCGGCCCTGCGTGTTCCGCGCAGCATCACCCGACAGGACGAGTTTGCGCCTGAACGGCCGACAGCTCGATCGTCCCGGACAGAAATATCGAAATAGCCGAAAAAGATAGGGCACGCAATTGGAATTCGACGGTGAATCGAGCCAATTGCGCGGCCCGTCAAGGACGATTCGATGCAGCTCGAATTCGATCTTGCGTCCCCTCCGATTATCTCAAGATAAAACCAGAGTCGAGCTCGCCGCCTGACGATCCGTAGCCTAACACCGAACCCGGACGCTCGCAATGCTACAGCATCGCAAACTCCTTGGCGGGCAACGACTCCTACCGTCGGATCGGGTCCAGCACCCGCTCGACCAGCGCGGTGTCGCAGTGCTCCACGACCTCGACGACGCGGCCGCGCGCGAGCCGGAACAGGAAGCAGTAGGTCTGGTGATAACGGTCGCCGCGCACGGTGACGCCGTAGCCGCGGGCCTGCACGGCCACACGGTCGCCGTCGGCCAGGATCAGCTCCGCCTCCATCCGGTAGGCGCCGCCGAGCTGAGCCATCAGGGGCCGCAGCAGTCCGCCCACGACCTCGGTCCTGGGCTCCCAGGTCCCCGCCCACGACCAGCCGCCGGGGAAGACCCAGCGGCATTCCTCGGCCAGCGCGTCGCCGAGCGCGCGGGTGGCGCCCCGCGACAACTGCTCGAAGACGTCCCGGATCAACGCTCTGTTGGTTTCGGTGCTCATGCTCTCGACGCTAGGTCCGCCGCTGCCATGCGACCAGCGCGTGTTCGGCATGGGTGGTATCACATTGACGCATGGCTGAATTCACGGTGCTCGGACTGCGAGTGGTGCGGGAGGCGGCGCGCGCCGGGTCGTTCTCGCTGGCGGCGCAACGGCTGGACTACACGCAATCGGCGGTCTCGCGCCAGATCTCGCTGATGGAGCAGGCCGCCGGGCGGCCGCTGTTCGAGCGCCTGCCCCGGGGCGTGCGCCTCACCGAAGCCGGGCGCGTCGTGCTGCGCCGGGCCGACACCGTGCTCGACACCCTCGACACCACCCGCGACGAACTGCGCGACCTGCGCCGCCCCGCCGGGCGGATCCGGATCGGCGCCTTCTCGACCGCGACCGCCGCGCTGGTGCCGCGCGCCATAGCGGCTGTGGCGCACAGTTATCCGGGTCTGGAGATCGTGCTGCGCGAAGGCACCACGCCCGTGCTGCGCACCGCGCTGGCCCGCCGCCGCATCGATCTGGCCGTACTGTCCGGGGCGCCGGAGCTGCCCGGCGATGTCCGATGCGCTTCCCTGCCGGACGACCCGCTGTTCGTCGCGGTGCACCCCACGCACCGGCTCGCCGGGCGCGACAGCGTGCCGATCGCACAGCTGCGCGCGGAGCGCTGGATCACCGGCAGCGAAGATCGGCACAGCACCCTGCTCGGGGCCTGGACCGCCGACGACTGGCAACCCGACATCGCCTACGTCGCCCGGGACTGGGTGACCAAACTCGGCCTGGTCGCCGCCGGGCTCGGCGTCACGATCGTCCCCGGCCTGGCCGTCACCGCCCTGCCGCCCACGCTGTCGATCATCCGTCTCGACGATCCCCGCGCGACCCGCCCGATCCTGCTCGCCCACCGCACCGCCGCCGAGCATCCGCTCGCGGAAGCCCTGCGCGACACCGCCGCCGAGCTCGCGGTCGCGGCGCGCCGGCGCCTGCGGGACGAGTAGAGCCGCTATACGCGGGCCTTCCGTTCCTCGGCCCGAGGACGCAGGAGCAGCACCAGGATGCCCGCGACCACGATGCCGATCATGTTGATCGCCAGCTGGCCCAGCGAACCCGCGGTGACATGCCACTTCCCGGCGACCGCGGCGGTCACGGCCAGGCCGGCGGCCGGGACGGTGGTCACCGAGATGAAGACGCCGACCAGGGTGGCCGAATTCGAGGTGACCACGGCCAGCATGCCCGCGGCACCGGCGAGCAGCGCGATCACCAGGGAGAACGGCCCGACCTGATAGATGAAGTCGAGATTGCGCGCGTTCTCCACGTCCTCGATGGAGATCCAGCCCAGGCGCACCCAGATCAGGGTCGCGAGGGCCGTGACCAGCATGGCCGCACCGAAGGCCGCCAGGACCAGGCGCGTCGCGTCGCGCACCAGCGTGCGGTCGCGGCGGTACAGCCCGATCGCCAGCGCCGACAGCGGCCTGAACTCCGGTCCCACGACCATCGCGCCGACGATGGTCAACGGGGACGCGGTCGCGACGCCGACGGCGGCGAGCAGCACCGAGATCACCAGGAACGCGAAGAACGTCGGCGTGGCGGTCGCATTCCGGCGGGCCTGTTGCAGCAGCGAACACCAGACCACGGCGTCCCGGCCCGCGGGCCGCGCGGGAATCTCGGTGTCGATCGGCCCGAAACTGAGCGCGCCCGCCGGCGGCACACCCAGCGCGGCCAGCCCGTCGAGCACACGGTTCATGGCCGCCCGCGCGATGTCGGCCTCCACCAGATCCCCCGCCGGCCGCACGGCCGCGCCGCCGGTCACCACGACATGGGTCGCGCCCGCCTCCGCGGCCAGCAGCGCGAGCACGGCGGGTGTCGTCGAGCCGGGGCAGAGAACGCGAAGTCGGAGCACCGATACCCCTCGTGGTCGGCCTGTCCGGCGGGCAGCCGGAGCTCCTAAAGTAGCTGGCAGATCGCTACCGGCGGCCGATCGGCGCGGCCGTGTTTCAGCGCAGCGGCACGTCCACGTCGCCGCCGCCCTCGCGGGTCAGCCTGCGGCGCACCTGCACCAGGGTCGGCGCGGGCACGAAACCGCCCGCGAACAGCGCCTCGCCCTGCCGGAACCAGGGCGAGCGCTCCAGCAGCGCGGTCGGCGCGTACCCGAAGTAGGTGCCGAGCTCGGCCAGGTCGGTGGGTGAGGTCATCTTCATCAGGGCGAGGTTGTCGCACTGGGAGATGATGCCGGGGTGGATCTTCGAGGGCCGCTGCGTCGAGAGCAGCAGCCACAGCCCGAACTTGCGGCCCTCGGCCGCGATCTGGATCAGCCGCTCCCGCACCGCGACGGCGAGCGGGGAATCCAGCCGGGGCGAGGCCAGGTTGTGCGCTTCATCGATGACCAGCAGCACGGGACGGCGCTCCTCGCGCCGGGCCCACAGATCGTCGAGCAGCGACAGCGCCACCACCAGATGCTGCTCCGGCGTCGCGAAGCCGCCGAGATCGAGCACGGTGACGTCGGGCCGCTCGGCGACGATGTCGGTGACCGCCGGCGCGCTGCGCGCCCACACCGTCCAGTCCGGCAGACCCAGGTTCTCCACCCGCAGCGCCAGGCGTCGCCGGCCCGGCACGTCGGAGGTGCGCAGCCGCGTCAGCAGCTCGTCGATGTCGACGTCGGCCAGTTCCGCGCCCAGGTGGATGAGTTCGTTGAATTCCTCCCGGTCGGCGATCGGATCGATCTGCAGGACCGCGGCCTTGGAGGCCAGCGGCATCCCGAGCAGGCGGGCGCGCAGCTGCGCGCCGGGCGCGGCGTTCGGCCGGAGCACCCGAATGTCGCGGCGCCGCAACGCTTCCGCGGTCGGCCCGCTCGCGTCGGGCGCGAGTTCGCCGAGCCGGACGAAATCGGCGTTCGGATCGAACACCACGATCGGCAACGCGGTGTGCGCGATGAGCTGTTCGAGCGCCACGCCGAGCGCGTAGGTCTTGCCCGATCCGCTCTGCCCGCACCAGAAGGTGTGCCGGTTGAAGCGCTTGGGCAGCAGTCGCGCCGGTCCGCCCGGCGCGGTCAGGCGCGCACCCACCTCGAGCACGGCCCCCGTGGTCTCGTGCAGCGTCGCCACCGTCGCCAGATCGGCCGCCTCGACCCGGCCCTCACGCACCGGATGGCTGACCCGGGTATTGATGCCGTCCGGGGTCAGCTCACCGATCAATCGTCCCCGCAACCGCACCGGCGTCGTCTCCGATCGCTCCTCCACCAGCGCCAGCTGGGAGCGTCCCTCCGCGACCACCGTGATCAGCGAGCCCGCGACGAACGCGCTCCCCGCGGCATCGGCCACCACGAAGGAGCGACCGTCGTCGGAGCGGGCGAGCAGAGTGCTGGTTTCGGCGCGCATGCGTCCGATACTGCCATCAGATAGCGAATTTCTAGCAAATTGCTGTCGGCATCACTATCGGCCCACCCGACCGTTCCTCCGGGATTTGTCGCCACACTCACACGCGCTCCGCGGTGGGATCAATACACCCGAACAGGACGGGTCACACGCGTCTTGAACATGAAACACACTCCAAGACAAAGCATTACAGCGCCGTCGAGCCCGAAAGGCGAGACGCCGAGAGCGCTCCCGACCGAGAATTGCCAGGTAGTTGCCCTGGTAGCGTTGCGGTGTAATCGACGGATCGGATCGGAAAGGGTTGAAGTCGGTGACCGCCGAAATTCTCCCGGACCGCCGGGTCCGTGCGCCGCGCGCGGCGAGCGCGCGGGTTCGGACCTTGCCGCAGCTGCTGGCGCAGGCCGTGGCGCTCGATCCCGAGGCCTGCGCGATCCGGTTCCAGGGTCGCGAGCTGACCTACGCGGCGTTGAACGCGCGCGCGGCGCGGCTGGCACGCGTGCTGATCGGCCGGGGCGTGGGGCCCGGGGACCGGGTGGTGCTGGCGCTGCCGCGCTCGATCGATTCGGTGATCGCGCTGTGGGCGGTGGCCCAGACGGGGGCGGCGTTCGTCCCGGTCGATCCGCGCTATCCAGCGGAGCGGGTCGCGTTCATGATCGAGGACAGCGGGGCGACGCTCGGGCTGGGTGTGTCCACGGCGCGCGTCGAATCGGCCGGGGACCTGCCGTGGCTGGAGCTGGATTCGGCCGGGTGCACGGAGCTGACGGGGTTGGTGTCCGACGAGCCGATGCACTTCCGGGAGCGGGTGCGGCGACTGGCGGCCGAAGAGGTCGCCTATGTGATCTACACCTCCGGGTCGACGGGCCGGCCGAAAGGGGTGGCGGTCACGCATGCGGGGCTCTCGGAGCTGTGCGCGGAGCAGGTGCGGCGGTTCGGGGTGACCGCGTCGGCGCGGACGCTGCACTTCGCCTCCCCGAGTTTCGACGCCTCGATCCTGGAGCTGCTGCTCGCGCTCGGCGCCGGGTCGACCATGGTGATCGCTCCGGCCGACTGCTACGGCGGGACCGAGCTGGCCGAGCTGCTGTGGGACGAACGGGTCACGCACGCCTTCCTCACCCCGGCGGTGCTGGCGGGCCTCGAGGAGACCGACCTGCCCGAGTTGCGTGCGCTGATCGTGGGCGGCGAGGCCTGCCCGCCGGAGCTGGTGACGCGCTGGGCGGCCGGGCGGTCGTTCTTCGATCTGTACGGGCCGACCGAGGCCACGGTGGCCGCCACCATCAGCGGGGCGCTGCGTCCCGGGGACCCGGTCACGATCGGCCGTCCGGTCGCCGGGCGACGAGCCGCGGTGCTCGATGCCCGGTTGTCGCCGGTCGCGGAGGGCGTGGCGGGGGAACTCTATCTGGCGGGCCCGGGGCTGGCGCGCGGCTATCACGGGCGGCCCGGCCTGACGGCCGCGCGGTTCGTCGCGCAGCCGGGCGGTGAACGCCGTTATCGCACCGGGGATCTGGTGCGCTGGGTCACCGGCGGCGACGGCACGCCGCAGTTGGCCTATCTCGGGCGTACCGACGCGCAGGTCAAGATCCGCGGCTTCCGGATCGAGCTCGGCGAGGTCGACGCGGTACTGGCCGGGTCGACCTCGGTCGCGTTCGCCGCGACGGTGGTGCGGCGGCTGCCCAGCGGCGTGGACGGCCTCGTCTCGTATGTGGTGCCCACGCCCGGGGTGGAATTCGATGCCGGCGCGGTACTGCGGCAGGCCCGGCGGGAATTGCCGCGGCACGCGGTGCCCGCGGCGGTCATGGCGATCGACGGTTTCCCGCGGACGCCGGTGGGCAAGATCGACCACGCGGCGCTGCCCGAACCCGTGTTCACCGCACCGGTGCACCGTGCGCCGGCGACGGCGGCCGAGCGGACCGTGGCCGGAATCTTCGCCGACCTCCTGGGCCTCGCGCGGGTCGGCGCGGACGCCGACTTCTTCGAACTCGGCGGCCACTCACTGCTCGCGACACGCGTGGCCGGACGAGCACAGGCCGCCTTCGGGACACGCGTGACGGCCCGCATGGTCTTCGAGCACCCGACGGTCGCGGCGTTGGCAGCCGCCGTCGCGGCGACCACGACCACGCGAGTCCCGCCGCTGACCGCCCAGCCGCACGGACCGCGGATCCCGCTGGCCCCGGCGCAGCGGCGGATGTGGCTCCTGTCGCGCTTGGATCCGGCCTCGCCCGCGCACAATATCCCTGTCGCACTGCGGCTTTCCGGCCGGCTGGAGATCGATGCCCTCACCGCGGCGCTCAGTGATGTGCTGGAGCGCCACGAGGCGCTGCGCACGATCTATCCGGAGCACGACGGGAACGGCTACCAGCTCGTCCTGCCCGCCCGGCCGGTCGCTCTGACGCCGGTCGCCACCACCGCGAGCGCACTGCCCGGGGAACTGACCGCCTTCCTGGGCAACGGGTTCGAGGTGACCACCGAATTGCCCTTGCGCGCCCGGCTCTTCCGGCTCGGCGCCGACGACTTCGTGCTGGCGCTGGTGCTCCACCACATCGCCGCGGACGGCTCGGCGCTGGCGCCGCTCACCCGCGACCTGATGGTCGCCTACCGGTCGCGGACCCATGGCGCGGCTCCGGCATGGCCGCCGCTCCCGGTGCAATACGCCGATTTCGCGCGCTGGCAGCACGAAATGCTCGGCGCGGCAGACGATCCCGAATCCCTGCTGGCCACTCAGCTCCGGCATTGGGAGACGGCGCTCGCGGGACTGCCGGTGGCGCTCGACCTGCCGACCGACCGGCCGCGACCGCCGGTGGCGACCAATCGTGGTGCGGCCCAGGACTTCCAGCTCGACGCGGAGCTCCGCCGCGCCCTGGAGCAGTTCGCCCAGGATCGCGACGCCACCCTCTTCATGGTGCTGCACGCTGCCCTGGCGGTCCTGCTGGCCCGGCTCTCGGGCACTGCGGACATCGCGATCGGGACGCCGGTGGCCGGACGAGGTGAGCCGGCGCTGGACGACCTGGTCGGCATGTTCGTCAATACGCTCGTCCTGCGCACGCGCGTCGACGGCGGTGCGAGTTTCGCCGATCTGGTCGACCAGGTCCGCGCGGTCGACCTGGACGCTTTCGCCCACGCCGAGATCCCCTTCGACCAGGTGGTCGCCGCACTCGATCCGCCGCGCAGCCGAGCCCACCATCCGTTGTTCCAGGTGGCGCTGGCGTTCCAGAACTTCCAGAGCCAGGCACTGCGCCTGCCCGAGCTGAGCCTCGAGCCGATGCCGCTCGGGGACCCGGTCAGCCCGGTGGACCTGCAACTGACCGTGGTTCCGCACCCGGAAGCCGGACTGTCCTGTTCCTGGCGATACGCGACGGATCTGTTCGACCCGGCCACCGTCGACGAATTGAGCGCCCGCCTGACCGGGTTGTTGCGCGCCGCCATCGCCGAACCACAGCGGCCGGTCGGAGATCTGCCTCTGCTGAACGATTCCGAGCAAGCCGCACAGCGGCTTTCGGCGTGCGGAGCATCGCGTCCCGTCCCGCACCGGTTGCTGCTCGACGGATTCCGAGCGCACGCCCTGCGCTCCCCCGCCGCACCGGCGGTGAGCTGCGCGGCGGGATCACTGACCTACGGGGCGTTGTCCGCGCGGGTGAATCGCCTGGCCCGCAAGCTGATCGAACTGGGTGTCGGCCCCGGCGCGACGGTGGGTCTCGCGGTGCGCCCGTCGCTGGACCTGGTGGTCGGCATGTACGCGATCGTGCAGGCCGGAGCGGCGTACGTGCCGATCGATCCGGAGCAGCCCGCCGCTCGCGTCGCCGATCTGCTCGCGAGCGCGGACCCGCTGTGCGTGCTGGCCGCGGGCGTCGACATCCGCGATCGGCCGGTCGTGCGGCTCGACGAACTGGCGAGTTCCGGCGCCCTCGAGGCGTTCTCGCCCGCGCCGGTGACCGATGCCGATCGGCTGCGGCCGCTGCGCGAGCAGGACCTGGCCTACGTCATCTTCACCTCCGGCTCGACCGGCCGCCCCAAAGCCGTCGGCGTCCCGCACGCGGCGATCGCGAACCACAGCGGCTTCCTCGCGGCCGAGTACGGGCTGCACGCGAACGACACTGTGCTGCAATCGATTCCGTTCACCTTCGACGCGTCCCTGATCGGCTACGCCGCGCCGCTGAGCGTCGGCGCGCACCTGGTGCTCGCCGGCACCGCCGACCCGGCCGAGGTGGCGGAGCTGATCGCCCGGCATCGGGCGACGGCCACGGCGACGGTACCCTCGCTGCTGGCCGCCCTGCTGGATGCCGCCGCGCCGCAAGACCTTTCGTCGCTGCGCACGGTCTGGGTGGGCGGCGAACCGCTGCCGCCCGCGACGATCGCCCGCTGGACCGCGGCCGTTCCGGCGCGACTGCACAATCTGTACGGGCCGACCGAGGCGACGGTCTCGCTCACGGGTGCGGACGTGACCGAGCACGGCGCGGGCCCGGTGCCGATCGGCCGCCCGCACTGGAACTGCGGCGCCTACGTCCTGGACGAGCGGCTGCGCCCGGTGCCGCCGGGCACGCCCGGCGAACTGTATCTCTCCGGCGTACAGCTGGCGCGCGGCTACCTGCGGCAGGGCGCGCGCACCGCGGAACGGTTCGTCGCCGACCCGCACGGCCCGTCCGGGACGCGCCTGTACCGCACCGGTGATCTGGTGCGGCGCAACCGCTCCGGCGAGCTGGAGTACCTCGGGCGCACCGACGCCCAGCTGAAGCTGCGCGGCCTGCGGATCGAACCCGGCGAGATCGAAGCCGCCCTGCGCGCCCAGGCGGGGGTGCGGGGCGCGGCCGTCGCCGTGCGCGGCGAACAGTTGATCGGGTACGTGACCGGCGCGCGGGCGCTGGACACCGCCGAGATCCTGGCCGCACTGCGCGACCGGCTGCCGGGCTACCTGATCCCGGCGCACCTGGTGGTGGTGGCCGAGTTCCCGCTCGGTGCGACCGGCAAGCTCGACCGGGCCGCGCTGCCCGACCCGGACCTGCCCGGCCACGCCTATCGCGCGCCGGTCACCGAGGACGAGCGGATCGTGGCCGAGGTCTTCGCCACCGTGCTCGGCGCGGACCGGGTGGGCCGCGACGACGACTTCTTCAGCCTGGGCGGCACCTCGCTCTCGGCGGTCCGGGTGCGCGCGGCGCTGGCCGAACGCCTCGCGGTCGAGGTTCCCCTACGCCACCTGTTCGCGCATCCGCGGGTGCGTCACCTCGCCACCGCGGTCCGGGAGGGCACGGCCGAGACCGCGGGACCCGACCCGCTCGCCGATACCCGCTTGGACGAATCCATCACCGCGCTGGGCTGCCCGCCCCCGCGCGTGGGCGCACCCGCGGCCGTGTTGCTCACCGGCGCAACCGGTTTCCTCGGCGCGTTCCTGCTGCGTGCGCTGCTCGCGCGAACCTCGGCGACCGTCTACTGCCTGGTCCGCGCCGGTAACGAGGACGCCGCCCGGGCGCGGGTGCTGGCCGCCGCGCACCGCTACCGGATCGACCTGTCCGACGCCGAGCACCGGATCGTCGCCGTCCCCGGCGATCTCGCGCAGCCGCGACTCGGACTCACCGCGCGGCGTTTCCAGGAACTCGCGGGACAGCTCGACGCGATCTACCACAACGGCGCGCTCGTCAACCATCTCGAGCCCTACGAGCGGATGCGGGCCGCGAACGTGTCCGGCACCAGCGAGGTGCTGCGGCTGGCCACCACGAGCCGGGTGACACCGGTGCACTTCGTGTCCACGAGTTCCGCCCCGCCGACCCCGGAGCTGCCCGCGGGCCTGCCCGGCTACGCGCTGACCAAATGGGTCGCCGAGCGCCTGGTGCGCGCCGCCGCCCAGCGCGGCGTTCCCACCACGATCTACCGGCCCGGCCTGATCACCGGCGATTCCCGGACCGGCGCGGCCGGCACCGACGACGCCTGGTGGACGATGCTGCGGTCCATGCTCGTCACCGGCACGGCGCCCGAGCTGACCGAGGGCGAGATCGCCATGCTGCCGGTCGATCACGTCGCGGCGGCGATCGCGGGTGCCGCGCAGCCGCCGGGGACGGTGCTGGATCTGGCCCCGGAGACCGCGCTGCCCTTGCGCGCGATCCTCGACGAGGCGCTCCGGCGCGGCTACCACCTGACTCTGGTGCGGCCCGAGCTCTTTCCGGAGACGCTGACCTCCGCCGCCGCCGAACGCCTCGACTCCGGCGACGAATCACTCTCGCGGGCGGCGGCTTTGAGCACCAACTACGCCGCCGAACAGCGCGCCACCCCCGACCACGCTCCGGTGCGAGTGCCGGTGGCCCGGGTCCCGGGCGTGGACGCCGCCGTCCTCGCCCGCTACTTCGACTTCTTCGTCGAGATCGGCTTCTTCCCGCCCGGGGCGGGCGAGCATCGCCGCCTATGAGCCGACGGACGCGACTTGCCGCCCGGCGTTCGCGACGGCCGTCACCACACAGGTGCCCAGCCGCCCGGACCGGTCGTAGAGCGTCGCGGTGCCGACCGCGATCCCGTCGCTGGCGACCTGGTCCTGGGCCTGCAATCCGAGTTCCGGCCCCTCCGGCAGCCGCGCCAGGGTCAGGGTCATGTCGCTGTTGATGTAGCCGATGCCCGCCGAACCCCAGTGGCAGACGTAGTTGGTGGCGTCACCCATGGCCGCCGCACGCTGGAACGGCGTGAGCGCCTCCCCCTCGATCAGCGGGATCAGGTTCTGCCACAGCACTTTACGCTCCGGATTCGGGCCCGCCGACCGGATGTCGGCCCATTCCGAATCGCCGCACTTGAGCAGCGGGGCCTCGCCCAGCGGCGCCGTCAACCGCACGCCGGGCGCGGGCATCGGCGACCGCGGCTGCCACACCGCACCCGGCGGCGGGGCGGCCGCGGCGAGGAACACCGCCGTCGCCCGCGCCCGCAGCTTGCCCTGCTGATCGATCGCCGCGTCGGCCACCACGACCCGGTTGCCCTCGCGCACGACGCGGCTCCGCACCACGATCGGTTCGGTCAATACCGGACGCACCATGTCGACCGTCAACCGCGCGGGCACGAATCCCGCAGCGGGACAGTGCGTCTCGAGCTGGCGGGCCAGCAGGCCGCAGACCGCCGGGCCGTTGACCTGCTGCGCCGACCATTGACTGACCCCGAACCCGTGCGCCTGAAATCCGTCGTCCCGGACCGCGAAGAACGAATCCACGTCCACCATCCCCTCCATCGTCATCGGCAGCCCGTATTGAAACACGCTCCCCCGGCGGCGACTCAGGCGTTTCGCTCGGCGAAGACGGTGCGCGCGACCGCGATTCCGTTGAGCGCGGCCGGGAATCCGGCATAGCCCGCCATCTGGATCAGCACCTCGACCACCTCGTTCTCGGTGGCGCCGACGTTCAGCGCACCGTGCAGGTGGACGCCGAGCTGCGGCGCGACACCCAGCGCGGTGCACATGGCGATCGTGACCAGCTCGCGCGTCTTCAGGTCCAGTCCCGGGCGGGTGTAGATGTCGCCGAAGGGAAATTCGATGAGGTAGCGGGCGAAGTCCGGGGCGATGTCACGCAACGACGCGACCACCTGCTCGCCGGCGTGGCCGTCGATCTCGGTGAGCGCCGCGCTGCCACGCTCGAACCGGTCGCCGCCGGCGGGCGCGACGGCGACCGGCTCCTCCGGCAGGTCGGTGCGAGTCGCGAAGACCTCCTTGGCCGCCGCCAGCCCGTTCAGCGCCGCCGGGAACCCGGCGTAGACGCCGGTGTGCATCATCACCTCGACGATCTCGGTGCGCGTGCACCCGACATTGAGCGCCCCGTTGATGTGCCACCGCAACTGCGGTGCGGCGTTTCCGAGCGCGGCCAGCGCGCCGACCGTGGCCAGCTGACGCTCGCGCAGCGTCAGGCCCGGCCGGGACAGAATGTCGCCGTAGCCGAACTCGACGGTGATCCGGCCCAGGTCGGGCGCGATATCCGCGAGACTGTCCACCGCCGCGGTCCCCTCCGGGCCGCCGATCTGCCGCAGCAGCGCCAGGCCGCGCTCGTATCGATCGTTCTGCTGAGGTGTGGTCATGGGACGACCCTAAAAGCTGGAGCGCACTCCAACGCAAGTCCTCATTCGACCGGGGCCGGGCGGTGCCGGCGGAACGCGTCCAGCAGATCGATCTTGGCATCGGTCGGCTGGCCCGCCGCGTGGAAGATGAAGTCGCCGGGGCGGTGTTCGTTCCAGAAGCTGTTCATCACACGCTTTTCGAGCACCTTGACGCGCAACTCGGGCAGCAGCGCGATGGCGCGGGCCATCGCCGTCTGTTCGTAGAACAGGTCGGTGACGTTCTGGGCCCAGGCCAGTCGCAGGAATCGGCGGGTGGTGTCGTTGTCGCGGATGAGGAAGCTGCCCGAGTTCAGGCCGAGTTCGTCGTGGGTGACGATGAAGTCGTACTCGTCGTCACAGAGTGCGCGCAGGTCGAAATCGAGGTTGGTGAACGCGGCGTCGGCGTCGATCCAATACAGCCAATCGTGGTCGGCGAGGTGGCGCTCCACCGCCGGGATCTTCGACCAGTGCGGTGCGCGGCCGTCGGTGAACACCTCGGTGTAGCCGTAGAAGGCGTGCCCGTGCCGGCGGCAGAAGGCGTGCTTGTCCTGCGCGTGCGGCAACGCCCAGGATTCGATCTCCGGGCTCCACAGGGTGACGACGCCCAGCGCCGCGCGGCCGGGCGGCCGGTAGCTCCACAGCGGCGGGCCGTCCGGCTGGGCGACGGGCGCGGCCGCGGGCACCGGCGGCTCCGTGCGGACACGGGTTGCGGCGGACGCCCGGCCGGTGGCCGCACGCCCCGGCTGTGCTCGGCCAGCGCCGCGAGCACCTCGGGGCCGCGATCGGCGCTATCGCGATGCGCGCGAACCCATTTCGATGCGGCCCGCCCCTGCTCGGCGGCTTCGGCGCGATGCCGGGCAACCCACCGCAGCTTCGCGGCGACGTCGCGCACCTCGGGCACCGCGACCACGCCCAGGGACGGCCCGCCGTAGGGATGCACATAAGGCCGCCAGGTGGCGGGCGCGATCGGGAGCACCAGGTCGCCCGCGTCCCGGCAGACCCCGGATTGTCCCTCCGAGTCCAGCGCGATCACGCACATTCCGGACGCCATCGCCTCGAGCATGCCGGTGCCGAAGCCCTCGTTGCCCAGCGCCAGCAGGACATCGGCCTCGGCGTACCAGGCCGCAGTGGCGGCCGTGGGCCCCCGCAACGTGTCCAGGTGAATGCGCGGGTCACCGGCGATATGGCAGTCCGGCCAGCCCTGCCAGGATTTGATGACCAGGCGGGCGTCGGGGTCGTCGCGGAAGGCGTCCTGCCAGGCGGCGATGGCCTCGCGATAGTTGTTGTCCGGGTGGATGATTCCCACGATCAAGGTGGTGAGCCCCGGGCGCGCGGCGCGTTCGCGATACGGGAAGGCCGCGGTGTCCACTGCGTCGGGGACCAGGTAGATCGGCGCGGTGACACCGCTCGCGCGCAGGGCGTCGGCGGCGTAGGCGTTCGGTGTCAGCACCGCGCGGGCGCGGGCCAGCTGCCCGGCCCAGCTCGGTGCGACCCGGGAGCTTTCGCACGTCGTGCGCACGAACAGGTCAGCGCCCCGCAGGCAATCGAGCTCCGGGCGGCCGAGCCAGCCGGAGTAGAGGACCGGGCCGTCGACGCGCGCGGACGAGTCGGCGAGCAGTCCGAGCAGTTCCGCCGAGCACGTGGAACGCTCGAGGGCGAGCGGGGCCACGCTGACGCGGGCGCCGGCGCGATGCAGTTCACGCGCGAGCTGGTCGTTGCCGAAACCGCCACCGGGAAAATCTCCGACCAGTGTGATCGGCGCGGACCGCCAGCGGGCGAGGCGATCAGCGACCGTACGCGCCGTATCCGTAGTTGCGTTCATATCCGCTTCCGTATGGCCTCTCGTTGACATGCCGGAGTCCCCCGCGTTCGCCGGCGTCGCGGCCGGCCTCGGCTCTGGCGAATTCCGGGAAGACCGCGACCGTGAAGGCGGCCAGCGCCGTGCCGGCGGATAGTCGGAACATGCTGCGGCGGTTGTACATTCGGATCCCTTTCGTCAGGCGCAGGCCGGCGCGAGCGGGTATCGCCGGCGCTGCGCACGGCGCAGCACGACGGTCGCCGTGCCGGCTGTCGCGGCCAGGGCGGCTATCGCCCCGATCTGGGTCCAGCCGTCCTGACCAGCGACAGCCAGGGCGGGCGCCTGCCGCGTGGCGAGAACGGCGAGGGCGGTCAGGAAGACGAGGTTGCGCAGCTGGGTGCGGGCCGACAGCAACGGCTGGAGCCGGTTGAGCTCACCACCGGCCAGCGTGAGCCCCCGCGCCCGCGCCGCCTGGATGCCCAGCGTCGAGGCGGCGAGCACGAGCCCGGCGGCGATCGACCCGGACCGGCCGAAGGCCCCGAGCACCAGCAGAATCCCCGCGACCGTCTCCGCCACCGGCAGGCCCACCGCGATCGGGCGGACCAGCGGGGCGGGCGCGAGCTGATGCACAGCCAGCCAAACCTGTCGCCAGACCGGCACCGACCCCAGCACACCGACTCCGCGGGCGATCAGAAATCCGCCTACGACCAGTCGGATCGCCAGGTCGAGCGCCGTCCAGCCGGGATGTGTCGCGACCACTACCACTCCTGGTTCGCAGTGTGGAGCTCAGCGAGTCTTCGGGACCGCGTCCATGCCTATCAGAGCCACCGGCGAAACCCCCGCCAACACGCGGCAACCGCGAGCACCCCGGTCAGCTACAGACCCAGTCGCGGCCCGAGGCCGGATCCAGCAGATAGCGCACGACCTCGTCGTCGCCGCAGTCGTTCTCGTCGCTGAAGACGAAGGTGTGGCCGTCGGCCTCGCGGATGAGCAGCGGGCTGGTCAGGTAACGCGCCATGCGCTCGGCATTGCCGATCGGGGTGGTGGGGTCGTGGCGGGTGCCGACGAACAGCAGACGGGGCGCGGCTGGGCTGCGGGCCGGCGTGACAGGCAGGATTTTGCCGGGGACGACCTGGCCGGGAAACGGCCACAGGTCGCAGTCCATCAGCGGGAACTGCGCGGGGCGGGTGTCGTAGTCGTCGAAGGTGGCGGCGTCGTACAGGGCGGCGGCCTCGTGGTGCCTGGCGGCGCGGTCGGTCGTCGGGTCGGCGATGTCGGTGCAGGTGATGGCGGTGATCGCGTTGTCGCCGCCGCTGTCCTGGAAGTCGGCGAGGCGGCGGATCGTGGTCGCGTCGCCATCCCGGAGTTCGTTCAGCGCTTCCAGGTAATCCTCCCAGGACGACCGCCACAGCAAGCCGGTGTAGGTGGCTTGCAGCACGGTGCTCGCGGTGACGTCCTCGCCCTCGGACACGGGCACCGGGTCGGCGTCCACCTCGCGCAACAGTGCGTGAAAGGCGGATTCGGCGGTGGCGGGATCCGCGCCGAGCGGGCAATCGAGGCCGCGCTGTCGGTACTCGCCGGTGCAGAAGGCGGCCAACCGGTCGAAGGTGGCCTGGTAGCCGCGCACCTGGCCGAGGAACATCTCGTGCGGGCGCTCGGCGAGGTCGACGACGCCATCGAGCACGGCGGCGCGGTAATTGCCCGGGAAGCGCAGGGCGTACATGGCGGCGATCTGGGTGCCGTAGGAGTAGGCGAGCAGATTGATCCGCTCCTCGCCCAGCACACCGCGCAGCAGGTCGACATCGTTGGTCGCCTCGTCGGAACCGATGTGGCGCAGCACCTCGAGCCCGGTGTCACGCACGCAGGCGGCGACCTCTGCGCGCTCGGCCGCCTCCGTCGCTTCGGTATCGTCGAGATCGATGTCGGAATCCACCGCGCCGGCGCATCGGATCGAGGGCGTCGACCGGCCGACGCCGCGTGGGTCGTAGGAAATGATGTCGAATCCGGCCAGGACTTCGCGTGGATAGGGCCAGTCGACCAGCTCCAGCCCGGTGCCGCCGGGGCCGCCGCTGATCGCGATCAACGCACCCCGCTTCGCGCCGGTCGCCAGGCGGCGCGACACCGCCAGCAGCACGGTTTCGACCTCGTGGATCGACCGGCCGCGCGCGGCGCGATAGTCCAGGGGCGCGCGTACCTGCGCACACTGCCTGCCGGTCAGCGGTTCGGCGAACCAGCCCTCGGTGTGCCCGCTGCCGCACGGCACCCAGTCGACGGATTGCGCGTAGAACGCGTCCAGGCCCGGCGGCACTCCGGTCGGGTCGGCTCTCTTCGGGTCGGCGGTGCAGCCGGTGACCGCGGCTGTCGCGGCGAGGACCACGCACAACGCCCGGACAACCCGAGAAGCGACCGAACAGTATTCACCACGCACCCGGTGAAGCTAGCAGCGAACCGGACGATTGCGGCAATCTCTCGTATTCGAAGTGCGTCGTCCATCAAAAACGCTGCACCACAGTGCTATTCGAACTCTCAGCCGAACGAACAGCCCGCTTCGAAAGACTCGTTCAGTCGGCCAGCAGTTTGAGGACCACCGGGCGGGAGAGGGTGCCCGATACCTGGCGCGCGAGCTGGTTGGCGCTCGTGCCGCCGGCGTGGGCTGTACGGAGGGCGGCGGCGAGTTCGTCGCGGGCGGCGTCGGCGGCGGCCTGGGCTTCGCGCAGACGCTGGGCGGCACGGTCGACGGCGTTGCCGTCGGTGGTCAATGGTTTGACCGGCTTGGGCGGGGGGAAGTTCCGCATGGCGGCTCGGGCGAATTCCTGGATGAACGCCCGGGTCGCGTCTTTGTCCTCGGCGGCCTCGCCCAGTAGCAGGCGGGTGGTCTGCGGGACGGCGAGACTCCAGTTGGAGATGCCGCACAGGGCCAGCAGCAGGCGGCCCGCGTGTTCGGCGTCGATGCCGAATTGCTCGATGGCGCTGTCGAATTTGCGCTCGTAGTGCGCGGCGCGCCACCCGTCGACGTCGTGCGCGTCGACGCCGCGGTGCAGGCCCTCCCACAGCAACAGGCGCAGGAGCTGGGGGTTGTTGTTGTGGTAGTCGAACAGTTTCGCGACGTAGCGGCCGGGATCGGTCTCGGACATGGGCTGCACCACCTCGACGAACTCACCCATGGTGTCGATCAGGATGATGTCGAACAGCTTGTCCTTGCTGCCGAACAGGCCGTAGATGCGCTCCTTGTTCACCCCCGCCGCCTCGGCGATGCGGTCCACGCGCGCGCCGGCCAGGCCGTACTGCGCGAATTCGTCACGGGCGGCGCGTAACAGCGCCTGCTTGGTGGCGTCACCACGCTTGATCGAGGCCGTCATGCCGCGAGCCTACCAGCTTTCAAACCAACTATTTGGTTGACAACAGAATCGATCCGGACCTACCGTCTTGCCCATGACAACGCCGACCCTTCCCGCCGCGGGAACCCCGGCCACCCGCAGCGCCCCGCCCCGTACGCACACGGCGCGCACCCTGCCCGTGTTCGTGCTCTCCGCGCTGGTCGCCACCGGGCAGATGTATGTGCCGATTCCGCTGTTCACCGCCATGAAAGCCGACTGGAACGCGGGCTCGGTCGTGATGACCTGGATCATCAGCGCCTTCGCCTTCGGCTATGCGGGCGGGTTCGTGCTGTTCGGCCCGCTCTCGGATCGCTACGGGCACCGCAGGGTCCTGATGACCGGCATGCTCGCGGCAGCGGTGGTCACACTGTTGACCGGCTTGGCGTTCAGCGCACCCGTCGCGGTCGGACTGCGGTTGGTGCAGGGGCTGGTCGTCGGCTCGATCCCGCCGGCGATCATGGCCTATGTGGCCACCCGGATCACGCCCGCGCACCGGGCGGTGGTGACCATGTCCATCGCCACCTCGTTCCTCGCGGCGACGGTCATCGCGCAGATCGTGTCGCAGGCGGTGGTGGCGGCGTTCCCGTGGCGCACTGTCTTCCTGGCTTCGGCCGTCCTGTTCGCGCTGCTCGCGCTCACGCTGCGCCGGGTGATGCTCCCGGACGCACCCACTGGCGCCGATCTGCCGCTGCGGCACAGCTACGCCGCGATTCCCGCGGTGTTCCGGCTGCTGTCGCTGGTGCCGATGCTGGTGGCCGGGGCGATGGCCATGGCGGTCATGGTCGGCATCTACACCGGTCTCGAATTGACCGGCGTGGTCGAGGATTCCGCCGAACTGCTCACCCTGCGCGCCGGCGCGCTGCCGGTGATGCTGATCCTGCCGTTGCTCGCGGTGCCGCTGGCCCGCCTGACCAAGCACAGCCAGATCGCGCTCGGCGTGCTGATCGCGGCCGTCGCCATGGTCGCCGCCACCTTCGAGGGCGGGCATCTGGCGGTGCTGGCCATCCTGCTCGCCGTCATGGTCGGCGGGCTCGGCATCGTCGGCCCGGCCGTGCTGCAGAGCGCGGGCGAGTTGGGCGGCGAATCCCGCGCCGCCGCGATGTCGGTCGCCATGTTCAGCTTCTACGTCGGCGCCACCGCGGGCCCCCTCGTGGCAGCCGCCGCCGCACCGCACGGGTTCGCCACCCTGGCCTGGACTCTCGCCGTGCTCCTGGTCGCCGCCCTGGCGATGACGATCGTCGGCCTGGCGCTACAACGCCGCGCCGCCGCCTGAGCGGTCTTCGCCGGCGCGCCGGGCACCCGTCGATCCACGCGGGCGCCCGGCGCGAATCCGCCGTGCCGACTGTCGGCGGCTCGCGGCTTACCGGCGGAACAGGTCGTTGAGGTCGGCCTGGCTGATCTGGTCGTCGGCGTAGGTGAAGGTGCCGAAGTCGGCGAGTTCGCGGGCCGCGCGGCGCAGGTGGTGGTACATGGTGCGGGCGAGGCTGCCGCCCACGGTGACTCGCCGCACGCCCAGGGCCTCGAGTTCTTTCAGCGACAGCGCGCCACCGGTCAAGCCCATGACCACGTTGAGCGGGCCGTCGAGTTCGCGCACCAGCGTCGCGATGGTCCGGGCGTCGGAGGCGCCGGGGACGAAGGCGCAGTCGGCGCCCGCCGCGAGGTAGGCGTTGGCGCGGCGCACACAGTCGTCGAGGGAGCCGCCGACGAGCAGCGCGTCGGTCCGGCCGACGAGAACGAAAGGGGCGCTGCCGCTATCGATTACGGCGCGCGCCGCGCGGATGCGGTCGGCCGCCGGTTCCAGGTCGGACAGCGGCCGGGCCGGGTCGCCGGTGAAGTCTTCGATATTGCCGCCGGCCGCCCCGGCCGCCAGCACCGCGGCGATCGTCGACGCGACCGCGTCCGGGGACTCCCCGTAACCGTCCTCGAGGTCCGCGCTCACCGGGACCGCCACCGCGTCGATGATCTCACCGACCCGGGCGAGCATGGTCTCGCGCCCGACCCGGGCGGAGGCCGTCTCATGGTCGGGGCGGGCGAGGGAGAAGGCGATGCCGGCGCTGGTGGTGGCCACGGCGGGGAACCCCACCGATTCCAGCAGCCGGGCACTGCCCGCGTCCCACGCGTTGGGCAGCAGGAAACAGCCTCGGCGATGCAGTTCGACGAACCGGCGCGCGGCCGCGTGACGCTCGCTGCCGGTCTGTGGGCCAATGGAATTCACGGAATACTCCTCGGTGCTCGCGACTCCCCTCCCGAACGATAGGCCCGCATCGCACAAGCCGGAACCCGGAATCTCGCACTGGCACCACAGGAAATTCTGCCGCCGCCACAGCCTGCCCGAGCCACCTGCTCGACCACTTGGCCGACATTGCTCATGCTCCAATGATCAGCTGTTAACTTTCGATCCCAGCAAACCTAGTAATCGTCGCGTTACAGCGTATCCATCGGTTGATCAATCCGAGAATGGTCATCAACTTAGGCGTTGACGCCCACCAAACCCTCTGAGAGACTTGCGCCCACACCTTCTCAGCCGACCGGGCTGGAGCCGCGGCGTGCGCAGCCCGCCCACAACACGAGAGGCGGCGCTGGAATGGCACTGCTCA
Organism: Nocardia sp. NPDC050435; assembly: GCF_040655395.1. Lineage (NCBI taxonomy): Bacteria > Bacillati > Actinomycetota > Actinomycetes > Mycobacteriales > Nocardiaceae > Nocardia > Nocardia sp. NPDC050435. The sequence continues at coordinate 320,703 of NZ_JBFAJW010000010.1, forward strand.
ACCCGAAGACGGAGACGTTCGCGGAATTCGATCCCCGGACCCAGGCCCTGCTGCGCTCGGTCGTGGACTTCTTCGAAACCAAAGGCAAGCAGGCCCTGACCGCGGACGCACATCGGGCAGAGTGGTACGAGGACTGGATGGAGTTCCTGGCCGAGTCGCGCGTGCTGGCCTACCTGGCGACTCCGAAAGCCCACGCGGGCAACGATTCCGACAAGCGGTGGGACACCGCGTTCATCTCCCGGTTCAACGAGATCACCGGTTTCTACGGCTCGCAGTACTGGTACGCCTGGGGCGTGTCGACCCTCGGCCTGGCCACGATCTGGCAGAGCGAGAACGGCAAGGCCCACGCCCGCGCGGCCGAGGAACTCGACCGCGGCGGCATCCTCGGCTTCGGCCTGTCCGAACAGGCCCACGGCGCCGACATCTACGCCACCGACATGCTGCTCACCCCGGACGGCGCCGGCGGCTTCACCGCGACCGGCAGCAAGTACTACATCGGCAACGGCAACGTGGCCCGGCTGGTGCCGACCATCGGCCGCCGCACCGACCTCGAGGGCCCCGACGCCTACGTCTGGTTCCTCGTCGACAGCAGGCACCCGAACTACCGGCTGGTCAAGAACATCATCCACGGCCAGAACTTCGTCAGCGCCTACGACCTGGCGGATTATCCCGTCACCGCCGAGGACGTCTTGCACACCGGCAGAAAGGCTTTCGACGCCGCGCTCGCCGCGGTGAACTGCGGCAAGTTCAATATCGGCATGGTCGCGCTCGGCATCGTGCAGCACTGCTTCTACGAGACCATCAACCAGGCCGCCGGCAAGATCCTCTTCGGGCACCCGGTCACCGACTTCGGGCAGGTCCGCCAGATCCTGTGCGACGCCTACGTGCGCATGCACGCCATGCGGCTCTACCACGAACGCGCGATCGATTACATGCGCTGCTCCACCCCGGAGGATCGCCGCTTCGTCCTGTTCAACTCGATCGGCAAGATGAAGGTGACCCGCGAGGCCGAGCGCGTGTACCGCGAACTCTCGGATGTCATCTCCGCCAAGGGTTTCGAGAAGGACACCTACTTCGCCACGGCGCGCGGGACGATCGATTCGATGCCGCGGCTGGAGGGCACCGCGCACGTCAACATGGCGCTCACCCTGAAGTTCATGGCGAGCTTCCTGTTCGATCCGGTTCCGCTGCCCCCGGTGCCGGTGCGCCGCGATCCGGGCGACGACGAATCGCTGTTCCGGCAGCCGGGCGCCGCCGGGCTGGGCAAGGTCCGCTTCGCCGACTGGCGGCTCGCCTACGACAAGTATCGCCACCTGCCGAATGTCGCGCTGTTCGTCGAACAGGCCGAGCGGTTCACCGGGTTCGCGACCGAGGCCCCCGCGACCGAAGCCCAGCTCGCCGACCTCGACTACCAGCTCGCCGTGGGCGAATTGTTCACCCTGCTCCCCTACGGCCAGCTCATCCTGGAGCAGGCCGCGCTCACCGGCGCCACCGAGGACATCGTCGACTCGATCTTCGAGACCTTCGTTCGCGACTTCTCGCGCTACGCCCTGGACGTGTTCGGCAAGCCGTCTTCCACGGTGGCGCAGCAGCATTGGGCGCTGGCGGTGATCCGCAAGCCGGAGACCGACGAGCAGCGCTCGGCGCGCCTGTGGGACGAGGTGCGCGGGCACGCCGACGCCTACGCGATGAACCCCTAGACCGCCGCGCGCGCGTCGGCCTCGTATCGGCCGCCCACGCGCAGCAGGACCAGCACCGACACGAAGATCGCCGGCACCAGAACGAGCATCGCCGGGACCAGTGGCTCGCCGCCGTACCCGGCGGCGTCCACCAGGTCGGAGGTCAGCCCGACGAGGAACGGGCCGAACGCGCCACCGAGCGTGACCAGGAAGGTGAGCAGGGCGAAGCCCATCCCGCGGCGGCGGGCGGGCACCACGTCGGCCGAGACCGCGGTCAGATTCGGGATGGCGCCGGCGAATCCGGCGCAGGCCAGGGCGATCAGCGTGACCCGAGCGGGCACGCCGGGGATCAGCAGCGCGCCCGCGAGCGCGAGCGCGCCGGTCAGCAGGAAGCCGGTGGCGACGCCGATCCGCCCGCCGGGCCGGCGGGTGTGCGCGCGGTCGCCCAACCGGCTGCCCGCGATGATCCCCACGACGATGCCGGTGCCGCCGACCGCGCCCGCGAGGCCGGAAGCGGTGTCGTAGCCGAGATTCTCGGTCCGCTCGAGCAGGGTCGGGAGCCAATAGAACACGCCGCCGATGCCGAGGGAGAGCAGGGCCTGGCCGACGATGACTCCGGCCAGCGTCCTGATCCCGAGCAGTTCCCGCGCCTCCCGGAACAGCGAGGCGGGACGGCCGGGCACGCCGGTGGTGGTCGGCCCTTTGTCGATCCGGCCGCGGTCGAGGCGATCCCCCAAGCCCCGCAACGGTTCTCGCACGGTCAGTACCAGCGCCGCGACCAGCAGGCCGGGCACCGCCGCGACGAAGAACACCATGCGCCAGCCGAGCGCCTCGGCGAGCGCGCCGCCGAGAATGACACCGGTCGGCAGGCCCAGGTAATAGCCCGCGCGCTCGAACCCGTAGGCCTTGCCGCGGCTGCGGGCGGGATAGTAGTCGGCGAGCAGGCTGGAGGCGGGCGGGTTGTAGAGCTGACCGGCCGCGCCGATCAGCACGCGCACGAGGAAGAACAGCACGAAGGTAGTCGCCAGCCCGCTCAGCACCGAGCACAGCGACCACACCAGCACGACGACCGCGATGGTGACCACGCGCGGCGCCCGATCGGCCAGCCGCCCGGCGGGCAACAGCAGCACCGCGCCCGCGATACTCGCGGCGGTCGGTATCGCGCCCGCGGCGGTGTCACCGAACCCGAAGTGGTCCTGGATCGCGGGCAGCGCCCCTGCGATCAGGTTGAGCTCCAGCCGATCGATGAACGCGACCAGGCCGACGACGACGGCGGGCCACCAGCCCAGCGGCGCCGATTTCGCCAGGTCGACGACCCGTGCGGGGCGACCGGCGGACACGGTGATCTCGACCGAATCCGTGGCAGCCGCGACCGGCTCCGGAGACGAGGCGGCGGTCATGGGCAAGCTCCTGCCGTCGAATAGCACTCTTCGGCAAGAGCTTTCAGGACTCACCGGCGATGTTTCGCATCAGGATACGTCGTATCCAAACATTCGGCAGGAGAAGCCGACCGGAGGGCGGGGCCTCCTCGATTCATCGCCCCCACTACGTCGCGCTCGCGGGGAGAGAATTCTCGGTAACTTATCTGGCGCTCACGACCCCCGCGCCGTGCGATACGCGCGCACGTTGCCAGGCGTTTGCGTCCAGACGATCGCCCCCGCGCGCGAGATGCGCTCGACAGCTGGATCCATCGGCGCACCCCGCCGCCGACAGTCGACCTCTCACCATCCTCACCTCGCACTATGCCTTGAAAACGATCCGAAGATCAGCTTGACAGCCGTGTAAGGCTGAGTTAGTTTCTGGTGGCCCAGATCACAATCTTGATGGGGTCGCCGGTCATCGAATCACACGCGATGCGGGCGCCGAAATTTGAGCTCGACGAAGTGGACCCGGCGCCCATCGCCGGGACATTCGGCCTGGAAAGGCATTCACATGGGTAGCAGAATCGGTCGAATCGCAGCGGCGGCAGTGGCCGCCGTCTGCGCGTTCTCCGTAGTTTCGTGCGGCGACGACAACGAGTCGGCGGCGGGCGGCAGCACCGCCACCGCTCAGGGGATCAAGGCGACGGGGGCACCCGTCAAGGTCGGCCTGTTCAATCCGTCCAAGGGGCCGGCGACCCAGCCCGGCGTGACCACGGGCCGGAAAGCGGCAGTCGAATACATCAACAATCAGATCGGCGGGATCAACGGGCGGCCCATCGAAGTCATCGATTGCGGTATCGACAACACCTCCCCCGAATCCACGATCTCCTGTGCCAACCAGTTCGTGCAAGCGGGGGTCGCCGTAGCGGTCGACGGCTACAACGCCGAATCCTCCGCGGCCATGCCGATTTTGACCTCGGCCGCCATCCCGCTGGTCGGCCAGATCCCGTTCAACACCGCTACCGGCGCGGTCACCGAGAACCGGGTGTTCTTCGGTCCGCCGCCCGCGGCGTTCCTGGTGGGCTTCCTCCAGTCGCTCAAGGCGGCGGGCAAGACCTCACTGACCCTGGTCAACTCGGACCTGCCCCAAGCCCATCAAGTATTCGACGCCCTGCTGGCCCCGCTGGGAAAGCAGCTGGGCATCGACGTCAAGAGCGCCTACTACCCGCCGGCGGGACCCAATTTCACCGCACTGGCCTCCACGATCGCCGACGGTTCCCCCGCGGCCGGCGGGCTGATGACCGCACCCAACGACAACACCTGCAACAAGCTCGCTCAGGCACTGAAGTCCGTGAAATACACGGGCACAGTGTTTCTCGCGGCGTGCACGGAGTTCGTCGAGGCCATGGGCGCACAGGCCGTCGGCGCCCAGACGTACTCGCCGGTGTGGCTGCCGCCCGCCGTCGATGCAGCGCCTGAGCCGGCCAAGTCCAACCTGAGGACGGCGGAGCAGTTCATCGGCGCTGCCGGTGGTACCGCCGGGTTCTACGCCTACGGCACCTTCGCCACCTTCGTCGACCTCGCCCAAGCCTTGACGGCGACCCGTCCGGCGGAGTTGACCGGCCCCGCTATCGTGTCCGCCCTCAAAGGTCTGACCGACTACCAGAGCTTCCTCGGCCCGAAATTGAACTGCGGCAAATCGACCTCGCCGAACTGCACCACGGACATGCTGCTGTTCGAAGTCACCGGCGACAAGAAGCAGGCACCGGTCTCCGGAGGCTTCATCGTGCCGAGTCCCGAAGTGCTGAAACTCATTCCGGGCGCGGCGTAACCGACCCGACGACGGCGCCGGCGGGCCGTCCGCCCCTTTCGGCGGCCCGCCCCCGACTCCTCGCAAATCCAGAGAAATAGGCACATGGGTCAGTTCTTACAGTTCGTCTTTCTAGGCCTGTCTACCGGCGCGGTCTACGCGGTCCTGGCTACCTCGCTGGTCGGAGTACACGCCGCGACGGGAATCATCAATTTCGCGCAAGGGGCGTTCGCCCTATGGGCTGTCTACGTCGTGGCCACCCTGCGGACGGACGGGACCTTCGTCCTGCCCGTCGGCAGCATCGCCCTCGGTAGCACGGCAGATCCGACGCCGATCGCCTTGGCCGTCACACTGGGAGTCGCCTCGGCGGCGATGTGGGCGGTGCTGGCACATCTGATCGTCTTCCGGCCGTTGCGCCACGCGCCGGTCCTGGCGCAGGTCGTCGCTTCGGTCGGATTGATGCTCTTCATCCAGGCCCTGGTCGGTCTGCGATTCGACACCGAAAACCTTTTCGCCACACCGATACTCCCCGAGAACACCGTGACCGTGGCGGGCGCTCTGATCAATGTTTCCGACTTGATCCTGGCCGGAACAGCGATCGCCGTCGCGCTGGGGCTCTGGGTGTACTTCACCCGCACCACCACGGGCATCGCGACTCGCGCCGCCTCCGAGGACGAGCTCGCGGCACGACTGACCGGATACGCACCCGACCGGCTCGCCGGCATCATCTGGACGCTGACCGGCGCCGCGTGCGGACTGATCGGTGTACTCGCCTCCTACACCATCGGATTGAACGAGACGAGCTACACCTTCTACGTCATACCGGCATTGGCCGCGGCACTGGTCGGCCGGTTGTCATCCTTCGGCGTCGCGTGCGCGGCCGGTCTGGCGCTGGGGTCGTTCCAGGCGGTCATCCTCTGGGTCGACACCAAGGACTGGTGGCCGAACTGGGCGCAAGCCGGACTCGGCGACGCAGTACCGTTCGTCATCGTCGTCGTCGCGCTGTTCCTGCTGGGCGGACGGATTCCGGCGCGCGGCGCGCTCGGCGCGGTGAAGATGCCCGCAGTCCGGATTCCGCGCATTCGGATCGTGCCGGTGCTGCTGACGCTCGCGATCGCCGTGGCCGCCCTCCTCGCCACCACCGGCACCTGGCGGTTCGGTGTGGTCACCTCGATCATCCTGTCGTTGATCGCGCTGTCGCTGGTGCTGCTCACCGGCTACCTGGGTCAGATCTCCCTTGCCAGTATGGCTTTCGCGGGCACCGCGGGCTTCGCGCTGTCGAAACTGTCCGACGGATTGCACATCCCGTTCCCGGTGGGCGTCATCATGGCTGCCGCGACGGCCACAGCCCTGGGGATTCTTGTCGGGGTGCCCGCGCTGCGCATCCGCGGCGCCCAATTGGCGGTGGTGACGCTGGCCGCCGCACTCGCCATCCAGAGCTTCGTGTTCAACAATCCGTCGTTGACGCCCGCGCAGGGCAACCTCATCGCCGACCCGAGTCTGTTCGGAGTCGACCTCGGTGTCCGCGAGGGCACCGATCTCGTCACCCTTCGCTTCGCCCTGCTGGTTCTGCTGATCGTCGCGGTCTGCACGCTCGCGGTGATGCGCGTCATGTCGGGAACGACCGGCCGCGCCATGCTCGCGGTGCGGTCCAACGAGCGCGCGGCGGCGTCGGTCGGAATCGATGTCGCGGCAACGAAATTACTCGGCTTCGCCGTCTCGGCTTTCCTCGCCGGCGTCGGCGGGTGCCTGATCGGTTACAGCCGAGGTCAGCTCTCCGCGGGATCCTTCACCGTGATGATCGGCTTGACCCTGCTGGCGATGACCTATGTCGGTGGCATCACCTCGGTATCCGGCGCTTTCGCCGCGGGCGCGGTCGGCCCGCTGGGTGTGGGCTACGTATTTCTCAACCAGACACTGGAACTCGGCGAGTATTACGACCTCATCGCTGCGGGCGTACTGCTGCTGATGGCCGTGCTCAACCCGGTCGGCATCACCGGCGCCGCCGCCGCGGCGCTCGAGCATCTCCGTTCGAGGGGCGCACGGCGCCCACCGGCGGACGAGCCCGTCACCGACGCGGGAAAGGCCACCGCCCATGTCTGAGCAGCCTCTGCTGAATACCACCGGCCTCTCGGTGCGCTACGGCGGCGTCGCCGCCAACACCGGCATCGATGTCGCGGTCAGGTCCGGCGAGATCGTGGGCCTGATCGGCCCCAACGGGGCGGGTAAAACAACGTTCGTCGACGCCGTCACGGGGTTCACCCCCTACACCGGACACGTCACACTCGCCGGCACCGCACTCGACCGCCTCGGCCCGCATCGGCGACGCCGATGCGGACTCGCCCGGACCTGGCAGGCGGGCGAGCTTTTCGGCGATCTGACAGTCGAGCAGAACCTGGCCGTCGCCCTGCAACCGACCGGCCTGCGTTCGCTGCTGACCGATATAGTCGGCAGCTCGAGACCACCGCGCGGTGCCATCGACGCCGCGCTGGAACTGGTCGGCGTGCCGGGCGTCGCGGGCTGCCGGCCCCACGAATTGACTCTCGGCCAGCAGAAGCTCGTCGGCGTGGCACGTGCGCTCGTCGGCGGCACCAAGGTGGTATTGCTCGACGAACCCGCCGCGGGCCTGGACACGCACGAGAGCCGCGAATTCGGAATTCACCTGCAGCGCATCGCGGCCTCCGGTATCGGCGTGCTGCTCATCGATCACGACATGGCCCTGGTGCTCGAAACCTGCGAGCGCCTCTACGTGCTGGACTTCGGCGCGGTCATCGCCGCGGGCGAACCGGCCGCTGTCCGGGAAAACCCTCGGGTGATCGCCGCCTACTTGGGTAGCGCACGAACCGGTAGCGCGGGCACCCCCCTCGCCCGATCGGCAGGAGAGACCGAATGAGCACCCCCGTGACCTCCGAAAAGCCGCTTGCCCGAACAGATCTCGCGCTCAGCATCGAAGCGGTCACCGTCGGATACGGCGGTGTTCCCGCGGTGCGGGATCTGCATGCGGGCGTGCGGCCCGGCGAGATACTCGCGCTGCTGGGACCGAACGGCGCGGGAAAAACCACCACGCTGCTCGCGTGCGTCGGAGCCCTGCCCCTGATCTCGGGCACCATCGACGCACTCGGCGCTGCCCTGGACCATCGCGTCGAGCGCAACGCGCGCCGCGGCGTCATTCTGGTCCCGGACAGCCGCGGCGTGTTCCATCGGCTCTCCGTCGAGGACAATCTCCGCCTGGCCCGGCGCAAGAACGGCCCAGCGGTCGATGACGTCTTCGACTACTTTCCCGCCTTGCGATCGATGCGTGCCCGACGCTGCGGCACGCTGTCCGGCGGTGAACAACAGATGCTCGCATTGGCCAAAGCACTGCTGTGCGCGCCCAGGATCCTGCTCGTCGACGAACTGAGTCTCGGACTGTCGCCGATCGCGGTCGAGGGCCTGCTGCCACGGTTGCGCGAGATCGCCGACGACCAGCACATGGCCGTCGTCCTGGTCGAGCAGCACATCGAACTGGCTTTCTCGATCGCCGACTCGGCTGTCGTTCTGCATCACGGCCGAGCGGTCATCTCGGGTTCGGCGGCCGAACTCGGGAAGCGCCGCGATATGGTCGAGGCGGCGTACTTCGGTACCACCCAGGAGTCCACCGGGGGCTCGGCTGCCACCTGAGCCCATCCCCGCGTCGGACGCCGGACAACGGACAGCAACGCATATGGGAGGGGAGCGTGACCGGAACCGGGCAGAGCGGACCGCGGACGACGCCCGCGCGCCGCCGCAGCACCCGTAACCGGCCCACCGATACCGAACTGCTGGACGCGGCGTGCGCCGTGCTCGCCGAGGTCGGCGTGGCACGCGCAACCATGGACACGATCGCCCAGCGCGCCGACACCTCACGGGTAACGCTGTACGCCCACTTCGGTTCCCGCGACGCGCTGATCGACGCCGTGATCGAGCGAGAACTCGCGGCGCTCACCACTTGGATGTTCGAGATCTACGACCACGGCGAGACGATGCGATACGGCCAGCGGGCTCGGTATTCCGTCGAGTCCCTCTTCGCGTACGCCCGCCGCCACCCGCAGGGATTTCGTGTGCTGCTCGACAACAGATACGCCGACGCGCACCCCGGCAGACGACTCTCGGCCGCCCTCGAACCCCGCATCGCCGAGCGGCTGCGAGCCAACTACGCCGCCCGGGGGACACCGATCCACGACGGCGCGGACACCCTCGCCACAATGCTGCTCAGCATCAGCCTCGACGTCGCCTACCGCGCCGTCATCGTCGCCGACGCCGACATCGACGCCGCCTGCGACGTCGCCGTCACCGCGTGCCTGGCGGTCTTGCGAACTGTGGAACCGGAGCAACTGCGCGCGATCGGAGCGACCGCGCAGAAACAGAGTGGAAACAGTTGAGCCGCGGGCAGCGATGCCCCTGCCGATTCGCGGTTGTGCGGCACTTCAACCAGTCTTCCCCGCATGCACTGGGGCTGAGCCCCACTCCCTTGACGTCCCCGACGGCGACAAGTTCTCTGTGAAGGGGTAACAATGCGCGCCACCGGGACGGTCCAGGTCGATCATCAACAATTCGTTCTCGCTAACCCCACCACCGACACCCTCGACATCGAGCACGAAGGGGCATTGCTGTCGACCGGTCTCGAGTTCCTCACCATCGCAACGGGTATCGCCTACGGACCCGCCACCCTGACCCTCGAACTCGACGACACCGCTCCAGCCGCCGAATCGATCGATGACTGGGAGACCGTCGAGGAAACCGCTATCGAATCCACGGGGCCCTTGCAGGTCCTCACACTCGACGGCGTTCCCGTCGAGGGGTTCGACCCGCTCCCGCCGGGCCGCTACCAGGTGCGCGCGCACGCCCGCGGACGCGACCGCGCCTGGGCGTTGGAAGTCGCCGAGCCCACCGAAACATACTGGCTGCGTTTATGGCCCGCACCGGGCCAAGCGGCCAGCACCTGTATCACTGTGCTCCGCACAACCGATGCCGCCCACTCCTCGCCTGCGAAAACCATCCCGCAACCGGACCCCACCACCGTCACCGTCTTCGCCGCGGACGGATCGGTACAGCGCGTCGCACACGACAGCCCCGAAGCCACCCGTGCACACGACACCATCCGGAACTGGGGCGGACGTCCACCCAGCAACCCCCGCTACGCGATCTCGGCGTTCGGCATAGGCGGATTGGATCGAGAGCTCGTCGACGAACTCGACGCGCTACCGCCCGACACCCAGCAGGCACTGGCTCGATGGTGCGTGCGGCGCGCATTCGAAAAAGCCGGTGTGGACCGAGTCCCCGACTTCGCCGAAGCGCTCGACGCCTTGGACGACAATCGTGAACCGCCGGCGGATTTCGGCAACGGCTCGCTGCTGCGGAACCGCGTCGACACCGACCCTGCGATAACACTCACCTTGGCCGATGGACTCCCCGGCAGCCCCCAGCACGTTGTGCAACATATGGCGCTGTCTGCCTATACCGGGTCCACCGATCCCGACCCCGTAACCGCCATGTTCTCCACGTTGTCGGCGACCGCCGCCACCTACGGGATGGCATACCAACAACTATTCGACCGGATCCGCGAAGAGTTCCTTGCCCGATACGGCCTTTGAGTCCGCGCATACGGAGCACATCTCTAGTTAGGGATCTCCCTGCCGGAAGTCGGACGCTTCGTGGACGGCGGTGATCGGGCCGCGGGGACGGGATCCTCGCAGCCGACGGAACACCTACCCACACCCGGTATCCCGCTAGGGAGCGAGGCTGTTCCCGACCTCAGACGGGTCACAGACCGGTACGGAGGCGGTGAGCTGAGAGAAGAACCGCCTCCGATCAGGGTGTTCTCGGCTAGCTCAGATCACCGAGTCATGATGGCGTGCGGTCCGAATAGAGCCTGATCAGAGACCATTTCTTACCCGCTACCTATGGGAAGAGCGACTCATTTCTCCGCAACGCTACCTGTCGGTTCGTAGCAGTTCCGCTTGAGTCACGCGATGGAGACGGAACAGCTACGATACCCACATAGGGGATATAAGCTAGGCCAACCGCTCACGCTCTCCGACGAGTAGCCCCCTACGGGCGGCGTAGAGAATTGCCAGGCTCGGCGTGTCGCACACCAACGCGCCCATTAATTTGTGGCGATAGCTACTTGCCGCGGATCTCACGAACGCACAAGAATGGCCGTTCAACGATAAAGGGCGCCGACCATCAGCAGGCCAGCACCCGATTCCAATTGACGGGATCCCGTGATTCGGTCCACCGGGTGTGAGAGCCGGTTATCGGTGGATGCAGGTTGCAGCGCACGCCCAGCTAGCGGCTACTCCGGCGTCCATGGCTCGGCGATTATCGCCTCCGCCGATTTCGAATTTATCAGACCACCTTCACTACAGCGACTTTCGTGGACTCCGGCACAGCGGTTCGGATCGCCGATCCAGGCCCCAGGCAGTCAGATAAAGTTGCTGATCGCTCAGCGTATGACCCGAGCGTCCCGCTTATTGCACGGATTCTTCGGCCTCGCCGCCGTACTCATCCGCTGGCGACGACTAGGAACCGAACTCCGATAGGTGCTCCTTCACTTCGGTATTTCGCCGCCGGGCGGCCCGGAGACGGTGGTGAGGTGATGCGCCCTACAGCGTGGGAAGTGGTATATACACGCGACTCGCGTCTTTTTCCTCCGTCGAATCGTGTGGACGTAATCCGAGCAATGAACTGGTCGTGGAGTCGAACATTACGGAGGTGATGCTTGTCACAGTGGGCGGAATCCGGTCGCGGAGCGCGAGAGTCTCGGTGTCGTAGACGGCAATTCCATTGCGCGGTGAAGTGACCACCGTGACTGGGCCGAATATCTCGGCCTGTTTGGGAGCGTCGCCGACGAACGCGGTCGCCTGCACCGCGAAGTCCGAGTTCATCAGGCGCGCGATGCCATCGGCGCCGGTAACGAGGATCTTTCCGGTGGCCGGAGTGAACGCAGCGAACGTTACCGATCCAGGTGGCATGCGTTCACCCCAGAACCTAGGTCTCGAAGGCGATTTCACGTCGATCAGGGCGACTTGCCCTGCGGTCGTGGTCACGACGACGGTGCCGCCGTCTGGGGAGATGTCGCCATCTATCAGGTGGTTGTCGTCCGCGAGCCAGTCGGCGCGGATCGTGCGCACCGCGCCATCGGTGCCGAGCAAAGTTACCGCGTTCGTAGCTGTGATGACGAAGGTATTTGCATCCGAACCTGCGCGCGTCCCTCGGATAGTCATACCGTCCATCGGAACGGCCAGTGTCGTCGCCCCGTTCCCGTCGACCCGCAAGATTCCATTGTCGGCGCCGATGACGGCGGTATCACCGATTGCGGAGGCCATTGGGGAGAGCAGTGTCGTGCTTTCGACGTGGCCGGTCACTGCATTGTTGGAAAGATCGACGACGTCGCCGTCGGCTCGGATTCCGAATTCATTTCGGCCGATCTTCACCAGCGCGTGGATCTCCCCCGCATCTCCGTACTCGATGCGCGCACCGGGCATGATGTAGAGCCAGCCATCGGGTGTGACGACTGCCGCGCGCGAACCGGTCGTGTCCAGCGCGGTGACGTACCGATTGGCGCCCCACGGGATGTAGGGCCGTTTCGCGCCCGCGAAGGTCATCAGATCGGTCATGGCGGGCCCTGTCGCCCATGCCGAGGAATCGGAATTGCATATGTGGCGGTTGAGTCCGAACGCGGCCCGGTCGACGGTGACGCCTGTCGCGGTCGCCGCGAAACTCGCTTCCCATATTGTCTTCTTCGGGATCAACCCGAAGACGTTGTCACCGCAACGAGTGACGCTCGCTCCCGAAGACGTCGACTCCATCTCGGTCTCCGGCACGATTTCAGTAACCGCGGTCTCCTGGATGCCGCTGTCGGTGTACTTCGCGGTGTGCAGTTTCCCTCGGCCGTCGGTGTAGTCGAGTATCCGTTGTCGCGCGTCGATCGTCATGGCCGTCGGCCTGGCGGGAAGTCGAAACTCGACGGTATCGTCGATGTCGGCGAATGCCGCGCGATTCAGCAGTGCGCCGCCATCCCACGGGGTCGAGTACCAGATATCAGTCCCATCTCCGGTGGCGACCAACTCGACGTTGCCGATGATCTGTCGAGTCGTCCCAGAGGCGAAGTCGGCGATATTCAGATTGCCATCAGTGAAGGCGACGGTGTGACCGGAGGCCGACACGGCGATCGACTTGATCCTGGTGTCCTCGTCGAGAGTGATCGAGCCGAGCTGTCGCCCCGTTCGGGCATCGAACTGCTGCAGTGCCGTGCGCGAGTATGCGACGATGACTGGCGCGTCCGGTGCCCAAGCCGCTCCGACGTATTCGCGACGATCGACGGCGAACGTGCGTAGCCTGCGATCGTTGGCGGTCGCGATCTCGAGCGCTTCGACGGCCGCTGGAGTGCCGGAATGGGCGACGGCCTCGTTCGCGAGTCCGAGTGCCCGACCCGAGTCGACTTCGTCGAGCGATCTGGATGCCAGATTCAGTGACTGGGAGAAATTCGCCGACCGGGTGGCGGCATCGCGCTGGGCGGCCGCGATGGTCCAGGCGATCGAACCGACGACCGCGAGTACCGCCAAGATCGCGGTCGCCGTGGTCGCGCCCTGCCACAGCCGTCGTCGTGCACGGCGGGCATGGTGCATGACGGCGACCGCAGTGTTTTTTAGCGTCTCATCGACCGAGATACCGGCGGCGGGCGCGTCGGCGGACAGGACGATTTCGGCGTCCTCGGCCTCGGAGTGACGAAGTAGCCTCTCGACCAGCGACCTCGAATGGATATCGTTCGATCGCGCCAAGGCGACGATTCTGGCGTGCGCGCCGGTGACGCGGCGACGTGCCACGAGTTCTGAGGCGTGTGCGGTGACCGGGCCCGATCCCGGGACGTGGAAAGCGGTCCACTTGCCCCACTCCAGCAGAAACTCGAATTCCTTCCGGCAGTACTCCGAAGCGCGCCATCTTGGCGTATCGAGAACGATCACCAGATCCGCGGCTGCGAATTCGTTCTGGATCACCTTCCAATGCTGCTGTCCCACCGGTAGATTGACGGCTTCGGCGGTGCGAGAGTATTCGCCGGATTCGTCCATCCACACCGAATAGCCCGCCGTACGCAATTCCTCGGAGGCCGCTTCGGCCGTCTCCCGATCCGCATGAGAGTACGAGATAGCGATATCAGCCATTCCCCTGTCCTCCGTTCAGGCTGAATGCCCTGAATTCTTCGGCGGTCGCCGCGCGTGGGAGACGGATGCCGGTAGACGGTCGGTCAGCGAAGTCGAGTGTGCGGACCGTGCCGATCTCGGTGACGAACACCAGGCCGGCCGCATTCTCGGTGAAGGCGACATCTGTGACGAGTGCGCGTCCGCGAGCGGGTTCACCGAACACCACAGTGCCTCGTCGGATGTCGAGAACCATTACTCCGGAGTGCGTCATGACGGAGACGAGTCCATCGTCCGGCGCGCTGCGAACGGCGAACGGTTTCATCTGCCTACCGATCGCACCAACGATTCGGGTCCGTCCGTCGCGCAGTTCGACCAACTCGCCTCCCATTGTCACCAGCATTAGATGAGCCTGGTCGAGGTATTCACCTGCCGCGATCGTGCGGTCGCCGGAGCCCAACTCGATCGGGCCCGGCACATTCTGCTCGGTACCGAGGCCGTCACGGATTTTACCGTTGGCGGTCACAACCGTCACCTTCCCGTCCGGTGCCGCACCAAGGACGACCGGCGCGCTCGCGGGGTCGTAATCGTGGCTGTCCACGGTGGAATTCGGCATGTGCCACGCTGACACGGTTTTTTCGTCCGCGATCACGACCGTCGCGCCGTCCTCGCTGATCGCCGCCAATCCGGCTTTGCCCGCACCGATCGCCATGGGGAGGGGTTGGCCCCGGAGTTCCCTTTTCCCGGCATCACCCCAGAACTGCTCTCGATCGTCGAAGGAATAGACCCGAACACGATCCTCACCCACCACGACGATGTACTTGCCGTTGTCGGAGAGGAATACATCGGTGGTTAGCCCTGAGAAGAAGTAACGCTTCTCGGATCCGGACAACGTCAAACGCTCGAAGACTCGCGCGTATCCCGGCACCAGGGTCACCGCGTATCGATCGTCGGCGGTATGCCGAATCTGGTTTCGTGCGGAAGCGATCGGGTCGATGTCGACGAAAGCATCGGTCATCCTCACGCTCGGGTCGACTATGCCCGCGGCGGTCGGCTTGCCGAGTTGATCCGAATCAGGTGCGTCCCATACCCGGAGGAACTGATCCAGCGCCACGGTCACCACCTGTCCGTTGCGCAGTCTGTCCACCCGTACCTGCCCTGCGGTGTGCGCGCGAATAAGTTGGGTGTAATTCCGATTCCCGTGCGTGGGTGACACGATGCTCAACTCGCCCGCTTGGTGACCGACTGCAGCGAAAAGCTCGTCGAGGGTGATGATTTCCCGTGCGGGGAGTCCATAGCCGTCAGAGGAACTTTCCTCGGCGGTCTCCCCCAGCGTGAGTACGGTCAGGTCACCTCCGTCCGGCACAGCCAGTACATGGTCGCCGTCGTCGTTCATCTGGAACTCAGTCACACCTTGCGCTTCGACCGCGCCACGGATCGCGAAGGTGCGCCCATCAACGAACAGAACCGAGGCATCGGTGGCGACCGCGAGATGGTCGCCGTTCGGGCTGCGACTCGCGCTCTTGACAGCGGCGCCGTCGGCTACAGTTAGGAGTTTCTGCACAGCACCGGTTTTCACGTCGACCCGCAGAAGCCTTGGTCCGCGAGCCACCAGCAGTTGGGCGTCGTCCCACCATCCGAGCATCCGATCATCGGGTGTGCGCCATCGATCCGGCTCCGCGAGACGGGCCCCGGAATCGACGTCGAAGACCTTGATCGGGCCGGGCAGGCGTTCGGTTGTCGCGAGCATCGAGCCGTTGGGGCTCATGCGGCCGTCGCCACCGCCGCGTTCACCGTCTTCGTGATAGTCGAAGGTGCCGAGCAGTCGTCCACCCGCCGATTCGTATACCCGGACAGTGGTGTCGTAGTAGGCCGTGACCGCAATGCGGTCCGAGGTCTGCGCGGCGTCGACGTCGCGGGGGATGTAGTCGAGGCGGTGGGAGGTGTGCGGCCAGGTCGCCGATGCGACTGCGGCCGCCGCACCTCGAACGACGTCGGTGTCGGCGTAGCCGATTGCCCGGTCGATCAGAATACTCGGCAGGTCCGGGTCGGCACCGATGAGCCGTAATGCATCACGGCTCAGCCGATCCGCGGTGGCGATCGCGTCGGCACGCTCGGCCGCGGTGCGCGCACGCTGCGCGTCGACCGTGCGAATCGCGGCGAAGGCGATGAGGACGACCAGCGCCGTGGCGACGCAGGCTATCGTTGTTCCCCATCGCCGTCGACGTTTCGCCAAAGCCATCGAACTCTCGGCGACGTATGCGCGCACGGTCGCCATATGCGGCGAGGCCTCGGCCGGAGTGGACTGCAACAGCCGTAGCGCGTCTGGCAGTGTCGAGTCCCGCAGCAGCGAGGTGCTCGCGGTCGCGCGTGACTCGCTCCATTTGATCGCGTCGTCGGTGAGTCGATTCCACGCGACGATGTCCTGGCCGCCGTGCAGCGCGACGGTCGCTATACGGCGCGCGGTAGCGCTCACACCGACCCTGCGGACCAGGACCTGACTCAGTTCCTCGAAAAACGGTGCGGCACTGTGAAGAAACGAAACCGGAAGTACGTCGCGGTAAGGCTGTGCCCGCGTGCGTAAGGTGTTGTCGTCGGTCTCACACACCATCGCCTCGGTGATGAGAACGACGAGCGGAACATCGTCAGGAGGGGCGTCCACCGGTTCGGCGACTCGGAGCCCTTCGGCCTCCAGCGCGTCCAGTAGGTCTCGGATCTCGGCGAGATCTTCCGTGCGATACAGGACATCTATCCGTTGTGGTGTGGAGGGCTTGGCCGTCGTCGCGCGCAGGGTCTGATCCACAGGGCGATCCTGGCAGAGATGCGGCGCCGTCGCTCGGGTATAGCAGTACTCGAAAAGACTGTGGCGGTATGAATATCGCGTCGCGGAAGTCGCTTGTTCTTCGAGGACTCCGTGCATCGCCGCCGACACTCCGGACGGGCTCGACGGGGAAGCCATGTGGGTGCGAGGGTTCGGGCTGTCGTGATAGCTTCGGAGCTGGTCTCTTCTCCCGCGACGCGCAGCGCGTTCTCCAACGTGTCCCGGTATTCGGGATGAGCATCCGACTTCTTGCGTAGACGCAAGATCATAGCCAGTGTCGATTCGCCTCTGTCGTACCGTAGGAGGTTGCCAGCGCGTCATCGAGCGCGAGTACTGCGGCGAGCAGATCGTTACGATAGATCCCAGTTCGATCGCCAAAAAGCCAGGTTCAGCGCTTTGGACACAAGCGCTGAGGTTTTCGTGGCGGCGGTGGTCCAGCCCACGATCGCCCGAGAGTAGGCGTCGAAGATGAATGCAACATAGGCCCACCCGGTCCAGGCCGAGAAGTAGGTGAAATCGACCCACACCAGATTCGGTGCGGTGGCGGAGAAGTCTCTGTTGAGCTTGTCACCAGCACAGATCCCGCCCTTCTCCGGGATCGTGGCCCGATGTCTACAGCCTCGCACGACACCGTTCATTCCTAGTTCGCGCATGATCCGGTCGACGGTGCCGAAGGCCACCCGGTGGCCGGGACGGCGCAGATAGCGCGTCATCTTGCGGCGCCCATACCATCTGCTCCGGGCTGCCTGCCAGGTCACGCAGAGCGTTCTCCATATACGCATAGGCGATGTCGCGTGCTGAAGCGGGCCGGCGGCGTGCTTTGCGGTAAGTCTCTGGCGCGAACTGGATTCTGTGCGTACCAAGCGCACCATCCTTGCGGAGCTTGTCCAGCGCCTCACGCTCGGCCGCAGCCAGTCCACCCGCCGTCGATTCCTTGCCCGGCCGAGACCCCTCGGCCCGGGCCTTCTTCACTCACACCCGCAACGTCTCATAGTGCACATCGACCGCAGGCCGATCGCACGAGCGGCGGAATACGGGGACTCGAACTCATCGAGGCGTTCCAAGACCAGGCGAACGGCCTTCTTGCGAACCTCGGGCGGGTAACGCTTCGCCATCATGTCGACCATCTTCCACTAGGAAGATGCGGCCCCCAACCCGTAACGGTTCACACCTGGGTCAGAAACGCATCGGTGGCCAGGTCTGCAATCCCGGTACCCATTCATGCTCCACCGACTTGTCAGTGCCGGGTGGAGTGTAGCGGGGTGCAATATGGAAGGGACACCGTGTGTCGCCTCATGATTGCACGCGGACTGGAACGAGTGGAGCAGCAATCGCATTGCAGCCGTGCCCAATTCGCCAGGCGCTCTGCGCTTCGACGCGGCAATACTCAGGTCCGGCATCCACGAAGCTCATAGCCGGGTAGATAGAAGTCGCGCTCCTGGGCGGTGAGGGAACGTCCGGCCTGTGCGCAAGCATTGGCTATAAGGTCTCCCGCCAACGCGCTGATATCCCAGGAGAGGATCGTTGCTTCGTCATCGACCGCCAGAAGTGTTCTGCCGTCGGGACTTAGCGCCACGTCGCGTACGGACTTCTGATGGCCGGCGAGATGCTCGGTGAGGGATTGCCCAGTTCGGACATCCCAGAGATGCACGAAGTGATCGTGATCGCCGGTGGCGAGGATCGCGGAATCGTGACTGAATGTGACGCCGAAGACTGTGTTGGCGGGGCCGGTCAGGAGTTTCGAGCCACCAGAAGACAGATCCCACACACAGATAACGCGACCGTCGGAGGTTGCCAGGGTCGTTCCGTCGGGACTGATCGCTTCGATGCGTCGGAGGCAGGATTGCCCCGGCAGCGTTCTCCGCAACGTTCCGGACAGGGTGTCCCAAAATTGTAGTTCGCGATTTCCGTTCTTGATCGTCATGAGGGTCGTTCCGTCAGGACTGAATATAGCTCGCGAGTTGGGCGCAGCTGGATATTCGTTTATAAGCTCTCCGGTAGCAGTGTCCCACAAGCGGATTGAGTTTTGTCCCGATGTTGCGATCACTGCGGCGCTCTCGGTGAAAGCATCGAGTCCCAGGGCACCGGCTCGTCCTGTCGGAATATCGATTAAGAGCTTCTTCGACTTGAGATCCCATATTTGAACCCAGTCACTGTCGTAATCGGTGGTGGCAAGAATTTCGCTCTCCGCGCTGAAGAGTTCTGCTCGTACATCGCCTACATGGCGAGTCGTTATTGCTACTCGAAGCCGGCCGGTGGCGGTATCCCATAGGCGGGCGGGTCGGCCGCTAGTCGCGAGCGTATGCCCGTCCGGGCTCAAGGTGGGTCTCAAGGACTTACCCTGACGCAGATGCTCGGTGATGGCGTCGACCGCCGCGCCATGGAGTGCGGTTGGTCGTCTGATGATCGGCTGCCATAGTCTGACTGTGTCGTCGTCGCTCGTGGATGCGAGCGTGGTGCCGTCGGCAGTGAACGCGACGGTCTTGACGGGTCCTGTATGACCTGCGAAGTCGCCGAGCCGTTGTCCGGTTGCGGTGTCCCACAGACGGACATGTCCGTCGGCGCCTCCGGTCGCAGCGGTTGTTCTTCCACCGAAGGCGACGGTCTCGCCTGTGAGGGTGGCTCGCACCTCACCGGATGCGGTGTCCCAGAACCGGACAGCTTTTTCGTCGCCGGCTCCGGTGACGAGCGTCTGACTGTCGGGACTGAACGTATGCCCCCAGGCCACCGATCCGTTGTCGAGCGCGTGGATGAGTTGATGAGTGCGCGTGTCCCAGAGACGCACAATCGGGCCTAGCACGCCGACCGCCAGAATTTTGTTGTCTGGACTGAATATGAGAGCGTTCACCGGGACGGCGTCGCCAGTGAACTCTGCGAGTTTTTGTCCGTTCCCGGTTTTCCACAACCGGGCAAGCCCGCCTTCGCTGCCGGTCGCAATTATCGTTCCGTCCGGGCTGAACTCAACGGATTTGCTGTCGTCGAGTATTGTGCGCTGCATGCCGGATTCGACGTCCCACAGGATCACAGTATTGTTCCCCGTACTTGTTGCCAGCGTTGATCCGTCGGGACTGAACACTACTCTGTAGAAATTTCCCAGCCCTCCACTATTTAAAGTGTACAGCAGATTTCCCGTGGAGGCGTCCCATACGCTGGCCGTATTGGTGACACTACCCGCGGCGATCTTTCGGCCGTCAGGACTGAATGCAAGCGCGAAGTTTACGCTGGCCGATGCGCTGAATTCACGGATTTTTCGTCCCGTCGAGACATCTGTCAATCGGATTGTTCCATCGTTGCTGCCGGTCGCGAGGGTACGACCGTCCGGGCTGAGGTCCGATGCCATAAGCTGCTCGTGCCGGATCACGTGTCGAAGCGGGTTCAGAAGTGCTTTGCGAAGCGCAGCCCGCGTGCTCCCGGACTCCGTTGCCGGGTCGAGTTCAGTAGCGGCAACAGCGAGGAGCCTAGCCAATTCAGGATTGCTGTTCGCCAAATTGCTTGACTCGGTGAGCAACTGGCGCACTACGACGAGATCCCTTTGATGGCGCGCATCGTTGCGTTGTATCAAGAATCCGATACCGGTGGCGATTGCGACCGCCAAGAGCGCGACGAGCCCGACAATCGCGGCGTTTCGCAGCCTGGTTAGCGTTCGGTACTGACGGACGTCATCGCTGTCGAGCTGCTCCTTCGACATATTGCGTGCGGGTGCAGCCAAAGAAGCACTAGCACGGCGGAATTCGCTATGGCGTAGTGACAACTGATCATTTCCCCGCGCGAAACGAAGGTCTTCCCAGATCGGTTCGGAGGCGAAATATCCGGCCAGGAAGCTCGGGATAGCGGTGGTCGTCGACCAGTCGAAGTCGCCGCGTATTTCGTCCCATTCGATGACACCGTCGGTCACTGCGATAAGGAACTTTTCCGAGTCTTTGTGCTGCTGCCAATATTGGATCTCTCGCCCAACCCATTTCGAGGCGGCTGATTCAGGTGAGGCGAGGAGTAGAAAGTAACGCGACCCCTGCAGCGCGTTCTCGATCTCCATAGTCAAGCTTGGGGCGGCACCGAGGTCGGTCTTATCCCGGAACACCCGCAGCGCGCGCGCCTTATTCCACGGCTTAGCCAGGCGAGCGAGACATCGCTGTAGTTCAGGAGCCAACTTACTGTCGACCGCGCGACTGTAGGAGAGGAAGATATCGAAATGAGAGTCGCGCGCTCGAGACCTCAAGTTGCCGGCGACAGATACCTGCATGAGCCGATCCTTCGTCTCCATTGTGTCGATCGCGGCAGGCCGACGCATCCGTGCCCCACCGAGCTCACATCGCAGTACCGCGACTTGCTTCGGTTCAGTGATCGTAGCCTAGCCAGGGCACGTCCAGACTTGGTACGCGACGAATGATCGAAGGTCCTCCGCCCCAAGACGCATTGACCTGACCCCGTGATTTCGGTCCGGGGACTGTGAGAGCCTTGCGGCCCACGAAGTGGGCAGGAAGGCTCGAAGACCATGGCGACACGCAAGAGGCACACCCCTGAACAGGTCGTGCGCAAGCTGGGCGAGGCCGATCGGCTGCTGGGCGAGGGCAAGGACATCGCCGATGTGTGCCGGACCCTGCAGGTCACCGAAGCGACCTACTACCGCTGGCGCAACCAGTTCGGAGGGCTCAAGGCCGACGACGCGAAGAGGTTGAAGGACCTCGAACGCGAAAACTCGACCCTGAAACGGCTTCTCGCGGAAGCGGAGTCGGAGAAGGCGGCGTTGAAGGAGATCGCCAAGGGAACTTCTAGACCCGGAACGCCGGCGGGCGGCCGTGGCGCATCTGATGCGCGTGCTCGATATGAGCGAGCGATTCGCCTGCCGGGTCACCGGGCAGCATCGCAGCACCCAACGCCATCCTCCGGCCAGGCACACGACCGCCGATCCCCATGCAGCACTGCGGGATCGGCTACGATCGTGGGCCCGCGACCATCCCCGGCAGGGATTCCGCCGCGCCTACCACGACGCCCGCGCCGACGGCTGGATGGTCAACCACAAGAAGATTCAACGCCTCTGGCGCGACGAGGGCCTACGAGTGCCGCAGCGGCGTCGCCGCAAAAGGCTGGGCGCCTCCACCGCTGGCCCGGTCGCCGCGGAGGCGCCGAATCGGGTGTGGGCGGTGGATTTCCAGTCGACGCCACCGACGACGGCCCCCTATGACAACCAGCCCACACCTGAACTGCTCAGCGTCGACCAGGTATGGGCGCTGCTGAAGAGCACGAATCGGCAAGTTGCCTGCATGATGTTGGTGTCCGCACAGGCTAATCTGCGTCCGAGCGAAGTGGCTGGATTTCGGGTACGGGACATCGATTTCGACCGATGCGAGATTCACGTCAGGCAGCAGGCCAGCCCCTTTCCGGGGCAGCCGCCTACAGCACGCTTGAAGACCAGAACCAGCAGGCGAATCGTACCGCTACCCAAGGAGGCCTTCCGAGCCCTCCGGGCGCACTTGGACCTCGTCGAACGCGAGAATCAGAATGAGCTGATTTCGAACCACGGCGAATAATCCGTGGCGCGCCGACGTGATGGGACAATCGTTTCGTCGGGCCGTCCGCAACTCTGGCGTGTCCAAGGGATTCACCTGGCACGATTTGCGGCACTTCTATGCCTCCGCCCTCATCGAGGCCGGAGCGTCGGTCAAGACAGTGCAGCATCGAATGGGCCACGCGAATGCGGCCACAACTTTGAGGATCTACACCCATCTATGGCCGGACCAGGATGCCCGTACTCGAAGCGCTATTGACGCGATCTTCGCAGCCGACAACAACTTCTACCCCTACCCGGTACCCGCAGTCGAACGAGGCTGTTCCCGACCGCAGACGGGACACAGACGGGACGGAGGCGGTGGGTTGAGAGAAGAACCGCCTCCGATCAGGGTGTTTCTCGGCTAGCTCAGATCACCGAGTTCATGATGGTGCCCGCGCTGGTGGCGACGGCGCCGCCGGCCATGGCGCTGGCGATCATCTTGGGCGACTGCAGGCCGCCGCCGTTCCACTTCTCCCAGGCGAAGCGGCCGCCGCCGTAGGTGATGGCGGTGATTCCGGAGAGCTGGACCAGCCAGGTGAAGTAGCGGCCCATCTGCATCAGCTTGTCGGCCAGCGGCGGTGCTTCGGGGGCGGGATTGCCGACGACCTGGGCCATCACGGTGTCTTGTAGCGCGCAGAGGATCAGGCTCACTGTCATGCTCCTTAATGGATGCCGAGGTGAAGATTTTGCCGACCGTGCGGTCTTGTTCTCGGCCCATTGAACAACACGGAAAACCGCAGGCAGAGCCGACACACCGCACCCGTCTTGCCCCCTTGGCAGCAGGTTTGCGCACCTCACCCCGATGACCGCGAATTCGGGGGTCTTGCTTGGGCGATACCGGCCCGCTGGGGGTTCGCTGAACATATTCTGATCGAACGCCCAAGGAAGGAATCTCGATGGCGGATCGAACGATTCAGAGCACTCCCGGACTGTCGGCACGAATCGACACGACCATCGCGCACGAGGCGCGGGTCTATGACTACTGGCTCGGCGGAAAAGACAACTATCCGGCCGATCGCGCGCTCGGCGACGCGATCGCGGGCCACATTCCCGCCATCCAGACCATGGCGCAGGCCAATCGGGCCTTCCTGGGCCGGTCGGTGCGCTATCTGGTGCGCGAGGCCGGGATCACCCAGTTCCTCGACATCGGCACCGGAATCCCGACCGCGGGCAACACCCACGAGGTCGCGCAGCGGGCCGACCCGGCCGGACGCGTGGTCTATGTCGACAACGACCCGATCGTGCTGGCACACGCCAGGGCATTGATGTCGAGCTCGCCGCAGGGCAAGACCGCGTTCATCCACGCCGACCTCCACGATCCGGACAGCATCCTCAGCGATCCCGCTATCGCGGACACCCTGGATCTCAGTAAACCGATCGCCATCATGCTGGTGGCGGTGCTGATGTATTTCGAGGACGAGGACGACCCGCACGGCATCGTGGCCAAGCTGCTGGAGGTCGCGGCCCCGGGCAGCTATCTGGTGATCACGCACCCGACCGCCGATTTCGACGAGCGCGCGATGGCGCGCGTCGTGCATTCGGCCACCGATGCCGGAATCACCTTTCATCCGCGCACCCGCGCCGAGACGGAGTCGCTGTTCGCGGGCACCGAACTGGTCGAACCGGGTGTGGTCCCGGTGGTGACGTGGCGGCCCGATCTCTCCGAGCGCACCGCGCAGATCGTCGCCGACCCGGAATCGGCGTGGTACTGGGCGGGTGTGGGCCGCAAGCCGTAGCTGTTCCAGCAACCTTCCATACGGGAACAGCCGGGGGGACGATACGTTCGTTGGGAAGAAGTTAGGCCAACGAACGAAAGGGGCCGCCGGTGGCGACCGACACCGTGGAGTCCTCCGTCGGCCTCAGATCCGAGCGCGGGGCAGTCCTCGGGGCCCTGATGCTCTCGACCGGACTGGTCGCGCTGGATTCCACCATCATCGCCACCGCCATCCTCACCATCACGCAGAACCTGGGCGGATTCGCCCAGTTCCCGTGGCTGTTCTCGATCTATCTGCTGGCCCAGGCCGCGACGGTGCCGATCTACGGCAAGCTCGCCGACACCTTCGGGCGGAAACCGGTGCTGCTGTTCGGTATCGCGGTGTTCGCCGTCGGCTCGCTGCTGTGCGGCCTGGCCACCAGCATGCTCGGGCTGATCGTCTTCCGCGCGATCCAGGGCCTGGGCGCGGGCGCGGTGCAGCCGATGACGCTGACCATCGCCGGCGATCTCTACACGCTCAGCGAACGGGCCAAGGTGCAGGGCTATCTCGCCGCGGTCTGGGCGACCTCCTCGGTGCTCGGTCCGCTGCTGGGCGGGCTGTTCTCGGAGTACCTGAGCTGGCGGCTGATCTTCCTGGTGAATCTGCCGCTCTCCGCGCTGGCCGCGTGGATGATCGTGCGGCACTTCAAGGAAGCCGCCCCGCGCCGGCGGCACGGCGCCATCGACTACCCCGGTGCGGTGCTGCTCACGCTGGGGGCGGGCGCGGTGATTCTCGGACTGCTCGAGGGCGGGCACTCCTGGGCGTGGACCTCCCCGGCGAGCCTGTGCGTCTTCGGCGGCGGCGTCCTCGCGCTCGCGGTCTTCACCGTGGTCGAGCGCCGGGCCGCGAATCCGATTCTGCCGCTGTGGGTTCTCACCCGGCGCGTGCTGGTGGCCACCAGCGTGATCTCGCTGCTGGTCGGCGCGGTCCTGCTCGGATTGACCTCCTACGTCCCGACTTTCGCGCAGGGCGTGCTCGGCAGCAGCGCGCTGATCGCGGGCCTGACCGTCGGCGCGCTGACGCTCGGCTGGCCGATCACCGGCACGCTGGCCGGAAAGGTGTACCTGCGCATCGGGTTTCGCAACAGCGCGCTGATCGGCAGCGGTATCGCGATCCTCGGCGCGGCCTCGCTGCTGCTGGCCGGCGTGGAGTCCACGGTGTGGCAGCTGGCCGGGTCGTGCTTCCTGATCGGGCTCGGCATGGGCCTGGTGTCGACGCCGTCGATCATCGCGGCGCAATCCAGCGCGCCCTGGCACGAACGCGGCGTCGTCACCTCGACCACCATGTTCGCCCGGTCCATCGGCAGCGCGGTCGGCGTCGCGGTGTTCGGCGCCGTAGTCAACTCCCAGCTGCACGGCGCCAACCGGCCCGCGCCGGCGGCCCTGGCCGACGCGGTGCACCTGGTCTTCCTCGGCGTCACCGCGGCGGCCGTCGTGATGATCCTGGCCGCGCTGATGCTGCCCGGCCGGCCGGGCGCCGACGCGCGGTAACGGCTACGCCGCGTTCGGCTTGCGGGCCTCGATCAGGAAGCGGGCGGTGGTGGCGACGAACGGTCCCCGCGCCTGGATCTGCTCGTGCAGGGCGCGCAGCTGCTCGCGATAGCCCTCGACAGTGAAGCCCGGCACCATCCAGATCACCTTGCGCAGGAAGTAGACGACCGCGCCGACGTCGTGGAACTCGGTGCGCAGCTGCTCCGCGCGCAGGTCGACGACCTCGAGCCCGGCGGCTTCGGCGGCCCGCCGCGCGTCCTCCGGGTGCCGCTTCGCGCGTGCCTCCGGCTGCAGCCCCAGGAAGTATTCGACGAGTTCGAACACGCTCGCCGGGCCGACATGCTGGGACAGGTAGCTGCCGCCGGGACGCAGCACCCGCGCTATCTCGGTCCACCACGCCTGCACCGGATGCCGGCTCGTCACCAGATCGAAGGCGTTGTCCGCGAACGGCAGCGGCGGTTCGTCGGCGTCGGCGACCACCACCGCGCCCAGTGGATGCAGCAGCGCGGTGGCCTTGGCGACGTTGGGCGGCCACGATTCGGTGGCCACCATGGTGCGCGGCAGCCGCGCCGCGCCCGCCAGGACCTCACCGCCGCCGGTCTGGATGTCCAGCGCGGCCTCGACCTCGCCCAGGCGCGCGCTCATCAGGCGCTGGTAACCCCAGGACGGTCGCTGCTCGGTAGCCCGGCCGTCCAGCCAGGAGAAATCCCAGCCGTCCACGGGCACCGCGGCGGCCTCGGTCACCAGTTCTTCGAAGGTTCGCGACATACCAGCGATCCTCGCACCGGCGTCCACCGAATTTCCGTCCGGAAACGCCGCGGGCCCGACCGGTCGCGCTACGCGACCCGCTTGCCGAGCCTGGTCAGCGCCAGATAGCCGAGGCAGACCAGCACGCCCCAGACCGCGCCGACCACGATCGCGGTGCGACCGCTCTCAGTGCAGAACAGCAGCACCACGACCAGTCCGAGGAACCCGAGCGCGAGCCAGGTGGTGACCGGCGCACCGGGCAGGCGATAGTCGCTGGCCGGCAGCAGGCCCCGGCGCACCCGGGCGCGGTAGACGAGGTGGCAGACCAGGATCATGCCCCACACGAAGATGATGCCGATCGTGCTCACCGAGGTGATGTAGGCGAACGCCTTGTCCGGCGAGATCACGTTGACGACCACGCCGATCACCATCACCGCGGCCGAGGCGGTGATGCCGACGTAGGGCACCGCGCGCGAGCTGAGCTTGTTCAGCGCCCCGGGCGCCTCGCCGTGCAGCGACAGCGTGCGCAGCATGCGGCCGGTCGAGTAGATGCCGGAATTGCAGGACGACAGCGCCGCGGTGAGCAGTACGAAATTGATCAGACCGGCCGCGCCGGGAATGCCGATCTGCTGGAAGACCTCCACGAACGGGCTCTTGCCCTCGTGGAAATTGCGCCAGCTCGACACGGACATGATCACGAGGAGCGCGCCGACATAGAACAGCCCGATCCGGAACGGCAGCGTGTTGATCGCCTTGCGCAACGTCTTGCGCGGCTCGCGGGCCTCGCCCGCGGTGACGCCGACGAGTTCGACGCCGACGTAGGCGAACAGCACGATCTGCAACACCAGCAGCGACTGCCCGAAGCCGTTGGGGAAGACGCCGCCGTCGGCCCACAGGTTGGTCACCGTCGGGTTGGCGGCATGGCCGAAGCCGATGGTGAGCACGCCGATGCCGAGCAGGATCATGCCGACGATCGCGGTCACCTTGATGGTGGAGAACCAGAACTCGCCCTCACCGAACAGTCGCACCGAGATCAGGTTGGCCGCGAACATGATCGCGAGCACCACCAGGGCGGTGATCCAGACGTCGATGTCGAACCAGTACTGCACGTACTTGCCCGCGACGGTGATCTCGGCCATGCAGGTCGCCACCCACACCGCCCAGTAGGACCAGCCGGTCACGAAGCCGGCGAAGCGGCCCAGGAATTCGTGCGCGTACTCGGCGAAACTGCCCGACACCGGTCTATAGGTGAGCAGTTCGCCCAGGGCCCGCATGATCACGAAGATGGCCAGGCCCGCGACCAGGTAGGCCAGGATCAGCGCCGGGCCCGCCTGCTCGATCGCGCCGCCCGCGCCGTAGAACAGGCCGGTGCCGATGGCGCCGCCGATCGCGATCATCTGGATCGTGCGCGGGTTGAGCCCCCGCGCGTAGCCCTCCTCGGCCGGTCCGGCCGATTCGGTCGACTCCGCGCCCGCTTGTAGCTGACGGTCAGAGGCTGTCATGGGTGGATCCTTTCCTCAATCACGCCGTACGCTACCGGCAAGCAAACAGCCGGTGGTCATGCCACTGCCGGAGCGATCGGGTTCCGCCGGTCGGTAGCTGATCCCCGGCGGGCGTCGGCATGGAGCGAAATTCATCGGCCGACAAACGCTTTCGGTACGGTCGGAGACATGGGGAGCAGCTCGCCGGCGCCGGCCCGCAGCGCCGAAATCCGCAGTGATCGACCGCGCGCCACGCGGGCTCAGGACGGGGTCATGGCCCTGGTGTCGCTGTGGCTGATCAGTGGGCTCGTGCTCGATGCCTGGGCGCACTCCAACCGGCCCGGCCTGGAGACCTTCTTCACCCCGTGGCACGCGGTGTTCTACAGCGGGTTCGCCGCCACCGCGGGCTGGGTGGCGTGGCTGGTGTGGCGGCAGCGGCGGGCCGGGCGGCGCGGGTGGGCGGCGGTACCGCTCGGTTACGGGCCGACGGTGCTCGCGCTGGTGGTCTTCGGGCTGAGCGGGGTCGCGGACATGGTCTGGCATACCGTGTTCGGCATCGAGGAGTCGATCGACATCCTGTTCAGCCCGAGCCACCTCGGCCTGGCGGTCGCGATGGGCGTCATCGTCACCACGCCGGTCCGCTCGATCTGGCACGACCCGGCGCCGGACACCCTGGCGCGGCTGTGGCCCGCGCTGCTCGGGATCGGGCTGGCCGTCGCGGAGATCATGGTCTTCCTGGAGTACGGCAACGCCCTGCTGATGCGGGCGAACTGGATCGTCACCGGTTTGTCCAGCACCGAGAACAACTCCGCCGCGACGCTGGCGGTCCGCATGCTGGTCACCAATGCCGCGCTGCTGCTGCCGCTGCTGTTCGTCGCCCGGCGCTGGGGGTTGCCGCCGGGCGCGGCCACGCTGTGCACCGTGCCCGTGCTGGTCCTGAGCGGCGCGGAAACGGGCGGACGCAATATGAGCACGCTGCTGTCGGTGCTGGTCGCCGCGATGGGCGCCGACGTGCTGGCCCGCGCGCTGCGGCCGGAGGCCGGGCGGCCCCGGGCCTTCTGGGCCTTCGCCGCGGCGGTGCCGCTGTTCACCTGGTCGCTGTATCTCGGTGTCGCGTCCGCGGCGGTGGGCCGGCTGCCGGAGATCCCGGAGTTGTGGACCGGCGCTCCGATCGTGGCGTCGGCGGTCGGTCTGCTGCTCGGCGCGTTGATGCTGCCCGGAGCGAGCCTGGATCAGACGGCCGGATCCGGTTGCGGCGCGGCGGTTTCCGACGCCTCGGCGCGTTCCTGAAATCCCGGCAGGTGGCGGTTCGCCAGCGGGATCATGAGCTGGATCAGCGGGCCGATGCCGAAGGCGTAGACCAGGGTGCCGATCCCGACGCTGCCGCCGAGCAGGAACCCGACGGTCAGCACCGTGATCTCGATGGTGGTCCGGATCAGCCGCACGGACCAGCCGGTGCGGCGGACCAGGCCAGTCATCAGGCCATCGCGCGGGCCGGGGCCCATGCCCGCGCCGATGTAGAGGACGGTGGCCGCCGCGTTGAGCACCACCGCGAGCACCATCGCGCCCACGCGCGCGGGCAGCGCCTCCCAGTCCGGCAGCAGCCACAGCCCGGCGTCGACCGAGAGGCCGATCACGATGACGTTGCTGATGGTCCCCAACCCCGGCTTCTGCCGCAACGGGATCCAGAGCAGCAGCACCGCCACGCCGGTCACCGCCGTCACGGCACCGAAGCTGATCGGCACGTGCCCGGCCACGCCCTGATGGAAGACGTCCCACGGGTCCAGCCCGAGCCCGGCCCGCACCATCACCGCCATCGAGAACCCGTACAACCACAGCCCGCTGTAGAGCGCGACCAACCGACGAACCAGCATGGCACCAGAATCGCCACAACTGGCCCGCGAATACAGAGCCAGTCACCGATTACTGGCCTGCCCGATCCGGTCGCGGTGTTCGCGGGTGGCACCGGCGGGTGACAGGGGAACCGGCGCGCGGCCCGGTAACGTCGAGCCGATGAGCAGCCTCGAAGTCGCGGTGATCGGGTACGGACTGGCGGGATCGGTGTTCCACGCGCCGCTGATCGCCAGCGAGCCACGGCTGCGGGTGGCCGCGGTCGTCACCGGCTCCGCGGAGCGGGCCGCGCAGGCCGAACGCGAGCATCCCGGGGTGCGGGTGCTGCCCGACGCCGACGCGCTGTTCGCCGATCTGTCCGGCATCGATCTGGTGGTGGTCGCGACGCCGAACCGCACGCACGCGCCGCTGGCCCAGCGCGCGGTGGCGGCGGGCGTGCCCGTGGTGGTGGACAAGCCGTTCGCGGTGACCGCCGCCGACGCCGAAGCGCTTGTCGCGCAGGCGGAACGGCAGGGCGTGCTGCTGTCGGTCTTCCAGAACCGGCGCTGGGACGGCGATTTCCTGACCGTGCGGCAACTGATCGACACCGGCCGGCTGGGCACGGTGCGGCGCTTCGAATCCCGTTTCGAGCGCTGGCGTCCGGTGCCCAAGGGCGGCTGGCGCGAAGTCGGCGACGCGGCCGACGGCGCCGGGATCCTGCTCGATCTTGGTCCGCACCTGGTGGACCAAGCCCTGACGCTGTTCGGCCCCGTCCGCTCGGTATACGGCGAACTGGACTGCCGCCGTGCGGGAATCCGGACCGACGACGACGCCTTCCTCGCCCTCACCCACGAATCCGGCGTCCGCTCCCACCTCTGGATGAGCGCGGTGGCGCCGCGACTCGGCCCGCGCTTCCGGGTCCTCGGCTCGGAGTCCGGCTACCTCGGCTACGGGCTGGACCCGCAGGAGGCGGCGCTGCGCGCAGGCCGCCGCCCGGTCGACAGTTCCTGGGGCACCGTCGATTCCGCGGACTGGGGCACCCTCGGCGCGGATCCGGACGCGCAGCCCTACCCCACCCTCGCGGGCGACTATCTCGCCTTCTACACCGGCATCGCCGACGCCCTGCTGCACGGCGCCCCGGTCCCCGTCGACCCGCGGGACGCCGTCGCCGCGCTGCGGGTGCTCGAAGCCGCCCGGGCTGCCGCGGCGTCGGGAGCGGCGCGCTCGCTCTAGTGGACGCTGTTCGGCCGCGTCGATAGGGTGCGGCGGTGGACAGTGCGGAATTGATCGACCGGGGCGCTTCTATCGCCGATCGGCTCCAGACGACTCAGACACCGCCGTCGTGGCAGCTGGTCGTGGTCACCGGGTTGATCGCGCTGGCGCTGGTCGCCTACTCCCCCGTCTGGCGGCGCACCCGCAACGTGGTGACCATCGCGCACGAGGGTGGCCACGCGCTGCTGGCCCTGCTCACCGGCCGCCGCCTGAACAGCATCACCCTGCATTCGGACACCTCGGGGCTCACGGTCTCCAGCGGCAAGCCCTACGGCCTGGGCATGATCCTGACGACGATGGCGGGCTATCCCGCGCCCGCGCTGCTCGGCCTGGGTTTCGCGGCGCTGCTGGGCGCGGACCGGATCACGCTGATGCTGTGGACGGCGATCGTGCTGCTGGCCGCGGTCCTGATCAAGGTCCGCAACATCTACGGCCTGCTCACCGTGTTCGGTTTGGGCGCGCTGACTTTCGTGGTCTCCTGGTTCGGCACCGACACCCTGCAAGCCGCCTTCGCCTACCTGGGCGCGTGGTTCCTGTTGCTCGCCGGCACCCGTCCCATCCTGGAGTTGCAACGCGGCCGCCGCCAACGCTGGCACAATCGCGGCGGCGTCGACTCCGACGCCGACCAGCTGGCCCGGCTCACCCGGCTGCCCGGCCTGCTGTGGGTGCTGTTCTTCGCGGCCATTTCGATCACCTGCCTGCTCGTCGGGACCGGATTCCTGCTCTCCGACGCGACCGGCGTCTGCATCCCGGTGATCTCCGGCGACTGCCCCGCACCAGCCTGGCTCAACCCGTAAACCTGGGATGACCAGGCGCGCGGCTGCGTAAAGTGGAATGAAGTTCCGCGCGCATCCAGGGGGTTCGCCATGCATCCGGACATCGAATCGGTGCTGCCCGAGATCGCTTTCGCCGCGCTGCTCGGCGAGGTACTCCGGGAATGCGCCCGCGAGCCGCTGCTGTTCCTGGACGCCGCGCGCTCGGACAGCACACTGGTCCGGATCGCCCGCAACGGCGCGGCCCGGCCGGACCCGTTCGACGAAATCCTCACCGAGGTCTACGAATCCACGCGCCGGCCGATGCTCGAGTGGGCGGCCCGGGTCGCGCCCGATCCCGAGGAACTCGTGCGCGGCGCGTTCATCCGCGTCTACGCCCGCCGCCCCGAGACCGGCGACCTGCGCGATCACCTGTGGCGCGGGGCGCGGAAACTGGTGCGAGACACCCGCGGCCGCACCGGCACTCGGCGCGAGCCGGTCCAGGACGAGGAGATCGAGTCGCTGGCCCGGCGCGCGGAGCTGTCCTTCGAGGACACGATCACCGTGCGGCACATGCTGATCGCGGCGCTGGCGACGCTGCCCGGCCGCGAGCGCGAAGCCGTCGTGCTGCACGGCTACACCGGCGCGGGTCATGCCGAGGTGGCCCGGATGATGGGCGCACCGCCCGGCGCGGTGCCGGTCTACGTCCGCGCCGGGCTTGCCACGATCCGGGAGCGGCTGGGCCTGGCCTGAGGCCCGAGCTACCCGCGCGCGATTTCCCTCGGGCACGATGGGTGTCATGAAACTGCGTATCTTCACCGAGCCGCAGCAGGGCGCGACCTACGACACCCTGCTGACCGTCGCGAAAGCTACCGAGGACTTGGGTTTCGACGCGTTCTTCCGGTCGGACCACTACCTGGCGATGGGCGACGCCGACGGTCTGCCCGGACCGACCGATGCCTGGATCACACTGGCCGGACTGGCTCGCGAGACCCAGCGGATCCGGCTCGGCACGCTGGTGACCGCCGGCACCTTCCGGTTGCCCGGGCCGTTGGCCATCCAGGTGGCGCAGGTCGACCAGATGTCCGGCGGGCGCGTCGAATTGGGGTTGGGCAGCGGCTGGTTCGCCGCCGAGCACAGCGCCTACGGCATCCCCTTCCCCGCGGACAAGTTCGCGCGGCTCGAGGAGCAGCTGGCGATCGTCACCGGTCTGTGGTCGACCAAGCCGGGCGACACCTTCGACTTCGACGGCAAGCACTACCAGCTCAGCGATTCGCCGGCGCTGCCCAAGCCGGCGCAGGATCCGCTGCCGATCATCATCGGCGGCACCGGGCCGAAGCGGACACCGCGGCTGGCCGCGCAGTACGCGAGCGAGTTCAACGTGCCGTTCCATTCGGTCGAGGACAGCGCCGCCGCCTTCGACCGGGTGCGCGCCGCGGCCGCGGCCGCCGGCCGCACCGACGAGCTGGTGTACTCCAACGGCCTGGTGGTGTGTGTCGGCCGCACCGACGCCGAGGTGGCGCGCCGGGCCGCCGCGATCGGGCGCGAGGTCGAGGAGTTGAAGACCAACGGCCTGGCCGGTTCGCCCGCCGAGGTGCTGGACAAGATCGGGCGCTACGCCGAGATCGGCAGCACCCGGATCTACCTGCAGGTTCTGGATCTGCAGGACCTCGATCACCTGGAGTTGATCGCCGCCGAGGTGCAGTCGCGGCTCTGAGGGTTGCTAACAGTCCGCCGGCGGGGGCCGATTCAGAGGGTGGCCCGGGCACATCAGCGAAGCTGTGCCCTCGTTCACACCGAAGGCCCCCGCTGTGCCGGCCGGACCGGCCCGCCCCGCAGGATGTCCGGCAGACAGCAATCCATCGGCTATTCGAGTGCTGACCCTTCGAGCGACCTGAAAGCAGTCGCTACGGTTACCGCCCAGGAGTTCTCTTGAGATCGTTCCGTCGCACCACCCGCCCCGATCGCAGCCCCGCAACCGGCACCGTCGCGACCGCCCTGGTCGCCACGGGCCTGGCCCTGACCATCGGCGCGGCCACCGCGAGCGCGCGACCCGTCGGCCCGTTCGACGTCGGCGGCGCGATCGAGGTGGAGTTCGATCGAGCGGGCGGCGCCGGCGTGCTGGGCGAGCCCACCGCGCCCGAGGCGGACGCCGCCGCCGGCGGCAAATTCCAGACCTTCGCCAACAACGCCGCCATCTATTGGACCGGTGAGACCGGCGCGCACGCCCTCGCGGGCCCGATCCGCAACAAGTGGGGCGCGCTCGGCTACGAGACCGGCGCACTGCGCTACCCCGTGACCAGCGTGGCGGCGACCCCGGCCGGCAACGGCGAGTTCGTCCAGTTCCAGGGCGGCTCCATCTACTACTCGGTCGGCACCGACGCGCACCAGATCGGCGGCTTCATCCGCGACAAATGGGGTCAGCTGGGCTGGGAGAACGGCCCGCTGGGCTTCCCGCTCTCCGACGAGGCCGCCGGCGCCAAGGGCAGTCGCTACAACATGTTCCCGGGCGGGGTCGTCTACTGGTCGGCCGCCACCGGCGCGCATGCGGTCTGGGGCTCGATCCGCGACAACTGGGTCCGCGCCGGCGGCGACAGCGGTCGCTACGGCCTCCCGACCAGCGACGAATACGACTACGAGGATGGCAAAGCCCAGGACTTCCAGGGCGGGCGCATCACCTGGCAGCCGTAGGTATAGGTAGCCTGTCGCCTGTGCAACCGCTTGGCGTGAACGATCCGCGACGCATCGGGGACTACCGGATTCTCGGCGTGCTCGGAGCCGGCGGGATGGGCAAGGTGTATCTCGGCCGCAATGCGGGCGGGCGCACCGTCGCGGTCAAGGTGATCCGGCCCGATCTCGTCGGTAACGGGGAGTTCCTGGCCCGATTCGAACGCGAGGTGGTCGCGGCGCAGCGCGTCGGCGGCCGCTACACCGCGCCGGTGCTCGACGCCGACGTGGACGCGAACCCGCCGTGGCTGGCCACCGGCTATGTGGCCGGGCTGCCCCTCGACGACGCCATCCAGCGCTTCGGCACCTTCGGCGAGGACACCCTGCTCGTGCTCGCGCGTGGCCTGGCCGAGGCGCTGATCGCGGTGCACGACGCGGGCGTGGTGCACCGCGACCTGAAACCGTCGAATGTGCTGCTGGCCGTGGACGGCCCGAAGGTGATCGACTTCGGCATCGCCCGCGCCGTCGAGGACACCGCGCTCACCACCACCGGAAAGGTCATCGGCTCACCGGGTTTCATGTGCCCGGAACAGGTGACCGGTGAAGCCGTCGGTCCCGCAGGCGACGTGTTCGCCCTCGGCGGCGTGCTGGTGTTCGCCGCGACCGGCCAGGGCCCCTTCGGCGGCGGCGAAGCCGTCCACATGCTGTGGCGGATCGTCTACGAGGAGCCGCGGGTCGACGGCGTGCCCGAACGGCTGCGCCCCCTGATCGCCGCGTGCCTCACCAAGGACCCGGCCGCCCGGCCGACCCCGCGCCAGATCCTGGCCGAGCTGGGCCACCTCGGTGTGCCCGCGAACGGCGGCTGGCTGCCCGGCCCCGTCCTGCACGAGGTCAGCACACGCGCCGTGCAACTGCTCGACCTGGATTCCGGGCACGCCGATCCGATCCCCGACCACACCCCGCCCCAGGGCCAATGGTCCGGCGGATACACCCCGGCCCAGGGCCACTGGCCGGGCAACCACACTCCGCCGCCCGGCCCATCCCGGCCCATGACCGCCCCGTTCTCGGAACAGCATGCGGCACAGCGCTACACGAGCCGCACCGATCCGACCCAGCTGTCCCCGCAGCAGCAGTGGCAGGGGCACGCGGCCGAGCCGAAACCCAAGCGCCGGGTGGGCCTGATCGCGGGGCTGCTCGTGCTGGCGATCCTGGTCGCGGCCGGTGCCTTCGTGATCGGCAATCAACTGCGCGACAACAACTCCGACACCGCCGGCACCCCGCTCTCGCCGACGGCCACGGCCGAGATCACCACCGAGCGCAGCAGCAGTCCGTCGACCACCTCGTCGTCGACCAGCACCACCTCGAGCGGGCAGTCCGTGCCGAAGGCGTTCCTGGGCACCTGGAAGGGCACCGCCAGCGACGCACTGGTCAGCTTCGAGATCGAATTGACGCTGCGCGAGGGCAAGGTCGGCGACGAGGTCGGCACGTCCTCGAACACCGGCAAGCTCTCGGGTCAGCGATGCACCCGCGCCGAGCGGCTGGCCAGCGCCGGGGAAACCCAGATCACCCTGACCGCTCGCCTCACCAGTGGCGGAGGCTGTATGGACGACGGCCACAACACCACCGTGACGCTGAACCCGGACGGCTCACTGCAATACAGCACGCAAGCGCTGGCGGGCAACATGACCGGGACGCTGCGCCCGGCGTAGCGCTCCGGCGGGTCGGCACCCGCTTCCGGTTTGGCTGGACCATGATCTTCTCGGATAGGCTTGCGCTGCTTGGACAGCGCGGTCCGATTCACCATGTCGCGGCCAGACCTGACGAACCGGAGCTTTCATGCCGACCGCTGTTTCCCGCTTCCATGCCGCAGTCCTGCTCCCGGTCTTCGCCGCGCTGCTCGCCACCGGCGCGCCCGCCGCGGGCGCGGAGGTCGCCGACACCGTCTGCGGTACGCCGCTGAGTGCGGGCGAGATCGAGACGATCGAACAGCTTTCCGACACAAGCTCGTTGACCGGCTCCTCGATGCGGCGGCTGGAGCGGGCCGTGGACAATCACCGGCAGATCACCGAGATTCTGGTGCGGCACGGGGATCGGCGCGGGGTGCTGGCGCTGGGACTCAACGGGGTGGAGTACGCGGCGGTGATGCCGTTGCAGCGCGATCCGGGTGCGTTCGCGAATCCGGAATGGGCGCACCGCATCAGCCTCGATCTGCTCTCGCGGTTCCTGGACAACGTGCACGCCGAATTCAGCGGGGCGACGGTGGCGCCGCACTGGGCGAACTACTTCGCGCTGGCGCGGCAGTGCGAGCTGTCCGCCGCGCGGGTCGCCATGGCCGGGTACAACGCGCACCTCACCGTCGACCTGAGCTACGCCGTCGCGGCCGTGGGCAGCACCGCGGACAACGCGGCCGACTATTTCCGGATCGTCGACGCCATCGCCCAGCAGGGTCCGCTCATCATCGATCTGACCAAGCGGGTCTACGGCGGCGATCTCGGCCCGCTGTGGCGCTTCTACTTCGTCGGCGAGGGCCTGGACGCCGTGCTCGGCGCCGGTGTGGCCACCGGTCCCCTGCTGCGTCTGGCCGACGCGGGCGCGAATGTCGTCATCTTCGGCAACGGCCTCGCGCTGCGCGATCCGGCGCTGGCGCCGGCCGTCCGCACGGAGATCGACCTGCTCTGGCCTGCCGCCGACACCGCTTTCGCCGTGCTGAGCGCCAACGGCGGCCTGTAACGCGGGTAGGTTCGGTCCTACTGGGTGATCAGGCCGTGCGATCGGGTAAGGACCAACCATGGGGTTCACGACAAGCCGGATGCGTTCGATCGTCGGGGTGCTGCTGGTCGGCGCCGCGCTGACGGCCTGCGGGGGCGAACCGGAATCCGATCGCCCCGCGGTCAGCGGCACGGCCGCCGCGGTACCGCGGTTCGCGGCGCCCGAGGAGATCGCGCGCGGCATCGATGTGCCGTGGGGGCTGGCGTTCCTGCCCGACGGCGCGGCGCTGGTCGCCGAGCGCGACACCGGGCGCGTGCTGCGGGTGGCGGCGGGCCGCGCGCCCGAACCCGTGCACCAGGTGTCCGGGGTGCAGGCGCGCGGCGAAGGCGGATTGCTCGGCCTGGCGGTGGCGCGTGATCACGCCGCCACCGGCTGGGTGTACGCGTACTTCACCGGCGCCGAAGACAATCGCATCGTGCGTTTCCGGCCGGGCGGCCCGCAGGAGGTGATCTTCGCCGGTATCGCCAAGGCGGGCAACCACAACGGCGGCCGGATCGCGTTCGGCCCGGACGGCCTGCTCTACGTCGGCACCGGCGACGCGG
The DNA here is from genome assembly GCF_040655395.1 of Nocardia sp. NPDC050435. NCBI lineage: Bacteria > Bacillati > Actinomycetota > Actinomycetes > Mycobacteriales > Nocardiaceae > Nocardia > Nocardia sp. NPDC050435. The sequence continues at coordinate 358,384 of NZ_JBFAJW010000010.1, forward strand.
GGCGGACCGAACGCTCCCCGGATCCGGCGAGCCCCAACGGCAAAATCCTCCGCCTGACGCCGGACGGGCAACCCGCGCCCGGCAATCCGACCGCGGGCTCGCCGGTGTACAGCCGCGGGCATCGAAATGTGCAAGGGCTGGCCTGGGATCGGTCGGGCCGCCTGTTCGCGGCGGAGTTCGGTCAGAACCGGCTGGACGAGATCAACCTGATCGAGCCGGGGCGCGACTACGGCTGGCCCGCGGTGGAAGGCGCGGGCGGGGCCGATCGGGGCTACACCGACCCGCTGGTCACCTGGCCCACCTCCGCCGCTTCCCCGTCCGGCATCGCGATCGCGGGCGACACGCTGTACGTGGCGGCGCTGCGGGGCGAACGACTGTGGGCGGTACCGCTTTCCGACGGTCGCCTCGGTGATCCCGAGGCGTTGCTGCAGGACACCTATGGTCGCCTCCGCACGGTCGAGGTCGCCGCCGACGGCGCGCTGTGGCTCACCACCTCCAACACCGACGGCCGCGGCGATGTTCGCGACGGCGACGACCGAATCCTGCGTTTTCCCGTGAACTAGCGCGCGACGAGTGCGTGCCTCGGCGACCGGAAACCCCGGTGCCTTCGGGCTCACCGGCCGGAGCCGGACTCCGCGAACGAGCGGGCGAGCACCTCGTTCAGCGCGCCCGAGCGAATCAACTCCTCGGCGGCCGCGATCTCCGGCGCGAGATGGCGGTCGGGCCCGGGTCCGGGCACCACCGTGCGCAGCAGCGTGACCGCTGCCGCGGTGACCGGGCCGGGCCGCAGCGGCGCGCGCAGGTCCAGCGCCCGTGCGGCGGTGAGGTATTCGATGGCCAGCACGGTGGTCAGCCCGTCCACCGCCCGGCGCAGTTTGCGCGCCGCCGACCAGCCCATCGAGACGTGGTCCTCCTGCATCGCGCTGCTCGGAATGGAATCCACCGAGGCGGGCACCGCCAGCCGCTTCAGCTCGCTGACCACCCCGGCCTGGGTGTACTGGGCGATCATGTGCCCGGAATCGACGCCGGGGTCCGCGGCCAGGAACGCGGGCAGCCCGTGCGAGCGCGCGGTGTCCAGCATCCGGTCGGTGCGCCGCTCGGCCATGCTCGCCACGTCGGCGATCGGCACCGCCAGGAAGTCCAGCACGTAGGCCACCGGCGCGCCGTGGAAGTTGCCGTTGGATTCCAGGCGGCCGTCGGCCAGCACGACGGGATTGTCGATGGCCGAGGCCAGTTCGCGGTCGGCGACGGTTTCGGCGTAGGCGACGGTGTCGCGGGCGGCGCCGTGCACCTGGGGCGCGCAGCGCAGGGAGTACGCGTCCTGCACCCGATTGCAGTCCGGGCTGCGGTGACTCGCCACGATCTCCGACCCGGCCAGCGCGGCGCGGATCCGTTCCGCGGACCGGGCCTGCCCCGGGTGCGGGCGCAGCGCTTGCAGATCCGCGGCGAAGACCCGGTCGGTGCCGAGCAGCGCCTCCACACTCATGGCCGCGGTGAGGTCCGCGACATCGAGCAGCCGGTGCAGATCCGCCAGGGCCAGCACCAGCATGCCGAGCATGCCGTCGGTGCCGTTGGTGAGCGCCAGACCTTCCTTCTCGGCCAGCACCACCGCCTCGATGCCGTTTGCTCGCAGGGCCTCCGCGGCCGGACGCCGCACGCCCTGCGCGTCGAGGACCTCGCCCTCCCCCAGCAGGGCCAGGCCGATCGCGGCCAGCGGGGCCAGATCTCCGGAGCAGCCCAGGGAACCGAATTCCGGGACCACCGGCACGATTCCCGCGTTGAGCAGCGCGGCCAGGGCGTGCGCGGTCTCCGGGCGCACCCCCGTGTGGCCGGTGGCCAGGGTGCGCAGGCGCAGCAGCATCAGCGCGCGCACCACTTCCCGTTCGACCGCCGGGCCCGCGCCCGCGGCGTGCGAGCGGATCAGCGAGCGCTGCAGCGCGGCCCGGCTCCGCGGCGGGATGTGCCGGGTCGCCAGGGCGCCGAATCCCGTGGAGACACCGTAGGTGGGCACGGTGCCCGCCGCGAGCGCGTCCACGTGCTCGCGCGCCGCGCGCAGGCGCTTGTCCGCGGCTTCGCTCAGGCGCACCGTCGCGCCTTCGCGAGCTACGGCGACAACCCATTTCCTGGACAGCGGTCCATCCACTTCCACCTGTGCGGTATCCGGCATGCGTCCCATTCCACAGCGGCGAAGGCCCAGGCAGAATGAGGCCACGCCGGATACAGTCTGGTATTTCAGACAGTCGGAGGACCGGATGAGCGATATCCCGGCGCTGCGCCGCGGTCTGGCCGTGCTGCGTTTGCTCGCGACTCGCGCGGGTCCGATCTCGGCCGCCGCCATCGCCCGCGAACTCGAGCTGCCGCGTTCCACGACCTACCACCTGCTCGCCGAACTCGAGCAGGCCCGCTTCGTCACCCGCCTACCGGCCGAGCGCCGCTACGGCCTCGGCATCGCCGCGTTCGAACTCGGTTCGGCTTACCTGCGCCACGATCCGCTGGAGCGGCTGGCCGGTCCGCTGCTGCGGGAGTTGGTCGAACGCGTGGGCCACAACGCCCATCTGGGCGTGCTGCACGGCAACGAGCTGCTGTATCTGATCAAGGAGCGTCCCGCCCGGCCGGAAACCCTGGTGACGGAGGTCGGCGTGCGCCTGCCCGCGCACCTGACCGCCTCGGGCCGCGCCATTCTGGCGCATCTTCCGGCGGCGCACGTGCGCGCCCTGTTCCCCGCCGCGAGCGCCTTCGTGCACCGCACCGACCGCGGGCCGACCTCTCTGGCCGCCCTGCGCACCCTGCTGGCCACCGAACGCCGCCGCGGCTGGTGCTGCGAAGACGGCTATGTCACACCGGGCTTCGCCTCGGTGGCCCATCCGGTCTTCGACCACGCCCGGCACCCGATCGCGGCCATCAGCGTCACGTTGCGCCACCACTGCGCGAGCACGCCGTGCGCGACGGACTGGTCCGCGCTGGCCACCGAGGTCGGCTGCACGGCAATCGAACTCACCCGCCGGATCGGCGGCCGTCCGGCCTGAGCGGCGCGACGCGAGCTCGCGAATTCAGAGAGTTACTCCCAGGCTATTGCGCCCGAGCCGTACTCCGGCTCGGCGGCTCGACGCGGCCGAGCCCGGCCGGAGCCGGTAACGACGCTAGGCCGCCATCGATTCCGGCGTCGAGCCGCACGATTCCGCGACGCACCCGCCGGCGGGGCGCCGTCTCCCGCGCCGCGGATCCGGTTCACCCGGATCCGGCGCTACGCCTGCGACAGCGTGTTGGTGCGGTGGGCGCCCAAAACGCGCTCCAGAACCGCTTTTTCGGACTCTGCGACCCGGAGGTGGTAGCAGAATGTGCTGTGCATCCGCCGGGTTGCGCCGCCGGCGACGATCTGCCGAAAACTCATCTCGCTCTTACCCGCTCACTTCTTGATTACTGCGCTAACAACCAGAGAATATCCAGCAATCCTAAGAAATTCCTAATCAGGCCATTCGGACCGTATCGGTGAGCGGGATCGCGGTGGGCACGATCACAGCGAACAGGGCGATCACCCCGCGCGCGAAATCCAGGCGCCCGACGCCGAATTGCCGCAGCGCGGCGCCGTGATCGACGGCCACCACCACCGTCACACCCGCCAGCAGCAGCCACCAGACCACGACGGCGAAAAGCCGTGCCGGACGGGAGCTCGCGGCGAAAGCGACGCGCAATCGCTGGCAGTGGAACGGCACGTGCCGCTGTTCGTCGGCGAGAATCAGGCCCGCCACCTGGGCGGTCAGGGGGTCACCGCACCCGTCGCGCAGGGCCCGGTAATACCGGAGCGCAATGACTTCCGCGAGCATCAGCACCATCAGTTCGACCCGCAATCCGAGCGCCCGCCGCAAATACACGAACACGGTGTCGGACCAGTGCCCGGAAATGGTGCCCGCGCCGGCGGACCGCAGCAGCAATCCGAGCATCCGGGCGTGATTGCGTTCCTCGTCGATGAACAGCCGGACGGCGGCCGAATACTCCGGGTCCCCCGCGCGATCCGCCTTGCCGATCAGATTCGCGCCGTCCCCGCTCTCCCCCACCTGGAATCGCTGCACACTGCGCACCACCGCGGGATGCAGCCGGGCCCCGCGCGCCCAATCGGGATCACCGGCGGCGGCACGCGCGCGCACCTTGGCCTCGAACTCGCTTGTCCACCGCGTGAAATCACCGGAGATCCCGGCGCCGACCTGCACTCTGTCCATGGGCGAAACCCTAGGAAGCGGCTGTGCGGATCGGCGGGCGCGGATGTGGAGATCGTGTGCAGGTTCAGGGCTTCCGGCCGACGCCGCCCCACACCGAGCCGGGCCGGACGCCCTGGGCCTCCTCGTCGGTGCGCCAGTAGTTCAACGGAACGATCCCCGGCTCGACCAGCTCCAGCCCCTCGTAGTAGCTGGCGATCACCTTCGACGAACGCGGGTGGTAGGGGACGCCACCGGTTTTGGCGTAGTTGTGGCAGAGCCGCACATAGCCCTCGTCGTCGTCGCTGCCGTCGTTGTGCGCGAGGTAGCTGCCGGGGACGACCGCGTCCATCATGGTCCGGATGATGCGGCGTGCGTCGTCGTCGGTGGGCGCGTGGCCGAGCACGCCCATGAACAGCACCGCGATGGGCTCCTTGAAGTTCAGCACGTTGCGGGCGTCGGCGATGATCGTTTCCGGCTCGTTGAAGTCGGCCTCGATATAGGTGGTGACGCCCTCGTCGGTCGTGTTCACCAGCAGCGCCCGGGCGTGCGCGAGCACCAGCGGATCGTTGTCCACATAAACGATCTTGGACGACGGCGCGACCGCCTGCGCGGCCTCGTGCGTGTTCTCCATCGTGGGCAGGCCGGTGCCGATATCGATGAACTGCCGGATCCCGGCCTCGGCCGCCAGGTAGCGCACCGAGCGGATCAGGAACTGCCGCGATTGAACCGCCATCGTCTTGATGTCCGGATAACCCTGCACCGAGGACTCGCCGACGATCCGATCGACCTCGTAGTTGTCCCGGCCGCCCAGCCAGTAGTTCCAGATCCGTGCCGAGTGCGGAATATCGGTGCGAATCAGATCTTTGCGCTTGTTGGCCATGCCGGCTCCCGGGAGAAAGGAAGAGTTGCGTCGCGGTGACTGTACTGCCGATCGGCGGCCCCCGGGACCCGGTTTCGCGGACTGTGGGCGATCCGATGCGGGGTTGCCGGGGAATCCCGGAAAAAGTTCAGAACGGTCGCCCCGGAACTAGGACTCGAGCACCGCCATGGCCGCGTTGTGCCCCCCGATCCCGCTGACGCCGCCACCGCGCACCGCGCCTGCGCCACAGAGGAATACGGTCTTGTGGCCGGTGCCGACGCCCCAGCGCCCGGCGGGGCCGTCCGGTTCCCGCTCGGTGCACGGGAACGCGAGATCGCGATGGAAGATGTGCCCGCCGGGCAGGCCGATATCGCGTTCCAGATCGACCGGGGACTTGACCTCCAGGCAGGGTTTGCCGGTGGCGTCCAGCGCCAGGCAGTCGGCGATGGGTTCGGCCAGGACCGTATCCAGTTGCGCGAGAGTTGCTTTCGCGGCGGCGTCTTTGGCGCGCTCCGGATCGACGGCGAACAGCCTTGCGGGCGTGTGCAATCCGAACAGCGTCAGCGTGTGCATGCCCGCCGCCGCCGCGTCCGGGGACAGGATGGACGGATCCGTCAGGGTATGGCAATAGATTTCCGAGGGTGGCGCGGCGGGGATCCGACCGGCCGCGGCCTCCCGGTAGGCCTGCTCCAGCTGGGTGTAGGACTCGGCGATGTGGAAGGTGCCCGCGAAAGCGTCGCGCGGGTCCACACCGGTGTCGCGCAGGCGCGGCAGGCGGGTCAGCACCATGTTCACTTTCAGTTGCGCGCCTTCGGGTTTCACCGGCTCGGGCTCCCCGAGCAGGCGACTCAGCACGTACGGCGCGGCGTTCACCAGCACGTGCCCGGCGCCGGTGACGCCGCGCTCGTGCCGCACTTCGGTGGTGGTGTCATCGGTCTCGATCGCCGACACCGCGCATCCGGTGACGATCTCGGCGCCCGCGGAACGCGCCGCGCTCGCCAGCGCGTCGGTCAGCGCGCCCATACCGCCGATCGGCACGTCCCAGTCGCCGGTGCCGCCGCCGATGACGTGGTAGAGGAAGCAGCGGTTCTGCAGCAGCGACGGGTCGTGGGCATGGGTGAAGGTGCCGATCAGCGCGTCGGTGAGCACCACGCCGCGCACCGTGTCATCGGTGAAGGTGGCCTCGATGGTCTCCCCGAGGGGACGCTCGAAGATCGCCTCCCACAGCGCCGGATCGTCGATCCGGCGGGCCAGTTCGGCGCGGGTGGGCAGCGGCTGGGTCAGCGTCGGGAAGACCCGCTCGGCCATCCGGCCGGTGCTCGCGTAGAACCGCTGCCACGCGCGATGATCCCGATCCGAGCCGGTGAGGCGGGCGAAGCTGGCGCGGGTGCGCTCGTCGGACCCGGTGTCGACCAGCAGGCCGCCCGCGCCGACCGGCGTGTAGGAGGAGATCCGCCGCCGCCGGACCTCGAAGCGCAGGCCCAGGTCGCGAATGATCTCGCGCGGCAGCAGACTCACCAGGTACGAGTACCGCGACAGCCGCGCCTCGACGCCCGGGAACGGGCGCGCCGAGACGGCCGCACCACCCGTGGTGGGCTCCTGCTCCAGCACCAGCACCGAGCGCCCGGCGCGGGCCAGGTAGGCGGCGGCGACGAGACCGTTGTGGCCGCCGCCGACGATCACGACATCGTATGAGGAGCGCGTCGGGGTCATCCGTCCTCGATAGCACGCCGGGCGGTCCGCACGCCGCCGACGCGCACGATTTGCCGGAAGTTCTCCGGGATCGCCGGCGGGCGGGTGCTCACATACCTCTGCCGCGTCCCGCGCAGCCCGCCCCGCGCGGACCGTAGCAGCAGCCTCCGACAACTCGAATCATTCTGTCGGACAAGCCAAACGACCAGATAGGTAGACGTTTCCCGGCGCCCGAACTTGTCGGTGCCCAGGCGTAAATTGATCTCCATGACAAGCAACGGGAGGGCCGGGGATGGACGAGTCTGAGTGGGAGCGAGCGGCGGTGGTGCGTGTGTTGCCCACCGTCGCGCCGCGCAAGCTGGCGAAGGTGCCCTTCGTCGAAATGGCCGAGGGCCGGTTGCAGGGCGTGGTGTCCAGCGGCTCCGATATCGCACGGGTCTACGTGTCCTCGATCTCGGCCGCGACGCACGGGCTCAGCTGCAGCACCAACAACAACCGTCCCTGCGGCGGGTTGAACGGCGGCTGGCAGTGCAAGCACATCGACGCGCTGATCGCCGAGGCGGTCCTGCAATACGGGGTGGCCCGGGTCGCGGGTTTCCTGCGGGTCGAGGCCGCTACCGCCCGCGAGCTGACGGCCGCGCTGCGCGGTGCCCGCGAACCCGCGCCGGCGGCGGCCGTGTTCAGCCGCTTCCTGCGCCACCTGGCCTATCTGGAGCTGCCCGGCAGCGCCGCACCGATTCCGGAGCTGCAGTGGTTCCCCGCCACGGGGGTGGCGCGCTGATGCTCGCGACTCAACTGGCGCAACTCCTCGCCCAGCCGGCGGGTGTCCCCGAGGCGCTCGAGGTGATAGCGGGCTTCGACGCCGCCCTGGTGCACGGCTTCGCCCGCATCGGCGACGAGCAGGCCGCCGCCCTCGCCGCATTGGCCGGCGCCGTAGGCGGTTCGCCGCTGGCCGCACCGGTGGCCGCCGCGGTCGACAAGCTCGGCACCGGCTCGATCGGGCCGGAGGAGCTATCGGCGCTGGCCGCCGGCCGCGCGGCGCTGCTGGGCGCGGCGCACGACGCGCTCGCGGCGCAGGTCGACAGCGCCCTCGGGCGGCCCAGAGCCGAGTGGGTCGCCGGCGCCGCCGGCGCGACCGAGCCGGGAAATCTGATGGCGGGCTGCCGTTCCTGGCTGCAAGAACTCGCGATCACCGGCTGGCGCGGGGTCGACCACGATCTGGTCGCCGCGGCCGACAAGACCATCGAGGCGCTCTGGGCCGAGCCCGCGCAGCGCCGGCTCGCGGTGCTGCTGGATGGTCTCGCGGCCGAGCTGGGCGCGTCCTGTCCGGTCGCGACCATGGCCCGGGTACCGGCCAAGCGCTGGGCCGATCTGTGGGCCCGTGCGCTGCTGCTGTCCTGGCGGGGCCCCGAAACCGTGGTCGGCACCCCGGTTTCCGGGCGGCTGTTGATCCTCGGCGTCGATCTGCACGAGCACGGCACGGCGGTTCAGGCCCAGGTGCACGGAGTGCTCGAGGCGGCCGGGGGCGCGGTGCACCGGGTCCGGGTCAGCGTGTCCGCCGCCAAGGTCGACACCATCGTCGGCCCGGCGATCTGGCAGCTGCTCGGCGCGCACCCGCGGTTGCTGCAGGCTCTCGCCGAACACCGCGCCCTCGAGGTCACCGACCTGACGCTCACCGCGGGCGGCGATCTGCTCTGGCAGGACGAGCGGGCCGTCCTCGGCAGCGCCGCGGATCCGTTCGCCACCGCGCGCATTCAGCTCGCCGCGGCCACCGGCTCCGCCGCCGCCCCGCTCGATCGCGACCCGGTGCATCTGGCCGAGCCGGTCCTGCTGGAGGGCTACCGGGTCAAGGACGGCGCGCTCGAACTCGACGGTCACCGGCTGTCGCTCGAACTCGACCGGCTGCCGAGCTCGGGTCCGCTCACGCCGGGCCTGCTCACCGGCTCGGCGGCCTGCCTGGGGCTGCTGCGCTGGGAGGCCGGGCACTGGACGCTGCGCCCGCTGGCGGTGCGCAAGGCGGTCAAGGGCGTCGTCACCGACGCACACGCCGGGGACTGGGCTTGCGGGCCCACCGACCCGAAAGTGGTCAAGGCGCAGGCGAAATCGGGTGATTCCGTCACGGTGCTGCGGGAACGAGCGGGACGGCTGCTGCGCAAATGACATCCTCCATCGATGCCGCGGGCAGCGGGCGGGCGCCGGGCGCACCCGATGCCGCCGAGACCCAGCGGCAGATCCTCTACTGGCGTCTGCTGGCGGGCATCTTCGACAACGAGCCGCAGGCAGCGCTCGAATCGTCGAGCGTCGCCATCGTCGGCGAGCACGGCCTACCGGCCGCGCTGCTCGATCCCGGCGTCTCGATCGACACTGTCGTGCAACGCTTTCCGGACCTGGAGGCCGAGTTCGAGTCGCTGGGCGAGGCCGTGCGCGCGGCCGAGGAGCCGAGTACCACCGCGGCCACGAGCGCGGCCGAGCCAGCCGCGTCGCCCGGGGGCGGCACGGCCGCGCCGGAGTCCGGCGCGCCTCCGCTGATCGCCGCGTCCGAGTCGCCCGCCACGCACGAAGCGCCACCGGCCCCGCTGGCCGAGCTTCCGGGCGAAGAGGCCGCGAGCGCCGTCGGCACCGAGGAGGTGCGCAGCGCCGCGCTGGTGTCCAAGCTCCTGCTCAACGTGTTCGCGACCGGCTCGGGCAATGTCAGCGCCACCCAGCTGGCCTGCTGGCAACGTGACGCGGGCTATCTGCGGCGCCTGCTCAGCGACGAGGGCAACGGCGAATTGCGCACGGTGCTGGCGGGTTTGGAGGGTGACCTGGTCTCCCGGATGCGGTTGCGCGAGGTGCTCGCCGATCCGAGCCTGGCCGCGCAGCTCACGCCGAGCATGTCGCTGATCGAGCAGCTGCTGCGCGACAAGGCCAATCTGTCGGGCGTCGCGCTGGCCAATGCCAAGCTGCTGATCCGGCGCTACGTCGAGCAGGTCGCCGAGGTGCTGCGCACCCAGGTCCAGCAGACCAGCGCCGGCACACTGGACCGCTCGGTGCCACCCAAACGCATCCTGCGCAATCTCGACATCGATCGCACCATCTGGAAGAACCTGCCCAACTGGAACCCGAACGACGAGCGCCTCTACGTCGACCGGCTGTTCTACCGGCAGACCGCCAAACGCACCACGCCCGCGCGGATGATCGTGGTCGTCGACCAATCCGGCTCGATGACCGACTCGATGGTGAACTGCACCATCCTGGCGTCCATCTTCGCCGGGCTGCCGAAGGTGGACGTGCACCTCATCGCCTACGACACCCGCGCCATCGATCTCACGCCGTGGGTGCACGATCCCTTCGAGGTGCTGCTGCGCACCAAACTCGGCGGCGGCAACGACGGCCCGGTCGCGATGGCGATGGCCCAGCCCAAGATCGCCGACCCGAAGAACACCGTGCTGGTCTGGATCTCGGATTTCTACGAGTTCGACCGCTCCCAGCCGCTGTTCGAATCCATGCAGGCCGTGCACCGCAACGGGGTGAAGTTCATCCCGGTCGGCTCGGTCAACAGCTCCGGCCACCAGAGCGTCAACCCGTGGTTCCGGGAGCGCTTCAAAGCCATGGGCACCCCGGTCATTTCGGGCCGCATCCAGAAACTCGTCCACGAACTCAAGAACTTTCTCGACTAGGAGACCACTCATGTCCGACACCTTGCGCGCCCCCGCCGAAGTCAAATACGCCGACGAACTGGACTGGCTGGAATCCATCGACGACGGCCCCAAGCCGTTCGCGTGGCGGCTGAGCCCGAAGATGGTGCGGCTGTTCATTCTCGGCTCCGAACGCTCCGACGGCCTGGACCGCCAGGTCGATCAGAAGTGGTTCGGCGACCGCGGTTTCGTCGAGCGCAGCATCGTCACCCTGGCCTCGGATCGCGGCCTGCTGCTGATCGGCGATCCGGGCACCGGCAAGAGCTGGCTGGCCGAACTGCTCGCCGCGGCGATCAGCCGCAATTCCACGCTGGTCGTGCAGGGCACCGCCGGCACTACCGAGGACCACATCAAGTACTCGTGGAATATCTCGATGGTCATCGCCAAGGGCCAGTCCCGCGAGTCGATGATCCCCTCGCCGATCATGACCGCGATGGAGCACGGCGTCATCGGGCGCTTCGAGGAGCTCACCCGCTCCACCAGCGACGTGCAGGACGCGCTGATCTCGATCCTGTCCGAGAAGTACGTCTCCATTCCCGAACTCGACGACGACAACATCGTCTTCGCCAAGCCCGGCTTCTCCATCATCGCGACAGCCAACAGCCGGGACCGCGGTGTGAACGATCTGTCCTCGGCGCTCAAGCGGCGCTTCAACTTCGTCCGCGTCCCGGTGGTGACGAACAAGCGCAGCGAGGCCGAGATCGTGCGATTCCGCACCGCCGAACTGCTGCGCCGGCATCAGATCGAGCTGGAGGTGCCGCCCACCCTGCTCGACATCCTGCTGGATTCCTTCGCCGACCTGCGCGCGGCGGCCGCGGCCGCCGGCAGCGACGACGAGAAACTCGAGTCGGCGCTGTCCACCGCCGAGCAGATCGGCGTGCTCGAGGACGCCATCCTGCACAGCCAGTTCTTCGGCGACAGCACGCTGCGGGCCAACACCCTGGCGAGTTCGCTGGTCGGCTCGCTGGCGCGGCGGGCGCCGGAGGATCTGGCCATTCTCAACAAGTTCTGGCACGGCGTGGTCGAACCGCGCTCCAAGAACGGCGGCGGCGACTGGACGCAGTTCCTCGAGGGCGGCCGGGACGCGATCGCGAGGCTCTCGTGACCGCACCCTTCGACGCGCTCCGCGACCAGCTCACTTCCGCCGCGACCCGGTTCGCCGGGGCCGGCGCCCCGGTCGCCGACATCCTCACCGGCATCGTCGACGATGTCGACCGCGCACTGCGCGAGGAGCTGGAGATCTTCCCGGTGTGCCACCACTCACCCGCCTCCGCGCTGGCGATGGCGCGCCGGTTGCGCGAAAAGCAGCCCAGGGTCATCTATCTGGAGCTGTGCGAGGATCTGCGGCCGATCCTGGACGAGCTGCGCAACTGCAAGCTGCCGGTGGCGGTGCAGGCTTGGGCCGGTGAGGTGGACGGATTCCCCAAGCAGTGGGCGCCGCTGTCGGTGGTCGCCCCGATCACCGAGGCCTCGGCCGAGTACCAGGCCATCGCCTACGCGCTCGACACGCCGGGTGTGGAGCTGGTGCTGGTGGATCGGTCCACCGATCACGTCTTCCAGTGGACGCCCGCCGAGCCGGCCGAGGCCAGCGCCGTCGAGGACGAGGAATCCGGACTGCACGGCGACGCCGTGGGTATCGAAATCGGTGACATGCGCCCGCATTTCGCCGAACTGGAAGAGCACCTGCTGCACCACGGCAAGGTCCGGCACTGGTCGGAGTGGTGGGATCAGTACGTCGAACAGCCGCTGGCCGGCGCCGATTACGACACCTACCGCCAGGTGATGGTGTTGATCGGCAGCCTGTTCCGCCGGCTGCGGCGCGGCGATCTGGACCGCGACGAGGATCGGGAACGCTACATGTGGACCCGCATGCGCGAGCACCTCGCCGCCTCCGGCGCCGATCCGGCGGCGTGCCTCTACATCTGCGGCGCGTTCCATGCTGCCAGCCGGGTCGAGCAGTTCGGGCTGGCATCGCGGGCGCCGTTCGAGATCAGTCCGCGCTCGGCCACGGTCTGGCAGTACGGTCTGATCCCGTCCAGCCACTCCGCGATCGAGGCGCAGTTCGGGCTGGCGGCGGGCTCGGTGTCGATCGCGGCGGCGACCTGGTCGAAGGGGCTGCGCCGCAACGGGATCAGCCCGTTCCAGCTGAACGGGCAGGCCAAGTCACCCGCGCGGCGTGGCAAGGTGAAACCGCTACCCGCGGCCACGCCCGCGGGCGAGACCGACAAGCTCTCCGGATTCCTGTCCAGTCCCCCGCGCCTGGACAATCTGGACGAGGCCGAACTGCTGGAATGGTCGGTCGACATCGTCCGGCTGGCCCGGCGCAACGGCTACCTGGCCTCGACGGCCGACGCGATCGCCATCTTCGAGACCTCGATCCTGCTGGCGGGCATGCGTAATCGGGCTCGCCCGACGCCGTACGACTTCCAGGACGCGGCCATCACGTGTATCGAGAAGGACCACACGCCGGGCCGGCGCGATGTGCGCCGGCTCTGCGAGATCCTGCTCGGCGGCGACCGGATCGGCCAGGTCGGCTACGCGGCGCTGCCGCCGCTGGCCCAGGACGTGCTGGACCGGCTCGCGCCGCTCGGGCTGGATCTGAACAAGCGCACCGTGCAGCGCTGCCTGCTCGACCTGCAGACCGACCAGCATCTGCAACCTTGCTCGGACCTGCTGTGGATTCTGCGCCGGCTCATGCCCGCCGAGGCGGTCCGGCCGATCATGGGCGCGCGGGCGCTCGGTGAGCGCTCGATCCAGGAATCCTGGGATCTCGCGATCGGCAAGTATCAGCGCGATCTGGTCCAGATCGGGTACGAGGGCGTCACGCTCGAGCAGGTGCTGGAGCAGCGCCTGCGCCGCGCCGTCGCAGATCCCGACGCCACCGCGGCGGTGGCGCTCGCCGCGGTGACGGACGCGCTGCTGTATCTGGATTCGACGCGGCTGGCCGACGAACTCGGCGCCCGCGCGGTGGAGTTGCTCGCCACGGAACGTTCGGTCGACGACGCGCCCGAGGTGCTGCGCCGGATCCGGTTGCTGCTCAACTACTTCCGCGCCACCGACGCCGGTCTGCCGGAGTGGTGCGGCAGGTTCGTCACGGCGGGCTACGCGCACTACTGCACCCTGCTGCCGACGGCCTTCGCCGACGAGGACACCGGTGTCCGGCCGGTGGCGGCGATGCTCGGGTTCCTCTTCGGCATGGAGAATCTGGCGCTCTCGCTGGGCTGTGATCACACCCAGCTCGAACTCGCCGTGCTGCAGTCGCATCCGGAGGCGCCGGCCAAGGTGGCGCTGCTCTGGGCCACGCGCTACCAGCTGGGCTTGCTCACACTGGCCGAGTTGCGGACGCGCTGCGACGACATGCTGGCCAATCCCCTGGTCGTCCCGGCGTTCCCGAACTATCTGACCGGGTTCATCCAGGCCATGGATCCGGTGCCGACCTTGAAACCGTTCATCGTGGAGGTGCTGTCCAAGGCGTTCGGCCGACTGCCCGACGCCGTGCTGCTGCCCTGGCTGCCGAAGCTGATCACCACGCTGAAAGGCCAAGCCGCCGAGCTCATCCCGGCGCTCACCCGGGAGGCGGGCCGGACCTTCCCGGCGACGCTGCCCGCGATCGACGCGTGGGTGCCGCCGTGGCTCGCTGGGCCGAAGCCGGTCGCGGCGCTGCCGGTGGCTGCCGGCGGCCCGGTCGGCGATCTGCTGCGCGCGCATCCCGACACCTGCGACGCGCTGGCCGAGTTGCTGGGGCACCCGGGTTCCTGGGCCACGGTGGGGCCCGCCGCCGATCCGGCGCTGACCGCCCTGCTGGCGCGGCACCCCGCCACCGCCGACGCGCTCGCGAGTCTCGTCCCGAGCGTCTGAGCACCCGAGCGCCCGAGCACCGAAGTCGCTGACAGCCCGCACCAGCCGCTGCGGGCTGTCCGCACTTCCGAAAACGACGGCCTGGCGCGAACTTCGGGCACTATTGCGGGGTGGGGTTGAAAGAGATCAAGCCGCGCGGGGTGCTGGGAAAGCTCAAGCCGCGCGGGGTGCTGCGAAAACTCGAGCCACGCGCGGTGCAGGAAAAACTCGAGCCGCGCGGGGTGCTGCGAAAGCTCAAGCCGAGCGCGGTGCAGGGAAAGCTCAAGCCACGCGCGGTGCAGGGAAAGCTCAAGCCACGCGCGGTGCAGGGAAAGCTCAAGCCGCGCGCAGTACTGCGATGGTCGGCGATCGTCGTGCTGGTCGGCGCGCTGACCGTGCTCGCTTCGATCGGCTGGGTGCGCTTCCGGGCCGGCGGCCACGAATACACCGCCGGGGCGGTGCCCGCGACCGATGTGGCGATCGTGTTCGGCGCGCAGGTCTACGACGACGGCGAGCCCTCGCCGTACCTGGCGGCCCGGCTCGATATCGGCCAGCGGCTGCTGGAGACCGGCAAGGTGAAAGCGATTCTGCTGACCGGGGACAACGGCAGGCGCACCTACGACGAGCCGGAGGCCATGCGCCGGTATCTGGTGCGCAAGGGCGTACCAGCGGCCAAGATCGCGCTGGACTACGCCGGATTCGACACCTACCAGTCCTGCACCCGGGCCTACAAGATCTTCGGCGTGCGCCGGGCCATCGCCGTCACCCAGGATTTCAGCGTGCCGCGCACGGTGGCGCTGTGCCGGGCGGCCGGAATCGAAACCGACGCGGTGGCCGATCACAGCCAGCCGCACGAGGGCGTGTGGATCAAGTGCTGGGTGCGCGACCAGATCGCCTCGACCAAAGCGGTGTGGGAGATGGCGACCGAACCGGACCCGAAATTCCTCGGGCGCGAAGAGACTTCGGTCCGCGACGCGATGGCGGCGAGCCCGCGCTAGCCTCAGCCGCCGGAGACGATGCAGGCGTAGCCGAGGTGGGTGCCCGTGCCGACTCGCACGTCGACGACGGCGGTGACGACATCGTCCGGGGCCTGCACGACGCTGATCGTGTGCACGCCCGGGGTCGCGGGGACCCAGTTCAGCAGGACGGTGCCGCCGGACGGGCGCAGCGTGCGCAACGGAATCCCGTTGTCGTAGAACTGGACCGGGGCGACCGGATCGGTCACGAACGCCTGGACCGTGTAACTGCACCCGGTGCCGTAGTTGGTCGAGGAGCCGAAGTTGATGTCGGGCAGCACCCGGACGCCCGTCGCGGTCGCACCCGCACTCGGCGCGGCCAGCAGCGCGACCGCCGAGGCGGCGGCGCAGGCGGCCGCGAGCAGGCCGATCCGAGCGGGTATGTCGATGATCCGGTCACTCATGGCGGAGTCCCTCGTCGCGCGGTGCCAGCGCACCTCGATGGAGCTGCGTCGGCTGATCCAGTGCGCCTGATGCTAGCCGCTGGGCATGCGCCGAGACGGTTGTTCGCCGCAGCGCGTCCAGCGTGGCCTCGACAGCGGCAGCGTCGTCCCAGCAGCAGCCTGCGTGATTCCCCAGAGCCCCGCGTGGTCCCAGCAGCCCGCGTGGTCCCGACAGCAGCCTGTGTGGTCTCGACAGCGGCACGCGCCGTCCCAACAGCAGCCTGCGTGATTCCCCAGAGCCCCGCGTGGTCCCAGCAGCCCGCGTGGTCCCGACAGCAGCTTGCGCGGTCTCGACAGCGGCACGCGCCGTCCCAACAGCAGCCTGCGTGATTCCCCAGAGCCCCGCGTGGTCCCAGCAACCTGCGTGGTCCCGACAGCGGCTTATGTGGTCCCGGCAGCGGGCCCGCGCCGAGCACGGCGGCACCGCTGACCACCGCGTGGTTCCGGCACGGGCCACGCCGAGCGTGTCGGCGCCAGCCGTTAGCTGTTGCGAGGGGCCGCCGCGGCCGCGCCGTCACCAAGGCTCCGGCCGCTGCATCGCGCCGGGGCGACCACGAATCACTGTTCGCGAACGCACCGGCGCGATGCCAGGCAGGATCGTCGCACCGGCGCCCGGCCGAGACTCGGCCGAGCACAGGGCGCTCAGTCCATCAGCACCGCGATCGGCTGCGCGACGCACGCCGGTTTCGCGCCACCCTCGATCTCGATGATGACCCGCGTCGAGACCTGTGCGCCGGCGGATTTGCGCTCGATCGCGAGCAGTTCCACGCCTGCGCGCACCCGGCTGCCCACCGGGACCGCAGCCGGGAACCGGACCTTGTCGGAGCCGTAGTTGACGGCCATCTTCAGACCGTCGATCCGATAGACCTCCGCGACCAGCATCGGCAGCAGCGACAATGTCAGATACCCGTGCGCGATGGTGGTTCCGAAGGGCCCCTCGGCGGCCCGCACCGGATCGACGTGGATCCACTGGTGGTCGCCGGTCGCCTCGGCGAACAGATTCACTTGTTCCTGGGTAATGGTGTGCCATTCGCTGTAGCCCAGGTGCGTGCCCGCCGCCTGCTCCAGCTCGGCGATACCGTCGAAGCTTCGCATGGCGTCAGCAGGTCGGTCCGCCGGCGACGTAGATGACCTGGCCGGAGACGAATCCGGCCGCCTCACCCACGAAGAACGACACCGTGTTGGCGATGTCCTCGGGCTGGCCCACGCGCTGCACCGGGATCTGGCTCGCGGCCCCGGCGATGAACTGGTCGAACGGCACGCCGACCCGCTCGGCGGTGGCGGCGGTCATATCGGTCTGGATGAAGCCGGGCGCGATCGCGTTCACGGTGACGCCGAACTTGCCCAGCTCGATCGCGAGGGTCTTGGTGAAGCCCTGCAGACCGGCCTTGGCCGCCGAGTAGTTGGCCTGGCCGCGGTTGCCCAGCGCCGAGGTGCTGGACAGGTTCACGATGCGGCCCCACTTGGCCTCGGTCATGTACTTCTGGGTGGCGCGGCTCATCAGGAACGAGCCGCGCAGGTGCACATTGAGCACCGAATCCCAGTCCAGCGCAGACATTTTGAACAGCAGGTTGTCGCGCAGGATGCCCGCGTTGTTCACCAGCACGGTGGGCGCGCCGAGTTCGCTCGCGACCCGCTGCACGGCCACCTCGACCGACTGCTCGTCGGAGACGTCGACGCCGACGGCGAGGGCTTTGCCGCCGGCGGCCTCGATGTCGGAGACCACGGGCTTGCATGCGGATTCGTCGAGATCCAGGATCGCGACCGCGAAACCGTCGGCGGCGAGCCGGCGCGCGGTGGCCGCGCCGATACCGCGCGCGGATCCGGTGACAATGGCTGTGCGGGTCATAGAGACTCCTGACGTGAATGGGCGTCGTTCGAGACATACGTTACGAGCTGTATTATTCACCCGGTGCGCAACCCCCCGTCCACTCGTTCGCCCGGCCGTCCGGCATCCGCGACCCGCGAGCAGGTCCTCAACCTGACTCGCCGAGCCTTCCTGGCCGGCGAGCGCGTCGACGTTCAGGCGATCGCCGCCGAACTGGGCCTGAGCCGCGCCTCCATCTACCGCTGGTTCGGTTCCCGCGACGGCCTGCTGGGCGCCATGCTGGTCCAAGAATACGAGGGCTTGATCGCGCGGGCCGACGCGCGCTGCCGCAGCCACGGCGCGCAACGCGTGCTCGAAGTCTTCGACCGCGTCGCCCGCTGGGAATCCGACAACGAACCCTTCCGCCGCTATTTCGAGAACGAGCCGCTCTCCGGCCTGCGCATCATCACCGCGGGTGACGGCCCGGTCCAGACGAGAGCCATCGCCGCCGTGGAAGACCTGATCGCCCGCGTCGAAGCCGAAGACGGCTACCAGCCACCCCTGGAACGCCCCCTGCTGGCCTACTCCCTGGTCCGCCTCGCCGAAGCCTTCCTCTACAACGACCGCGCCGCCGGCATCCGCGGCGATGTCGACCGCCTGCGCCAGGTCGTCGCCGTCCTCGTCGGCGCGAATCCCGACGCGCACCAGCCCCCGGCCAACCCGCACGCTGACCGGCCGAGGCAAACCGGGCGCCCACGGAACGGCCGACAGTCCGCGCCCACAGCCGAGCCGCCGCCTCCGAACAGCTGACGGATCGAGCTCGCGGCAGATTCAGTGCGACTCGCGGAAGCCGCGGGGCGGCAGCCACCCTGCCGAACGGCCTACACCCGACCGACAGAGGCGCCGCAGCGCAGGCATCACCCTGGCGGAAGCCGCAGGGGCGGCAGCCACCCGCCCCAACGGCCTACACCCGACCGACAGAGGCGCCGCAGCCGCAGTCCGGTTCACCCCGGCGGTAACCCGCCCGAATCACCTAAACCCGGCTGAGCAGCGGCGCGACGAACTCCTCGAGCATCGCGCGTTCCTCGTCGGCATCGCGGCCGGGAACGGTGAGCAGCGAGACGATCACGCGGGTGAGCCAGCGGGCCAGCGGTGGGGGCTCCGCGCCGTGTGCGCCGAGGAAGTGGCCTGCCATGGCTTCGATGACCGCGGAGGACTGGCCGATATCGCCGGCGAAACCGGCGTTGGCCGGCGTGAACCAGGCGATCAGCAGCGGATCGGCGCGCACCGCGTGCACGGCCGCGAGCATGGCGGCGACGATCCGTTCCGCCGGATCCGCCACCGCCGCGACCTGCTCGGTGACCGCGGCCCCGAGACGGCGCGCCTCGCGGTGCACGAACGCCTGCCGTAGCGCCTGCCGGTTGTCGAAGTACCGGTAGACGGTCGCCCGCGAGCACCCCGCCGCCCGGGCGACCTCCGCCATGCCGGTTTCGGCGACACCGCGTTCGGCGAACAGATGGCCCGCCGCGTCGAGTATTCGCTCGACCGCCGCGTCGGTCCGCTCGTCCCGCAGCCAACTCGTCACCGCCGCACCACTCTTCCGCTCATGTCCGGAACCCGCATTCTCCCTCGACGACGGCCGCGCTCACCCCCGCACCTGGAACGGCACGTTCGTGGGCCAGCGCACGTAATTGCCTTCCGACCAACGCACCCCGTCGAGATCGACGCTGAAATCCGGGCATCGGGCCAGCAGTTCCTCCAGTGCCACCCGGGCTTGCAGCCGCGCGGCGGCCGCGCCGAGGCAGTGATGATTGCCGTGGCTGAAGGTCAGGATCTGGCGCGGCCGGCGCCGGACGTCGAGTTCGCCCGCGTCGGGGCCGAATTCGCGTTCGTCGCGATTGGCCGAGGCGTACAGCAGCAGCACGCGCCGCCCGGCGGGAATGATCGTGTCGTGCAGTTCGACGTCGCGCCGCACGGTGCGCGCGAGCCCTTGGGCGGGTGAGGTGAGCCGCAGGAATTCCTCGACGGCGTCCGGGATCAGGCTCGGGTCGTCCAGGAGCAGGCGACGTTGATCGGGCCGCTGGTGCAGCAATTGCACTGCGCCGCCGAGGTTTCCGGTGGTGGTGTCGTTGCCGCCGGTGATCATGGTGAAGGCGAAACCGAGGATGGCGAGGATGCCGGCGAAGTCGCCGTCCGCGCCCATGCCCGCGGCCACGAGATGGGAGACGGTGTCGTCGCCTGGTTCGGCGCGGCGGCGCTCGATCAGCCCGGTGAAGTAGCCCAGCAGCTCGCCGACCGCCGCCTGCGCGTCGGCGACATTGCCTTGCGCCGAGGCGGCGACGATCGACTCGGTCCAGCTGTCGAAGTTGGACCGATCCTGTTCGGGCACACCGAGATAGTGCGCGACCACCATGCTCGGCAGCGGCTTGAACAGCTCGGTGACGATATCGCCGCCGCCCGCGGCGCGCAGCCGCTCGACCCGCTCGATCACGAACTCGCGCACGGCCGGTTCGACGGCGCTCACCTGCCGGGGCGTGAACCCTTTGGCCACGTGCTTGCGGAACTCGGTGTGCTCGGGCGGATCGGTGAAGACGAACGGCCGATTCTCGCCGAGCCCGACCTTTTCCAGGTCGCGATAGTCGACGGTGAGGCCCGAGGCGGAGGAGTACGTCGCGCAGTCGCGCGCGGCCTCGTAGACGTCCGCATACCGCGAAAGCACGAAGTAGTCGGACCCCGGATCGTCGTCGGGGACCACGTGGTGCACCGGATCGTGGTCGCGCAGAGCGGCATACATCGGCCACGGGTCCCGCCAGGTCACCCCCGACCGCAATTCGAACCGGACGCTGCTGGACAACCCTGACGACATGTCGTCACGGTAAGACAGTTCGGCATTTTTGTCTAGAACACGTTTCACTCGTGCGGCGTGAGCCGCCCGGCGAGGTGATCGACGGCGACATGGGCGTGCAGCCGCACGCCGACCACCAGGGTGTCGTCGTCGGCGTAGAAAGCCGGATTGTGGTTCATCGCCATGCCGCGCCCGCCGGGCGCCGGGCGCGGCATCCCCTGCGGCCCGATCTCCGCGTCCTGCACGCCGAGGGTGACGTACAGCCCGCCGTACTTGCCGACGAACTCCGAGACATCGTCGTAGCCCAGCGTCGGCGCGGTCTCCAGCACCCGCTCCGCGCCGGCGACCCGCCGGAAGGTGGGCAGCCCGGCCGTCACCCACGCGGCCGAGTTGTGCACGGCGGGCACATCCTGCAGGAATTCGACGGTGGCCGAACAGTTGTAGGCCTGCGCGGTATGGGTGGCCAGCGTCTCGACCCGCTGCCGCACCTCCGCCATGTCGGCTTCGACGGCGCAGCGGATGGTGCCCCAGAGCGTGACCGTCTGCCCGATGATGTTGAACCGGCCGACGTCCTCGACGTGGCCGATGCTGACCGTCACCGGATCGAAAGCGTTGATCTGCCGGTACAACTGGCCGATGCCGGTGAGCACCGCCCCGGCGGGCGGCATCGGATCGATGCCCATCCACGGCGTCGACCCGTGCACCTGCTGACCAGTGATCTCGATCTTCACCAGGCACGACGCCCCGAATTGATTGCCCACGCGATAGCCGATGTAGCCCTTCGGATAGGGCGTGACGTGGAAGCCGAACGCCATCGTCGGCTCCGGGTCGTCGAGCGCGCCCTCGGCCAGCATCTGCGCGGCGCCGCCCCGCTCGTCCACCGGCGGCCCCTCCTCGGCGGGCTGGAAGACGAAAAGCACGGTGCCCGGCAGGCTTTCGCGGACCCCGGCGAGCACCGTGGCCGCGCCCAGCAGCATCGCGGTGTGGCAGTCGTGCCCGCAGGCGTGCGAGACCGGGAACGGACCGCCGGGGTAGTTCTCGTCGACCACGGTCGAGGCGAAATCCGCTCCGCACCGATCCGGCACCGGCAGCGCATCGATGTCCGCGCGCAGCGCGACGACCCGATCCCCCGCCGCGCCACCGCGCAGCACACCCACCACGCCGTGCCCGGCGATCCCCGTGCGCACCTCGTCCAACCCCAGCGATCGCAGGTGCTCGGCGATGAGCGCCGCCGTCGCGCTTTCCCGATTCGACAGCTCCGGGTGCTGGTGCAGGTGCCGCCGCCAGCGCACCACCTGCTCGGCCACCGCGGCGGCACGCTGGTCCAGTTCGGCGTAGTCCGGCTCCGGCATCTCAGCTCCGTTTCCTGGCGTGACGGCGGTCGATGCCCACTATGCCGTACCCCGACCGACAGATGGCTAACATTTGGCTAACTACCTGCTGCGCGATGTCGCAGCCTCGTGGTTGAGTCGGGGGATGTGCCGAACCATCAGCGAACTGGATGCCGCCGTCGCCGAGTGCCGCGCCTGCCCGCGGTTGGTGGCCTGGCGGGAGCAGGTCGCCCGGGACAAGCGCGCCGCCTTCCGCGACGAAACCTATTGGGGGCGGCCCGTTCCCGGCTTCGGGCCGGACGACGCCCGGCTGCTGATCGTCGGGCTGGCGCCCGCCGCGCACGGCGGCAATCGCACCGGCCGCATGTTCACCGGCGACCGCAGCGGCGACGTGCTCTACGCCGCCATGCACGCGGTGGGGCTGGCGAATCAGCCGACGGCGGTGCACCGCGACGACGGCTTGCGGCTGCTCGGCGCGCGCGTCACCGCGCCCGTGCACTGCGCACCCCCGGACAACAAGCCACTGCCGGAGGAACGCGACCGCTGCCGACACTGGCTCGACACCGAACTCGATCTGCTCGCGCCCATGGTGCGCTCGATCGTGGTCCTCGGCGGCTTCGGCTGGCAGGCGCTGCTGCCGGTGCTCGATGCGGCGGGCTGGGCCATTCCCCGGCCGCGCCCGAAATTCGGCCACGGTGTCCGGATCACGTTGTCCCCCAGGTCCGCCGACCGCGCGCCGCTGCACGTCTTCGGCTGCTACCACGTCAGCCAGCAGAACACCTTCACCGGCCGCCTCACCCCGGCCATGATCGAGGACGTGCTCGCCGCCGCCGCGAAAGCCGCGGGCCTCACCCCCGCGGACCCGCCACTGCCCGGGTAAGGGCGAACGCGACATTTGCGGGACACCCGGACAGACAAACGATGCATGAACGACGCATCCGGCCCTTCGACGGACTACGCTCGGGGCATGGGCATCGAACGTTCGAGCATCGTTTCCGCACCCCTGCCCGAGGTCTTCGACTGGTTCGCCCGGCCGGGCGCCTTCACCCGGCTCTCCCCGCCGTGGCAGCCGATGTCGCTGGTGCGGGAGGCGGATTCGCTGGCCGACGGCCGCGCCGTGCTGCGGCTGCCCGGCGGCTTGCGCTGGGTCGCCCGGCACGACCGGCGGGCCTTCGATCCACCGCACCGCTTCGCCGACGAGGTCGCGCGCGACGGCCTGGCCTTGCTGCCCGCGGCGGTGGCTATGCGCTGGCGGCACACCCACGAATTCGAAGCGGTGGACGACCAGCACACCCGCGTCATCGACCGGGTCGAAACCCCGGTCCCCGCCGCCCTGCTCGACGCCACCTTCGCCTACCGCTACCGCCAGCTCGCCGCCGATCTGGCCGCGCACCAGCTGGCCGCGCGGCACGGCTGGACGAACGCGACGATCGCGATCACCGGCGCCTCGGGTCTCGTCGGCTCGGCCCTGTCGGCCTTCCTGAGCACCGGCGGGCACACCGTGCTGCGGCTGGTCCGGCACCGCCCGCGCGCCGAGAACGAGCGGCAGTGGGATCCGGCCCACCCCGCCCCCGATCTGCTCGACGGCGTCGACGCCGTGGTCCACCTGGCGGGCGCGTCGATCGCCGGCCGGTTCACCGAGCAGCACCGGCGCGAAATCACCGACAGCCGCCTCGCGCCCACCCGCGCGCTGGCCGAACTCGCGGCGCGCACCGGGCTGCGCACGTTCGTCTCCGCCTCCGCCATCGGCTATTACGGCTACGACCGCGCCGACGAACTGCTCACCGAGACCAGCGCACGCGGCGACGGCTTCCTCGCCGACGTGGTCGCGGGCTGGGAGGACGCCACCCGCCCCGCCGCCGAGGCCGGAACCCGGGTGGTGCGGGTCCGCACCGGAGTCGTGCAGTCACCCCGGGGCGGCACGCTGCGGCTGCTGCGCCCGCTGTTCGCGCTCGGCCTCGGCGGCCGGATCGGCGACGGCCGGCAGTGGTTGTCCTGGATCGGGATCGACGATCTGATCGAGGTGTATCACCGTGCGCTGTGGGATGATTCGCTGTCCGGCCCGGTGAACGCCGTCGCTCCACACCCGGTGCGCAATGCCGAATACACCCGCGTCCTGGCCGGCACCCTGCATCGCCCGGCGCTGCTGCCGGTGCCCGCGTTCGGCCCGGCGCTGTTGCTCGGCAGCCAGGGCGCGCGCGAACTCGCCACCGCCAGTCAGCGGATAGCGCCGGAGCGGCTCGCCGACGCCGGGCATCGTTTCCGCACACCGGATCTCGAGGCGGCGCTCGCGCATCTGTTCGGGCGCGAGGCCACCGAGCCGCCCGGCCGCTGAGGCCGGGCGGCGGTCAGCTCAGGTGGTGCAGAGCGGGGCGACGGTATCCAGTCCGCCGGTGGTCGGCGAGGTCAGATACAGGCAGTCGTTGCCGCCCGCGCGGGCGATGGCGGCGCGCACCTCGCCCCACTGCGCGGGGTCGAGCCGCGGGGTCCGCGACAGCACGAAGCCGGACAGCCGCAGCGGGTCGGTCACCACCGCCCAGGAGTACTCGTCGCCGAGCGCGGTGACGATGTAGTTGGTCGCGCCGTAGCGCGAATCCTGGGTGGGGACGCCCGGAAAACTGACGTGCAGCTGCGCGAGCGTGTCCTGGTCGTTCACCGTCGCGGTGCCGCGAATCTCGTTGCGGCCTCCGCTCCAGGTGGTGCAGCTGTTGAACACCGAGACGTCGCCCGCGGGGTCCAGCGCGTATTCGGCGCGCGTGTCCCGGGCGCAGTCGAGGTTGAACGGCTGCGGCACCGCGGCGAGCTGGTGCCAGGTACCCAGATAGCGCGCCAGCTCCAGGCGCGGCACGGGCGCGGGCGGCGCGGCCGCGGCCGGGGCGACCGAGGCGAGGGCGGCGGCGACGGTGAGCAGGACCGGGGCGGTGACACGGGGGCGAAGTCGGATCCGGGGCATGAGGCTTCCTCCTGGTTGGCTGCGACCAGCCTAGCCCTAAACCGATGCAGAAACGATGCATCATTCCGGCGCGAGCACCTCGAGCGCCTCGTCCAGCGAGGCCAGATGCCGCTGATCGGCGAACGCGGGGTCACCGCTCCAGCCCGGTCCGGCGAGCAGCACGTCGGCCCCGAACGGCGCGGCGGCCAGCACGGTCGCCCGCGACGCGGTGGCCGCCGCCTGCGACCACAGCACCACCCGGGACGGGTGCCGCCGCCGCGCGAGCGCGTGCACCAGCGCCTCGCACGGCACCGAAGCGCCCAGGAACAGTGCGGGACAACCACGTTCGGCCAGCGCCGCCCGCAAAGCCTCCAGCGGGAGCACATGCTGCTCGCCCTCGGTGCAGGCCAGCACGATGCCGGGCCGCTCGTCCGGGCGGGCCAGCACGGGGCTGGCGCGGTGCAGGCTGGTCGTCACGGCCCAGGAGAGCAGGTGCTCGACCTCGACGTAGCTGCCGCCGTCACCCTGGCGTTGCACGATGTGCTCGAAAGCGGGACGGCACAGGCGGTTCCAGGTGTCGGCGACGCCGTAGTGCGTGACATGGGTGGAGATCAGCTCGGTCAGCCCGGCGACGCTCATCGCCTCGGCGGCGGCGACCACCGCCGCGACATCGCCGGGCACGGGCGCGGGCCGGCGGGCCGCTCGCGCCGCCCGGGCCGCGCCGGCCGGAGCCGCCCCGGCCCGGATCAGCTCCAGCATGCGGCTGACCTCGTCGATATCGCGCACCGTGTAGTACCGGTGCCGCCCCGGATTGCGCTGTGTCGGACCGATTCCGTAGCGCCGGTTCCAGCTGCGCAGCGTGCCGACCGGAATGCCCAGGCGTTGCGCCACCGCCCCCACGGTGTACTCGGTGAGGCCCTCGGGATCGCTGTCTCCGGTGACGGTCATCACACGGACGCGGATGCGGCCAAACCCCGCCGCCGCGGGTATCGAATCGAAGTCATGACCTGTCTCCCGCTCGGCGCGCCCTCGGCCGCGGACCCGCGGCCCGCGTGTATCGACGCTACCACGCAAACGGTGCACTAATGATGCATCTCGGCGCAGGTTTCTCGGTCGAGCCGAGAATCGCTCGCCGACGCCGCTCCGATGGTGCATCGTTTCTGCATCGTTTACCGTAGAGTGGGTACGGGCACCGCCACCGCTGTCCGGAGTGCAGCACATTGCCCGGCCGAAACGGAGAACCTCGTGAGCACAGCGCTTTTCGATTCGCTCGGACCACCGCACACACCCGCCGGGCTGCCCGGCGCCCGCGATTTCGCCCGCTGGCACGAGGATTTGCGCGCTCAGGTCCTCGACGAGGTGGCGCGATTCCTGGACCGGGCGCACCGCGCGGACCTGGCGGCCGCCGGCGCGGACGAGGTCCTGCGCCAATACGCGCTGGGCGGCAAGTGCCTGCGCTCCACCTTCATGTATCTGGGGTGGCTGTGCGGCGAGCAACCGGACGCGGCGGCGCTGCGGGCCTGCGCGAGCCTGGAACTGCTGCACGCGTTCGCGCTGCTGCAGGACGACGTGATGGACGACGGCCTGCTGCGCCGCGGCCAGGCCGCCGCGCACCTGCGCCTGTCCACCCGGCACCGCGAGAACGGGCGCTCCGGATCGGCGAGCCGCTTCGGGGCCTCGGCGGCGACCCTGCTCGGTGACATGTGCCTGGTGTGGGCCGAGCAGATGCTGCGCGAGAGCGGTGTCGCGGCCGCGGCGCTGGCCCGGCTCTGGCCCCCCTACGACCGGATGCGCATCGAACTGGCGGCGGGCCAGCTCGCCGATCTCACCAACGACACCCGCGACCTGCCCACCATGGACACGGTGCTGGAAATCGCGCGGGCGAAATCGGGCAACTACACGGTGCGCCGACCACTGGAAATCGGTGCCGCACTGGCGGATTGCCCGGCCGAAACCATCGCCGGGCTCGGCCGCTACGGCAGCCTGGTCGGCGAGGCCTTCCAACTGCGCGACGACCTGCTGGGCATCTTCGGCTCGGCCACGGTCACCGGCAAGCCCGAGGACAGCGACCTGGGCCAGCACAAGGCGACCAGCGTGGTGGTCGCCGCGTTCGACCTGGCCGATCCCGCGACCCGCGACCGGCTCACGGAGTTGACGACACAGCCGGAACTGGACGCCGCCG
Organism: Nocardia sp. NPDC050435; assembly: GCF_040655395.1. Classification (NCBI taxonomy): domain Bacteria; kingdom Bacillati; phylum Actinomycetota; class Actinomycetes; order Mycobacteriales; family Nocardiaceae; genus Nocardia; species Nocardia sp. NPDC050435. Next base: position 385,201 of record NZ_JBFAJW010000010.1, read on the forward strand.
CCATCGCGCACTGCCGCGAACTGATCGCCGCCACCGGCGCGCCCGACCACGTCGAGTCGATGATCGCCGAACGGGTCGCCGAGGCGATCGCGGCCCTGGACCTACCCGGCCTGCCACCGGATCGCCGTGCGGCACTGGAACATATGGCGCTGCTGTGCACCGCACGACAGCTGTGACGAGGGAGAACTGATGCGCACGACGACAGGCCGCACCGATCATGTCGTGGTGGTGGGTGCCGGATTGGCCGGTTTGTCCGCGGCCCTGCACCTGGCGGGCCGGGGACGGTCGGTCACCGTGGTCGAGCGGGAGAGCACGCCCGGCGGCCGGATGGGGCGCCTGGACATCGACGGATACCGCATCGACACCGGGCCCACCGTGCTGACCATGCCCGACCTGCTCGACGAGGCGTTCGCCGCCGTCGGCGAACGGACCGCCGACCGGCTCGAGCTGCTCCCGGTGGCGCCCGCCTACCAGGCCCGCTTCGCCGACGGCCGCACCCTCGAGGTCCACAGCGACGCCGACGAGATGACCAGGCGGGTCGGCGATTTCGCGGGTGCGGCCCAGGCGGAGGGCTATCGCCGCCTGCGCGCCTGGCTGACCGACCTCTACGCGGCGGAGAACGAGCAGTTCATCGGCGCGAACTTCGATTCGCCGTTCTCGCTGCTCACCCCCGCGCTGGCGCGGCTGATCGCGCTGGGCGGTTTCCGCGCGTGGGACCGCAAGGTCGCCCAGTTCATCACCGATCCGGACCTGCGGCGCGTCTTCACCTTTCAGTCGCTCTACGCCGGCGTCGCCCCGCAGCACGCGCGGGCGGCCTACGCCGTGATCGCCTACATGGACACGATGGCCGGGGTCTACTTCCCGCGCGGCGGAATGCGGGCGGTCCCGGACGCGATGGCGGCGGCCGCCGAATCGGCCGGTGTGCGTTTCCGGTACGGCGCGGCGGTGTCGGAATTGGTCAATTCCGGTGGGCGCGTGCACGCGGTGCGTACCGAGCAGGGCGAGGAGATCGCCTGCGACGCCGTCGTTCTGACCACCGAGCTGCGTCGCAGCCAGGAGCTGCTGGGCCGGCGCTCGCGGCGGCCGGTGCCGGTGCGTCCCGCGCCCTCGGCGGTCATCCTGCACCTGAGCTGCGAGCGCGGCAGCGAGCTGCCGCACCACTCCCTGCTGTTCGGCGCGGCCTGGCAGACGGTCTTCCGCGAGATCATCGATCGCGGGCAGGTCATGAGCGATCCCTCGCTGCTGCTCACCCGCCCGACCGCCGCCGATCCCACCCTCGCCCCGCCCGGACGCGACCTGCTCTATCTGCTCGCGCCCGCCCCGAACCTGGCGCGCGGCGACATCGATTGGGACGCACAGGGTCCGGCCTACGCCGCGCAGATCCTGGACACCGCGCGGCGCAGGCTCGGCCCCGACGCGCTGCGCGGCGCCGAGTTGCTGCGGCTGGTGACGCCCGCCGACTGGGCCCGCCAAGGCATGCTGGCGGGCAGTCCGTTCGCGCTGGCCCACACCTTCGTCCAGACCGGCCCGTTCCGGCCGAACAATCTGGTGCGCGGCGTCGGCAACGCGGTGCTGGCGGGCGGATCCACGATTCCCGGCGTCGGCATCCCGCCGGTGCTGATCTCCGGCCGGCTGGCCGCGGACCGGATCACCGGCCCCCGGCGCGTCGCCCCCGCCGCGACCGAACGGCAGGTCCGATGACGCGCGCCGAACTCGCCGCGGCGGGCATCGATGACCCCGCCCTGCAAGCCTCCTATCGCGAATGCCGGGAACTCAACGCGCGCCACGGCAAGACCTTCTTCCTCGCGACCCGCTTGCTCGCGCCCGATCAGCGCCCCGCCGTGCACGCCCTCTACGGCTTCGCCCGGCGCGCCGACGACATCCTGGACGGCTTCGACCCGGCGCTGAGCGTCGCCGAGCGCGGCGCGCGCCTGGCCATGCTGGCCGCGCAATTCGAGGCCGGCGACACCGGCGGCGATTCGGTGCTCGCCGCGACGCTCCACACCGTCGAGCGCTACCGGATTCCGCGCGCGCTGTTCGAGGCGTTCCTCACCTCGATGCGCATGGATCTGTCGGTCACCGACTACCCGGACCGCGACGCGCTGGACCACTACGTCTACGGTTCGGCCGAAGTCATCGGACTGCAACTGCTCCCCATCCTCGGCACCGCCGCACCCGCCGCCGAAGCCGCGCCGTACGCGGCCGCGCTGGGAAAAGCGTTCCAGCTCACCAACTTCCTGCGCGACGTCGACGAAGACCTGGCCCGCGACCGCGTCTACCTGCCCGCCGACGAACTCGCCGCGCACGGCGTCGACCGCGAACTGCTGTCCTGGTGCAGCCGGGAGGGCCGCACCGAGCCGCGCGTGCGCGCCGCCCTGGCCGAACAGCACGCGCGCACCCGCGCGATCTACGACCGGGCCCAGGCCGGAATCGACACCCTGGCACCACGATCGCGCCCGTGCGTCGCCACCGCCTCGGCCCTCTACGCCCGCATCCTGGAGGTGATCGAAGACCGCGATTTCGAGATCTTCGGCCATCGCGCCCGGGTCGGCAAGGCCGAGCGCCTGTGGGTCGGCGGACGCGGTGTCGCCCGCGCCTGGCTGGCCAGGCGCGGGGAGCAGGGGCGGGGCGTGCAGGCCGCGCAATAGCGCGTCCGCTGGTTTCGCTCAACGGTTTTCGCGGCGGCCCAGGGCCAGTTGCAGTTCCAGCAGCAGCCGATCCGAGGGTTCGGCCAGGCTCATGCCGGTGAGGTGTTCGACGCGACGGATGCGGTAGCGCAACGTATTCGGATGCACCCGCAGCGCCTGCGCCGCGGTGCGGACGTCGCCGTGCGCGCGCAGATACGCCTCGACGCTGCCCACCAGGTTCGCCGCGTGCGCGCTGTCGTGCTCGGCCAGGGCCGTCAGCCGGGGGTCACGTAGTTCGGGGCGCGCGCCGAGCAGATCGAGAATCTCGCCGAGCAGCACCGCCGTCCGCGATTCGGCCAGGGTGGTGACCCGGCCCGTGCCCGGGTGCGGCGGCGCGCTGTCCAGCACGCGGTCCACCTCGCCGCGCGCCGCCGCCACCGCGCCGAGGTCGGCGACCGGGATCGCGATCGCCGCGTGCAACGGCATCGACTGCTCGCCCTCGAAGCGCTCCACCACCTGCCCGGCCCAGCCGGTCACCGCCTTCTCCGATCGGAATCCGGGCAGCAGGACATAGACCCGCGAGTGAAAGACCATGGTCACGGCGTCGCGCCGAAACGCGCTGGCGTGCAGGCGGATCAGGCCGCCGACGGTGTCGCCGGACGGGCGGCGACGCTCCGCGAGTTCCCGGTTCGGGGCGAAGCCGAGCACCGCCACCGGCCCGCCCACCGGAATATTCAACGCTCCCGCGACGGACGGAATGTCGACACCCTCCCCACGCACCCCGAACAGGCGCTGCACCATCAGCGCCTCGGTCGACGGCGCGTCCAGCACGCGCGAAATGATCCGCGCGGCGATCGCGGACGCGCCGCGCAAGACCTCGGGCGCGTCCGCGGCGAACGGCCGGTCGCCCTGCTGCAACCAGATCGAGCCCAGGTGCCGGGGTGCGACGGCGGTGTCGGACGCGGGCTGCCGGATGCTGATCACCAAGCGCCGCTTGATGTCCAGCTCCGGATGCGCGGGCACATCGATGACCTCGTCGGCCCCGTGCAGCCGGTCGAACACACCCCATTCGCGCAGCACCCGCAGGTATTCCCGGGGCCCCTCCCGGCCCAGGATGGAGCGGATCCGCAGCGGATCGGCGGCCTCGTCGGAGGCCGAATAGGCCAGCACGTGGGATTCCGGATCCTCGATGGAGACCATGCCGCCGGCGTGCTGGGCCACCAACTGGGCCAAGCCGAACAGGTCGGTCTCGCCGTCGAGCAGGACACGCATGGCAGCGCCAACCTTCGGCCGATCGGACAACAGTCGACTCCCATCTTTATCCGATCGGCCGATCCTTCGCAGCCGTTCGCGGAGTTGACTGCCCACCAGTGCTACCGCGCTATCCAGGAGGTATTCATGGACGCCATCGCGACCACTCCCCCGCCGGCCAACGAACCGGTGGGCACCTTCGCCCCGGGCAGCCCCGAACGGGCCCGGCTGCGGGCGAAACTCGACGAACTCGGCGCCGAACGCACCGAGGTGAACAATGTGATCGGCGGCGTGCACCGGCGCACCGACGGACCGGTGATCGACGTGGTGCAGCCGCACCGGCACGCGGCGGTGCTCGGCACCGTCACCGCGGCCAAGGCCCGCGATGTCCGCGCCGCCGTGGACGCCGCGACCGCGGCCGCGCCCGAGTGGCGCGCGCTGTCGTTCGAGGATCGCGCCGCGATCTTCCTGCGCGCCGCCGACCTGCTCGCCGGCCCGTGGCGCGAAACCATCGCCGCGGCCACCATGCTGGGCCAGTCCAAGACGGCCTATCAGGCCGAGATCGACGCGCCCTGCGAGCTGGTCGACTTCTGGCGCTTCAATGTCGGCTTCGCGCGCGACATCCTGGCCCAGCAGCCGATCTCGGTGCCGGGCGTCTGGAATCGGCTGGACTATCGGCCGCTGGAGGGCTTCGTCTACGCGGTCACGCCGTTCAACTTCACCGCGATCGCGGCCAATCTGCCGACCGCGCCCGCGCTGATGGGCAACACGGTGATCTGGAAACCCGCGCTGACCCAGTCGGTCGCGGCCTACTGGACGATGCGCCTGCTGGAGGCGGCCGGGCTGCCGCCGGGGGTGATCAACCTGGTACACGGTGCGGGACCGAAGGTTTCGGACGTGGTGCTCGCCGACCCGCGGCTGGCCGGTGTGCATTTCACCGGGTCCACCAAGACGTTCCAGCATCTCTGGCGCTCGGTCGCGGCGAATCTCACCGAGTACCACGGCTATCCGCGCCTCGTCGGCGAGACCGGCGGCAAGGATTTCGTGATCGCGCACAGCTCGGCCGACCCGCGGGTGCTGACCACCGCGCTGATCCGCGGCGCCTTCGACTATCAGGGCCAGAAGTGCTCGGCCGCCTCGCGCGCGTTCATCCCGAAATCGGTGTGGGCGCGGATGGGCGCGGAGCTGATCGAGCGAGTCGCGGAGCTGCGGTACGGCGACGTCACCGATTTCACGAATTTCGGTGGGGCGCTGATCGATCGGCGCGCCTACGACCGCAATGCCGGCGCGCTGGAACGCGCCAAGGCGACCGCGGGCCTGACGATCGCGGCCGGCGGCAAGGCCGACGACAGCGTCGGCTATTTCGTCGAACCGACGGTGCTGCTCGGCGACGACCCCGGCGACGAAGCGTTCCACACCGAGTACTTCGGGCCGATCCTGGCCGTGCACGTCTACGACGACTCGGTCGCCGGATCCTTCGACGCCGCACTGGAATTGGTCGACCGCGGCGCGAACTACGGGCTGACCGGCTCGATCATCGCCGACGACCGGGCGGCGGTCGCCCGCGCCACCGACGCGCTGCGCTTCGCCGCGGGCAACTTCTACATCAACGACAAGCCCACCGGCGCGGTCGTCGGCCAGCAGCCCTTCGGCGGTTCGCGGGCCTCGGGCACCAACGACAAGGCCGGGTCGCCGCTGAACCTGCTGCGCTGGACCTCCGCGCGCACCATCAAGGAGACCTTCGTCCCGCCCGCCGAACACCGCTACCCGCACCAGGAGTCGTGATGGCCGCCGGAATCCTGCGGCCCGCCATGCTGGCGGCCGCCCGCTCCCCGCGACTGGAACGCACCGTGCGGCGGATGTCCTCGACCCGGCGGCTGGTGCGGCGATTCGTCGCGGGCGACACCGAGGCCCAGGCAATCGCGGCCGCCACGCCGCTGCTGCTCTCGGGTCGCCGGATCAGCATCGACTACCTCGGCGAGGACACCACCGACCTGGGCCGGGCCCGCTCGACCGTCGAGCACTACCTGGCGTTGCTGGCGGAGCTGGGCCGCCTGCGCGCGAGCTTCGACGGTCCCGGGCAGCCGCTGGAGGTGTCGCTGAAACTGTCGGCCCTGGGCCAGGCGCTGCCGCGCGACGGCCACCGGGTCGCCCTCGAGCACGCCCGTGCGATCTGCGCGGCCGCGAGCGCGCTCGGGGTCGCCGTCACCATCGACGCGGAGGACCACACCACCACCGACTCGACGCTGTCGATCGTGCGGGCACTGCGCGGTGATTTCCCGGATCTCGGCACGGTGCTGCAGGCGTATCTGAAGCGCACCGAGACCGACTGCCGGGAACTGTCGGATTCGCGCATCCGGCTGTGCAAGGGGGCCTACCGGGAGCCGCCGTCGGTCGCCTTCCAGGACCGGGCCGAGGTCGACGCGTCCTATCTGCGCTGCCTGAAGATCCTGCTGGACGGCCCCGGCTACCCCATGGTCGCCACGCACGATCCCCGCATGATCCAGGCCGCTCAGGACCATGGTCGCGCGGCCGGGGAGTTCGAGTTCCAGATGCTCTACGGCATCCGGGACCCGGAGCAGCGGCGGCTGGCCGAGGCCGGGCACCGCGTGCGGGTCTACCTGCCCTACGGCGACCAGTGGTACGGCTACTTCATGCGCAGGCTGGCCGAACGACCGGCCAACCTGACGTTCTTCCTGCGCGCCCTGGCCCCCGGAAATTTCGCCGATTCCCCGCCCGCCACACCCGCCGGTCGGTTTAGCTGAGCTCAGCTCACACGCTGTACTGCCGTCCGCTCGGGCCGTACACCTGGCCCGGGCGGGCGCAGCGAGGAAAGGAAGTCGCATGTTCAACGCGGAGATGCGCCGTCAGATGTTGCGCCGCAAGCCTATTCACGAAGTCGAGGACGAGATACCCGCCGACGAGCGGCTCGCCAAACACCTCGGTCTCTGGCAGCTGACGGCGATCGGCGTCGGCGGCATCATCGGCGCGGGCATCTTCGCGCTGGCCGGGTCGGTCGCGCACTCGGTGACCGGGCCCGCGGTGCTGATCTCGTTCCTGATCGCCGGGCTCGCCAGCGCCGCGGCGGCGCTCTGCTACGCCGAGTTCGCGGGCATGATCCCCAAGGCCGGCTCCGCCTACACCTACGGGTATGTGGCGCTGGGTGAGATCGGCGGCTGGTTCATCGGCTGGGACCTGCTGCTGGAGTACGTCGCGGTGGCGGCGGTGGTCGCGATCGGCGTCTCCGGGTACTTCAAGTTCCTGCTCGAGCAGGTCGACATCGACCTGCCCACCTGGATGCTGGGCGCGCAGGGCACCGGCGACGGGCGCGTGGTCGACGTGTTCGCCGTGCTGTTCTGCCTGGGCACCGCGTGGCTGCTCTCGCGCGGCATCCGCAGCGTGGGCCGGTTCGAGACGGTGGCCGTGGGCATCAAGGTGGCGCTCGTGCTGCTGATCATCGTGCTCGGCGTCTTCCATATCGACAGCGCCAACTACACCCCGTACTTCCCCTTCGGCACCGCGGCCGTATTCACCGGCGCCGCAACGGTTTTCTTCGCGGTCTTCGGGTACGACGCGATGAGCACCGCCGCCGAGGAGTCCGTCGACGGCAAGAAGCACCTGCCCAAGGCGATCATCTACTCGCTGGCGATCGCCATGGTGCTGTACGTGCTGGCGACCCTCGTGCTGACCAGCATGCAGAAATACACCGAGATCGACCCGGAGAGCGGCTTCTCCTCCGCGTTCAAGGCCGTCGGCATGCCCGGGGTCGCGAACATCATCGCGATCGGCGCGATCGTCGGCATCATCACCGTGGTGCTGACCTTCATGCTCGGCGTCACCCGCGTGTGGTTCGCCATGAGCCGCGACGGCCTGCTGCCCGCGTGGTTCGCGAAAACCCATCCGGAGCGCAAGGTTCCGACGCGCGTCACCTGGATCGTCGGCATCGGCTCGGCGATCCTGGCGGGCCTGCTGCCGATCAACGTCGTCGCCGAGCTCACCAATATCGGCATCCTGATGGCGTTCGTGGTGGTGTGCATCGCCGTGATCGTGCTGCGGCGCAGCCGGCCGGACGCGCCGCGCACCTTCCGGCTGCCGCTGATGCCGGTGATCCCGATCATCGGCGTGATCGCCTCGGTGTGGCTGATGCTCTCGCTGCCCGCCGAGACCTGGCTGCGGTTCGGGGCCTGGCTGGTGGTCGGCCTTGTCGTCTACATCGGGTACTCGCGCACCCACTCCAAGCTCGAGCAGACCGGCCCCGAACCGGCTAGCGACGCCCTGGCGAAAGACTGAGCAGCACCAGTCCGGAGGCGAGAATCGCCAGGCCGCACCAGGAGACGAGCGGCAGGCGTTCGCCCACGACCGTGACGCCGAGCACCGCCGCGACGGCGGGCTCGGCGAGGGTCAGCGTGGTGGCCACGGCCACGCCGGTGTGGCGCAGACCCTGGCCGAACAGCAGATAGGCGAGGAAGGTGGTGAACACCGCCAGGTGCAGCGCCACCGCCGCGCCGCGCGCGCTGCCGAGCCAGGCGGTGTCGCCGGCCAGGACCACCGGTAGCACCAGCAGCGCCGCGACGCCGAACATCACGCCCAGCACGCTGTCCGGCCGATGGCCGCGCACGATGAGGTCGCCGCCGATCAGCGAGTAGACCACGTAGGTGAATCCGGCCAGCGCGGCGAGGGCGAGGCCGAACGGATCGATGGTGGCCGGGCCGCCGGTCAGCATCGGCCCCAGAACCAGTGCGGCACAGCCGAGTACCGCCGCGCCGGTAGCGATCGCCCAGCGCGCCGACGGCCGGGACCGGCCGGTCACCCAGGCCAGCGCGCCGGCGAAAACCGGTGCGCTGCACAGTGCCACGACCGTCGCGACGGCGACACCCGTGCGTGCCACCGCCGGATAGAAGGTGACCGGGTACCCGGCCACGGCCACCGCACCGAGCAGCAGCAACCGCCACTCCCCGCGCGCATACGCCGGACCGGCCCCGCCCCGTCGCCGGTTCGGGACGAGCGGCGATCCGGCGGGTGGACGCCGCAACGCGCCGCGGTGGCCGGCCAGGAAAAGCAACAGCCCGCCCAGCACCAGACCGGAGCAGCCGACGGCCGCCGACGGCGCGTTCGGCGGGGCCAGCCAACTGGCGGTACCGGTCGTCCCCCACAGGACCGCCGCGCTCAGGATCGGCACGGCGCCCCCGAACCGAGGGGTGAATTCAGCGATCGAACAGACATCATCGGACACAGTCGTGCACTTCCGTCCTCGAATTCCGAAAGGGATTGGATTCGAAACGGGCGCACGAAAACGACGCCGGAGATCGGCGTGGGTCAGCTCAGCGAATGCGCCCGGTCAGCAGACCGGGGGCGGCGTGACAGTGTGCCGGTAGGTGTCGTCCACGCGCCGATCCTAACCCGTTTGCCGGGTCCCGGGCGACGGAACGATCGACCCCCGCAGGCCGTCGATAGCGCATATCTATCGGATCGACTGACCTCTGCGGACGATGATTCGAGGTCCGCGCATATCGGCGAATCTTTTTCGGTAGCGTGACCGTCGTGAGCGAACACGGCAAGACGGAGCGGCGGCGCGGCGCGATGGCTGCGGCGGGCTTACCGTCCGCGCCCGCTCGGCCGCGCCCGCCGGTGCCGATCGATGAGATCGATCGGGTCCTGCTGGACCATCTCGCGCGCGACGGCCGGATCACCAACAACGCGCTGGCGGCGGCGGCCGGGATCGCGCCCTCGACCTGCCTGGGCCGGGTGCGGTCACTGGTCGAGCGCGGGGTGATCCGCGGGTTCCACGCCGAGATCGACCCGGCCGCCCTGGGGCGCGGTCTACAGGCGATGATTTCGGTTCGGCTGCAAAGCAATTCGCGCAAGCACCTGGCCGAGTTCGGGCAGCAGCTGTCGGTGCTGCCCGAGGTGCTCAACGTCTACTTCATCGCCGGCGGCGACGACTATCTGATCCACGTCGCCACCGCCGACACCGACGAGTTGCGCGGCTTCGTGCTCGAGCATCTCAGCGCGCACCCGGCGGTGTCGTTCACCGAGACCATCCTGATCTTCGAGCACCTGCGCCCGCGCACCACGCTCGCGCAGGCCTAGGCGGCGACCAGGCGCCCGAGCGGGTAGCCGTGTGCGGCCGCCACCGATTCGGCGAGGAGTTTGCCCGCGTGGGTGCTCAGGCCCGCGGCCAGCCCCGCGTCGGCCTCGACCGCCGCCCGCCAGCCCTTGTCGGCCAGCTCCAGCACGTAGGGCAGGGTGGCGTTGGTCAGCGCGACCGTCGAGGTGTTGGGCACCGCGCCCGGCATGTTGGCCACGCAGTAGAACACCGAATCGTGCACCCGGTAGGTCGGCTCGGCGTGGGTGGTGGGGCGGGAGTCGGCGAAGCAGCCGCCCTGATCGATGGCGATGTCCACCAGCACCGAACCCGGCTTCATCTGTGCCACCAGCTCATTGGGCACCAGCGTCGGCGCCTTCGCGCCCGGCACCAGCACCGCGCCGATCACCAGATCGGCCTCGCGCACCGTGGTCTCCACCTCGTGCACATTGGAGGCGATCGTGCGCACGTGCCCGCGGTACTGCTCGTCGATCTCCCGCAGCCGCGCGATGTTCACATCCAGCGCGGTCACCTCCGCGTGCATCCCCAGCGCCACGGCGATCGCGTTGCGGCCCGCCACCCCGGCGCCGAGCACCACGACCTTGGCCGGGCGCACACCGGGCACCCCGCCCATCAGCACGCCGCGCCCGCCTTCACTGCGCATCAGGTGGTAGGCGCCGGCCTGCGGGGCCAGCCGACCGGCCACCTCGCTCATCGGCGCCAGCAGCGGCAGCGATCCGTCGCGCGCCGTCACCGTCTCGTAGGCGATCGAGGTGATGCCCGAGGCCAGCAGAGCGTCGGTGCAGTCCTTGGAGGCGGCCAGATGCAGGTAGGTGAACAGCACCTGCCCGGCGCGCATCCGCCCGTATTCCTCGGCCACGGGCTCCTTCACCTTCAGCACCAGATCGGCGTAGGCCCAGACCTCGGCGGCGGTCTCCAGGATCCGCGCCCCCGCGTACGAGTACGCCGCGTCCTCGAACCCCGACCCGGCCCCGGCCGCCGCCTCGACGACCACCTCGTGCCCGCGCGCCACCAGCTCGCGCACCCCGGCCGGCGTACACGCCACCCGATACTCGTGATTCTTGACTTCCCGAGGCACCCCGATCTTCACCCTGCACTCCTGACACTCGATGGTTCCGTCAGCCCCGGCAGCCCCAGAGCCCTGCACCTCAAAGTGTGAACATTCTGCGAGATCAGATCTAGATTACTGAAGATAATTCTCAATAGGCGACAAGAGGCAGCGATAAGAACGATGCTGTCCGATCACAGGTCGCATGCCATGAATCATCTTCGGCGAACAACACCGCTCGCCTCACCAGGTACCGAGTCCAGCCCGTCCAGCAACGCCGCGGCGGCAACCTGGAGATCGCGACCGAGCGATTCTCGGTCCTGCGGCAGGTCGTGCCAGAGGACCGTCAGAATCTCGAAGTCGTGCGCCTGACGACCGAAACGGGCATCCCACTCGGGCCCGAGGTTCGCCAGATCGATCAGGGCGGCGGCAACCGGATCACCCGTCTCGCTCGCGCCCGAGGCCAAGCGTTCCGCGTAGTGCCGGACCCGCCGCAGCAGCATCGTAGGCCGATCGCCCGGCCAGTCGGCCGCGGCCGAACCGAGCACCCCGAGTTCCAGCAGCGCGGTGCGGAACAAGCCGATTCCGCCGTCCTCCGCCCGGCCGAGTCCCGCCAGCTCCCGCAGGGCGGGCGAATCCGCACCGCGCGCCAGCGCGTGCGCCGCGATCATCGGAAGCTCCGCGGCGGGAACCTCCATGATCGCGAAGCGGTCCGCGGCATCTCGCAACTCTTGCACGGGCTTCATCCTGCCCGTACCGGGAGTCAGACCGAGATGGGGTCCTCGAGGGGGAAGCCGAAGGATTCGCGGGAATCCGGGGCCGAGACGCGGACGGCGTCGGCTTCGGCGTCGGTGGGCAGGGTGTTGGAGGCGAGTTCGGCTTCGACTCGCAGCGTGTAGATCTTGATCTCGCGGGCGATCCGGGCTTCGTCCCAGTCCAGGTAGGGGGCGACGAGGGTGGCTACCTCGGGGGCGATGTCGACGCCGCGGGCGCCGGTTTCGACCGAGAGGCGGGTGCGGCGGGCGAGGATGTCGTCCAGGTGCAGCGCCCCCTCGTGGGTGACGGCGTAGACGATCTCGGCCTTGAGGTAGCGCGAGTTGCCCAGGCGGGCACCGAGTTCCGGATCGGCGTCGATGAGCTCGCGCAATTCGGTGACGGCGCTGCCGTAGCGGCCGAGCAGGTGGTCGACGGTCGTCATGTCGACGCCGAAGACCTCGGCGAGCCGGGCCCGCGACTGCGACAGTTCGCGGTACTGGTGCGCGCCGACCAGCGGGACACGGTCGGTGCAGGACTCGGCGACCCGTTCGGGCAGATCGGCGACGGCGAGGTCGATGGCGTCCGCGGCCATCACCCGGTAGGTGGTGTACTTGCCGCCCGCCACGATGACCAGCCCGGGCACGGGACGCACGACGGCGTGCTCGCGCGACAGCTTGGCGGTCTGGTCGGAATCGCCCGCGGCGAGCAGCGGCCGCAGGCCGGCGTAGACGCCGACGATGTCGTCGTGGCCGATCGGGTGCTCCAGCAGCCGATTCACCTGCGCCAGAATGTAATCGATGTCGGCGCGGGTGGCGGCGGGGTGCGCGAGGTCGTGCTCCCAGCCGGTGTCGGTGGTGCCGATGACCCAGTGCTCGTCGCTCCACGGGCACGGGATCACGAACAGCAGGCTCTTCTCGGTCTCGGTGATCAGGCCGGTCTCGGATTCGATGCGGTCCCGCGGCACCATGATGTGCACGCCCTTGGACGCCTTGATCTTGAATTGGGCGGCGCCGCCGAGCATTTCCTGCAACTCGTCGGTCCAGGCCCCGGCGGCGTTCACGACGCGCCTGGCCCGCACCTCGAACTCCCGCCCGGTCTCCAGATCCTGCACGAGCGCGCCGACGACCCGCTCCCCCTCGCGCAGGAAGTCGACCACGCGCGCGCTGGAGGCGACCAGCGCCCCGTGCGAGGCGGCGGTGCGCGAGAGCATCATGGTGTGCCGCGCGTCGTCGAGCTGCCCCTCGTAGAAGCTGACGCCGCCGCGCACGGTGCCGCGCTTGGCGCCCGGGAAACGCCGCATGGTCTGCTTCTTGCCGAGGTGCCGCAGATGCGAGGGCACGCCGCGGCCCGCGCCGAGCACGTCGTACACCCCGACGCCGGTACCGACCCAGGCGCGGTCCAGGATCGGGGTCTCGAGCGGGTAGATGAATTCGACCGGCTTGGCCAGGTGCGGCGCGAGGGTCTCCAGGATCAGCCGCCGCTCCCGCAGCGCTTCGAACACCAGCCGGAAGTTGAGCTGCTTGAGGTAGCGCAGGCCGCCGTGCACGAGTTTCGAAGAGCGACTGGAGGTTCCGGAGGCGTAGTCGCGGGCCTCGACGAGCCCGACGGTGAGTCCGCGGGTGACGGCGTCGAGGGCGGCGCCCGCGCCGACCACGCCGGCGCCGATGACGAGCACGTCGAGTTCGGTGGCGGCCATGGTGTCGAGCGCGTGCCAGCGAGCCTGCGGGCTCATGGCGACGGGTGCAGTGAGAGAACGCATTTCGTTTTCCTTCTTCACGGTGGACACAGGCTTTCTCAGTGGGTGGGGACCCAGTCGAGGGTGCGGCCGACGGCTTTGGTCCAGCCTTCGTAGCCGGCCGCACGCTGCTCGCCGGTCCATTGCGGTTGCCAGCGGGTGCGTTCCCGCCAGTTCTGGCGCAGTTCCTCGGGCGAGGCCCAGAAGCCGACGGCCAGCCCGGCCGCGTAGGCGGCCCCGAGGGCGGTGGTCTCCGACACCATCGGCCGGCTCACCGGCACGCCGAGCACGTCGGCTTGGATCTGCATGCACAGGCTGTTCGCGGTGACGCCGCCGTCGACCTTGAGCACCTCCAGCGGCACGCCGGAATCCTTGAACATGGCGTCGGCGACATCGCGGGTCTGGTAGCAGATCGCTTCCAGGGTGGCGCGGGCGATGTGCGCGTTGGTGGCAAAGCGGGTCAGCCCGACGATGGCGCCGCGGGCATCCGAACGCCAGTGCGGGGCGAAGAGCCCGGAGAAGGCGGGCACGAAGTACACGCCTCCGTTGTCGTCGACTTCGCTTGCGAGCGTTTCACTCTGGGACGCGCCCTGGATGATGCCGAGCTGATCGCGCAGCCACTGCACGGCCGAACCGGTGACCGCGATAGAGCCCTCCAGGGCGTAGACCGGCGGCTGCGTGCCGAACTGATAGCAGACCGTGGTGAGCAGGCCGTTGTCCGAACGAACCAGGCTCGCACCGGTATTGAGCAGCAGGAAGTTTCCGGTGCCGTAGGTGTTCTTGGCCTCGCCCGCCGACAGGCAGACCTGGCCGATCATGGCCGCCTGCTGATCGCCGACCGCGGCCGCGACGGGCACCGCGCCGCCGAGCGGGCCGCACTCGGTGGTGTGGCCGTACAGTGCCGGGTCCGAGGACGGCCGGATCGCGGGCAGCATGGCGCGCGGCACCCCGAACAGCGCGAGCAACTCGTCGTCCCAGTCCAGGGTCTCCAGGTTCATCAGCATGGTGCGGCTGGCGTTGGTGACGTCGGTGACGTGCACGCCCCCGCGCACCCCGCCGGTCAGATTCCACAGCAGCCAGGTGTCGATGGTGCCGAACAGGGCGTCGCCGCGCTCGGCCGCGGCGCGCACGCCCTCGACCTGGTCGAGAATCCAGCGGATCTTGCCGCCGGAGAAGTACGTGGCCGGGGGCAGGCCCGCCCGGTGCCGGATCAGCCGGCCCGCGTCGGTGGCGTCGAGATCGGCGGCGATCCGATCGGTGCGGGTGTCCTGCCAGACGATGGCGTTGTAGTACGGGCGCCCGGTGCGCCGGTCCCAGACGACGGTGGTCTCACGCTGATTGGTGACGCCGAGGGCGGCCAGATCGGTGGCGGTCAAGCCATGGGAGTTCAGCGCGGTCTGGATGACGGCGGCGGTGCGTTCCCAGATCTCGATCGGATTGTGCTCGACCCAGCCCGGTCGCGGCAGCACCTGCTCGTGTTCGAGTTGATGGTGCGCGACCGCCGTGCCCGCGCGGTCGAAGACCATGAAGCGCGTGCTGGTGGTGCCCTGGTCGACCGCTCCGACGAGGTCTGGCATCACATTCTCCGTTGTCCGTGATCCGGCTCGGGTGAGCCATTACCGAACGTAAGGACCAGGGGTGCCCGCTTCAACGGCATCCGTTCGACAATGTCGAACGATTCTGGGTTACGGTGGTGGCGTGCCCGGACCGATCCAGTCGATCGAACGCGCGGCCGCGATCATGAGCGTGGTCGCGGCGGCCCCCTTCGGCATCGGCGTCGGCGAACTGGCGGCGGCGCTGGGTCTGGCGAAGCCGACCGCGCACGGTCTGCTGCGCACCCTGCAGAGCGTCGGCTACATCGAGCAGGACCCGCGGTCCGGCAAATACCGGATCGGTGACGCCGCGCTCGGCATGACCGCGCGCCCGTTCGATGCCAATGTGCTGCGCTCGTTCGCGATGAACTGGGGTGACACCCTGGCCGCGCGATCGGGCGAGTCGGTGCGGATCGGGGTGCTGCGCGGCGACGCCGTGGCGATCGTGCACCACGTGTTCCGGCCGGACACCAGCCGGCAGACGCTGCGTGTCGGCATCGAACTACCCTTGCACGCAACGGCTTTGGGGAAGATCCTACTGGCCTACACGCCCGGCCTGGCGGAACGGGGCAGCCCTGTGCCGCTACCCGGATACACGATGCGGACGATCACCGCGACCCGCGCGCTGCACGGCGAGATCGCCAAGGTGCGGGCCCAGGGCTACGCCGAGGACCTAGGCGAGTTCGCCACCGAGCGCGCGTCGCTGGCCGCTCCCCTGCGCGACGCGGGCGGCCGGGTGGTCGGCGCGATCGGCGTGGTCGGTGCGCTCGACCGGCTCACCGATCGGACCACGCGCACCGGGCTGACGGAGCTGGTCCGCGCGACAGCCGCCTCGATCAGCCGCGACCTGGGCACCGAGCGGCCGCGGGTGCACTCGTGATCGGCCACCCCGACCGCGAGCGGATCACGGCGGCGCATCGATGAGCGCCGAGCGGACCTCCCGGGCGCGCTACGTCCTGGCCATCGACCAGGGCACGACCTCCAGTCGCACCATCCTCTACGACGCGGCCGGGCACCTGGTCTCGGTGGCGCAGCGCGAGCACCACCAGATCTATCCGGCCGCCGGGCAGGTCGAGCACGACGCTGTGGAGATCCGCCGCAATGTCGAGAATCTGCTCGGCCGGGTGCTCGCGAAGGCGGGCGTCGCCGCCGAGCAGGTGGTGGCGATCGGGATCGCGAACCAGCGCGAGACCACGGTGCTCTGGGACCGGCGCACCGGCAAGCCGGTCGGCAACGCGATCGTCTGGCAGGACACCCGCACCGAGGAGCTGGTCGCGCACCTGGCCCGCAGGCCCGAGGCCGCCACGGTGGCCGCCCGTTGCGGGCTGCCCCTGCTGAGTTACTTCGCCGCGCCCCGCATCCGGTGGATCCTGGACGACCAGCCCGGGCTGCGCGCGCGGGCCGAGCGCGGCGAACTCCTGTTCGGCACCATGGACACCTGGCTGATCTGGAACCTCACCGGCGGCCCGGACGGCGGCGTGCACGTCACCGACGTGACCAACGCCGGGCGCACCATGCTGATGCACCTGGAGACCCTGGACTGGGACGAGGAGCTGCTCGGCTTCTTCGACGTCCCGCGCGCCCTGCTGCCCGAAATCCGTTCCAACGCCGAGATCTACGGCCGCACCGCCTACGGCATCCCGATCGCCGCCGCCCTCGGCGACCAGCAGGCCGCGCTGTTCGGCCAGACCTGTTTCGACGCGGGCGAGGCGAAATGCACCTACGGCACCGGCAGTTTCCTGCTCGCCAACACCGGCACCGCGCCGGTGTACTCCGAGCACGGCCTGCTCACCACCGTGGGCTTCCGGATCGGCGCGGCGCCCGCGCACTACGCGCTCGAGGGCTCCATGGCGGCCACCGGCACGCTGGTGCAGTGGCTGCGCGACCGGCTCGACCTGATCGATGCCGCGCCCGAAATCGAAACCCTGGCAAGCACGGTCGAGGACAACGGCGGCTGCTACGTGGTTCCTGCCTTCTCGGGCCTGTTCGCGCCGCGCTGGCGCGCGGAGGCCCGGGGCGTCATCGCCGGGCTGACCTCCTACATCACCAAGGGTCATCTGGCCCGCGCGGTGCTCGAGGCCACCGCCTGGCAGACCCGCGAGGTCGTGGACGCCATGAACGCCGACTCCGGCCGCGCCCTCACCGAGCTGCGAGTGGACGGCGGCATGACCTCCAACAACCTGCTGATGCAACAGATCTCGGATGCGCTCGGCGTCCCGGTCGAACGCCCACTGTACGCGGAGACGGTGTCGCTGGGGGCGGCCTACGCCGCCGGTCTCGCGGTCGGGCTGTGGCCCGACATGACTGGGCTGCGCCGCAACCGGCATACCGCCGGGCGCTGGCTTCCTGCGCTTCCGGCCGAACGCCGGGACCGGGAGTACCGGCGCTGGGCCCAGGCCGCCGACCTCACCTACAACTGGACCGAGCCGATCGAGCCGTAACCCGGTGCGCGGTGCCATCATCGAGGGGGCGCGCGGCGCGGCGACCGAGCCAATGGCAAACACCCGGCTACCGTCCTGTGCGGGCCGTCCGCGACCCCGCGCGTCACCGGAGTATCCGATCCGAGGAGGGTTCGTGCTCGCAGTCGTACAGATCCTGGCCGCTCTCGCGGCGCTGATCCACGTCTACATCTTCACCCTGGAGAGCCTGCGTTTCACCGACCGCAAGGTGCACGCCGGCCTGTTCCTGGTGGACGACACCGAACTCGAGGCGGTCAAGCCCTGGGCGTTCAACCAGGGCTTCTACAACCTCTTCCTGGCCATCGGGACGGTGGTGGGCCTGATCCTCGTCCGGCCCTGCCCCGCCGCCGGGTGGGCGCTGCTCATCATGGGGTGCGGCTCGATGCTCGCCGCCGCGGCCGTGCTGGTCGCGACCGATCGCCGCATGGTGAAAGCCGCTGCCTCGCAGGGCACCCTGCCCGCGCTGACGCTGCTGGCCGCGCTCACCCAGCTCTGAGCGGTCAGTCCTGCCAGACCAGGCAGAAGATGTGCCCGACCGGGTCGGCGTAGACCCGGAAGGCGCCGTCGGTGTCCTGCTGGACCAGCCGGGCGCCCAGCTCGAGCACGCGCCGCTGCGCGGTCTCGATGTCGTCGACGAGCACGTCGAAATGGATCTGCTGGGACGCCTGCGGGTCCGGGAAGCGGGGCGGCCGATAGTCGGGCGCGGTCTGGAAGGCCAGGCGGCGGCCGGTGGCGTCGGCGAGGACGATCCAATCGTCCTCGCTGTCCTCGATCAGTTCCGCGCCGAGCAGCCCGGCGTAGAACTCGGCCAGTTTGCGGGGCTCCGGGCAGTCCAGAACCACGCTCCGCAGGCTGCCGATTCCCGTTCGCGCGTTCGTCATCGATCCTCCTCGCAGTTGCTGAGACACTGCTCGCTTACCCGGGCCGGCGCGGAGTACTCCTCCACACCAGGAACAGCGGGCGCACCCAGGGCGCGCAGGCCACCGCGCCGACGAGCAGCAGCCACGGAATCCGCCACCACCAGCGCAGGCCGTAATCCCGCTCCGGCGGAAGCGGCCCGGTGAGCGGTCCGGCCGTGGCCGACCAGACCACGAAGGCGTCACCGATCGGCAGCAGGCCCAGCGCGTAGCGTTTGCTGCCGGGCAGCGTCAGCGGCAGGCCGAGCAGTTCGCCCTGCGCACCCAGGGCCCGCGCCAGCGCGGGATCGCCGTTGACCTTCGCGGCCCCCTGGCCCACCACGGTGGCGGACAGGCTGATGCCGGCCACCAGCGGACCGGAGTCGACATCGCCGCTGCCGTCGTGGCCGTGCGGATACTCGCGCAGGGCGGGGCCGAAACCACCCGGGTACGCCAGGAATTGCCGCCGGAACGCGGCGTATTGAGAGCGGGCGAACTCGGCGTCGATCTCCGGCAGGAAACGCAGGATCATCGTCTGCGATGTCGCCCGCGCACCGTCGCGCACGCTCCCGTCCGGCGCCACCTCGTGCGGCAGCAGCCCCGTGGCCGGGTCGAGCCGGGCGCGGACGGCGCCGAGCCAGCGGCGGGTCACCGCGCCGAAACGCGCGTCGCGCAGGTGGTCGTGCAACCGCAGCGAGGCGATGGCGACCGTCGAATCGACCGGCCACGCCTGGCCCGGATAGGCCGCCAGGAACGGCGTGGCCGACGCGTCGAACGCCTCGGCGATCTCGGTGCCGGCCGCGGTGAACCGTTGCGCCAGTTCGGTGTCGGCGCCGTCGAGCGCCAGCACGCCGCCGCGCAACCAGTTCGTCCATCCCGCCCAGAAGATCCCGTGGGCAGGCCGCAGGTCCGCGGCGAAGGCCGCCTTTCCCGCCACGGACTCCAGACGACCCAGCGCCCAGCGCGATTCCCGCAACGCCTGCACCCGATACTCCGGATCGCGCTGCCCCGCCTGCACCCAGGCGATCCCGTACAGCGCGTTCAGAAAGAAATACCCTTCCGGAAACAGCGACTGCGCGTCCCGATCCGCACCTCGTTCGATCGCGCTGCGCACGAAGGCCAGCTGCCGGTAGGTCCCGCTCGGCTGTCCTGCGGCGCCGGGTTGCGGCCACAGAAACCGCCCGGCCGCCAGCACGCACACCAGCGTGACCACCACCCCGGCCCCGCGCAACACCCACCGAAACCGCTTGCGCCGCACTTGTTCCAAGATCACCACCCCTCCGCGCCATTATGCGGGAGGGTCGCATCGCCGGCCGCACGGACGCGAGGGGTTGTCAGCTCTGGAGTTTCGCCGGTTCGAGCCTGTGCGCTGAACGCGGGTGACGCCACTGCTGCGGCGGTGCCGTCGGCACGCGACTTCGACGGTGGCGCGAGCGATCTCGCGCCACCGCGCACGCACTATCGCGCGGGATCCAACTCCACGGGCAGCGACCGGTGCCCATTGGAGATGAAGCTGTTCACGTGCCCCAGCTCCCGCGGATCAGCGGCGAAGGTCATGTTCGGGAACCGCTGGAACAGCGCCGGCAGCGCCACCAGGGCCTCCAGCCGCGCCAGCGGCGCGCCCAGGCAGTGGTGCGCGCCGTAGCCGAAGGCCAAGTGCTCCTTGGACGGTCGCGTCACGTCGAACTCGGCGGCGGTCGGCCCGTGCACCTTCTCGTCCCGGTTGGCCGCGGCGTAGCAGGCCAGGATCGGGTCCCCCTTGGCGATCCGGAAGCCGCCCTCGATCTCGATGTCGTCGGCGGCGAAACGCAGCGGAAGATGCGCGACCGGCGCCTCGTACCGCAGCGACTCCTCCACCAGATCCGACCACGCCACATTGCCCTCGACCACGGCCGCGCGCTGATCGGGCCGGGTCAGCAGGGCGTGGATCGCCTGATCGAGCAGGTTGACGGTGGTCTCGTGGCCCGCGCTGATGACCAGCAGCAGGGTGTCGATGAGTTCCTGCTCCTGCAGGTAGGTGCCGTCTTCCTCGTCCCGGTGCGTGATGAGCAGGCTGGTCATGTCGTCGCCGGGGTGTTCCCGGCGGTAGGCGACCAGTTCGCCCAGGATCCGGTACATCTCCATGTAGTTGGCCTGGGATTCCTCGGGCGTGAGCGAGGTGTCGAAGATGCCGTCGACGCACTTGCGCAGGCCACCGTGCAGGAAATCCGGCACGCCCATGAGTTCGGAGATCACCTGGATCGGAAGCGGATACGCGAATCCCTCGCGCAGGTCGACCGGCCCTTCGGCGGCGGCCAGATCGTCGAGCAGTTGCTGGGTGATGCGTTCGATGCGGGACCGCATGGCTTCGGTCCGGCGGTGGGTGAAAGCCGGGGCGACGAGCTTACGTAGTCGGCGGTGGTCGGCGCCGTAGGCGGTGAACATGTTGTTCACGGCCACCCAGAGGAACAGCGGCCAATCCGGCGGCACCTCACCGTTGATGAACGCCGGCCAGTGCTGGCGGGCGTCCTTGGAGACGCGGGCATCGATCAGCAGCTTCTTCAGCAACTCGGCGTCGGTCACCGACCACGCGCGCACACCACCGGGCAACTCCACCAGACTGACAGGCCCGCGCTCGGCGATCCGCGCGGCCTCCCCTTGAATGTCGGTACCGGCGGGATCCAGGACAAGGGGCTGATTGTCCATGACTTCTCCTTAATACACGTGCAGCGGTGGGGATTTCGGAAAGGTGACCGGGAGGGACACCAGCGCGCGATGGAAGGGGCCGGGCCGCCAATTGAGCTGTGCGACGGTCGGGACCCCCAGGCGCATTTCCGGAAGTGCGTCAAGGATTTGATCGATGGCGTCCTGGGCGAGCAGATAGGCCACGGATCGAGCGGGGCAGGCGTGCGGGCCCAGGCTCCACGCCAGGTGGGAGCGGTTGTCGGTGTATCCGCCCGAGTTGATCGCGGGATCGTTGTTGCAGCCGGCCATGCTGATCACGACCGGCTGATGGGCCGGCAGCCACACGCCGTCGATCAGCATGGGCTGCCGGGGATAGGACACGCAGTAGTTCGCCATGGGCGGGTCGGTGAAGAGGACCTCGTCCAGGGCGTCGCGCGTGGATAGGCTGCCGCCCAGCAGATTTCCGGCGAACCGGTCGTCGGTGAGCATGAGCAGCAGCGTGTTGACGATCAGGTTCTGCTCGGGCTCGATGCCGGCGCCGTAGAGGGTGACCAACTGGTGGATCATCTCCACGTCGGTCAGGTTGGCGGGGTGGGCGAGCAGCCGCGAGACGATGTCGTCGCCCGGTTCCTTGCGCTTGCGGGTGGTGAGCTCCAGCAGCGCGTCGGCGAGCATCGCGTTGCCCTTGTCGGCGTTGACGCCCTCGAAGATGGCGGCCATGCCGGTGGCCACCTGCTGGCCGATGTCCGGTGGGCAGCCGAGCATCTCGTTCAGCACCGCGAAGGTCAGCGGGAACGCGTACTGGCTGATCAGATCCGCGCTGCCGTCGGCGCAGAAGGTATTGATGAGCGGGATCGCGATGCGCTCCACGGTGTTGTGCAGCGCGTGCAGGTCGACCGCGCCGACGGCGGCCAGATTGGCCTGGCGGTAGCGGGAATGCTCCACTCCCGCGCTGCGTAGCGCATTCGGGCGCCACTCCAGCATCGGCAGGATCGGGCATTCGCCGGGCACCTGCTGCTGCCAGGTGCGCGGATCGGCCGGGAAATGATCCGGATCGTGCAGAATCCGCAGCGCGGTGTGATAGCCGATCACCAGGGTCGCCGGAATGCCGGGCGAGAGCTCGACCGGTACCAGGGAGCCGTATCTGCTCCGCATATCGGCGTAGGTGCGATGCGGGTCGGCCGCGTATTCCTCGGAGTACAGCGCGACGCGGGGACCATCGGTATCTACCGGAGAGCCGTGCGGAACAGGGCAACGTGGGGCGGCGGCCTGGGGCGGCAAGGTCAAAGCAGAGACTCCTGACGGAGGAACAGGAATTCGACGAGCGTGATCAGCGATTGCAGACAGGTCCCGCGATTGCGGGCGTCCAGCATGGTGAGGGGGGTGTCCGGCGCGAGGTCCAGCGCGTCGCGGACCTCCTCGAGCGGATAGCTCTTGGCGCCTTCGAAGTGGTTGACCGCCACCGAATACGGCACGCCGCGCTCTTCGAGCACCGAGAGTACCTCGTCGGAACGTTCGATGCGGCGGGTGTCGACCAGCACCAGGGCGCCGAGCGCGCCCCGGGCCAGTTCCTCCCACAGCGGCACGAAGCGCTGCTGGCCGGGCGTGCCGAAAAGGTAGAGCGCCAGTTCCGGATTCAGCGTGATACGCCCGAAATCCATGGCGACGGTGGTTTGGGTCTTGCTGCCCAGGCCGGCCATGTCATCGATGCCGATGCTGGCCTCGGTGATGGTTTCCTCGGTGCGCAGCGGGGCGATCTCGGAGACGGAGCCGACGAACGTCGTCTTGCCCACGCCGAAATTCCCCGCCACCAACAGCTTTACCGATCGGGTCACGGTCTCCGGGACATAATTGACATCAGGCCGGGAGAGCACGGAGCCCATCGAGTACCTCCTTGAGAATGGCGAGCTGCGGTACGTTGGTGGGCACGGGAATGGCCAGGCACTCGTGGTCGAGCAGGTCGGAGACGACGATCTTGGCCACCGAGGGCGGCAGGTCCAGGTAGGCGGCGATTTCGGCGATGGAGAGCGCGCCGCTGTCACACACCTCGCGCACGCGCCGGGCTTCCGGCCGCGCACCCTGCGGCAGCTGACTGCCTGCCGCGACGACGATGGTCACCAGGTCCAGCTCCCGGCTCGGGCGCGAGCGCCCGCCGGTGCGCACATAGGAGCGAACCAGGTCGGGGTCGCGCCGTGGCCTGGTCATCGCCGATCGCTGTCCGCTCTCCGGTGCGAGTACTTGCCTAGCTCGTGCCCGACCCGAGCGGCGAGCTCGTTCATCCGGTGCGCGATCAGGCTGACGTCGGCCTCGGAGGTGGTCGAGACACCCAGCAGCGCACCGTCTCCGGCGGCGGTGATGAAGATCATCCCGTCGTCGTATTCGGTCATGTTCTGCCGCAGCGCGCTGGTGGAGCCGCCGCAGAATTCGCCGAGCGCCTTGCCGAGCGAGCGCAGGCCGGAGGCGGCCGCGGAGAAGCGTTCGGCGTTGTCGCGGGAGATGCCCTGCGAGTGCGCGATCCGCAGGCCGTCCTCGGACAGCAACACCGCGAATCGAACTCCGGGAACCGCGAGCTCTTCGAGTAACCAGCCGAGTTTGTTGGTGGAATCGGTGGCGGTGCTCATCAAGGCGTCGTCCCTTCCGTGTCGAGAGTGCCGTTGGTGGGGCTGTCCTCCGCGGCGGCCGCGCGGCCGCTCTTGGAGCCGGTCTGCCAGGCGGCGGCGATATCCGGGCGCGCGGGCGCCGGATCGGTGGCCTGCTGCTGCGCGGGCGGACGGGTCGGAGCGGCGGAGAGGCTGGGCGCGACCGGGCGACGGCGGCGCTTGGGCAAGCCGCCGCTGGTGATCTCGTGCACCGCGAAGGACTGATCCCCCACGTTGCTGTCGGGTTCTGGAACCGGCGCGGGCGCCGGTTCGGGCCGGGCGATCGGCTCAGCGACCGGGACCACCTCCGGTGTGGCGAGCAGGGATTCGGGAATGTAGACCATGGCCCGCATACCACCGTATGCGTTCGGGCCATCGATGTAGACGGTGAAGCCGTAGCGGCGAGCCAGGGCGGCCACGCCCGGGAAGCCGACCTTCGGCGCGGGACCGAGCTGATGGATGTCGACGGTGCGCTCGCCCGCGAGGATCTGGCGCGCCTCCTCCATCTGCTCGGCGTTCATGCGGACGCCCGCATCGTCGATGATGACGGTGACGCCGTGGTGCCCCTCCTGGAAACTGATGTCCACGAACGACGTCGGCGGCGAATAGCGCAGCGCGTTGTCCAGCAGGGTTGCCAGGGTGTGCACGATCGGCTCCACCGCGCGGCTGATGACGACCCGGTCGGACTGGTGGGCGCGCACGCGCAGGTAGTCGCGGACGCGGCCGGTCGCGCCGCCGACGACGTCGGTGAGCGACTGGGCGGGCCAGCGCCGGCCGGGCAGGCCGCCGCAGACGATCACATAGGACTGCGCCTGGCGGATCATCTGCTGCACGGTGTGGTCGATGCGGGTGAGCGTGGCGTAGACCTCGTCGTCGCGATGCGCGCGCAGCGCGGCGCTGACGACCTGGCCGGCGTCCGCGCCGAGGCTGACCACCGAGGTGCCGAAGGCGCGGACCGCGCCGCTGGTGGCGTCGCGCGCCGCCGCGGTGACCTCGGTGCGAGCGGCCACGTCGGCCTGTTCGATGGCGCCGCGCGAGCGTTCCTCGGCGTCGGCCTGCACCTTGCGCAACTCGTCGGCATAACGCTCACCGAGCCACTGCAGGCACTGCACGAAGCGGGAGTTGGCCAGCGCCTCGGGCGCGTCGATGGCGGCGCCGGGGTTCTCGAATCGCCGGACGGCGTCGGTGATCGCCGGAACCGTGTGCACGGCGAAGGATTCGAGGGTGTCCTCGTACGCGCGCTGCTGTCTGGTTAGCTCGTCGATCCGGTTCTGCTGCCGTTTCGCAGCATTCAGAAAATAGACCAAGACGGCTACGACCAGCGCCGGAGCGATGATCCACGGAAGTACCTGTGCCATGTCTAGGCTCATCCGGTTACGTCACGCCTTTCTACACACCCGCCGACAAACGAGGTCCAAATCCTCACATTGCCTGCGGGACAGGCGATCACACCACGCTCCCGCGGACCCGCTCACCCTAGCAGCATCACGGCGAACTCGTAACGTTCAGCAACCATTGCGAATTCAACGAACCGCCGGTACCGGTTACCATGCGCGCATGGCGAAGCTGAAGGTCTCCGTTGATGTCCCGCTAACTCCCGAGCGGGCCTGGGCCCATACGTCCGACTTGTCCGAGCTCGACCAGTGGCTGACCATGCACGAGGCCTGGCGCAGCGAGGTGCCCGCGGAACTGGCCCCGGGCACGACGCTGGTCGGCGTCGCCTCGGTCAAGGGCTTCCGCAACCGCGTGACCTGGACCGTCGAGAAGGCCGAGCCGCCTCGCCGGCTGAAACTGCGCGGCGCCGGCAAGGGCGGCACCAAGCTCGGACTCGAACTCCTGGTGGCCCCCAAGGGCTCCGGCTCGGAGGTCACCGTCGATATCGAACTGGGCGGTCGCCCTCTCTTCGGCCCGATCGGTTCCACCGTCGCCCGCGCCATCAAGGGCGATATCGAAAGGTCCCTGGACAAGTTCGTCGCGCTCTACGGGGACAAGTAGGCCGGAAACGACTCGGGCCCGCGCTGCCGAGGCAGGGCGGGCCCCTGCTGGGGGTGCGTCAGTGGACCAC
>NZ_JBFAJW010000011.1:0-345713 GCF_040655395.1 Nocardia sp. NPDC050435
GCCCGGTCCCATTCCGAACCCGGAAGCTAAGGCCACCTGCGCCGATGGTACTGCACTCGACAGGGTGTGGGAGAGTAGGACACCGCCGGAACATCTTTTGCGGAAGGCCCCCAGCTTATGCTGGGGGCCTTCTTGCGTTGACGGCCCAGTTGGGCATAGCAATTCGCTTCAGCATGGACCGTATGGCGAGAATGACCAGCCAGGCCGATCTGCGCGACAGTAACGCCGAGCTCAAACACCTTGCCGGCCGCACCCACGCCACGTCGGTTGATCTGAAAGCGCGACTCGCTCGATTCGCCGGTGCGAGCACCGCTGCCGAGGAGCGCGCCGAAATCGACACAGTCTTCGGCCCGAATCGTCTCGATGGCTGAGGTACCTCGAGCCCAAGGGCTCCTCGACGCCTGCGTGCTGACGGTATCGCTCGCAGAGCGGGGTCTCGGCGTCTTTGTCGCTGCCCCCCGCGATCCGGTGAAGTGATTCCGAGCGGCTACAGGAAATCGAGAACAGTTTCCGAGCCTCGTCTTTCGACTCTGCCGCAGCTCGTCGATTGACCGTGCTGGCGGACTGGGCGTCGCCGCTGAGCGCTGTGCTCACGATCATTCCGGTGTCCTGATCGCAAGCAGGAGGCCGGCTTTCGGCCCCGGCCGCCGTACACCTGAGGGGGCGGGAATTGGTGGGCGGGGCGAGGCCCTAGACTCGACCGGTGCGCCTTGTGATTGCTCGTTGCCAGGTTGACTATGTCGGACGGCTCACGGCCCATTTGGCTATGGCCAAGCGGCTGTTGATGATCAAGAACGACGGATCGGTGCTGGTGCACTCCGATGGCGGGTCGTACAAGCCGTTGAACTGGATGAGTCCGCCGTGCTGGCTGGAGGAGCGGGATGGGGACGCTCCGGAGGGGGCGAAGGCGCTGTGGGTGGTAACCAACAAGGCCGGCGAGGAGCTGCGGATCACCATCGAGGAGATCGAGCACGACTCCGCCCATGATCTGGGCATCGATCCGGGGTTGGTGAAAGACGGTGTGGAGGCGCATCTTCAGGAGCTGCTGGCCGAGCACATCGAGACCTTGGGTGCGGGGTACTCGCTGATCCGGCGGGAATACATGACCGCGATCGGTCCGGTCGACATCCTGTGCCGCAATGCCGACGGCGCGACGGTCGCGGTGGAGATCAAGCGCCGCGGTGAGATCGACGGCGTGGAACAGCTGACCCGCTACCTGGAGTTGCTGAACCGCGATCCGCTGCTGGCGCCGGTGGTCGGCGTTTTCGCCGCGCAGCAGATCAAGCCACAGGCGAAGACGCTCGCCGAAGACCGTGGGATCCGCTGCCTGACGCTCGATTACAACGCCCTGCGTGGCACGGAGAGCAGCGAGTTCCGTCTGTTCTGAGGTCGGGTCGGGGCGACACGCTCCGACGCGCGTAGCCGGGGATTTGCGTGGTGCGGTGAGGACCTAGGCTGGAATCATGCCTCGTCGGAAACCGCGCCCGCAGAGTCGCAACAGCACCCCCGGTGGCGGCGGTCTGGACGACGGGTTCCCGGCCGGCTTCGAGCTCGGCCGTTCCGTCGCGGGCCCCGATGGCGAGTCCTACGTGGTGCGCACCATTCCGGGCAGCCGCGCTACCAAAACCTACCGGTGTCCCGGCTGTGATCACGAAATCCTCCCCGGCGTAGCCCATATCGTCGCTTGGCCGACATATGGCGGAGAGGAAGATCGCAGGCATTGGCATCGCGGCTGCTGGAACGGCCGCCAAACCCGCCGCATCACGAGACGGTGGTCCTGATCGTCAACGTGCGGCGGGGCTGTCATCAGGCGCATCTATCGGACGAGCAAGGGCCTTCTATCTTCTAGATATACCGTAGGCCCCACCAGCCACATACACCTGGGTCGGTTTCGGGACGGATGTGACAGTGAAACGCCGTCCGCCCACCCTCCGGAAATTAGGAAGGCCGCCCCCTCGCGGGAGCGGCCTTCGAGCGAATTCTGTTGTGGCACTACAGCTTCAGCCGCGGTGCCGCGTTTGTGACCGAGTCACAGCATCGTCCACCCGCGTCGTCGCCTGTGTGGTTGGTGGTCAGGCGATGTCGGCGTTCTCGCGCTCGTCGGCGTCGATGTCCTCGTCCTCGGACGCGACCTCGGGGATGGCCTTGGTGCGGGAGCCGGCGACCTGCTTGTTGCCGCCGCCGATCGACTTGCGCTGATCCGGCACGCCGTCCAGCAGTTCGCTCTCCCGGTTGACCGCCGCGAGCATGGCCGGCACCGAATCGAGCTGGCCGCGGATGCCGAGCAGCTGGGCCAGGACCCGGCCGCGCAGCACGCGCATCTCCTCGGCCAGTTCCTTGGCGTGCGCGATCTTGCGCTCGGAGGTCTGGGTGGCGGAGGTGATGAGACGGTTGGCCTCGTCGGTGGCGTCCTTGATCCGCTGGGCGGCCTCGGCGCGGCTGGTGGCCTCGAGCTCCTCCATGGCGCGGGTGAGCTTGGTGCGACGCTCGGCCATGGTGACTTCGAAGTCCTGCTGGGTGGCCTTGCGCTTGGCGTCGGCTTCCTTGCCGATGCGGTCGGCCTCGGCCTGGGCGGCCTCGATGATCTTGGCGGACTCGGTACGCGCGTTCGCGAGAGTCTGCTCGAATTCGATTTCGAGCGCCTCGCGCTTCTCCTTGGTCTCCGCGAGCAGGGATTCGTACTTACCCCGCATCTCGGTCGCCTGCTGTTCGGCGATCGAGACCATCTCGGCAGCCTCGGCCTGCGCCAGGGCGCGGACCTCGGAGGCCTCGTCGGAAGCCAGGCGCAGCATGCGCGAGATGCGGTCGGACATGCCTTCCGCGGTGGTCGGCGGAACGGAGAGGCGATCGACCTCCTTGCGGAGCTCGTCGATCTCGTCCCGCGCGTCCTCCAGCTGGCTCGCGAGATTCCGGGCCTGCGCCGCAGCGGCATCCCGGTCGGTAGCGGTGACCCTTAGTTCAGCGTCGAAGCGGTCGAAGTAGTTGCGTACCTCGTCTTGCGCATAACCCTTGCGCACAACGGTGAAGGGCAGTGCAACGAAGCGATTGCGATCGGACTCAGGTGACGACATGGCACACAAACTACAGCCTCATCCAACGTCATGGTGACTCGACCGCGAATGTGATTCCGAAGAAGTTTCCGGCTCCGATCTTGGTACTAGTGAGTAAGATTCGGGCTCGGCTCGACCAGCTCGATCAGCACACCGCCAGCATCCTTCGGATGGATGAAATTGATGCGGGAATCCGCCGTGCCGCGCCGCGGAGCCTCGTACAGCAAACGCAGACCTCGATCACGTAAATGGGTCGATACAGCCTCGATATCGGTGACCCGATAGGCCAGTTGCTGCAGGCCGGGGCCACTACGGTCGATGAACTTGGCGATGGTCGATTCGGCGTTCAGCGGGGCCAGCAACTGGATGGCAGTCGCGTTGTCGGCCGCGCCGGGTAGGGAAAGCATGGCCTCGTGCACGCCCTGCGCCTCGTTGACCTCGCGATGTGTCTCGATCATGCCGAGATTCTCGGCGTACCAGGTGATGGCCTTGTCCAGGTCCGGCACGGCGATGCCGACATGGTCGACGGCGATGACGTAATCCCCCGGGATGAATCCCTCTTGATTCGAAGCGTTGCTCACCACTCGAACGTAGCTTGCCCTGCCTGTCTGTGGGGCCGTCATACCAGTTACCGTGGAGTAGTTCCCCATAAGCACAGAACAGCGAGGTCTTGTCGTGACCACTGAGCCAACCCACCCCAACGGCTCCGCCGCTGACCATCCCCTTAGCGTCATCGTTTCCGGTGCGCGTACCCCGGTCGGTCGGCTGCTCGGCGGCCTGAAGGGCTTCACCGGGTCCGACCTCGGTGGCTTCGCCATCAAGGCGGCGCTGGAGCGGGGTGGCGTGGCGCCCGAGCAGGTCGACTACGTGATCATGGGCCAAGTGCTCACGGCCGGCGCGGGCCAGATCCCGGCCCGGCAGGCCGCCGTGGCCGCGGGCATCCCGATGGATGTGCCGGCGCTCACGCTGAACAAGGTGTGCCTGTCCGGCATCAACGCCATCGCCCTGGCCGATCAGCTGATCCGCGCGGGCGAGTACGAGATCGTGGTCGCGGGCGGCCAGGAATCCATGAGCCAGGCCCCGCATCTGCTGGAGAAGTCGCGGGAGGGCTTCAAGTACGGCGACGTGACCCTGCGCGATCACATGGCCTACGACGGCCTGCACGACATCTTCACCGATCAGGCGATGGGCGCGCTCACCGAGACGCGCAACGACACCGACGCGGTGAGCCGCGCCGATCAGGACGCGTTCGCGGCGGCCTCGCACCAGCGTGCGGCGGCGGCCTGGAAGAACGGCGTGTTCGACGACGAGGTCGTGCCGGTCGCGGTGCCGCAGCGTAAGGGCGATCCGATCCTGGTGAGCGCCGACGAGGGCATCCGGGCCGACACCACCGTCGAGTCGCTGGGCAAGCTGCGCCCGGCCTTCCGCAAGGACGGCACCATCACCGCGGGCACCGCCTCGCAGATCTCCGACGGCGCGGCCGCGGTGGTCGTGATGAGCAAGGAGAAGGCGCAGGCGCTCGGCCTGAGCTGGATCGCCGAGATCGGCAAGGCCGGTGTGGTCGCCGGCCCGGATTCCAGCCTGCAGGATCAGCCGGCCAACGCCATCGCCAAAGCGTGCGAACGGCAGGGCATCTCGCCCGCCGAGCTGGATCTGGTGGAGATCAACGAGGCTTTCGCCGCGGTCGGCATCGCCTCGACCCGCAAGCTGGGCATCGATCCGGAGAAGGTGAACGTCAACGGCGGCGCGATCGCCATCGGGCACCCGCTGGGCATGTCCGGCGCCCGCATCGTCCTGCACCTGGCGCTGGAGTTGCAGCGGCGCGGCGGCGGCACCGGTGCGGCCGCGCTGTGCGGCGGCGGCGGTCAGGGCGACGCCCTCATCATCAAGGTCTAGCGGTGACACCCGGGATCGCGAGCGCGCGATCCCGGGTGTGACGCGGCCAACTACGACTTGTCGTAGTGCATACGGCAGAATGTGCCCCATGGGCAATTTCTTCGACCTCAGCACCACTGCGAAGCGTTTCCGCTTCATCGCCGTGCTGGAGGCGATCTCCTGGCTGGGCCTGCTGATCGGCATGGCGTTCAAATACCTGCCCGAGAACGGCAACGAGATCGGCGTGAAGATCTTCGGCCCGGTGCACGGCGCGATCTTCGTCCTGTTCCTGCTCATCTCGCTGCTCGCGGCGCGCGAGCTGGGCTGGAACGCCAAGACCACGCTGCTGGCGCTGGTCTCCAGCATCCCGCCGTTCTGCACCGTGCTGTTCGAGGTGTGGGCGGTGCGTGCCGGCAAGCTGGGTGAGCTCAGTGCCGCCGCGGGTACCCCGGCCGAGGCAGCCGTCACCACTCGTTCGTGACAAACTGGATCCCGTGAATCGACCTGCCCCACGCCGTCCTTCGCCTGCCGTCGCCGCCGCAATGTCCGGTGCGGTGGATCTGTCCAGTTTGAAGCAACCGCCCGCTGGTGCGGCGGGCGCCGCCGCCGGGGGCGATTACGCCGTCGGTGAGGCCGATTTCGAGACGAAGGTCCTGCGGCGTTCCACCGAGGTGCCGGTGGTGGTCGCGCTGTACTCGCAGCGCAGCCCGGGCAGCGTCGAACTGGTCCGCACGCTGGAGCGCCTGGTCGCGGCCGACGGCGGCACCTGGGCGCTGGCCACCGTCGAGGCCGAGAGCAATATGCGCATCGCGCAGGCCCTGCAGGTGCAGGGGATCCCGACGGTCGTCGCGATCGCCGGCGGTCGCCCGCTCGCCGATTTCGAAGGCGCGCAGCCCGAACCGCAGGTGCGCCAGTGGCTGGACGCGGTGGTCGACGCGGTCGCGGGCAAGCTGGCCGGGGCCGGCGAGGAGCAGCCGCAACCCGAGCCGGAGGACCCGCGGTTCACCGCGGCCGAGGAGGCGCTGGAGCGCGGCGATCTGGCCGGTGCGGAGGCCGCGTACGAGGCCATCATCGCCGCCGAGCCGGGGAATGAGGAGGCCAAGTCCGCGCTGCGGCAGCTGCGCTTCCTCGCGCGGGCCCAGTCGATCCCGGATTCGGTGGTCGCCACCGCCGACGGCGATCCGGCCGACCTCGCCGCCGCCTTGGACGCGGCCGACGTCGAGATGCTGAACCAGCGGCCCGAAGCCGCGTTCGACCGGCTGATCGCGGTGATCAAGCGCACCGCCGGCGACGAGCGCACCCAGGCCCGCACCCGCCTGCTCGAACTCTTCGAGCTGTTCGATCCGGCTGAGCCTTTCGTGGTCGCGGCCCGGCGCAAGCTCGCCACCGCGCTGTACTAGAGGCTGGGCTGTACTAGAGGCCGGGCTGTACTAGAGGCTGCGCTGTATTAGAGGCTGCGCTGTACTGGAGACCGCGCTGTATTAGAGACCGTGCTGTACTGGAGACCGCGCTGTACTCGAGGCCGCGCTGCACTGGAGGCCGCGCTGCACTGGAGGCCGCGCTGCACGGAGACCGCGCTGCACTGGAGACCGCGCTCTACTAGAGGTCACGCAGCACTGGAGGCCGCGCTGTCCTGGAGGC
The DNA here is from genome assembly GCF_040655395.1 of Nocardia sp. NPDC050435. Taxonomy (NCBI): domain Bacteria; kingdom Bacillati; phylum Actinomycetota; class Actinomycetes; order Mycobacteriales; family Nocardiaceae; genus Nocardia; species Nocardia sp. NPDC050435. The sequence continues at coordinate 6,567 of NZ_JBFAJW010000011.1, forward strand.
CGCGCTGTCCTGGAGGCCGCTGTCCTGGAGGCCGCGCTGCACTGGAGGCCGCGCAGCACCAGAGGCCGCGCAGCACCAGAGACCGCGCAGCACTAGAGCCGGATGTGCTCGAGGGTGACGCGCGCCTGGCGGAGCCGGGTGCGCAGCGGGCCGTCGTCGTTCGGGGTGAGGCGCAGGCCCGCCGAGTCGGCGATGCGGTCGGCCACCCCGGCGACGTCGAGGTGATCGGTGTGGATGTGCTCGGCGAATTCGGGTTGCCGCAGCGCTTCGAGGCACCGGTCGATGCGCTCCACGGCGAAGCTCTCGAAGCGCAGGCCGAAGCGCAGGCCGGGCAGCCCGCGCCCGCGCAGGCGTTCGCGCACCGTGTCGTGCTCGGCCAGCAGGGCGAAATGCCGCACGTCGTGGCCGGTTTCGCGTAACCGGCCGACGGTTTCGGCGAAGTAGCCGGGATGCACCACCGTCATCGGGGCGAGGACGACGCCCTCGTGCCGCTGGAGTACCAGGTCGAGGACCTCGAAGACGCCTTGCCGCCAGGCGGGCAGATCCTGGAAGTCGCCGCGCAGCGCGGCGGGCATGGTGCGGTGCAGGCCGAAGCCGACCATTTCCGGATCGCAGACGACGCTGCCGGGCAGGCGGCGGCGCAGTTCGTGGGCTGTCTGGGTTTTTCCGCCGCCGAACGGGCCGTTGATCCACACGAGCATGGCCGCCACAGTACCGACGGGGCCGGGGGCGGCGTGCGCGTCAGGCGGGCGGCCCGGCCAGCCACAGGGCGCTGTTGGGTGCGAGGGTCAGCGAGACCGAGTGCGGGCGGCCGTGCCAGGGGAGGGCTTCGGTGGGCACCGCGCCGCGGTGGCCCAGGCCGGAGCCGCCGAAGTCGGCGGCGTCGGTGTCGAGGATCTCGGTCCACACCCCCGCGGTGGGCAGGCCCACGCGGTAGTCGCCGTGCGCGGCGCCGGAGAAGTTGTAGACGCAGGCGACCATCGAGCCGTCGGAGCCGTGCCGCAGGAAGGCGAAGACGTTGCGGTCGCGATCGTCGGCTTCGATCCAGGAGTAGCCGCCGGGGCTGGTGTCCTGGGTCCACAGCGCCGGATGCGCGCGGTAGACCCGGTTGAGCGCCTGGACGGTGGTCGTGATGCCGCGGTGCAGCGGGTTTTCCAGCTCCTGCCAGTCCAGGCCGCGGTCGTGTGACCATTCCCGGAACTGCCCGAAGTCCTGGCCCATGAACAGCAGTTGCTTGCCCGGGTGGGCCCACATGTAGGCCAGCAGCGCGCGCACGCCGGCGGCCTTGGCGAAATCGTCGCCGGGCATCCTGGTCCAGAGCGTGCCCTTGCCGTGCACCACCTCGTCGTGACTGATCGGCAGCAGGTAGTGCTCGCTCCACGCGTAGGTCAGCGAGAAGGTGAGTTCGTTGTGGTGCCAGGCGCGGTGGATCGGGTCGCGGCCCAGGTAGCCGAGGGTGTCGTGCATCCAGCCCATGTTCCACTTCATGGTGAAACCGAGGCCGTCGACGTCGGTGCCGCGGGTGACCCCGGGCCAGGTGGTGGATTCCTCGGCGATGGTGACGACGCCGGGGTGGTCGCGGTGCACGGTGTCGTTGAGCTGCCGCAGGAACTCGACCGCCTCCAGATTCTCCCGGCCGCCGTGGATGTTGGGTTCCCAATCGCCGTCGGGGCGTGAGTAATCCAGGTACAGCATGGAGGCGACGGCGTCGACGCGCAGGCCGTCGATGTGGAACTCCTCGATCCAGTACCGGGCGTTGGCGATCAGGAAGTTGCGGACCTCGTTGCGTCCGAAGTCGAAAACGTAGGTGCCCCAGTCCAGTTGCTCGCCGCGGCGCGGGTCGGGGTGCTCGTAGAGCGGCGTGCCGTCGAAGCGGGCCAGCGCCCATTCGTCGCGCGGGAAATGGGCCGGGACCCAGTCCAGGAGCACGCCGATGCCCGCGGCGTGCAGCCGGTCGACGAAGGCGCGGAAATCGTCGGGGGAGCCGAAGCGGGCGGTCGGCGCGTAATAGGAGGTGACCTGGTAGCCCCAGGAACCGCCGAACGGATGCTCGGCGAGGGGGAGCAGTTCGATGTGGGTGTAGCCGACCTCGCGCACGTATTCGACGAGCTGGTCGGCGATTTCCCGGTAGCCGAGGCCGGGCCGCCAGGAGCCCAGGTGCACCTCGTAGACGCTCATCGGCGCGCGTGTCGGATCGCCCTCGGCGCGGCGGCGCAGCCACTCCTGGTCGGTCCACTCGTGCTGTGCCGCCGTGACCACCGACGCGGTGGCGGGCGGCAGTTCGGTGGCGAAGGCCATCGGGTCGGCGTGATCGACGGTACGCCCGTCCGCGCCGTGCACGCGGTACTTGTATTTGGTGCCCACGTCGACGCCGGGGACGAACACCTCCCAGACGCCGGAGCCGCCGAGCGCCCGCATCGGGGCGGTCTGCCCGCCCCAGCTGTCGAAATCGCCGAAGACGGTGACGCCCCGGGCATTCGGCGCCCACACCGCGAACGAGGTGCCGCTCACCTCGCCGTCCAGGGTGGTGTATCGGCGGGGATGCGCGCCGAGAACATCCCAGAGCCGTTCGTGCCGGCCCTCGCCGATCAGGTGCAGGTCGAGTTCGCCGACGGTGGGCAGGAAGCGGTAGCCGTCCGCGCCGAGCATGGTCTGGCCGCCGGGATAGGTGGTGAGGATGCGGTAGTCCCGCAGCTCCGGATACGGCAGCACGGCGGCGAAGACGCCGTGGCCCAGCGACTTCAGCGGATGGTCGGCCGCGCCGACGCGGATCGCGACGGTCTGGGCGTGCGGTCGCAGCACGCGCACGATGGTGCCCTCGGGGTGCGGGTGCGCGCCGAGCACGGTGTGCGGGTCGGCGTGGGTGCCCGCCGCCAGCAGCAGGAGATCGCGGCGGCTGGTGGTCACGACGTGACCGCCGGGCTCATCGCAGCGTCCTGCGATAGGCCAGTTCGGTGCGGGCCCGCTGCGGGACGGGCGGCAGGGCGATGATGTGGGCGACCGCCTTGGCCGGGTCCAGGCGGATGTAATTGCTCTGCGCCCAGTGGTATTCCTCGCCGGTGATCTCGTCGGTCACCACCGGATGGTCGTGCCATTCGCGCCCGATGGCGGGCAGATCCAAGGACAGGAAACCCTGTTCGGGCCCATAGGGATTGAGGTTGAGCACCACCAGCACTGCGTCGCCGCCGGCCGGATCGATCTTCGAATACGCGATCAGGGCGTCATTGTCGATCTGATGGAAATGGATGCAGCGCAGCTGTTGCAGCGCGGCGTGGTTGCGGCGGATCTCGTTCAGCCGGGTGATCCACGGCTCCAGGGATTCGCCGCGGGCCAGCGCCTCGGCGAAGGGGCGCGGCCGCAGCTCGTACTTCTCCGAGTCCAGGTACTCCTCGCTGCCGGGGCGCACCGCCTGGTGCTCGAAGAGTTCGAAACCGGAGTACACGCCCCAGGTGGGCGCCAGGGTCGCGGCCAGGGTGGCGCGGATGGCGAACATGCCCGGCCCGCCGTGCTGCAGGCTCTCGTGCAGGATGTCGGGGGTGTTGACGAACAGGTTCGGCCTGGCCTCGTCGGCCTTCGCGGCGAGCTCGTAGCCGAATTCGGTGAGCTCCCACTTGTGCACGCGCCAGGTGAAATAGGTGTAGGACTGGGTGAATCCGCGCCGCGCCAGGCCGTAGAGGCGGGCCGGGCGGGTGAACGCCTCGGACAGGAAGATCACGTCCGGGTCGGTGCGGCGCACCCGCGCGATCAGCCACTCCCAGAAGTCGGCGGGCTTGGTGTGCGGGTTGTCGACGCGGAAGATCTTGACGCCGAACCCGATCCAGAACCGGACCACGCGCAGCACCTCGGCGTAGAGGCCGTCGGGATCGTTGTCGAAGTTGACCGGGTAGATGTCCTGGTATTTCTTCGGCGGGTTCTCGGCGAAGGCGATGGTGCCGTCGGGCAGCGTGGTGAACCATTCCGGGTGGGCGGCCACCCACGGATGATCCGGTGCGCACTGCAGGGCCAGATCCAGCGCTACTTCGAGACCGGAATGCGCTGCCGCGGCGACGAAGTCGGCGAAATCGGACTCGGTGCCCAGCACCGGGTGGATGGCGTCGTGCCCGCCCGCGTCCGACCCGATGGCCCACGGCGAGCCGACGTCGCCGGGCTCGGCGACCAGGGAGTTGTTGCGTCCCTTGCGGTTCACCTCGCCGATCGGATGGATCGGCGGCAGGTAGACCACGTCGAAACCCATGGCGGCGATGCGGGGGAGTTCCTTGGCGGCGGTGGCGAAGGTGCCGTGGATCGGGGTGCCGTTGGCGTCGCGGCCGCCGGTGGACCTCGGGAAGAACTCGTACCAGGACCCGAACAGGGCGCGGCGGCGCTCGGCCAGCACGGTGTGCTGCGGGCCGCGGGTGACCATGTCGCGCAACGGCGTCGCGCGCAGGATCTCGGCGATTTCCTCGGTGAACGCGGGGGCGACCCGGGCGGGCAACTGCTCGTCGCCGCGCAGCGCGGCCGCGGCCGCGCGCAGGCGCTCGAACTGTTTCTTGGGCACGGCCTGGGCGGCGCGTTCGAAGAGCTGGGCGCCGAGTTCCAGGTCGTTGGCCAGATCGGCGGCGCTCTGCCCGACGGCGAGTTTGGCTTCCACGGCGTGCCGCCAGGTAGCGATCGGGTCGCTCCAGCCTTCGACGCGGAAGGTCCAGGTGCCGGGCTGGTGGGCGACGAATACCGCGTTGAACACGTCCGGCTCGTAGTCGGGTGTCATCGGGATGCGGGTGATCCGGGACGAGCCCGGCCCGCGCACCGCCAGGGTCGCGGCGACCGCGTCGTGCCCTTCGCGCCACACCACCGCGCGCACCGGGAACACCTCACCCACCACGGCCTTGGCCGGGTATCCGCCGGGGATGGATGGGGCGGTGTCATCGATGGCGATGCGGCCGGTCACGTCGACCAACCTACCGGGCGCGGTGCGCGCGGCGTGCGCCCGCGGCCGGACCGGCACCGAGCCCGACCGAGATCGCGCCGCACCCGTCGCCGGATTCCGGGACCGTCACCGCTGTCGGCGGATGCCCTCCAGGAGGCGGTGCAGAGCGGCGATGGTGGTGGGGAGGGCAGCGGGGTCGTCGGTGGCGGCGAGCCAGAGCGCGGCCTCGTTCATGGCACCGGAGAGCAGGTGGGTCAGCGGTGCGATGGGCTGCGGGTCGAGCAGACCCAGGGGGATCAGGGCGGCCAGCGCCTCGCCGAGGTGGCGGGCCGAGGCGGCCTCGTCCATGGCGCGCCATTCGTGCCAGCCCAGCACCGCGGGGCCGTCGATGAGCATGATGCGCTGGGTGCTGGGATCGGTGCAGGCGGTCAGGAAAGCCTCGCAGCCCGCCAGTAGCTGGTCCCACGGATCCGCGGTGGCCTGCGCCGCGGCGGCGACCTGCTCGCCGACCTCGTGCTGGACCTGCTCGAGCACCGCGCGGAACACCTCGGCCTTGCCCGCGAAGTTGTGGTACAGCGCGCCCTTGGTCACCCCGGCGGCGCTGACGATCTCCGAGAGGCCCACGGCGCCATACCCTTTCGCCGCGAACAGGCGGCGGCTCTCGGTCAGCAGCGTGCGCCTGGTCTCTTCGCGCTGCTGGGCGCGCAGGGTGCCGGCCATCCACTACCTCCTCTTGACATACCGATGGTATGCGAACTACCTTCATTGACATACCAACGGTACGTGAAAGGCAAGCGCGATGGAACTACAGAGCTTCTACCCCGTCCTCGGCACCGGCAAGATCGCCGAGGCCCGCGATTTCTACACCAAGTGGCTGGGCTTCGAGATCCTGTTCGAGGCCGACTGGTACATCAGCATGCGCCGGCAGCAGGGCGGCAAGTCCTTCGAACTCGCGCTGCTCGACTACACCCACCCCACCGTGCCCGCGGCCTACCGCAAGCCGGTGCAGGGCCTACTGCTCAACTTCGAGGTCGACGACGTCGACGCGGAATGGGAGCGCATGGTCGTACAGGGCGGGATGAAAGCCGAGCTGGAGCTGCGTTCGGAGAGCTTCGGGCAGCGCCACTTCATCGTCGCCGACCCCAGCGGCGTGCTGCTGGACATGATCACCGAGATCCCGCCGACCGCGGCGTACGCCGAGCAGTTCAGTCCCGAGTACGCGGCGGAGCTGGCGGACAAGGCCGGGCCCGCCGCGATTGGGTAGGGTTCGCGGGGTGAAAGCGCTGCGCAGATTCACTGTCCGGGCCCATCTGCCGGAGCGGCTCGCGAGCCTCGCTGAGTTGTCCACGAATCTGCGCTGGTCATGGCACTGGCCGACGCAGGATCTGTTCGAGACGCTGGACCCGGCGCTGTGGCGCGAAGTCGGCCACGACCCGGTCCGGATGCTCGGCGAGGTCTCCGCCGCCCGCCTGGACGAGCTGGCGCGCGACAGCGAATACGCCGGGCGGGTGGACGCGGCCGCGGCGGATCTGCGCGAATACCTGAGCCGCCCGCTGTGGTTCCAGAGCCAGCTGTCCGAGCAGATCCGGGGCATCGCCTACTTCTCCATGGAGTTCGGTGTCACCGAGGTGCTGCCGAACTACTCCGGCGGGCTCGGCATCCTGGCGGGCGATCACCTCAAGGCCGCCTCCGATCTGGGGCTGCCGCTGATCGGTGTCGGCCTGCTCTATCGCTCCGGCTACTTCCGGCAGTCGCTCTCGGGCGACGGCTGGCAGATCGAGCACTATCCGGCGCTGGACCCGCAGGGCCTGCCGCTGCGCCTGCTCACCGCCGACGGTTCGCCCGTGCTGATCCACGTCGCCATGCCCGACCAGCGGGTGCTGCGGGCCCGGGTGTGGATCGCGCAGGTCGGACGGGTGCCGCTGCTGCTGCTGGATTCCGATATCGCGGAGAACGATCCGGAGCTGCGCGCGGTCACCGACCGGCTCTACGGCGGGGACCAGGACCACCGGATCAAGCAGGAGATCCTCGCCGGCATCGGCGGGGTGCGCGCGGTGCGGGCCTACACCCGCGCCGCCGGGCTGCCCGATCCCGATGTCTTCCATATGAACGAGGGCCACGCGGGGTTCCTCGGCGTCGAGCGGATCCGCGAATACGTTGCGGGCGGGCTGGATTTCGAGACCGCGCTGGCGACGGTGCGGTCCGGCACCGTGTTCACCACGCACACCCCGGTGCCCGCGGGCATCGACCGGTTCCCCATGCACCTGGTGCGCCGCTACTTCGGCGGCGCGCACGGCGAGGCCGAATCAGCGCTGCTGCCAGGGCTTTTCGTCGATCGGATCCTGACGCTCGGTCGCGAGAACGATCCGTCGGTGTTCAACATGGCGCACATGGGTCTGCGACTTGCCCAGCGCGCCAACGGCGTCTCGCAGCTGCACGGTGAGGTCAGCCGGGAGATGTTCGCACCGCTGTGGCCGGGTTTCGACGCCGCGGAGGTGCCGATCGGCTCGGTCACCAACGGCGTGCACGCACCCACCTGGGCGGCGCGCGAGTGGCTGGACAAGGCGCGCGAGCACATCGGCCGCGAACTCGTCGAGGAGGCGCGCGGCTGGGAGCGGCTGCGCGAGGCCGATCTGGGTGAGCTCTGGTCCACCCGCAACAACCTGCGCGCCCTGCTGGTCGCCGAGGTGCGCCGCCGGGTGCGCGCGTCCTGGTTGCAGCGCGGCGCCGCCGAGGCCGAACTGGGCTGGGTGGACGGCGTTTTCGACCCGAACGTGCTGACCGTCGGCTTCGCGCGCCGGGTGCCGACCTACAAGCGGCTCACGCTGATGCTGCGCGACCCGGAACGCCTGCGCGCGCTGCTGCTCGATCCGGAGCGGCCGATGCAGCTGGTGGTGGCCGGCAAGAGTCATCCCGCCGACGACGGCGGCAAATCCCTGATCCAGCAGGTGGTCCGGTTCGCCGACGATCCGCAGGTGCGGCACCGCATCGTCTTCCTGCCGGACTACGACATGTCGATGGCCCGGTACCTGTACTGGGGATGCGATGTGTGGCTGAACAATCCGTTGCGCCCGCTGGAGGCCTGCGGCACCTCGGGCATGAAGTCGGCGCTCAACGGCGGGCTCAACCTCTCCATCCGCGACGGCTGGTGGGACGAGATGTTCGACGGCGAGAACGGCTGGGCCATTCCGACCGCCGACGGCGTCACCGACGAGCACCGCCGCGACGATCTGGAAGCCGCCGCGCTCTACGACCTGTTCGAGCGCACGGTCGCGCCGCGCTTCTACACCCGGGACGCGCAGGACATGCCGGTGCGCTGGGTGGAGATGGTGCGGCACACCCTGCAGACGCTCGGCCCGCAGGTCCTGGCCTCGCGGATGGTGCGCGACTACGCCGTGCGGTATTACGCGCAGGCGGCCGGCGCCTTCCGCGGCGCCGTCGCCGACGAATTCACCGGCGCCCGTGCGGTATCGGAGTACCGCCGGCGGGTGGAGGAGGCCTGGCCGAAGGTGCGGGTGGTGCAGGTCGACAGCGCGGGCCTGCCGGATACCCCGATCATCGGCGCGGATCTGTCGCTGACCGCCCGGGTCGATCTCGGCGGGCTGCGCGTCGCCGACGTGGTGGTGCAGGCGGTCCTGGGCCGGGTCTCGCCGTCCGATGATCTCAGCGACGTCACCACCCTCGCGATGACGCACACCGGATCCGATTCGGGGACCGAGCTTTTCGCGATCGACACCCCGGTCCCGCTGTCCGGCGCCGTCGGCTACACGGTGCGGGTGCTCCCGCACCACGACCTGCTGGCCTCCGACGCCGAGCTCGGGTTGGTCGCCGCGCCGAGCGCCTAGTCCGGAATCGTTGCCACGGCGTCGATTTCGACCAGGGCGCCGGGGCGGGCGTGACCGGCCGTGCTGATGACGGTGATCGCCGTGCGATGCTCGCCCCAGACCTTGTAGGCCGCCGCGTAGCCGGTCCCGGCGTCGACGCCGGAGACCAGGTAGATGTTCAGCTTGACCACGTGCGCGGGGTCGGTGCCGGCGGCGTCGAGCACGGTCAGGACATTGCGCATGGCCTGCTCGGTCTGCGCCTCGATGCCGTCGAGCAGGCGGCCCGTGGCGTCGCTGCCGAGTTGGCCGCCGACGTAGAGGGTGCGCCCGGCCGGGGCGATCACGCCCTGGGTGAAGGCGGGGTTGTAGTGCAGGGCCTCGGGGTCGAGAAGGATGTTTTCGCTCATGACCCCACCCTCGCAGCCCTAGCGGACAGGTACGGTCCGCTAGTTTCGGACCATGGGTGCTGACGTCGAGCGGGGGACCGCCGAACGGGTGCTGGCGCTGCTCGGATTGCTGCAGCAGCGGCAGGTGTGGACGGGGCCGGAGTTGGCGCTGCGGCTCGGTGTCACCGCGCGGACCGTGCGGCGCGATGTCGAACGGTTGCGCGCGCTCGGCTATCCGGTGCACGCCGGCAATGGTGTCGGCGGCGGCTACCGGCTCGGGGCGGGACGGGATCTGCCGCCGCTGCTGCTGGACGACGACGAGGCGATCGTCGTCGCGGTAGCGCTGCTGGCCGGTGTCGGCGGGGCCGTGGCCGTGGCCGGTGACACCGCGGTGCGCGCCCTGGCCAAACTGGATCGGGTGCTGCCGGGGCGGCTGCGCGGGCAGGTCCGGGCGCTCACCGAATCGGTGGAATCCTTCACCGGGGGCAGGATTCCCGCAGATCCGGAGGTGCTGATGACCCTGGCGCGGGCGTGCCGGGACGAGGTCCGGGCCCGGTTCGACTATCCTTCGGGGGACCAGACGCACTCGCGCGAGGTCGAGCCGTACCGTCTGGTCGCCTCCGATCGCCGCTGGTATCTGCTCGCCTACGATCTGGAGCGCGCAGACTGGCGGACCTTCCGGGTCGACCGCATGACCGAGGTGCACGCGCGGACCTGGCGTTTCCAGCCGCGTCCGGCGCCGGAGGCCGCCGTCCACGTCCAGGAGGGCGTGGCCAGCCGGGTCTACCCGCGGCAGGCCCGCGTGCTGGTGCACGCCCCGGCCGCCACCGTGCGTGCCCGCGTCCCGGGCGCCGCCGCGGTCGTCCGGCCGCGCGGGCCGGAGCGCTGCGAGCTGCTCAGCGGCGCGGCCGATCTCGACGCGGTGCTGTATTACGTGCTGCGGCTGGGCCACGATTTCGAGATCCTGGAGCCGCCGGAACTGGCCGAGCGGTGCCGGACGCTGGGGCGGCGGCTGCTCGCGGCGGGCACTGAAAGCCGAGCGCGCCACACCCACCCCGACGGTGACGAATCTTCGATTCGGTCAACTGTCCGCTAACGTGCCTGAGCACCCCTTTTCGTACTCAGTCACGACTGGAGAATCCACATGGCCACCGACGTGCCGGCGCGTCCGCGCAGTCGCTTCGACGACTTCTTCGGCGTCAGCGCCAACGGCTCGACCATGAAGCGCGAACTGATGGCCGGCACGGTCACCTTCTTGGCGATGTCCTACGTGCTCGCGGTGAACCCGGCGGTGCTCGGTGACAATGGACCGCTCGGCGACAAGGGGATTCCCACCCAGGCGGTCTTCACCGCGACGGCGGTCGCGGCGGTGTTCGGCACCCTGGTCATGGGGCTGTGGGCGAAGTATCCGATCGCGCTCGCGCCCGGCATGGGCCTCAACGCGTTCTTCGCCTACACGGTCGTGCTGAGCATGGGGATTCCCTGGCAGGTCGCGCTGTCGGGCACGCTGCTGTCGGGCATCATCTTCTTCGTCCTCGCGGTCACCAAGATCCGGGAGAAGATCCTGGACTCGATCCCGATGCAGATGAAGCTCGCGGTCGGCGCGGGCATCGGCCTGTTCGTGGCCTTCCTCGGCCTCAAGGCGGCCGGAATCGTGCGGGCCAGCGACGCGACCTTCGTCACCCTGGGCGACTTCCACAAGGGCACCACGCTGCTGGCGGTGTTCGGCCTGATCGTGACCGTGATCTTCCTGGTCCGTGGCTGGCACGGCGCGGTGCTCTACGGCATCGTGCTGACGGCGCTGCTCGGCATCGTCACCGGGCTGGTGGATCTGCCCGACGGCGTCGTGGAGATGCCCAAGGGCCTGGACCAGACCTTCGGCCAGGCGATCATCCACCTGCCCGACGCGTTCACCGCGCAGATGGCCATCGTCGTGCTGACCATGCTGTTCGTCGACTTCTTCGATGCCTCCGGCACCCTGATCGGCGTCGCCAACCAGGCCGGGCTGCTCGACAAGGACGGCCGCCTGCCCCGCGCCTCGGCCGCGTTCGCCGCGGACTCGGTCGGCACCATGGCCGGCGCGGTCATCGGCACCTCCACCACCACCGCCTACGTCGAGTCGACGGCCGGCGTGACGGCGGGCGGGCGCACCGGGCTCACGGCGGTCACCACCGCGGGCTGGTTCCTGCTGGCGATGTTCTGCTATCCGATCTTCGCGATCGTGGCCGGTTCCGGTGAGATCACCGCGCCCGCACTGATCGTCGTCGGCATCCTGATGGCGCGCTCGCTCGGCGAGATCGACTGGGGGCGGCTGGAGTATTCGATCCCCGCGTTCATCACCGTGGTCATGATGCCGCTCACATACTCGATCGCCAACGGCTTGGCGATGGGCATGATCTTCTACCCGATCGTGATGGCCGCGAAGGGCAAGATCAGGGAAATCCACCCCGCGATGTGGGTGCTGATGGTGGTGTTCGCCGGCTATTTCTACTTCCTGGCGGAGTGAATTCTCCGGACGGCGGAAATATCTCGCCGGTCGAATGTGGTTGGGTCGGAACATGCTTCGAATCGGACCCCGGTCCGTTTGTTGCCGAGGCTAACGGAAGCTGTCACCGATCACGCAGGGATGAGGAACCAGCATGACCACCACCACCGAAACCAAGCCCCGGGTCCAGTCGGCGTCGTCTTTGGATGCCGACGCCACCGGCGTCGGCCTGCTGATCGCGCGCGTCGTGTTCGGCGGCCTGATGCTCGTGCACGGCGTCCAGAAACTGTTCGGCTGGTTCGACGGGCCGGGCCTGGAAGCCAACAACGCCGGGTTCGAGGCCATGGGATACAACCCCGGCGCGCTGTTCGGCACCCTGGCCGCGCTGAGTGAAGTGGCCGGCGGCCTGTTGCTGCTGCTGGGCCTGGCCACACCGCTGGCCGCCGCCATCGTGATCGGCACCATGATCAACGCGATCAACGCGACCTGGGCCAACGGCATGTTCGGCGCGGTCGGCGCGCAGGGCTGGCAGCCCGGCTACGAGCTGGCGCTGCTGTTCGCCGCCGCCGGTGCGGCGCTCGCCTTCACCGGCCCCGGCCGGTACTCGCTCGACCACGGCCGCCCGTGGCAGCGGCAGGGTGTGGTGATCGGAGCGGGCGCGGTCGCCGTGGGCGTCGTCGCGGCGGTGCTGACGCTGATCCTGAAGTGGGTGCTCTGACCCCCGACCGGATGTGAAGCCCGTCTCCTTTGGGAGGCGGGCTTTTTCGTCGATGTCACACCGCCGGCGGCCGCGTCGTCGTCCCGATATGAGCATCGAGATCAGCAACCCCGCCGAACTGCACGACCCGACCGCATTCGGCTACAGCCATGTCGCGCGGGTGCGCGGCGAACTCGTCTTCCTCGCCGGACAGTACGACTCCGACGCCGCGGGGCACACCACCAGCACCGATTTCGCGACACAGGTGGACCGCGCGTTCGCCAACCTCGGCACCGCGCTGCGCGCGGCCGGACTCGACTACGCCGACGTTTTCCAGCTGCGCACCTTCATCGTCGATCACGACCTCGGCAAGCTCGAGGTGCTCGGCAAGAAGATCGCCGAGATCTGGGGCGACCGGCCGCCGGTGCAGACCCTGCTCGGCGTCGCCGCACTCGCGCTGCCCGACATGCAGTTCGAGGTCGACGCGGTGGCCGCCGCCGGGTGAACCTCTCGTCCCCGCACCTGCGCGCGCGGGTGCGGGGGACTAGGGTCGGGCGGGGTGCCGATCGAGAGGAGGGGGCACGATGGTGGCCGCGGGCGCGCATTTCGCCGGATACGTCATCGAACGCCGGCTCGGGCGCGGTGGTATGGGGGCGGTGTACCTGGCCCGGGATCCGCGCACGGCGCAGCGCGTCGCGCTGAAGCTGCTCAGCCGGGAACTGTTCTCCGACAGCCGGATCCGGGCTCGGTTCGAGCGGGAGGCCGATCTGGTCACGCGGCTGGCGCATCCGAACATCGTGGCCGCGTACGGCAGTGGGCTCGAGGACGGGCAGCTGTGGATCGCGATGCACTACGTCGACGGCGCGGACGCGGGCGCGCTGGAGACTCGCACCCTGCCGCCGCAGCGCGCCATGCGCATCGTGTTCGACACCGCCGCGGCCCTCGACTACGCGCACGGCGCGGGCGTCCTGCACCGTGACGTGAAACCCGCCAACATCCTGCTCACCCGGTCGGTTCCGGAGCAGGTCTTCCTCACCGACTTCGGGATCGCGAAGCTCCGCGACGACGCCGGTCACCTCACCCAGACCGGCGCCTTCACCGCCACCCTCGCCTTCGCCTCGCCCGAACAACTCATGGGCGCCGACCTCGACCCCACCTCCGACCAGTACTCCCTGGCCTGCACCCTCTACTGGCTGCTGACCGGAACCACGCCCTTCGAATCGAAACACGCCCCCGTCATCGTCCAGGGCCACCTCCAGCAACCGCCGCCCGCGATCAGCGAGATCCGCTGGGGCCTCCCGCCCGCCCTCGACGCGGTCCTGCACCGCGCCCTGTCCAAACGCCCCGGCGACCGCTTCCGCACCTGCACGGAATTCGCCCACGCGGCAAACCTGGCCATGGGCGGCGTGCTCCCGGCGCCTGTGACGCGCGCCGCCGACACTGCCGCACAACCCGCGCCCCAGGTCCGACCCGCTGCTGAGGCAGAGCAACTCCCACCGCAGCCGCTGGCTGCCGGGTCGGACGCGCCGCGAGGGTTTGCTCCCGGCCAGGGGCAATCGCAGCCGCCGCTGCCGTCACCTGCTCAGGCCGGTGCGCCGTACCAAACCCACTCCACCGCAGGACAATCGTTACTTGGCCAGCCTGTTTCGCCGTCCGGATCTTCTCCTGTGTCGGGGCAGCCGTTGCCGATGTCGGGGTCGCCGCTCCCGCCCCGTGTCGGCGGAGATGAATCGCTATCCGACGAGTCGCCTGCCGCTGGGCGTCATGCCGCTTCCGCGACCGGGGAGTTTCCGCCGGGGCAGCCGCGCCAGCCACTGTCCGCCCCGCCTGCCTCGTCACAGCGGGGGCCGACGGCAGGCCAATCGCTGCCTGGCGAGTCGGCCTGGCCGCCTCAACCACCCCCGTACGCGGGTCGAGCATTGACTGCTGAGTCGGCGTCGTTGCCGCAACCGCCTTCTTTCGCGGGCGGACCGTCGACCGGTGAGTCGGCCTCATTGCGGCAGCCATCTTCTTTCGCGGGCCAAGCGCCGCCTGGTGATTCGGCTGCTTGGCCGGCGCAGCCATCTTCTTTCGCGGGTCAGCCGCCGTCTGGTGATTCGGTTGCCTGGTCGGCGCAGCCATCTTCTTTCGCGGGTCAGCTGCCGTCTGGTGATTCGGCTGGCTGGTCGGCGCAGCCATCTTCTTTCGCGGGTCAGCTGCCGTCTGGTGATTCGGCTGGCTGGCCGGCACAACCACCTTCTATCGCAGGCCAACCGCTGCCAGGTGAGCCGGCGTGGCCACCTCAACCGCATTCCTCCACAGGTCTATCGGTGCCGCGCGAGTCTTTCGAGGCGTACCGCGACGGTCCGCATTCCCCAGTTGCGCCGCCGGCTCCGGGGCGGCACCTGGGAGATTATGATCACGCGGGGCCGGGAACCGTGGGTCAGCCTATGCCGCACTTGCCCGGTGGGGCAGGGCAATTCACCCCTTATCCGGCGGGTGGTCGGCCGGGGCCGGGTGGCGGATCGCAGCCGATGCCGCAATCCGGGTTGGCGCCTGAGCAATTGGCGCGGCAGGGTCAGGAACCGGGTAGCTCCGGTGCGGAGGGGCCGGAGCAGCCGCGTCCGACGACTGTCGCTGTGATCGGGGTTTGCCTGGGGCTGGCGTTGCTGGGTGTGCTGGTTTTCGTGCTTGTTGCCATGTGATCGGCGGAAAACTCCTGGCTGGTGGGGGTGCGCGTCGATAGCGTCGTGCGGTGACAGTGGACGTGGTGCTGGCGGAGTTGGATCGGGCCTTCGGGGTTGGGGTGGGGCGGACGGCGGCGATCGCCGGTTGTAGTCCGCACTGTTTCAGTGCTGCGGAGCTGGAGCGGCTTTCCGGTCCGCTGGACCGGATTCCGGAACGTGAGTTGTCGCGGGCCGTGTTCAAGTGGGGGACGACGCTGGACGCGAGTGTGGGGTGGCTGCGCTGGGTGTCGCCGCGGTTGTTGCGGGGGGTCGTCGAAAAGAGTAGTGACGCGGAGTTGGTGGGCTGCCGGATGTTCGTGGCCGACTGGCGGTCGTGGCCCGAGGCGGCGGCGATCGAGGGGTTCTGTGCAGGGTACTGGCGGGCGGCGCTGTCCGGCGCCGGGTGCTCGGCGGTCGACGCGCTGTCGTTCCTGGTCGCGCTGACCGGCGCTGTCGAACCCTGGTTGCGGATCTGGACCGAGGATGCGGGGCCGGTGGCGGACGGGCATTTTCGCGAGCTCTGGCAGCGCTGGGCGATGGAGATCCTGGGCGGCGAGCTCGACGTGTGTGTCTACCGGGATGGCCCTAATATCGCGCCGGCGCTGGCCGCGTGGGTGCTCGCGGAGGCCCCGGCTCGGATCAGGCGGGGTGCGCTGGATCCGGGCGGTGAGTGGCTGCTCGCGCAGCTGCCGTTGCCGCCGGAGTCGCGGTGGCGGTGAGAAGCGCTGCGCGGTAAAGGCTCTCGCGGGGGCGCGGTATTCGGGAACAATGGTGTTCGTCGAATGTTACAGTGATTTGTCTAACGCAACATGTGTAGTAACAAGGCTGGTCGCTGCTCCGACAAATTTGACATGACTCTCAAAGGTAAACAGCTGCAACAGTTTTCGATTCGTGCCGGTGTCATCGCCGCGGTGGCGGCCGCCGGGCTGACCGGGCTGGCGGGGCCCTCCGCCGCGCTGCCCACGGACCCGGAGGCCCGCTTCACGCCCACGCTGACGCGGGTCGGCGGGCCGGAGTGCGCCGCGATCATCACCGGTGTGGTGGTGCCGCAACCGAAGTCCGGCGTGTTCGGCGTCCGGCTGAAGATCACGCAGGTCGGGGAGTTCTGCAGTCGATACAAGGTCGCGGTGCGCTGGAAGAATCTGGACACCGGACGGGAGAACGGCCAAGCGCATCCCGTCGACGAGCGCGGCAATGTCCTGAACACCTCGGACGGTGTGATCGTCGGGTTCGGCATGGGGCCGGGCGCGGGGCGCGTCGAAGCGCGGATCGTCACCATGACCGAGCGTGACCAGCCGCTGGAGCAGGTTTCGGGCACGGCCACGTTCACCCTCGGCTGACCCGCGCGGCGCCGGGTCCGGCACCCGCCGGGCCCGGCGCCGTCCGGTCAATCTCCGTGCAGCACCAGCATCGTGTGCGCGCCGTGATGGAACTCGTACTCCGTCTCTCGCAGCGACGTATGAATACCCTTGTGGCGCAGCTCTTTCCGGAGTTGCTCGACGAGCACATCGTGGTGGCGGCCGATGTGGTCGACCAGCGGATAGAGCCGGACCTCGCCGGAGGATACCCGCGACAGTTCGAGCAGGGCCGTCAGATGGAAGTGCGCGTCCAGCCGATCGGCGTAGGTGAACAGCAGGTGCGAACTGAGCGCCAAGTCGAAACTGTTGTCCCGGAACGGGAGCGAGGGCAACTCGGCAGCGATGTAGCGCTCGGGGTGCTCGTTCAGGTCGTCGGCGAAGCGCGCGGCCGCCGCGTGGCGCACGGCGCGGTGCCGCTCCGGATCACCGTCGTACCAGTCCCAGCGGTAGCGGTCGCGATGGGCCGCGGCCCAGTCGCTTCCGCGATCGGTCTCGCTGACCGCGAGTTCGCGCAGCCGCTG
Organism: Nocardia sp. NPDC050435; assembly: GCF_040655395.1. NCBI lineage: Bacteria > Bacillati > Actinomycetota > Actinomycetes > Mycobacteriales > Nocardiaceae > Nocardia > Nocardia sp. NPDC050435. The sequence goes on from NZ_JBFAJW010000011.1 coordinate 23,449, forward strand.
GGCGGAGCGGGAGTAGATGGGATCGGCCGCGGTGACGCGGGCGCCCAGAGCACTCGCTTCCACGGTGAAACTGGCTGCTCCGCCGGGGCAGTCGAGGATGCGACCCTGCAGGTCGGCGTCGGTGAGTTCGAAGATCGCGCGGTACTCCGCCAATGATCTTGCGCTGACGAGAAATTCGCCGAGGACATCGGTGTCGAGAGGGTGCTTCATCTGCTCAACGGTCTCATGCGGCGCTCTATGGCGAAACCGAAATTGCGTCACGAGTTAGGTGGGGCTCAGCGGTGCCCCCGCGCCGCGTGCAGGGCTTGGCACGGGGGCTGCCGATGCCTTCGGTGGGGAATTGGGGGTCACCGAAGGACTGCCTCCAACATACTTCCGGATGGAATCAAGTCCAGTTGTTGTGCGCGGTTTCACATCCCGGGCAACCAACCGGCGAAATCACGCCTTGGTCAGGCGTTTCAGCGCCTTGACCACGACCTCGGGATCGGCCGTCTCCCAATACGGCGGCAGCGTCGCGCGCAGATATCCGCCGTAGCGCGCGGTGGCCAGGCGGGAATCCAGGATCGCCACCACACCCTTGTCGTCCACGCTGCGCAGCAACCGGCCGGTGCCCTGCGCCAGCAACAGCGCGGCGTGATTGGCCGCCACCGTCATGAAGCCGTTGCCGCCGCGCGATTCCACCGCCCGCTGCCGGGCCGTGAGCAGCGGATCGTCCGGGCGCGGGAACGGAATCCGGTCCAGGATGACCAGGCTCAGCGACGGGCCCGGCACATCCACGCCCTGCCACAGCGACAGCGTCCCGAACAGTGACGTCTCCGGATCGTCGGCGAATTTGCGCACCAGCGCTCCCGTCGCGTCGTCTCCCTGGCAGAGCACCGGGGTGTCCAGGCGCGAACGCAGTGCCTCCGTCGCCGCCTTCGCCGCGCGCATGGAGGAGAACAGGCCGAGCGTGCGCCCGCCCGCCGCGGTGATCAACCGCTCGATCTCGTCCAGATAGGCGGGCGCCAGGCCGTCGCGGCCGGGGGCGGGCAAATGCTTGGCGACGTACAGGATTCCGGACTTGGCGTGATCGAACGGGGAGCCGACATCGACCGAACTCCAGCGCACCGTCTCGCCGTCGGCGGGCGCCTGCGCGCCGTTCGCGGTGGCGGTGTCGGGGCGGTTCGCATGCTGGGCGGGCAGGCCCCAGGTGACGGCGAGGCTATCGAACGAACCGCCGATCTGCAGTGTCGCGGAGGTCAGCACCACGGTGGAGGTGCCGAACAGCCGGCTGCGCAGCAGCCCGCCCACCGACAGCGGCGCCATCCGCAGCGATTTCCGGGCCACGCCCCGGATCTCCTCGGCGGAAAGCCAGATGACATCGCGGCGCTTCGCCGGATCGGGCTCGTCGAACGCGGTGAGCGCGCGCACCGCGCTGTCGTGTACCTCGTCGATCGCCGCCAGCGCCTGCGTGCGCGCGGCCGCGGTTTCCGGATCGCCCTGCTCCCGCGAGGATCCCGGCGGGGCCAGCTCGGTGCGCGCGTTCCACGCGGCATCGCGGACCAGGGCCAGCACCGGCGCGGCGCCGTCGGGCATGCTGTCCCAGCGGGTGGCCGGGAGGTCGTCGAGGAGTTCGTGCCAGGCTTCGGCGGCGCCTTCGAGCCGGTCCACCTCGCGCTCGTCGATGAGTTTGGCGCAGCGGCGGGCGGCGGCGCTGATCGCCGGCGAGGCGAGTTCGGCGGTGGCCACGCCGGTGACCCGGTCGACCAGTTCGTGCGCCTCGTCGATGACGACCACATCGTGTTCGGGCAGCACCTGGATGCCGCTGATGGCGTCGATGGCCAGCAGCGCGTGGTTGGTCACCACCACATCGGCCTGGCCGGATTCGGCGCGCGCCTTCTCCGCGAAGCAATCCTGGCCGAACGAGCAGCGCGACTTGCCGAGGCACTCGCGCGAGGACACGCTGACCTGCCGCCAGGCGCGATCGGTGACGCCGGGGGCGAGTTCGTCGCGATCGCCGGTCTCGGTGTCGGAGGCCCATTCGTTGAGGCGCTGCACCTCGCGGCCGAGCCGGGAGATGGCGAAGGCGTCGAACAGTTCCTGCTCGGGCTCCTCGGGAATCACACTGTTGATCTTGTTGAGGCAGAGATAGTTGTTGCGCCCCTTGAGGATCGCGAACTGCGCCTCGCGCCCGAGCGGCGCTTTCAGCGCCTGGGCCAGGCGAGGCAGATCGCGGTCGACGAGCTGGCGCTGCAGGGCGATCGTCGCCGTGGAGACCACCACCGTGCGCCCGGTGCGCACCGCGTGCCGCAGGCTGGGCACCAGGTAGGCCAGCGACTTGCCGGTGCCGGTACCGGCCTGGACGGCCAGGTGCTCCTTGGTGTCGATCGCGTGATCCACCGCGGCCGCCATCGTCACCTGACCGCTGCGTTCCTTGCCTCCCAACGCCTGGACGGCGGTGGACAGCAGCTCCAAAGCAGACGGGAGTTCAGGCACCCGAGCAGACTACTGCCCGGGACCGACAGGAATAACCCCCGTCAGCCGACCGACCCCTCCAGCTCCACTCCCGCCTCGCGCAACTGCGCGAGCGCGGCGTCGACGGTGCCCGGCGCGACCCCCGCCGTGAGGTCCAGCAATACGCGGGTGTCGAAACCGGCGCGCTCCGCGTCCAGGGCGGTGGCGCGCACGCAGTGATCGGTCGCGATGCCGACCACGTCGACCGCCTCGATATCGCGCGAGCGCAGCCACTTGGCCAGCGTGCTGCCGTCCGGCGCGGCACCCTCGAAACCCGAATAGGCGGCGGAGTATTCGCCTTTGGAGAAGATCTCCTCGATCCGGTCGGTGCGCAGCCCCGGATGGAATTCCGCGCCCGGCGTGCCGACCCGGCAGTGCGGTGGCCAGGTGTCCACGAAATCCGGATTCGCCGAGAAATGCGGGCCCGGATCGATGTGGTAATCCCGGGTCGCGACGACGGCGGCGTAATCCCGGGTGGCGACGTACTCGCTGATCCGCTCGGCCACTGCGGCGCCGCCGGCGACGGCCAGGGAACCGCCTTCGCAGAAATCGTTCTGCACGTCCACGATGATCAACGCCCGGTTCATGACAAGGCTCCTTTGCGCGGGAATGTAAACGAAGGCTACCGCCGCGCGGATTACTGTGTGCCGCCGCTACTCGGCCCCGGGAGGAAAGACATGGGCAGCACCACTCTTCGCATCGTGTTCGGCATCGCCATCGGCTATCTCGCGTACCTCGGCGTGACGATGTGGCTGGACGGCCCGCCCGAAAGCGCGGGCGGCTGGATCGATCTGAGTATCCGGGCGCTGGCCGTGGTCGCCGTCGCCGCGCTGGCGGTCGAGTTCCTCAACCGCCGCAAGCGAGCCAAGGCCCGCCGGTAACCCAGACCCGTTCACGATTGGTTTTCGCTGTGTCGCAACAACTCGAGCGCGTCGCCGGCGGTGTCCGGAGCACGCTGACGCTGTGGGCGGTGCAGGCGGTCATGTTCACCGCCTGCGCACTGGCCTTCAGCGGCCTGTGGCTGCTGTTCGATCCCCCGGTCGACGGCGTCGAATGGGGCTGGCTCGGCCTCCGGGGCGCGATCTTCGCCGCGCTGTTCATCGGGTGCAGCCTGCTCTACGAACGCCGCCGCGGCTGATCAGCGCACGAAGGTCGTGGGGATCGCGGGCTCACCGGCCGAGAGCTTGAGCCCCTCCCACGGCAGGCTGACCAGGCCGCGGCGCACCAGCTCGCGGCTCTGCTCCAGCGTCGGCAGGTCGTCGAGCACCCGGCCCGCGCGCACCAGCGGCGCCTGCAACTCGCGCACCTCGAATCCGTTCGCCGCGGGCGCGGGACCCGTTGCGGGATAGACGATCTCCTCGACGACGGTGCCGGTGTGCCGGGACAGCCGGATCGCCTTCTTGGTGCCGCCGCGCGACTCCTTGTGGCTGCTGCGTTTGGCGACCGGAACGCCGTCGACCTCGACGAGTTTGTAGACCATGCCCGCCGTCGGCGCCCCGGAACCGGTGACCAGCGAGGTGCCGACGCCGTAGACGTCGACCGGATCGCCGCGCAGCGCGGCGATGGCGTATTCGTCGAGGTCGCCGGAGACCACGATGCGCGTCTTCGTGGCGCCGAGCCCGTCGAGCTGGTCCCGGACCTGCTTGGCCAGCACGCCGAGGTCGCCGGAGTCGATGCGCACGCCGCCGAGCTCGGGGCCCGCGACCGCGATCGCGTTGGCCACGCCCTGGGTGATGTCGAAGGTGTCCACCAGCAGCGTCGTGCCGACGCCCTGCGCCTCGACCTGGCTGCGGAACGCTTCCTTCTCGTGCGCGCCGTCCGAGCCGCTGTGCAGCAGCGTGAACGCGTGCGCGCTGGTGCCCGCGCTGGGCACGCCGAAACTGCGCGCCGCTTCCAGGTTCGAGGTGGTGTCGAAACCGGCCAGGTAGGCGGCCCGGGAACTGGACGGCGCGGCCAGTTCGTGGGTGCGCCGCGAACCCATCTCGATCATCCGGCGGCCGGCGGCGGCGCTGACCATGCGGGCCGCGGCCGAGGCGATCGCGCTGTCGTGATTGAGGATGGACAGGATCAGCGTCTCCAGCACCACGCCCTCGGCGAAGCTGCCCCGCACGGTCAGGATCGGGGAGCCCGGGAAGTACAGCTCGCCCTCGGCGTAGCCGTCGATGTCGCCGGTGAAGCGGTAGTCGCGCAGCCACTCGACAGTGCGGGTATCCAGGAATCGGGAGACCACGGCGAGCTCGTCCGGGCCGAACCGGAACCGCTCCAGCGCCTCCAGCACGCGGCCGGTCCCCGCGACGACGCCGTAGCGGCGGCCGTTGGGCAAGCGCCGGGCGAACACCTCGAACGTGCACTGCCGCTCGGCCGAGCCGTCGGCGAGGGCGGCCGCGAGCATGGTCAATTCGTACTGGTCCGTCAGGAGCGCGGTGCTGGGTGTCTGCACAGGGCCACTGTAGACATCGAGATCGTCCTGTGGCCTTCTCGCGCGCCTGTTGTCCTGCCCCGGTCGAGTCGTACCCTGGACGTTATGGCCTTGTGCGAATCGGAACTGACAACGACGCTGTCGGCGGCACAGGCGACTCCGGAAGCGGTCGAGTTCACCGAGATCCTGGAGGCGGAGGACCGCCCCTGGGTGACGGTGGTCTGGGACGACCCAGTGAACCTGATGCACTACGTCACCTACATCTTCCAGAAGCTCTTCGGCTACACCAAGGCGAAGGCCACCGAGCTGATGCTGCAGGTGCACAACGAGGGCAAGGCCGTGGTGTCCTCGGGTTCGCGGGACAAGATGGAGCAGGACGTGCGGCGCCTGCACGCGGCTGGCCTGTGGGCCACGATGCAGCGGGATGACTGACTGTGCGACTACCCTGACTCACCGTGCGTAGGTGGAGCCGGAAGAACTCGCTGAGCGGCCTCAAACTGCGATCCGAGATGGATCAGCGGGAGGCCGCGGTCCTGCGGTCGCTGGTCGGCGCGGTGTCCGGGCTGCTGGTCGAACGGGCCCAGTCCGCCCCCGAAGACGAGCTCGCCGCCCTCACCGGACTGCGCAGTGGCAACACCGCCCCGCCCGACGACCCGCGCCTCAAGCGCCTGCTGCCGGACTTCCACCGCAGCGAACCCGGGTCACCCGACGCCGACCGCTCGGACCTCAACAGCGCGCTGCGCGGTCTGCACGAGCCGGAGATCATCGATACCAAGGTCGCGGCCGCCACGGTCGTGCTCAACACCGTCCCCGTCGAGGGCGGCAAGATCTCGCTGACGCCCGAGCAGGCTGATTCGTGGTTGACGGCGCTGACGGATGTCCGCCTTGCCTTGGGCACTGTGCTGAACATCGACGCTGATACTCCCGATCACTACGAGCCCGGGGACCCGCGGGGCGTGCATCTGGACGTCTACCACTGGCTCACCTGGATGCAGGACTCGCTGCTGCAGGCGCTGTCGCCGGAGTAGGCGCGCCGGGTTCCGCTCGAGGGGCGGCGATGGTCCGGGCAACCCCGTGCGCAACTCGATTCGTTTCTTCCTATCGGCTGCGGCGCGGTGCGCTGTGGGGCAGGTCACCCCGGCCGGGTCCGGCCGGGGGATGCCGGGAATAGGTGAATATCGTGGTGGGTTGTCGGCTGGGACGGCCGGGGTATGGAAGGGTTCGACTGGTGCTGGTGATCAAGAGCGACCTCGTGGACGCGATGGTGGCGCACGCGCGCGCCGACCACCCGGACGAGGCCTGCGGCATCATCGCCGGGCCCGAGGGTTCGGACCGGCCCGAGCGCTTCGTCGCCATGATCAACGCCGAGCGCTCGCCCACCTTCTACCGGTTCGATTCCGGTGAACAGCTGAAGGTTTGGCGCGCGATGGACGACGCCGACGAGACGCCGGTGGTGATCTACCACTCGCACACCGCGACCGAGGCCTACCCGAGCCGCACCGACATCTCCTTCGCGTCCGAACCCGACGCGCACTACGTGCTGATTTCCACCCGCGATCCCGAGCAGCACGAGCTGCGCAGCTACCGGATCCTGGACGGCGTGGTCACCGAAGAGCCCGTGCAGATCGTCGACGCGTACTAAATCACCAGGAAATCGAGGAGTTCCCATGTCGGTAACCGTGTCCATCCCGACCATCATGCGCAGCCTCACCGGCGGCGAGAAGCGGGTGCAGGCCAGCGGCGAGACGCTGTCGGCCCTGATCACCGACCTCGACGCCAACCATCCCGGCCTGGCCGAGCGACTGCTCAAGGACGGCAAGCTGAATCGCTTCGTCAACATCTATGTCGACGACGAGGACGTGCGGTTCTCCGGCGGGCTCGCGGCGGAGGTGCCCGAGGGCGCGTCCGTCACCATCCTGCCCGCCGTCGCCGGAGGCTAGATTCCGCCGTGGCGCGCTATGAATCGCTGATCGCGACCCTCGGCGACACCCCGCTGGTCGGGTTGCGCACCCTGTCTCCGCAGTGGGACGGCGACGACCATGTCCGCCTGTGGGCCAAGCTCGAGGACCGCAACCCCACCGGATCGATCAAAGACCGTCCGGCGCTGCGGATGATCGAGCAGGCCGAGGCCGAGGGCAGGCTCACCCCCGGCTGCACCATCCTGGAACCCACCAGCGGCAACACCGGCATCTCGCTGGCGATGGCGGCCAAGCTGAAGGGCTACCGCCTGGTCTGCGTGATGCCGGAGAACACCTCGGTGGAGCGGCGTCAGCTGCTCACCATGTTCGGTGCGGAGATCATCGATTCGCCCGCCGCCGGCGGGTCCAATCAGGCGGTGGCCAAGGCCAAGCAGATCGCCGCCGAGCATCCCGACTGGGTGATGCTCTACCAGTACGGCAACCCGGCCAACGCGCTCGCGCACTACGAGACCACCGGCCCGGAGATCCTCGCCGACCTGCCCGAGATCACCCATTTCGTGGCCGGGCTCGGCACCACCGGAACGCTCATGGGCACCGGGCGTTTCCTGCGCGAGAAGGTGCCGGACATCGAGATCGTCGCCGCCGAACCGCGCTACGGCGAGCTGGTGTACGGGCTGCGCAATATCGACGAGGGCTTCATACCCGAGCTGTACGACGAATCGGTGCTCACCACCCGGTTCTCGGTGGGGCCGTTCGACGCGGTCAAGCGCACGCGCGAATTGGTCTTGGAGGAAGGGATTTTCGCGGGTATCTCGACCGGCGCCATCCTGCACGCGGCGCTCGGTGTCGCCCGCAAGGCGGTTAAGGCGGGCAAGCGCGCCGACATCGCGTTCGTGGTCGCCGACGGCGGCTGGAAGTACCTGTCCACCGGTGCCTACGACGGCACGCTGGAGGAGGCCGAGGAGCGTCTGGACGGCCAGCTCTGGGCCTGAGTCGCACCTGCCGCCCCGGTACCCTCGGTAGGGCGGGGCGTCGCGCTCGGGCGTCCCGGACCAGGAGGTAGTCATGGCCGGCGGTATGGGGGCCTCGTTCGATCCGGACCGGATCGCGCGGTTGCGCGGCCGGTCGTCCGGCGGCGGTCTCGGGCAGCGGGTCTGGGCGCAGGCCGCGGTGTTGATCCTCGGTTTCGTCGCACTGCTCTACGGGATCGAGGGCGTCGACACGCTGGAAAACGGCCGCCTGGAGCAGGCCGGGATCGAGCCGCGGGAGGCCGACGGTCTCTGGGGCATCCTGTGGGCGCCGCTGCTGCACGGCGGGTGGCCGCACCTGCTCGGCAATACGGTGCCGGTGCTGGTGCTCGGGTTCCTGGTGCTGCTCAGCGGGATCGCCCGCGGGCTGGCCGCCACCGCGATCATCTGGGTGGTGGCGGGCGTCGGCACCTGGCTGATCGGGCCGGAGTACAGCGTGCACATCGGCGCGTCGTCGCTGATCTTCGGCTGGCTGACCTACCTGATCTCGCGCGGCTGGTTCGCCCGCGATATCGGCCAGATCCTGCTCGGACTGGTCATCTTCGTGATCTACGGTTCGGCGCTGTGGGGAGTGCTGCCGGGACAGCCCGGAATATCTTGGCAGGGCCATCTTTTCGGCGCGTTGGGTGGACTGCTCGCGGGCTGGGTACTCTCTGGTGATGCACGCCGAAGCCGCCGCAGCGATCTGCCGAAGGTCACCGGGCGGCCCAGGTGAGGCCGTTGACCATTCTTTGCGACGATTCAGCCGAATGTGGGGGATCCGTTGGTGACCGAAAATTCGTCGTGGCAGCATGAGGGAATGCGCCTTACCGTCCTCGGGTGCTCGGGCAGTGTGTCCGGCCCGGACTCCCCAGCGTCGGGGTACCTGCTGACCGGACCGGATATGCGGCCGGTGGTCATCGATTTCGGACCCGGTGTGCTCGGTGCGCTGCAACGCTACGCCGACCCGGGCGAGGTCGACATCTTCCTCACCCATCTGCACGCCGATCACTGCCTGGACCTGCCGGGCCTGCTGGTGTGGCGGCGTTACCACCCGACGCCGCCGGTCGGCAAGGCCATCGTGCGCGGCCCGTCCGACGCGCCGCTGCGAATCGGCAACGCCTCGGCCGAGGTCGGCGGCGAATGCGACGACTGGTCCGATGTGATCGACCATCGGGCCTGGGCCGAGAACGCCCCGGTCGAGTTCGGTCCCGGCCACGTCGTGGAGGCCCGGCGGATGTTCCACCCGCCGGAGTCCTACGGTCTGCGCATCACCACCAAGGCGGGCAAGACCTTCGTCTATACCGGCGACACCGCCATGTGCGACGCGGTGCTGGAGCTGGCGCAGGGCGCCGACATCCTGATGTCGGAAGCCTCCTGGACGCACGATCCGGCCAATCGCCCACCCGGGATTCATCTTTCGGGCACCGAGGCGGGGGAGATCGCGACCCGGGCCGGGGTGAAGGAGCTGCTGCTCACCCACATCCCGCCGTGGACCTCGCGCGAAGACGTGATCGCCGAGGCGAAGGCCGCCTTCGCCGGTCCCGTGCACGCCGTCGCCCCGGGCGAGACCTTCGACATCTGAGCGGCCCGCCATCTCCCCGGAGGACGCGATCCGGTTAAGCTCAGCCGGTGTCGAGACGAGCTGATGGCAGGGCGGACGACGAACTCCGCGAGGTACGGATCACCCGGGGATTCACCACGCACCCGGCGGGCTCGGTGCTGGTGGAATTCGGGCAGACGCGGGTGATGTGCACCGCGAGCGTGACCGAGGGCGTGCCGCCGTGGCGGCGCGAGTCCGGGCTGGGCTGGCTCACCGCCGAGTACGCGATGCTGCCCGCCGCCACCCACACCCGCTCCGGGCGGGAGTCGGTGAAGGGCAAGGTCGGCGGACGCACCCAGGAGATCAGCCGGCTGATCGGCCGGTCGCTGCGCGCCTGCATCGATCTCGCCGCCATCGGCGAGAACACCATCGCCATCGACTGCGATGTGCTGCAGGCCGACGGCGGCACCCGCACCGCCGCGATCACCGGCGCCTACGTCGCGCTGTCCGACGCGGTCACCTACCTCGCCGCGGCCGGTCGCCTGACCGATCCGCAGCCGATCTCCTGCGCGATCGCCGCGGTCAGCGTCGGCGTCGTCGACGGCCGGGTGCGGCTGGACCTGCCCTACGAGGAGGATTCGCGCGCCGAGGTCGACATGAACGTGGTCGCCACCGACACCGGAACGCTCGTGGAGATCCAGGGCACCGGCGAGGGCGCCACCTTCCCCCGCTCCACCCTGGACAAGATGCTCGACTCGGCGCTGGCGGGGTGCGAGCAGATCTTCGCGTTACAGAAGGAAGCGCTGGGGCTCCCGTACCCGGGCGTGCTGCCGGAGCCGGTGGAGAAGCGCAAGTGAGCAGGGTCCTCGTCGCCAGCCGGAACGCCAAGAAGCTCAACGAACTTCGCCGCATCCTCGCCGACGCGGGGATCGCGGGCATCGAGATCGTCGGCCTCGACGACGTGCCGCCGTATCCGGAGGCCCCGGAGACCGGCGCGACCTTCGAGGAGAATGCCCTGGCCAAGGCGCGCGACGGGGCGGCCGCGACCGGATTGCCCTGCGTCGCGGACGATTCCGGTATCGCGGTGGACGCCCTGAACGGCATGCCGGGCGTGCTCTCGGCCCGCTGGGCCGGCGGCCACGGTGACGACGCGGCCAACAACGCGCTGCTGCTCGCGCAGCTCGGCGACGTGCCCGACGAGCGGCGGGGCGCGCAGTTCGTGTCCACCTGTGCGCTGGTGGTGCCCGGCGGCGAGGAGATCGTGGTGCGCGGCGAGTGGCCGGGCCGGGTGGATCGGGCGCCGCGCGGCGACGGCGGTTTCGGTTACGACCCGCTGTTCGTTCCGGACGGTGGCGAGGTCTCCGCGGCGCAGCTGACCCCGGCCGAGAAGGACGCGGTGTCACATCGCGGGCGCGCCTTGAAGCAGCTGCTGCCCGCCCTGTCGGCGCTGGCCTTACCCGCTCAGACCCCGAATTCTTGCTTGACCTTCTGCGCGTTCACGTGCTCGACGTAGAAGGACAGGAACGGGATGGTGCCGGCGATCAGCGTGCCGACGGTGCGGGCCAGCGGCCAGCGCACCTTGACCGCGAGATCGGCGGTGACCAGCAGGTAGGCGAAGTAGACCCAGCCGTGCACGACGGCGATCCAGCTCGGGGTGTCGACGCCGAAGCCGTACTTGGCGACCATCTCGCCGGTGAGCAGCAGCAGCCAGAGGCCGGTGATCCAGGCCAGGGCGCGGTAGCGGGTGAGGGCCGCCGCGATCTTCTGCGTCTTCGCGCCGGGCGCGGTCTCGGTGGCGCTCATCCGGCGCTCCTCTCGGTGCGGTCGTCCAGGCCGGCCTCGCGGACCTGGGCGGCGATATCTTGGGCGTGCAATCGGGCTAGGTAGTCGTTGTACTCGGCCAGGACCGGGTCGTCGTCGCGCGCGGCCCGCGGGCGCTCCGGCAGGACTCCGGCCGGGATTTCCCGGGGCGCAACGGGTTTCGAGATCCTGGGCGTGTCTTCCCCGGTTTCCTCGGATTCGCGTTCCAGCCGCACGAAGCGGAAATAGGCGAAGACCGCGAAACCGGCGAACAGCGGCCACTGCAGCGCGTATCCGAGATTCTGTCCGGTGCCGCTGGCCGACTCGAAGCGCTCCCACTGCCACCAGCCCAGCGCCAGGCAGGCGGCCGCCGACACGATGACCAAGGCGATGAGAGCCGGGCGATTGTGTGCCGAGCGGCGGGGAGGAGCAGACACGGCTACCACGGTACCCGTCTACTACAGCGCCCGTAGGAGCAGGTCGGGGCCGACGTGCGTCGTCCCGGCCGCATCGGACCGGGACGACGGGCGCGCCGCGCTCAGAACTTGTAGGTGACCCCGGTCAGGCGCTCGGACTCTTCCCACAGTCGCCGCCAGAGCTCGCGGTCCTGGGAGAGCTTGCTCGACGGCGACGGCTCCACCGGGCCCTGGCTCTGGAAGTAGCGGGTCGGCCCCCAGTAGGTCTCGGGGTCGGCGTCGGCTTCGGTGGCGGCGAAGAGGGTGGAGTGGGCGGCCTTGGCGGGCGGGTGGCCGACCAGGCGGATGAAGGGCTTGCTGACCCAGTCCAGCGGGGTCTCGGTGCGGGCGAACAGGTCGGTGGCCGAGACGCCGGGGTGCACGCCGTAGGAGCGCTTGCCGGAACCGGCCTCGCGCAGGCGGCGCTGGAGCTCGCGGGCGAACATCAGGTTCGACAGCTTGGCCTGGGCGTAGGCCAGGTTGCGCTGGTAGCGGCGGTGCTCGTAGTTCAGGTCGTCGGCCCAGAACTTCGGGGTCTGCTTGTGCGCGATGCTGGCCAGCGTGACGACGCGATCCCGGATCCGGTCGAGCAGCAGGCCGGTGAGCGCGTAGTGCCCGAGATGGTTGACGCCCCACTGGGTTTCGAAGCCGTCCTTGGTGCGCGAGAACGGCACGTTCATCAGGCCCGCGTTGTTGATCAGGACGTCGAACTCGCCGGAGGCATCGGCGAACTTGCGCACCGAATCCAGGTCGGCCAGATCCAGCGTCGCGGTGCGTACGTCGCCGGGGATGGCGTCGGCGACGGATCGGGCCTTCTCGGCGTTACGGCACGCCATGATGACCGTGGCGCCCTTGGCGGCGAGGACTTTGGTGGTCTCCGTCCCCAGACCGCCGTTCGCGCCGGTGATGACAAAGGTGCGCCCGGTTTGATCCGGGATCTGTGTTGGTTTCCACGCCATGCGCCAACCTTACTCTGGAGTAAGTTCCGAGGGAAGGGCGCGGCGTAATTGACTCAGACAATACGCCCTGGACCGGCTGAGTACCGTGAAGCGGGTGACAACCGTGGGCAGGCAATACGGCGGACGCGCCGTCACCGAACGCAAAGCCGAACGCCGGCTACGGTTCCTGGACGCCGCGACCCGCATCTTCGCCGAGCGAGGCTACACCGACTGCTCGCTCGCCGACGTGTGCGCGGCCGCCGGGCTGTCCAAAAGGCAGTTCTACGAAGAGTTCCAGACCAGGGAGGACGTCCTGGTCGCCGCCTACGACCGGATCCAGGACGAGGCCGCCGCCACGGTGATCGCCGCGGTGCGCGCTTTGGATCCGGCCGGCGACGCGCTCGCGGCGATGCACACCTCGATGTCGGCCTACCTCGGGTCGATCGGCTCGGATCCGTTCCGCGCCAAGGTCGCCTTCATCGAGGTGGTCGGGGTCAGCGAGCGGATGGAGACGCACCGCCGCGCCCGCCGGCACAAGTGGGCGCGGCTGGTGGAATCGGTGGTGATCCCGCGGGTCGCGCCCGGCGGCCGCCTGCGCGGCGGCACGCACCTGGGCGCGTCCGCGCTGATCGGGGCGATCAACGGTCTCGCACACGAATGGCTGCTGGCCGACCCGCGCCCGCCGGTGGACGCGCTCGTCGACCTGCTGGTGCCGATCTCGCTGGCACTGATCGAGCCGCCGCGCTAGCTTCGCGCGGCGTGCTCAGCCGAGCATGTCAGCGAGGGTGCGCGCGCGGCTGGGCTGGCGCAGCTTGCCCAGCGCTTTCGCCTCCAGCTGCCGGATCCGCTCCCGGGAGACGCCGAGCGCGGTGCCGACCTGCTCCAGGGTGCGGGGTTCGCCGGCGCGATCGAGCCCGTAGCGCAGCAGGATCACCTCGCGTTCCCGGTCGCTGAGCGTCGCGAGCACCGCGTCCAGCCGCCCGCGTACCTGACCGTCGGCGACCAGTTCGGCCGGGTCCGGGGCGTTGTCGGCGATCAGGCTGCCCAGCTCGGTGTCGTCCTCGTCGCCGACCGGGGTGTGCAGCGAGATCGGGGTGCGGCCGTGGCGCATGACCTCCTCCACCTGGGTGACCGAAAGCTCCAGCTCCGCGGCGATCTCGGCCGGGGTGGCCACCCGGCCCAGCTGCTGCGAGAGCGTGCGCTGCGCGCGGGTGACCTTGTTCAGCACCTCCACCACGTGCACCGGGATGCGAATGGTGCGGCCCTGATCGGCCAGCGCCCGGCCGATCGCCTGGCGGATCCACCAGGTGGCGTAGGTGGACAGCTTCAGGCCGCGCTCGGGTTCGAACTTCTCGATCGCGCGAATCAGGCCGAAGGTGCCCTCCTGCACCAGATCCAGCAGTGACATGCCCGTCGGCAGCGGATAGCGCTTGGCGATCGAGACGACCAGTCGCAGGTTGGCCTCGACCATGTGCTCCTTGGCGCGCTCGCCCTCGGTGGCCGTGCGTCGCAGCGCGCGCCGGGTGGCGGTGTCCAGGTCGCCGGCTTCGTCCAGGCGTTGCCGGGCTTGCAGGCCGGCCTGGATGTGCTCGGCCAGTTCGACTTCCTCACCGGCCGTGAGCAGCGGTGTGCGGCCGATGGCGCGCAGGTAGTCCTTGACGGGATCCTCGCTGACCGAGCCGGAGATCGGGGCGAGCCGGCGGGTGGCGCAGAACTGAGGCATGGGTGGGCCTTTCGATCGTGGAGACAACCAGTGCGCGCCGATGCGCGGGCGGGGGCCGGTGCGGATCAGTGCCTGGTAGAAGCGCACCGAGGGGCGGAATATTCCGCGACGGCGGACTTCTACCGACCGGGAATCCGCAGGGGACGCCGCACCTGCGGACGTCGCGTTTGCGGCTGCCGCGGCCCTTCGCGGCGGAGGTCGCGCCGGGTGCTCGGCGCGGCCGGGAATCGCGAGGTGGGGGCCGCGGTGCCAGGGGCGTGAATCATGCGCGAGATTTCTCCTTCGATCGCGTGCCGTCGCCGGCAACGAAGACAAAATTAGAACAGACCTAAAAATATGTCAAGTATAAATTTATGACGGATTCAGCTAGGCTGTCCGCATGACCGAACCCGGACTCCGAGCGCGCAAGAAACAGCAGACCAGGCAGCACATCTCCGATCAGGCGACGCAGCTGTTCCTGGAGCGCGGCTTCGACAAGGTGACCATCGCCGAGGTCGCGGCGGCCGCCGACGTCGCCAAGATGACGGTGACCAACTACTTCCCGCGCAAGGAGGATCTGGCGCTGGATCTGGGCGAGGTCTTCGTCGAACAGCTCGCTACGATCGTGCGCGACCGGGCGCCGGGGGAGTCCGCGCTGACGGCCCTGCGGCAGGAGTATCTGGCAGCGGTGGCCCGGCAGGATCCCGTGGTGGGTTTCTCCGGTCCGGTCTTCGCTCGGATGATCGCCGACAGTCCGGCGCTGACGGCGCGGCTGCGCGAGTTCCACGAGGACCGGGAAGCGGCGCTGGCGCGCGCGCTCGCGGCGGAGACGGACGCGCCCGCCGAGGAAATCGCGCCCCGAGTCGCGGCGGCACTGCTGGCGGGCGTGCACCGGGTGCTGTTCGCCGAAACCATGCGGCGCACGCTCGACGGTCAGAGCAACGACGAGATCGCCACGGCGCTGACCGAATACACCGCCGCCGCCTTCGCCGCCCTGGCGCCCGCGCTGGCCGACTACGCCGTTCGCGCTGATTAGCTGCCGTGTCGCTATAGGGGCGGGGTGACGGCGTCAGACCATACTGGGCCCATGACCGAGGCAGTTGCTGTCGCCGAAAAGCCCGCCTCCGCAGCGCTGAGTCGCGCCCGGATCAACCTCATCTTCGGCACCATCGTGCTGGGCATGCTGATGGCCGCGCTGGACCAGACGATCGTGTCGGCGGCCCTGCCCAGCATCGTCGCCGACCTCGGCGGAGCCGGGCACATGGCCTGGGTGGTGACGGCCTACATGCTCACCGAGGCCGTGTCGACGGCGCTGGCGGGCAAGCTCGGCGACCTGTTCGGCCGCAAGCTGATCTTCCAGGTCAGCGCCGTCATCTTCATCGCGGGGTCGGCGCTGGCCGGGCTCGCGCACGACATGCTGCTGCTGATCGTCGCGCGCGGCATCCAGGGCGTCGGCGCGGGCGGCCTGATGGTGACCGCGATGGCGCTCATCGCCGACACCATCCCGCTGCGCGAGCGCGGCAAGTACCAGGGCGCGCTCGGCGCGGTGTTCGGCGTCACCACGGTGGTGGGGCCCACCCTCGGCGGCCTGTTCACCGACCACGCCAGCTGGCGGTGGTGCTTCTACGTCAACGTGCCGATCGCGATCATCATGATCGCGCTGGCGGCGCGGACCATTCCGCACGTGCGGGCCGCCGCCCGCCCGATCATCGACTACGCGGGCATCGGCCTGGTCGCGGCCGGCGTCTCCTGCCTGATCCTCGGCCTGGAGTTCGGCGGGCAGGAATACCCCTGGGGCTCTTGGCAGATCCTCGCGCTGTTCGTGGCGTCGGCGGTGCTGCTCGCGGCCTTCGTGGCGGTGGAGCTGCGGGCTCGCGAGCCGATGCTGCCGATGAAGCTGTTCCGCAGCAACGTCTTCACCGTCTGCTCGATCCTGAGCTTCATCGTCGGCTTCGCGATGATCGGCTCGATGACCTTCCTGCCCGCCTACTTCCAGTACGTGGACGGCGTTTCGGCGACCATGTCCGGCGTGCGCACGCTGCCGCTGGTGGTGGGCCTGATGTTCACCTCGATTCTGTCCGGTCAGGTGGTGGCGAAAACCGGCCGCTACAAATACTTTCCGATCGTCGGCACCGCGGTGATGGCGCTCGGGCTGTTCCTGATGTCGACCATGGGCCGGTCCACGGGCACCTGGCGCGAGTCGCTGTACATGCTGGTGCTGGGCATGGGCATCGGTCTGTCCATGCAGGTGCTCACGATCGTGGTGCAGAACACGGTGCCCTACGCCGATCTGGGCACGGCCACCTCCGGCGTCACGTTCTTCCGCACACTCGGCAGCGCCTTCGGCGCCACCATCTTCGGCACGCTCTACACCAACCAGCTCACCCCGAATCTGGCGGCGGCGCTGGAACGTTCGCCCGGGGTGCCGCCGCAGGTCGCCTCCAGTCCGGAGGCGCTGCGCCGGCTGCCGATCGAGCAGGCCGCCCCGATCATCGACGCGTATGCCGAGGCGATCGACTTCGTCTTCCAGTGGGTGGTGCCGGTCGCGCTGCTGGGCTTCGTGGTGGCGTGGTTCCTGAAGCAGGTGCCGCTGCGCGACAGCGTGCGCGGCGGGGCATCGGATGTGGGCGAGGGCTTCTCGATGCCCAACAGCTCGGATCGGGTGCTGCTGCTGGAGCAGAGCGTCTCCCAGGTGATGCGTAAAGCCAAGCGGGACAAGACTATCGGCCCCGCCGTTCTGGCGGATTCGGGCAGCGGACTGACGCGGGGCCAGGCGTGGGCGCTGGGGCAGGTCTACATGGTGAACCGGGTGCGGGGCCGGGCCACCATCGCCGCGATCGCGCAGCTCCACCACGTCCCGGACGAGGTGCTCGAGCCGGTCTTCGTGCGGCTCATCGGCACCGATCACCTGGAGGCCGAGGACGGCAGCCTGCGCCTGACGGCGGACGGGCTGCTGGAGGTGGAGCAGGTGCGCGCGGCGTGGCGGCGCTGGCTGGACACCCAGCTCGAGGACTGGGACAACCGGGATCCGGCGGATCGCGCACTGCTCGATCAGGCCCTGGACAACCTCGCCGCGAAGCTGCTGGACGAGGCGTTCCAGGAGGCCGACACCGCGAAAGTGGTCTGATCGCACCCTTGCCGCCGATTACTCGTAGACGTATATTCGTAGACGAGTAAGGAGGCGCGATGGCTACCAAACGCAAGGTCAACAACCTGCTGGCGCTGGCGGTGCTGTCGGTGATCGTGGAGCGGCCGATGCACCGCTACGAGATCGCGTCGAAGCTCAAGGAGCGCGGCAAAGACCGCGACATGGACATCAAATGGGGCTCGCTGTACACGGTTGTGCAGAACATGGCCAAGGCCGGATTTCTGGAGGCGATCGGCAGCGAGCGCGACGGCGCCCGGCCCGAACGGGTGATCTACCGGATCACCGAGGCCGGTCGAACCGAAATGCGGGATTGGACCGCGGAGTTGATCGCCGACCCGGATCTGGAGGCGTCACGGTTCACCGCCGGGCTCTCGATCCTCGGCGCGCTGCCGCCCGATCTGGTGATCGAACTGCTCGGCCGGAGGATCGCCGTCCTGGACGAGACGATCGCGGGTATCCGGCAGGAGCTGGGCGCGCTGGTGGGCAAGCTGCCGCGGATGTTTACCGTCGAGACCGAATACGGCCTGGCCATGCTGAGTGCGGAGGTCGAGTGGGCGCGGTCCTTCCGCGCCGAACTGGCCGAGGGCACTTTTCCCGACTTGGAGTTCTGGCGGCGCGTACACGCCGACAACATCGATCCGGCCGAATTCTTCGACCAGGTGGAGAGGGGGGAGACACCGCAGTAGACAGACCCGGGCTCAGCGGAGGTGCGGCAACACCACCGCCGAGCTCGAGCTAACCGTCTCGAACCGTGCCCGCGTACGCGCACCCAGCCCAAGGTTTGGCAACCACAGGATAGCGGGATGCGCCGCGGGGCGTTTCGAGGAACCTCGAACACCTCGATTCGGAGTACAACCATGTCCACCACACGTTCCGCCCTGGTGATCGGCGGCGGCATCGCCGGCCCGGTCGCGGCCACCGCACTGCACAAGGCGGGCATCGCCGCCCGCGTCTTCGAGGCCTACCCCGGGCCCGCCTTCAATATCGGCAGCGGCCTCGCGCTCGCCGCCAACGGGCTGGCCGCCCTCGATCTGGTCGGTGCCGGAGATCCGGTGCGCGACATCGCCGTTCCGATTCCGGGAGCCCGTCTCTCGGTCGGCGGCAAAACCCACCAGGTGCCCAGCCTGCCCGGCTCGGAGCCGTTGCAGATGGTCGACCGCAGCGAACTGCACCGCACCCTGCACGACCACGCCGTCGCCGCGGGCGTGCCGTTCGAATACGACAAGCGCCTGGTCCGCGTCGAGGAGCACGCCGACGGCGTCACCGCGCACTTCGCCGACGGCAGCACCGCCACCGGCGATGTGCTGATCGGCGCGGACGGCATCCGCTCCACCGTGCGGCGCCTGATCGATCCACAGGCGCCCGGCCCGGACTACACCGGAATGCTGGGCTTCGGCGCGATCGTCGAATGCGACCTCGACACCCCGCCGGGGGTGATGGTGTTCGCCTTCGGCAAGCGGGCGTACTACCTGTACGGCGCGCTCGGCGACGGCCGCTTCATGTGGGGCGCGAATCTGCCCAGCAAGCAGTACCTTTCGCTGACCGAGGCGCGGGCCATCCCGAACGAGCACTGGCTGGGCGTCCTGCGCGAGACCTACGGCGCGGACGCGGCGGGCGGCGTGCTCGTCGCGGCGACCACCACCGACAACCTCGAGGTCGCCGGCGCGCTGCACATCATGCCGCCGGTGCCGCACTGGTACCGGGGCCGCATGGTGCTGGCGGGGGATTCGGTGCACGCGCCGTCCAACAGCTCCGGGCAGGGCGCCTCGCTCGGCATCGAGAGCGCGATCCAGCTGGCCCGCTGCCTGCGCGACCTGCCGCACGAGCGGGCGTTCGCGGCGTACGAGGGGCTGCGGCGAGCGCGGGTGGAGGGCGTCGCCCAGCGGGCCGCCAAGATCAACCACAGCAAGACGCCGGGTCCGATGGCGCGCAAGATGATGAATCTGGTGATGCCGGTGATGTTCCGGTTGATGGATCCGGAGAAGCAGCTCGGCACCGAGCAGCGCTACCGGATCCAGTGGGACGCACCGGTCGCCGGGTGATTCCAGCGCCGTTTCGCACCCTTGGGTGGGGAATCGCTCACCCCCGGGGGTTGCGTGCGCCAGCACTGGGGTTCCTGTCGAGAGGCGTCTGAACAGGGGAAATTAGAAGTCGTCAACAAGATACGGATTACGACTTCGGAGGACCCCATGTACACCGCGAACCTCTCCCAGAACCGCACCGGCGCTGGCCAGGCGCTGGCGGTGTCCACCCTCGACACCGACCGCGACCACCTGGACCGCTGGTCCAACCGGCTGGCCCGGGTGCTGCTGGCGCGCGGCGCCGCGCCCGGCACCCGGATCGCCGTGGCGGTCGACCCGGCCGTCGAGTTCGTGGTGACCCGGTGGGCGATCGAAAAGATCGGCGCCACCGTGGTTTCCGCCGACTCGGCCGCGCTCGGCGGACGGCTCGGCGTCACCACCAAGGAGGATCGCGGCGCGCTGACCGACGCGATCGACTGGCTGGTGCTCGACGATCGCTCCACCCTGGTGGGTTACCTCACCGGCTCGGACGCGCCGATCACCGAGGCGGATCTGTTCCACGTGCCGCACGCCTGCTGAGCCAGAACTACGGACGGACAACGGTGTCCGTCCGTAGTGCGTTGAGCGCATTTCAAGTTATCCGCGTATCGCCGCGAGATAGACTCCCGAGGAAAGAAATACACGCGCACGCTGGTCGAATATCCCGCTGAAAGCCGCGATCCCGCGCGATCGGACAGGCTGATCGGCCTCGACTGCGCGCCCGCCGGGCACCGGTGCGGCGCGCGTTCTGCCTTGTCCTCACTGGCTATCTCCTGAACTTCCAGGAACTTCTATGCGATCCCCTTCGCCGGTCGCGCCGGAGCGGTTGCCCGCCGGTGCTTTTCCCCTGTCCGCCGCCCAGCGTGGTATCTGGTTCGCCCAGCATTTCGCCGGTGACACCGCCATCTCCATCGCGCAGTACGTCGAGTTCGCCGGACCCGTCGACGTCGGCTTGCTCGCCGACGTCGCGCGGCAGGCCGGGCGCGAATTCGGCACCGGCTATGTGCGCCTGACCGAGGTCGACGGCTTTCCCTACCAAGTGGTGGACACCGCGCAGGACGACCGGATCCCGGTGCTGGATCTGCGCGGGGAAGCCGATCCGGTGGCGGCGGCGCAGGCCTGGATGAATGCGGAATACACCGCGCCGCTGGATCTGCTGCGCGATCCGCTCGGCTGCTATGTGCTGCTGCGGCTGGCGGAGGATCACTGGTACTGGTATCAGCGAATTCACCACATCGTGCTGGACGGGTTCGGCGCGATGACGATGCTGCAGCGCACCGCCGAGCTGTACAACGCGGCGCTGGCCGGGCGGGAGCCGCCGCCGAACCGCGCCGAGGATCTGCGCAAGATCATCGACAGCGATGCGGCATACCGGGATTCGCCGCGGTTCCAGGCCGACGGACAGTACTGGCGCGAACATCTGGCGGGGATGGCCGAGCCGGTCAGTCTGGCCGGGCGGGCCGCCGAGGTGGACGCGCATCCGCGGGTCGCCGCCGGCGAATTGCCCGCGGGGACCGCCGAACTGCTGGACGCCGTCGCCAAGGCGGAGAACTCCAGCATCGCGCCGATCGTGGTCGCGGCCTTCGGCGCCTACCTCGCCGCCATGACCGGCGCGCCGGAAGTCGTGCTCAGCCTGCCGGTTTCGGGACGCACCACCGCCTCGCTGCGCCGCTCCGGCGGCATGGTCGCCAATGTCGTGCCGCTGCGGCTGCGGCTGGACGCGGCGCCGACGGTCGGCGCGGTCATCCGGGCCGCGCAGGGCGAGCTGACCTCGGCGTTGCGGCGGCAGCGCTACCGGCAGGAGGACATCGTCCGCGATCTGGGCTGGGCCGTCGACGAGGGCGCGTCCTTCGGGCCCACGGTGAATCTGATGATGGCCGACACCCGCATCGAGCTCGGTGAGGTCACCGGGCGGATGCACGTCCTGACCTCCGGAATGATCGACGACCTGTTCCTGAACCTGTATCCGGGGATGGGCGGGGAGAGCACCCACATCGATTTCCAGGCGAATCCGAACCTGTACAGCGCGGCGGAACTGGCCGGGCAGCACCGGCGGTTCCTGGCGTTCCTGCACCGGTTCCTGCTCGCCGGGCCGGACGCGCCGCTGTCGACGGTGCCGGTGCTGTTCGACGACGAGGCGGCGGAGCTGGTTCCGGCGCGCGGCGCGACCGACGTGCCGCCGCGGACGCTGCCCGAGATCCTCACCGCGGGCGCGGCGCTGGATCCGGCGGCGGTGGCGCTCGTCGCGGGTGCGGAGCGGCTCACCTACCGCGACTTGGACCTGCGCACCAACCGGCTGGTGCGGGCGCTGATCCGTGCCGGGGCGGGACCGGAACGCACTGTCGCGCTGTCGATTCCGCGATCGCTGGATTCGGTGCTGGCGATGTGGGCGGTTGCCAAGACCGGCGCGGCGTTCGTGCCGATCGATCCCGGGTACCCGGCGGATCGCATCGAGTACATGGTGCGGGACAGCGGGGCGGTCGTCGGCGTCACGGTGCTCGAGGTGCGCGCGGCGCTGCCGGACGCGCTCGAGTGGTGTGTTCTCGAATCGGGGAGGCTCGAGATCGCGGGGGCCGCCGCAAGTTCGGAAGAGCCTGGCGATCTGACGGCACCGGCAGCCGAGCAACTGGCTGCGGATAGCGAGCCGTCGGGGCAGGTCTCCGACTCGAGTGAATCCCTCCGCGGCCCCGGCGCGTTCGTCGCGGACCCGGCGGCGTCGGCAGCCGGTGCCCCGTCTGCTGTGCCGACCGACGCTGACCGGATCGCTGCCGTTCATCTCGACCAGCCTGCCTACGTGATCTACACCTCCGGGTCGACCGGACTGCCCAAGGGCGTCACCGTGACGCATCGGGGGTTGGCGAATCTGGTGGCCAACTCCGGTGCGGCGTTTCAGGTCGACGCCGATTCTGTGGTGGCGCACGCGGTTTCGCCGAGTTTCGATATCTCCATCGAGGAGCTGCTGGTCGCGTTCGCCGCCGGGGCGACCGTGGTGGTGGTGCCGCCGGCGGCGTACGCGGGTGCCGAGCTCGCGGAAGTGCTGCGGGCGCAAGCGGTTACGCATTTGAATGTGACACCGGCGGTGGTCGCTTCGCTGGATCCCGCGACCCTGCCCGCGTTGCGCACTGTGATCGTCGGCGGCGACGCGTGCCCGCCGGAGCTGGTGGCGCGGTGGGCCGGGCGCAGGCTGCTCAACGGGTACGGTCCGACCGAGACCACGATCACCGTGACGGTGAGCGCACCGCTGGAACCCGAGGCGCCGGTCACCATCGGCAGCTTGGCGCGCGGCGTCACGGCGGTGGTGCTGGATCCGTTCCTGCGGCCGGTGGCGCCCGGGGCGACCGGGGAGCTGTACCTCGGCGGTCCGGCGGTGGCCCGGGGCTATCACCGGCGCAACGGGTTGACCGCGAGCCGTTTCGTCGCCGACCCGTACACGCCGGGGGCGCGGATGTACCGCACCGGCGATCTCGTGCGCTGGTGCCGCACCGAGGGACGGCTGGAGCTGGAGTACGCGGGCCGCAGCGACTTTCAGGTCAAGGTGCGTGGGTACCGCATCGAGCTCGGTGAGATCGATGCCGCGTTGCAGCGGCAGCCCGGGGTCGAGTTCGCGCTCACCATCGGTGCGAAGACGCCGGCCGGTGCGACCGCGCTCGTCGCCTATGTGCTGGGCGAGCCGGGTGTGGAGGTGGCTGCCGAAGCGCTGAAAGCGGCGCTGGGGCAGGAACTTCCGGCCTACATGGTGCCTACGGTCGTGATGCCGATCGACCGGGTTCCGCTGACGCCGGTCGGCAAGGTGGACCGCAAGGCGCTGCCCGCACCGGATTTCAGCGTGCGCACCGTGGTGAGCCGGGCGCCGTCGACGCAGCGCGAGGAGGTGCTGGCGGCGCTGTTCGCGGAGGTGCTCGGCGTGGACGCGGTCGGCGTCGACGACAACTTCTTCGGCCTGGGCGGCGACAGCATCATCTCCATCCAGCTGGTGTCGCGGGCGCGCGCGGCCGGTCTGGCGTTCAGCGCGCGTGACGTGTTCGAGCGCAAGACCGTCGCCGCCCTCGCGGCCGTGGCCACCGAGGCGGCCGACACCGCCGTGCGCGAACTGCCCGGCGGCGGCGTCGGCGCGATCGATCCGACGCCGATCGCGCACGCCATGCTCGCCCAGGGCGAAACCTGGCAGCGCTACAGCCAGGCTGTGCTGATAGGGCTGCCCGCGGGCGCCACCCGCGAGCAGTTGGCCCGAGCGGTCCAAGCACTGCTCGACCGCCACGACATCCTCCGGAGCAAGGTGCTTCGCGCGGGCGACACCTGGGAATGGCAAGTCGCCGAACCGGGTTCGATCGACGCGGAAGACCTGATCGACACGGTCTCGGAAGGCCCCGACCCGGACGCGACCTACGAGCACGAATTGCAGCGCGCCGCTGACCAACTCGATCCAGCGGCCGGTGTGATGGCCCGCTTCGTGCTGATAGAGGCTGCGCCGGGCGCTGCGCGAGCCGAATCCGATCACACAGCCGCGAATACCCCGGTGTTGTGGCTCGTGGCGCATCACCTGGTCACCGACGGTGTCTCCTGGCGAATTCTGCTGCCGGACTTGGCTACCGCGTTTCTCGGTGGGGAGCTCGAGCCGGTGGGGACGTCTTATCGCCGCTGGGCGCATGCGAATGTGCTGGAGGCGGGGCGGCGGGCGCCTGAGCTCGAGGCGTGGGAGCGGATTGTGCGGACGCCCGATCCACTGATCGGTGCGCGGGCGGCCGATCCGGCGGTCGACGTGGTCGCGACCATGGCCGAGCTGCGGACGAGCGTGGCGGCGGAGGTGGCGGGTGCGGTGCTCGACGTTGTGCCGCAACGTTTTCACTGTGGCGCGGATGATGTGCTGCTGGCCGCCTTGGCGCTCGCGGTCGCCCGCTGGCGAGATCGGGCGGGTGCGCTGTTCCTGCTGGAGGGGCACGGGCGGGAGGAATCGGTGCTGCCGGGCGCGGATCTCGGGCGCACGGTGGGCTGGTTCACCAGCGTCTATCCGGTGGCCATCGATCTGACGGGCATCGACGTGGACGACGCGTTCGCGGGGGGCCCGGCGGCCGGCGCCGCGATCAAGGCCGCGAAGGAACAGTTGCGGGCGGTGCCGGACAAGGGTGTCGGCTACGGCATGCTGCGGTACCTGAATCCGGAGACCGCGCCCGTGCTGGCGGCCGCCGCGCCGCCGCAGATCGGTTTCAACTATCTGGGCCGCGCGGCCGGGGGACCGGAGGGCGATTGGCTGCCCAGGCGGTTCGCCTCGACCCAGGACGACCGCGCGCCGCTGCCCGCCGTCCTCGACATCAACGCGATCATGGGGGCCACCGACCTGGAGGTGACCTGGGCGTACGCCTCGGGGATCCTGGACGCGGCGCAGGTCGGCGAACTCGCCCGGCTGTGGTCGGCGGCGCTGGCCGCGCTGGCCGGGGCGCAGGCCGGTGGGCACACCCCCTCCGATTTTCCGCTGACCCGCGTGACGCAGTCCGAGATCGAGACCTGGGAGCGCGCCTACCCGGCGCTCGCGGATGTGTGGCCGCTCTCACCGCTGCAGTACGGGCTGCTGTTCCACGCCCTGTACGACACCGACACCGCGGACGGCTACACCGTGCAGACCCGGCTCACCCTGGCCGGGCACGTGGACGCACCGCGATTGCGTGCCGCCGCACAGGCGCTGGTGGACCGGCACGAGAACCTGCGCGTCGCCTTCGTCGAAACCGCGGACGGCCCCAGGCAATTGGTGCTCGCGGCCGCCGAAGTGCGCTGGCGGGAACTGGATCTGCGGCACCTCGGCGAGCCCGGCGCGCGGCAGCGGGAACTGGACCGCACCCTCGCGGTGGACGCGAGCAGCCGCTTCGATCTGACCCGCCCGCCGCTGCTGCGGTTCCTGCTGATCCGCACGGCGGACGACACCTACACGCTGCTGATGACCAATCACCATGTGGTGCTGGATGGCTGGTCCACTCCGCTGCTGGTGCGCGAGCTGCTGACCATGTACATCGCCGCCGCGTCCGGCATCGCGACGAGTGCGGCGCTCCCGCCCGCGCCGTCCTACCGTGGGTTCCTGACCTGGCTGGCCGATCAGCGGGCCGTGGAGTCGCTCGAGGCGTGGCGCACGGCGCTGGCGGGGGTGGACGCCGCGACCCGGGCGGTGCCGACGCTGGCCGAGGTGCAGTCCACCGAGTCGGGCATGGTGTCGGTGGATCTGCCCGCCGAGCTGATCGCCCGGCTGGAGGCGACCACCCGCGGCGCCGGAGCCACCACCAATACTGCCGTGCAGGCGGCGTGGGCGCTGCTGCTGGTGATGCTGACCGGCCGCACCGACGTGGTGTTCGGCGGCACGGTGTCCGGGCGGCCGCCGCAGCTGGCCGGCGTCGAGGACATGGTGGGGCTGTTCATCAATACCCTGCCGGTGCGGGTGCGGCTGGATCCGGCCGAGCGCGTCGCGGATCTGCTGGCGCGGTTGCAGGCCGAGCAGGCGCGGCTGCTGGATCATCAGCAGGTCGGCCTGGCCGAGATCCACCAGGCGGTGGGTCTGGCCGAATTGTTCGACACGCTCACCGTTTTCGAGTCGTACCCGATCGATCGGGAGACGCTGTCGCGGTCGCTGGACATCGCGGGCATGCGGGTCCTCGACGTCGAAGGCACGGACGCGACGCCGTACCCGCTGAATCTGATGGTGATTCCGCTGCACGGCGAGGCGGGCGGGCGCGACACCCTGCGGATCACGGTGAAATATCTCGCCGACTATTTCGCCGAACCCGACGCGGCTCGGCTGCTGGATCGTTTCGTCCTGCTGCTCCGCCAGATCGCCGAGCGGCCGGACGCCCGGGTGGCGCGATTGCGGCACTGTGACCGGGCCGAGCACGCGGCGCTGTTGCCGCGCCGGGGCGCGCCGCCGGTGCCGGGGCGCACGATGCCGGAGCTGCTCGGCGCGGGTGCCGCGATAGACCCGGACGCGATCGCGGTCAGCCTGGGCGGTGACCGCATGACCTACCGCGATCTCGACGCCTGGTCCAACCGGTTCGCCCGGGTGCTGCTGCGGCGCGGCGTCGGCGCGGAGGTGTTCGTGGTGCTGGCGCTCACCCGATCCATCGAATCGGTGGTCGCGGTGTGGGCGCTGGTGAAGACCGGCGCGGCGTTCCTGCCGCTGGATCCGAACTATCCGGTGGAGCGGATCGAGCACATCCTCACCGACTCCAAGGCGCCGATCGGCGTCACGGTGCACGCCACCGGCGAGACGCTGCCCGGCTCCATCGACTGGCTGCTGCTGGACGAGCTCAACACCATCCGCCGGGTGATGACGGTCTCGGCGGACCCCATCACCGACGCCGAACGGGGCGGGGCGATCCGGATGGATCAGACCGCCTACCTGATCTACACCTCCGGCTCGACCGGAAAACCCAAGGCGGTGCTGCTGAGTCATCGCGGCGTGGCCAATCTCGTGACCGCACAGCGGGAGTCGCTGGCCCTGGATCCGACGGCGCGGCAACTGCAGGTGGCCTCGCCGAGCTTCGACGCCTCGGTCTTCGAGATGCTGTGTGCGCACGGCATGGGCGGGCAGCTGGTGCTGTCGCCGGCGGAGGTGTACGGCGGCAGCGAACTCGAGCAACTGCTGCGGGCCGAACGCGTCACGCACGCGGTGATCACGCCGTCGGTACTGGCCACCATGGACCCGCGCGACCTGCCCGACCTGCGGGTGCTCTCGGTCGCCGGCGAGGCGGCGGGCGCGGAGTTGACCGCGCAGTGGTCGGCCGGGCGGCGCATGCTGAATCTGTACGGCCCCACCGAATTCAGCATCTGGGCCACCGGGCCGGGCGAACTGCGAGCGGGGGAGCCGGTGACCATGGGCGGCCCCATCCGGGGTGCGGACCTCATGGTGCTGGACGGCTGGCTGCGGGCGGTGCCGGTCGGTGTCGAGGGCGAGCTGTATCTGGCCGGATCCGCCATCGCGCGCGGCTATTTCAACCGTTTCGCGCTGACGGCGGCCCGGTTCGTCGCGAACCCGTTCGCCGCGCCGGGGGAGCGGATGTACCGCACCGGCGACATGGTGCGCTGGGTGCTGCGCGACGGTGCGCTGGAGCTGGAGTATCTGGGGCGCAGCGACTTCCAGGTCAAGATTCGCGGTCTGCGGATCGAGCTGGGCGAGATCGACGCGGTGCTCGGCGCCGACGCGGACGTGGAGTACGCCGCGACGATCGGCCTGCCGGGACCGGGCGGTGAAACGGTTCTGGTCTCGTATGTCGTGCCCACGCAGGCATGGCGGGAATCCGTCGGCGCGGAAACGGAATTCGACACCGAGCGGCTGCGCACCAAGGTGGCGGGCCGACTGCCCGGCTACATGGTGCCGGGGTATCTCCTGGTGCTGGACGACGTGCCGCTCACCCCGGTCGGCAAGCTGGACCGGAAGGCGCTGCCGATACCGGATTTCGAGCGGGCGCAGCGCCCCTACCTCGCGCCGCGCACCCCGGTGGAGGAGGCCGTGGCCGCGGTGTTCGCCGATGTCCTCAGTACCGAGCGGGTCGGCGTCGACCAGTCCTTCTTCGAACTCGGCGGCAATTCGCTCAGCGCGACCCGGGTCGTCGCCCGCGTGAACGCCGCGCTGGGTTCGACCATCGCACTGCGTGACCTGTTCGACGCACCGACCGTGGCCCAGCTGGCGAGCCGCGTCGTGCCCGCCGCGCCCGGCGCCCGTGCCCGCTTCGCCCTGGCTCCGCGCCTGCGGCCCGACCGCCTCCCGCTGTCGCCGGCCCAGCAGCGCATGTGGGTGCTCAACCGGCTCGAACCCGCCTCGGCCGCGTACAACATCGCGGTCGCGCTGCGCCTGACCGGGGCGCTCGACACCGCGGCGATGCGACGGGCGCTGGCCGAGGTGGTGCACCGGCACGAGAGCCTGCGCACCATGTACCCGGCCGACGCCGAAGGCCCGCGCCAGGTCGTCGTCGGAACCGACACGGCGGCAACGGAACTCGTGGTCGTCGACACCGAAGACGGTGCGCCGCTGCGGGCGCGGATCGACGCGCTGGCGGGCGTCGGCTTCGATCTGTCGATCGAGCCGCCGCTGCGGGTGGGCCTGTTCCGGGTGCGGGGCGACGACACCGCGGATCACGAGCTCGATGCGCCGGTACACGTGGTGGTGCTCGTGGTGCATCACATCAGCGCGGACGGCGCGTCCATGGCGCCGCTGGCCACCGATCTGATAACCGCCTATGCCGCGCACTCCGCCGGGGCGGGCGCGGCGCTGGCGCCGCTGCCGGTCCAGTACGCCGACTTCGCCCTGTGGCACCGCGAACTGCTGGGCGACGAAGCGGACCCGGAGTCGCTGGCGGCCGGTCAGATCCGGCAGTGGCGTACCGCGCTGGCCGGTGCCCCGGATCTGCTGGAGCTGCCCGCCGATCGGCCGCGCCCGGCGGTGCAGTCGATGCGCACCGCCGATCTGGACTTCGCGCTGGCGGCGGACCTGCACCGGGGCGTGCTGGAAGTGGCGGCCGCACACGAGGTCAGCGTGTTCATGGTGGTGCACGCCACGCTCGCGGTGCTGCTGGCGCGGCTGGGCGGCACCGACGACGTGGTGATCGGGACGGCGGTGGCCGGGCGCGGTGAGGCGGCGCTCGACGGCATGGTCGGGATGTTCGTCAACACCCTCGCGCTGCGGTCCCGGGTCGATCCGAACCTCGCCTTCGGCGAATTCCTCGCCGCGGTCCGCGATGCCGACCTGGCGGCGTTCGCCGCCGCGGACATGCCGTTCGAGCGCCTGGTGCAGGTGCTGAATCCGGCCCGCTCGACCGCGCACGCGCCGATCTTCCAGGTGTCGCTGTCATTGCAGAACTTCGTGGAGCCGGTCCTCGAACTGCCGGGGCTGCGGGTGACGGTCGAGGATCTGGAACGCAGCGCGGGCCAGTTCGACCTGGCCTTCGACCTGCGCGAGCGGTTCACCGGCGCGGGCCCGGACGGCATCGCGGGCGTACTCACCTACGCCGCGGATCTTTTCGACCGCGCGACCGTGGAGTCGGTGCTGGCCCGCTGGCGGCGGGTGCTGGCGGCGATCATCGCCGACCCGGCGCGCACTCTCGCCGACATCGATCTGCTCGAACCCGCGGAGCGGGCCGAGCTGGTACCGGTGCGCGGCCCGGCCGGAGCGAATGCCGTGACGCTGCCGTGGCTGCTGACGGACTCGGCCGCCCGCTACGCCGAGCGTCCGGCCCTGGTCCACGCGGGCCGCACCACCACCTACGCCGAACTCGACGCGCGCTCGAACCGGCTCGCGTGGATCCTGCTGGCCGCCGGAGCGGGGCCGGAAACCGTGGTGGCGCTGGGTCTCACCCGCGGCCCCGAACTGCTGACCGCAGTCTGGGCGGTGGCCAAGGCCGGCGCGGCCTTCCTACCGGTCGACCCGAAACATCCGATGGACCGCATCGGGCACATGCTCACCGACTCCGGAGCGGTGCTGGGGCTCACGCTCGCCGGGCACCGCGCAGCGCTCGGCGACGGCCACTGGCTCGTGCTCGATGATCCTGCGTTCCAGCGGGATTGGGCCGCCGCCGACGACACGGCCGTGCCGGCGACGGCGTTGCGACTGGATCATCCCGCCTGGATGATCTACACCTCCGGTTCGACCGGGACACCCAAGGGCGTGACCGTCAGCCATCGCGGCCTCGCCGATGTGGTTGCCGCCCAGCGCCGGTCCCTGCGCGTGGACGAGCACTCCCGGGTCTTGCAGGTCGCCTCGCCGAGCTTCGACGCCTCGATCTTCGAGGCGCTGATGGCGTTCGGTTCCGGCGGCGCGGCGGTCATCGCCCCGCCCGAGGTGTTCGGCGGTGACGCGCTGACCGAATTGATCGACGCCGAGCAGGTCACCCACGTGGTGATCACGCCGTCCGCGCTGGCGACGGTGAATCCCGCGCAGGTGCCGAGCGTGCGGGTGCTGGCGGTGGCCGGGGAGGCGGTCGGCGCGGAACTCGTCGAGCGGTGGTCCACCGGCCGGTCGATGATCAATCTGTACGGTCCAACCGAATTCACCATCTGGGCAACGGGTTCGGCGGCGCTGAGCGTGGAGCGGCCGGTGACCATCGGCGGCCCGATCCAGGGCGCGGCGGCGCTGGTACTGGACGACCGGCTGCGACCGGTGCCGCTCGGCGTGCCCGGCGAGCTGTATCTGGCGGGCCCGGCGCTGGCGCGGGGCTACCACGCCCGGCCCGACCTGAACGCCGCCCGCTTCGTGGCCCACCCCTACGGCGACCCGGGTGAGCGGATGTACCGCACCGGCGATCTGGTGCGCTGGACCCGCGGCCCGGCCGGGATGGAGCTGGAATACCTCGGCCGCACGGATTTCCAGGTGAAGGTGCGCGGCCAGCGCATCGAGCTCGGCGAGATCGACGCGGTGCTCGGCCGGGCCGAGGGCGTGGAATTCGCTGTCACCCTGGGTGTTCCGGGGCCGACCGGCGCGACGGCGCTCGCCGCGTACGTGGTGCGCGAGCCCGGGGCCGAGCTGGATGTGGCGCGGCTGCGCGCCTACGCCGCGGACGTCCTGCCGGGCTACATGGTCCCCGCGGCCGTCGTGGTGCTCGACGCGATTCCACTCAACGCGGTGGGCAAGCTGGACCGGAAAGCCCTGCCCGAACCGGTGTTCGGCGACGATCGCGCCGAATACGTGCCCCCGGGGACCCCGACCGAAACGGTCCTGGCGGAGGTCTTCGCCGAGCTCCTGGGTCGCGAGCAGGTCGGCACCGCCGACTCGTTCTTCGCCCTCGGCGGTGACAGCATCCTCGCGATCCAGCTGGTGTCCCGGGCCAAGGTGCGCGGGGTCACCGTCACCCCGCTCCAGGTGTTCGAGCACCGCACCGTGGCGGCGCTCGCGGCCGCCGCCGACGCCGCGGGTGAGACGGTCACGCTGGCGGAACTGCCCGGCGGCGGCGTCGGCGAGCTGCCGTTGCCGCCGATCGTGCACTACATGCTCGAACGCGGCGGCGACCACCGCCGGTTCGCGCAGACGGCGGTGCTGGAACTGCCGGTCGGCATCCGGCACGAGCAGCTGGTCGCGACCATCGCCGCCGTGCTGGATCGGCACGACATGCTGCGCGCCGGACTCTTCCACGACGGCGAGCGGTGGCGGCTGCGGGTCGGCGAACCGGGCTCGGTCGACGCGGCGGCGCTGGTGCACCGGGTCGAGTTCGCGGCCGACGCCGACGTCGTCGACCTGCGCGAATACGCGCTCGGCGAACTCGAATCGGCGATGCGGCGGCTCGATCCCGGCGCCGGCGCCGTGCTGCGATTCCTCTGGCTCGACCCGGTCGGGGAGGCGGGCGACCGCAGCCGCGCCGGCCGGCTGATCGTCATCGCACATCACCTCGTCATCGACGGCGTCTCCTGGCGCATCCTGGTGCCCGACTTCATGGCGGCGTGGGCCCAGATCTCGGCGGGCTCGGCGCCGGTGCTGGCCGAGACCGGCACCTCGATGCGCCGGTGGTCGCACGCGCTGACCGAGGAGGCGCACTCCGCCACGCGCACAGCCGAACTCGACTATTGGCGCGCGGTGGCCGCGGGACCCGACCCGGCCCTCGGCGCGCGGGACCTCGATCCCGCCCTCGATACGGCGGAGACGCTGCGCATGGTCGAGGTCGAGGTGCCCGCCGACGTCACCAACGCCCTGCTCACCACCCTGCCGGGCCTGTTCCACGGCAGCGTCGAGGACACCCTGCTCGCGACCCTCGCGGTGGCCGTGGAGTCCTGGCGTGCCGAGCGCTGCGGCAGCGTGCTGCTGCGGCTGGAAGGGCACGGCCGGCAACAGGAAGTGGTGCCGGGCGCGGATCTCGCGCGCACGGTCGGCTGGTTCACCAGCGTCTACCCGGTGCGGGTCGAACTCGGCGGGCTCGACCTCGACCAGGCCCGCGCCGGCGGCCCGGCGCTGGGCGCGGCCATCCGGGCGGTGAAACATCAGCTGCTGGCGGTGCCGGACAAGGGCCTCGGGTTCGGTCTGCTGCGCTACCTGAACGCCGAGACCGCGCGGCAGTTGCCGCGGCGGCTGCCCGGCCGGATCGGGTTCAACTATCTCGGCCGCTACTCGGTCGGCGACATTCCGGCCGGACTGGAGGGTTTGGGCTGGCTGCCCACCGACGAACTCGGTGAGCTGCCCGCGACCGAATCGCCGGATGTGCCGTTGCAGACCGAGATCGACGTGAACGCGGTCGTGATCGACGATTGCCTCCAGGCGAGTTTCGGGTTCCCCGAGCGGCTGCTGTCGGGCGGCGCGGTGGCCGAGCTGGCCCAGCGCTGGGTCGAAGTGCTCGGTGCGGCAGCGGCTTTCGCGCAGACTCCGGCGGCCCGCGAACTCGGCGCGGCCGAGGAACGGGCGCTGGCGGAGCAGGCGGCCGCGGCGGCGTCGTCCGGCTCGGCGCTCGGCTTGGACGTGCTGCTGCCGATCCGGGTCGACGGCGAGCGACCGGCGCTGTTCTGTGTGCACCCCTCCTCCGGAATGTCGTGGACGTACCTGGGTCTGGCGGAGGCGCTGGCCCCCGGGCGGCCGATCTACGGCTTGCAGGCCCCGGACCTGAGCGGGCGCGAAGCGCCCGTGGGCAGCATCGAGGAATTCGCCGACCGGTACGTCCGCGAGATCCGCGCCGTGCAGCCGGACGGGCCGTATCACCTGCTCGGCTGGTCGTTCGGCGGCTTGATCGCGCATCAGATCGCCGTGCGACTGGAGCGGCAGGGCGCCCGGGTCGGGGTGCTGGCGCTGCTGGACGCCGACACCGCCGACATCGACGGCGACAGCATCGAACCGCTCACCGCGGGCTCGTTCGTCAGCACCTTCGGCGCCGTGTTCGGCATCGAGGACGTGCCCGCCGACGCGACCGCGCAGCAGGCGGCCGACCTGATCAGCGCCCGGATGGGCGGCGCGGCCCTGGTCGACGCGGTCACGCTGGAGCGCATGGCGGGCTCCTACAACGCCTCGGCCCGCACCCGGACCGGCTACCGCCGGCCCGTCTACCCCGGCGACGTGCTGTATTTCCATGCCACCGTGGACAGTTCGGACATCTTCGGCCCGCAGGGGTGGCGGCCCTACGT
Source organism: Nocardia sp. NPDC050435 (assembly GCF_040655395.1). Lineage (NCBI taxonomy): Bacteria > Bacillati > Actinomycetota > Actinomycetes > Mycobacteriales > Nocardiaceae > Nocardia > Nocardia sp. NPDC050435. Next base: position 56,997 of record NZ_JBFAJW010000011.1, read on the forward strand.
CACCGGGGCGATCACCTCGCACGACGTGGCAGTCACCCACGACGAAATGACGGCTCCGCACGTACTTCCCAGCATCGCGCGTGTGCTCGACGAATATCTTGGAGGAAGCAGTGAGCACTGACACCGGCGTAGTGGTGGAGGGCATCGAGAAATCATTCGGTGCGGTGAAAGCCTTGCGCGGCGTGAATTTCGTTGCCGCGCAGGGCGAGGTCCTGGGCATTCTCGGGCCGAACGGGGCGGGCAAGACCACCACGGTCAACATTCTGTCCACGCTCATCGCACCGGACCGGGGCCGCGCCACGGTGGCGGGCCACGACGTGGTCGCCGATCCGGCGGCGGTGCGCCGCGCGATCATGCTGACCGGGCAGTTCGCGGCGCTCGACGACATGCTCAGCGGCTACGAGAATCTGGTGATGTTCGGCCGGCTGATGGGCCTGCGCAAACGGGCCGCCCGCGCCCGCGCCGACGAACTGCTGGCCGAATTCGATCTGCTCCCGGCGGCGGGCCGGCGGGTCGGCACCTACTCCGGCGGCATGCGCCGGCGCATCGACATCGCCTGCGGGCTGGTGGTCCGGCCCGACGTGGTGTTCCTCGACGAACCCACCACGGGACTGGATCCACGCAGCCGCCAGGGGGTGTGGGATCTGGTCTCGAGTTTTCGTGAGCACGGCATCACCACGCTGCTCACCACCCAGTATCTGGAGGAGGCGGACGCGCTGTGCGACCGGATCATCGTGATCGACCACGGCGTCGTCATCGCCGAGGGCACCGCCGACGAGTTGAAGGCGCGCACCGGCGGCGCGTACTGCGAGGTGGTGCCGCTGGATCTGAAGGATCTGCCGACCATCGCCGAGGCGCTGGGTTCGCTGCTGCCGGACGGTAATCGGGCGACCCTGTCCGCCGACGCCGACCGCATCGCGATCCCCGCGCCGGACGGCGCGAAGACATTGGCCGAGGCGCTGCGGCGGCTGGACGACGCGGACGTCGAACTGGTCGACATCGCCCTGCGCCGCCCGTCGCTCGACGACGTGTTCCTGCAGCTGACCGGACATCTGGCCGCCGCCGAGGCGGAGGAGGTGGCATGACGGCCGGGGCCTGGCTGACCGACGCGCGCGCCACGCCGGTCCGCGTCCAGCAATGGTGGGTGCTCACCTCCCGGCTGATCCTGCCGTCGCTGAAAACCGGTGAGGTGCTGTCCTCGATCCTCGCGCCGGTGGCGTTCACGGCCAGCTTCTACATCCCGCTGAAGACCGTGATGACCTTCGCGGGGCACGGATTCAGCAGTTACGCGCAGTTCATGATGCCGATCGTGATCCTGCAGGCGGCCGCGTTCACCGCGATCGGCGCGGCCTTCCGCGCCGCGACGGACGCGGTCGCCGGCCTGGACCGGCGGTTCGGCTCGATGCCGATCGGGCCGCTGGTGCCGGTGGCGGCGCGCATGGCGGGCAACGTGTTCCGGCTGCTGATCGCCCTGGTCGCGGCGCTGCTCTCGGGGTACGCCATCGGCTTCCGCTTCCATCTCGACGCGGCGCACACGATCGGATTCCTGGCGTTCGCCATGCTGATCGGCGTCGCGCTGACCCTGGGCGCGGACGTCATCGGGACGGTGTCGAAGAGTCCGGAGGCGACCACCCAGGCCCTGGTGCTGCCGCCGCTGATCCTCGGCATGCTCTCGACCGGGCTCGCGCCCGCGAGCCAATTTCCTTCCTGGGTGCAGCCTTTCGTGCGCAATCAGCCGATCTCGCAGTTCGCCATCGGACTGCGCGCGCTGGCCGGGGACACGAAAGGCGATGCGGGCACGGTGAACTGGGAACTGATGGGACCGCCGCTGCTGTGGGCGATCGGGATCCTGGCGGTGTGCCTGCCGCTGGTGCTGCGGCTGAGTTCGAGGAGGGCATGATGGTGCTGTCGATCGCGCGTGCGGACAGTCCGGCCGAGACGGCGCCGGTCTCGCTGGTGCGGCACACGGTGATTCAGACGCAGCGCCTGCTGCTGCGCTGGTCGCGCAACCCGGTGGCGCTGCTGGAGACGCTGATCATCCCGTGCCTGCTGCTGCTGATGCTCGACATCGTGGTGGGCAACCAGATCGAGAAGTTCGCCGGCACCGACGCGCTCTACGGCTCGGTGCCGATGGTCGCGATCGTCGGCGCCCTGTCGGGCGCGGTGGCCGGCGGAGTGATGCTGGGGCGTGAGCGCGACGCCGGGCTGCTGGCCCGGTTCTGGGTGCTGCCGGTGCATCGCGCCTCGGGGCTGATCTCGCGTGTGCTCGCCGAGGGCTGCCGCATCCTCGCGGGCACGCTGGTGGTGATCCTGGTGGGTCACCTGCTCGGCTTCCGTTTCCAGCAGGGTCCGGCGGCCGCGCTCGCCTTCGTGTGCGTGCCGGTGCTGTTCGGTCTGGCCTTCGCCACGATGGTCACCGCGGTGGCCGTCTTCACCGCGAAAGCCACACTGGTGGAGGGGATCACGATCCTGAGCTCGCTGCTGATGTTCTTCAGCACCGGGTTCGTGCCGCTGATCGCCTATCCGCAGTGGATCCAGCCGGTGGTCCGCAATCAGCCCATGTCGGTCGCGGTGGACGCGATGAAGGGCCTGGCGCTGGGCGGGCCGATCGCGCACCCGCTGCTGCTCACGGTGGTGTGGTCGCTGGGCCTGATCGTGGTCTTCGCGACGCCCGCCGCGCTCGGGTACCGGCGGGCCAGCCGGCGCTGAGCTCAGGCCAGCAGCACCACCCGGTCGGCCTGCGGATCGAACGCCAGCACGGCCCGGGACGGATCCGTCTCGGGGGAGAGCCGGACGGGCTTGCCCAGATGCCTGCCGATCGTGCCGAGGAACTCGCAGAGCAGGTCGACCCCCTGCTGCCCCTGCAACTCCCGCAGATCCACGTCGAAGTCGACGGACTCGGCGGCCCACGGGCGGAACACCATCAGCACGTCCGCCCGGGGCCGCACCCGCAGCTCCGGCATCGCGGCGTCCTCGGACCGGCCCAGCACCTCCTCGGCCGCGGGCAGGTCCGCGGGCACCCCGTCCTCGCTGTACTCCCACTCCCAGCCGCTGGACCGGATCAGCTCGAACAGCGCCTGCCAGTCGGCCGCGGTGGTGCCGGCGATCGTCAGGTCGGGCAGCGCGCCCATGGTCTCGGGGTCGAACAGGCTCCGCACGTCATCCCACAACAGATCAGGCATCCGGCCATTCTCCCCGGCCGGTGCGCCGCCCCAGCGCTCAGGCCAGCGCCCGCACCAGTTCGGCGGCCAGCGGGGCGGAGGAGGCCGGGTTCTGACCGGTGTAGAGGTTGCGATCGACCTCGATGTGCGGGGCGAACGTGGCCGCCTCGCGGAAATCAGCGCCCAGGGCGACCAGGCGGTCCTGCAACAGCCAGGGAGCCTTGCCGGCGAGGCCGGCGGCGGTTTCCTCGTCGTTGGTGAACGCGGTGAGGCGGTAGCCCGCGAAGGGCGACTTGCCGTCGGCGTCGACGGCGGCCAGCAGGGCGGCGGGCCCGTGGCAGACGATGGCCAGCGGCTTGCCGGAAGCCAGTGCGGCCGTGAGCAACGCGCCCGAGGCCGGGTCGGTGGGGAGGTCTTCCATCGCGCCGTGGCCGCCGGGGTAGTAGACGGCGGCGTAGTCGTCCAGGACGGCGTCGGCGAGGCGAATCGGGTGGTGCAGTTCGGGGGCGGCGGCGAGGGCGGCGGCCGCCTCGTCCGCCGCGCTCTGGCCGCCGTTCGAGTCTGCGGTCAGGCTGACCTGGTCGACCGGCGGCACGGTGCCGGCCGGGGTCGCCACCACGATCTCGTGGCCCGCCGCGGTGAGCGCGGTGTAGGGCGCGAGGAACTCCTCGGCCCAGTAGCCGGTGGCGTGGGTGCTGCCGTCGTTCAGCGTCCAGTGGTCGGCGCCGGTCAGCACGAACAGGATCTTGGCCATGGTGGATGAGCCTTCCGTCGGGATGGATGTCGCGGTATCGACGATAGGAACGGAAGCGATCGGCCCGCCAATAGACTTTCCGATGTGAGCGATAGGGAAACCGATGGAGCCCTGGATCTGACCCAGGTGCGCACGTTTCTCGCGGTGTACCGGGCCGGGACGGTGACGGCGGGCGCGCGACTGGCCGGGCTGTCCCAGCCGACGGTCACCGCGCAGCTGCGGGCGTTGGAGCGGCGGCTCGGCTATCAGCTGTTCGAACGGTTGCCGCGCGGTGTCGCGCCGACGGCCGCCGCCTCGGAGCTGGCGGCGCGGGTGGCGGGCCCGCTGGACGCGCTGGAACTCGCGCTCGGCCACGGCGGCGCCACCGATCCCGCGCCCGAACCGCCGGTGCGGCTGGCCGGACCGGCGGAAATGCTCGCGGTCCAGGTGCTTCCGGCGCTGGCGTCGCTGGTCGAGCCGGGGGTGCGGCTCACCGTCACCGCGGGGCTGTCCGAGGATCTGCTGGCCGGGCTGCGCGCCGGGCAGTACGACCTGGTGCTGTCCACGGTCCGGCCGCGCGGCCGCGCGGTGTTCGCCGAGGCCCTGGTCGACGAGGAGTTCGTGCTCGTCGCCGCGCCCGGCGTGGCCGCCCGCGTCGATCTGGACCGGCTGGCGGCCGAGGGCCCCGCGGCGCTGGCGGGCCTGCCGCTGATCAGCTACGCGGCGGACCTGCCGATCCTGCGCCGCTACTGGCGGCACGTCTTCGGGCTGCGCCTGTCCGCTGAACCGGCCGTCGTCGTCGCGGATCTGCGGGCGGTCGCCGCGACCGTCGGCGCGGGCGCGGGGTTCAGCGTGCTGCCGCGCTACCTGTGCGCCGCGGACCTCGCCGCGGGGCGGCTGGTCGCACTCCTGGAACCCGCCGACCCGCCGATCAACACCGGCTTTCTGGTGCGGCGGCCCGGACCGGCGTCGCCGCACGTCGAGCAGGTGACCCGGCGGCTGCGCCGCGCCGCCCGCGACTGGTGACCCGCTCAGCGCTGCCGCTCGCCGAAGCGGCGGTGCAGGTAGTCGGCGGTGTGGTCGTCACCGGGGAGGAACGCCTCCAGGTGCAGCTCGGCCAGGGTGATGTCCACCGCGGTGGCGAAGGAGGTGATCGTGGTGATGAGCTGGAGCTCGCCCTCCGGGCTTCGCAACCGCAGCGGCACCGCGAAACCCAGGTGGTCGGGGCCCGGATGTGCCTCGGGCAGATAACTTTCCAGCTCGGCGATGAACTCGTCCAGGGCCGGGTCGGGGCTGCGCAGGGCGCGGCCGCGCAGGGATTCGGTGACGTGGCGGCCCCACTCCGGCAGGTTGACCACGTGCCGGGCCAGTCCCTCCGGGTGCAGGGCCACGCGCAGCACGTTCAGCGGCGGCGCCAGCAGGTGCGGCGCGGCCGTGGCGGTGAGCAGATCGAAGGCGGCGTTGGCCGCGACCAGCCGGCCGTAGGGCGCGATGACCACGGCCGGGTAGGGCAGGTGCCCCGTCAGGATCCGGTCCAGCGCGGCCCGTACCGGCGCCAGTTCCGGTGTGTCCAAGCTCGATTCGGGGAAGATCGGCGCGAACCCGGCGGCCAGCAGCAGGTCGTTGCGCTCGCGCAGCGACAGGCCCAGCGATTCGGCGAGCCGCACCACCATGGTGCGGCCCGGGCGCGAGCGGCCCTGCTCCAGGAAGCTGAGATGGCGCTGGCTGGTCTCGGCCTGGATCGCGAGATCGAGCTGGCTCACCCGCCGCAGGGTGCGCCAGTGCTTGAGCTGGCGCGGAAATCCGGTCGCCGCCGCTGTCGTCATGCGTCCCATCGTGGCCGAGGCCGCGCCGGCGCACCATTCCCCGCAGGGAATCGCGCGGCCGCATCCGCCGGAGCAAGCTCACCGCCATGAGCAAGGAATTGAACGACAACGAGCTGGCCGCCTTCGCCGAGCGCTACGTCGCGGTGTGGAACGAATCCGACGACGGCCTGCGCCGCAAGCTGATTCACGACCTCTTCGCGGTCGACGGCGCGCAACTGCTGATCGATCCGCCGCAGGCCGTGCGGGAGGCGCTGGCGGAGTTGGCTTTTCCGATCCCGCCGGTCGCGGTGCGCGGGCATGCCGAGATGGAACGCCGCGTGACCCGCGCCTACGAGATGTTCGTCGCGCCCGGTCACCGCTTCGCCGCGCGGGGCGCGGCCACGCGGTTGTCGACCGGCCTGATCGGTCTGGGCTGGGACATGGTCACCGCCGACGGCGCGGTGGCCGGTGCGGGCTACGACGTCATTGCCCTCGACGACCAGCATCGAATCCGGCTGGACAGCCAGTACATCGGCTGATCCCGGGCAGGTCGGCGCGCCTGGCTACAGTGACGGGATGTCGCAGCGGTTGAGTGTGGTGCCTTCGCGGTTCGTGATCGAGCATTTCCCGGAGGCGACCTTCCCGGAGGACGACGAGTGGATCGCCCTGGTGCGAGCGCCGGAGGGACTCACCGTGATCCGGGACGCGCCGCCGTGGGTGGACGCGGAGAAGTGGGTCGGCTTCTACGGCGGGGCCTCGGCGCACGGCCTGGACGTGCCGGGGATGCTGGCCGCACTGGTGGGCCCCTTGGCGGAGGCGAAGATCCCGGTGTTCGTCGCCTCCACCTATCACGCCGACCTGGTCCTGGTCCCGGAACACAAGCTCGAGACGGCGACCGGCGTGCTCGAAGCCGCCGGTCACCGCGTCGCGAGCTGAGGGTCAGGCCTCGAACGGGACGGTGTTGCCCGCCGCGTCACGCTGGCCGACGCCCGAGGTGATGGCCGCGGCCAGTTCGGCCGCGGTCTTCCAGGTGCGCGGCGGTTCGGCGGCGAGGTTGCCGATGGTGTACCAGTTCTTGTTGCCGCGGTAGCGGACCTGCCCCTTTCCGGCCTCGTCCACGGTGATATCGAGCTCGCCGGAGACCGTGCCCTCTTCCTCGGTCATGACGGCGGCTTTGACGGGGATCTCGATGATGTCGCTTATTTGAACTCTCCTCGAGAGACACAATCCGCGACCGCGGTGCGCAGGGCGGACTGTTCGGCGGAATCAACGGTCAAGCCATATTTTATCTTGACCCGGACGTAGCGATCGATGTAGACGCACCGGAAGGAACCGGGCGGCAGGTAGTTGGCGGCGTCCTGGTCACCCTTGGAGCGGTTGGCCGAGGGGTCCGACGCCTCCAGGTTGAGCGCGTCGTTCGCGATCCGGCGGCGGGTGTCCTCGTCGCCGCCGGCCGCCCCCGAACGCCAGGCTTCGGCCAGCGGCACGATGTGCTCGGCGTCGACCGAGGCCGAGTCGGTCATGAACTTGTAGGGCTTGAGCTTGCCGGTCTTGGCGTCGAGGAAGCCGTATCCGTCCTGCCAGCCGCCGCCCTTGCCGACGGTGATCTTGCAGGTCTTGGCGTCGAGGGTGACCGCGCCGGTGGCGTCGCGCAGCAGCATCACCTCGCGGGTGGTGCATTTGGCGTACTGGGTGAATTCCGCGCCGAAACCGTGCTCGGGCTTGTTGGTGTCCCAGTGCGGGAACTTCTCCCGGTCGTAGCCGCTCATCGAGCCTTCGGTGCCGACCTGCAACTGCTCCACCAGGGCGTTGATCTCGGCGGCCGAACCGGCGGGCGTGCCAGGGGAATTGGGTGCGCCGGGCGTGACCGGCGTGCTCTGCCCGCACCCGGCGAGCACCGCCAGGGCAACACACAGACCGGCCGCCCGGCCGAGGACCGCGGGCCGTGGGGCCGTGACCTTCATCGATTTTCCTAACGCCTGCAATCGGGAACGGCGTCAAGGTATCTCGCCGTAGCAGCCACGAAAGGCAATGCCACGTATGAGGTTAGGCACATTTGGTGACGCACGTCACCTCGGACGCGGTCACAGGCCGGTCAAAACCTGTGTCGAAACCAGGTGTACGCGACCGAACAAACCGAAAGGGCGGCCATGAAACACGAGACCGTCGATGTGCTCGATGCCTTCATTTCCTACTCCGACACCGGAACCGGCTCGGTGCCGGTTGTTTTCCTGCACGGCAATCCGACCTCGTCCTACCTGTGGCGGAACGTGATCCCGCACGTTTCGGATCGGACCCGGGCGCTCGCGCCGGATCTGATCGGGATGGGCGCCTCCGGCAAACCCGACAGCCGGTACCGTTTCGTCGATCATGCTCGCTACCTCGACGCCTGGTTCGACGCCTTGGATCTGGAGCAGGTGATCCTCGTCGGCCACGACTGGGGTGGCGCGCTCGGCATGGACTGGGCGGCACGCCATCCCGGGCGGGTGCGCGGCCTCGCCGTGCTGGAGACGTTCCTGCGACCGGGCAAGTCCAGCGACATGCCGCCGCAGGCCCGGGAGCTGTTCGCGAAGTATCGCGGTCCCGAAGGTGAGCGAATGGTGCTGGAGGAGAACATGTTCCTCGAGTTCAACCTGCCCGCGCAGGTGACGAACCTGTCGCAGGCGGATCACGACGTCTACCGCGCGCCCTACCCGACGCCCGCCTCGCGTCGGCCGTTGCTGGCCTGGCCCAGGGAGCTTCCGCTCGACGGCGAACCGGCCGACGTGGTCGCGATCATCGAGAACTACGGCAGGTATCTAGCCGGAGCGCACGAGTTTCCGAAGCTGATCATGGCGCTGGAGAACGGCCAGGGCGTCCCGGCGGCCGCGGTCGACTGGGCCGCGAGAACGTTCGCGAACGCGGAGAAGGTCATGATCCCACCGGCCAAACACCATGCCCCGGAGGACCGCCCGCACGAGATCGGCGCGGCCGTGGCTGCGTGGATCGACCGGCACGCGCTGGCAGAGCTGCCGTGATCTGCTGAACACCGTCGTCCGGCCGCTGGGTGCCGCAGCTCCGGGAAGCGCATGCTGTCTGTGTGGAATCCGAATCGGCCGGCCGCGCTGGCATCTTTATCGGGACCGAACATGGCATTGCGGAGCCTGCGCAGCGCGGGAGTCGCGCTGTGGGTTTCACGCGCGCCGCAGGGGATCCGACGCCGGACGACCAGCACGCGCTGGTCGAACGTGCGCTGGCGGGCGACCACGACGCTCTCGACGCACTGCTCCGCGAAATCCAGGATCCGCTGTACCGCTTGGCCCTCCGGATGACCGGCCGCCCGGTCGAGGCGGAGGACGCGACGCAGGAGATCCTGCTGCGCGTCCTCCAGCACCTGGGCACCTGGCGGGCCGAGGCCAAACTCCTGACCTGGGCGTATCGGATCGGCGTCAACTATCTGATCAACCTGCGCCGCCGTTCGCCGCAGGAGCGGGCCGAGCTCGACTTCGACCAGTTCGCGGCGGGTTTGGCCGATGGCCGGGCGGAGGAGGACTACCGGGGGCCGGACGCGGCCCTGCTGTCGGCTGAGGTCCGGCTCAATTGCAGCCAGGCCATGCTGCAATGCCTGGCCCGGGACGAGCGCGTCGCCTTCGTGCTCGGCGAGGTTTTCGAACTGCCGTCCACCGAGGCGGCCTACATTCTCGACATCACCCCCGCCGCTTACCGGAAACGGTTGCAGCGGGCCAAACAGCGCATCGGCACGTTCCTGGACGCCAGCTGCGGTGTCGCCAATCCGCAAGCGCTGTGCCGGTGTTCGCGCCGGGTCGACCAGGCGCTGCGCCTGGGCCGGATCGACCGGGACAGTCCGGTCTATTCGGCGCACCGCGTCGCCCCCGGTGGGCGCACGGCCGTCGAGGCCGAGGCGCAGATGATCAGGCTGCACGATGCCGCGGCGGTGTTGCGCGCACATCCGGATTACGCCGCGCCGCAGGTGAAACGGCAGGTGATCGCGGACCTGCTGGGTTCCGGCCGGTTCCCGCTGCTGGATTAGGCGCGGCGGGGATCAGGCAGGCGCCGGGACCGGAGCGCGCAGCAGCACGCCGCTGAACAGTCCGCGCAAGGTCTTCTGGACCACCACCGCCCAGGCGGTGACCAGCAGCGCGTAGAGCACCACCGCGGTTCCGGCGAAAAGGTAGGCGCCGGTGTGGGTGTAGAGCACGGTGCTGCCGGTGATGCAGGTGCCCAGGGGGAAGGTGAAGCCCCACCAGGTCAGGTTGAAGCTCAGTTCACCGGCGCGGTAGGTGCGGTAGGTGACCGCGATCGCGAGCGCCAGCCAGAGCATGGCGAAACCCCAGGTGATGATGCCGAAGATGACCGAGAAGACGGTCAGTCCCTTGATGTAGAGCTCGGGCAGGGCGCTGGGTGCGGCATTGGCGATCAGGCCGGAGGCGGTCACCGCCTGGCCGAGCGGGCCGAGCACGATCCACAGGGTCGGCACCATTTCGCCCTTGGAGACGCCGAAATGGACCAGGCGCGACCAGATCATGGTGATGGTGACCAGCGCGGCGATCAGCGACAGGCCGAACATGGCGACGCACACGATGATCATGGTCAGCCGGGCCTGCCCGGCCGGGGTGTGCGGGATCAGCAAAGCGCCCATGGACGCCGACACCATCGGCGGCACCACCGGCATGAGCCAGCCGCCGAAGGCGGCGTCCCGGGCGACCCGATGCCGGGTGAACATCCGGTAGGGGATCGCGAAGGCGGTGAACAGGCCGAGCACTGTGCCCACGCTCCACAGCACCCAGTCCACGGCGACGGCCGCGCCCAGCCCGATGACGTCGCGGCCGAGCAGCAGGGTGCCCGCGCCGACGGTCATCAGCGCCATCGGCGGCGCGCCGAAGAACTGCGACATGATCGGATTGGCCCGGTGGTCGCGCGCGTTGTCCGGGAAGCGGATCAGGTGCACGGCGTAGGCGACGGTTAGTCCGAGCAGCAGCAACGCGGAGACGCCCCAGACCAGGATCGCCGCCCCGCGCAGCCCGGGCAGGCGCAGCGGCAGGGTGGCGGCGGCCGTGGCGACGATCCCGGTCCCCATCACGGCCGCGAACCAGTTGGGTCCGAGGTGCCGCAGCGATTCGCGATCCAGCTCGCCGAACAGGCGCCGCGCGGGCGGAGTCAGGGTGGCGGTCATGGGTCCAGCTTCGCCGCCGCCGGGCGCGTCCGGTAGCGGCGCCATAGCTATGCATGCATAGAGTGGATCTATGCCCCTCTCGCCGCAGGTTCCGGATCTGGCCGCGCTGGATCTGCTGCTGTCGGTGATCGAATTGGGCAGCCTGGGCCGCGCGGCCCAGGCACACGGCATCAGTCAGCCCTCGGCGTCCTCGCGCATCCGCTACCTGGAGCAACTCGTCGGCATGCCGGTGCTGGAGCGCAGTACGCTCGGCTCCCGGCCCACCCCGGCCGGTGAGCTGATCGCGGCGTGGGCGCGGCAGGTGGTGGACGCGGCCGCGCAACTGGACGCGGGCATCCACGCGCTGCGCTCCGAGCGCGACTCCCGATTGCGGGTGGCCGCCAGCCAGACCGTGGCCGAGTATCTGTTCCCGGGCTGGTTGCTGAGCATGCGCGCCGCCGCCCCCGAGGTGACCATCGCCTTGGAGTCCGGCAACTCGGTCGAGGTCGCGCAGGCCGTGCTGGACGGCCGCGCGGGCATCGGTTTCATCGAGACTCCGCAGACCTTCCGCGGCTTGCAGAGTCACGAGGTGGCCCGGGACCACCTGCTCGTCGTCGTCGCGCCGCAGCATCGCTGGGCCCGCCGCGGGGTGGTGAGCCGCGCCGAACTGGCCGCCACGCCGCTGGTCCAGCGCGAGCCCGGCTCGGGTTCCCGGGCGCTCTTCGAAAAGGTTGTCGCCCAAGCGGTTCCGGGTTGGCGACCGGAGATCGCGCTGGAGTTGTCGTCCACCACCGCCATCAAGTCCGCCGTCGCCGCGGGGGTGGGCGTCTCGGTGCTGAGCTCGCTCGCCGTGGCCGCCGATCTGGCGAGTGGTGCGCTGGTCGCCGTCGCGGTGCCCGAGCTGGATCTGACGCGCAGCCTGCGCGCGGTCTGGCCGACCGGTCAGCGCCTCACCGGGCCCGCGCGCGACCTGTACGCGATCGCCGTGAAGGGGCCTCATAGCACCGCTCTATAGCTCGGCGCGCCAACCCCGCCCGGTCTCCGGGCGGGGTTCCGGCGGTGTTCAGGAGATGTTCTTCAGGAAGGAGACGGCGTTGGCGCTGCCCGCGACCACGACATCGAGCTTGCCGTCGCGGTCGAAGTCCGCGACGACCGGTGTCTGCGGCTGCGAGGTGACGCCGAACTCGCCGGCGCGGGTGATGGTGCCGTTGCCGTTTCCGCTGAACACCACCATCTTCGAGTTGAGCACCGCGGACATCGCGGCATCCAGTTTGCCGTCGCGGTCGAAGTCGCCGACGGCGATGCTGGTGGGGCCCAGGCCGGACAGCGCGACCCGGTCGGTCTTCGAGAAACCGCCCTGGCCATCGGAAGTCAGCAGCGTCGTGCTGAACGAGAAGGAGTCGGCGGTGATCACATCGTCGATGCCGTCGCCGGTGAAGTCGCCGGCGCGGACGTCCTCGGTGATCAGGCCCGAGGTGCTCGCGCCGCGCCGGTCGAAGCTGCCGTCCCCGTTGCCGGTGAACACGTGGACCTGTTGCAGCACATCGTTGTTCACTGCCAGGTCGACGCGGTTGTCGGCGTTGAACCGGCCGAGGGTGAACGCGGCGGCCACACCGGGGATGATGCTGGTGGGCCCGGATTCGAGGCTGCCGTCGCCCTTGCCGAACCAGGTCTTGACCCCGGCGGGGGCGAGGCTGAGCACGTCGGCCTTCCCGTCTCCGTTGGTGTCGGCGACCGCCACCTCCTGTTGCGCCCCCTCCAGTGTGGTGACCTTCTTCGGGGGCGCGAAGGTGCCGTCGCCGTTGTTGAGGAAGGTGGCCACGAAGGTCCAGGCCTGGGCCACCACGTCGGGCGCCCCGTCGCCGTTGAGGTCACCGGCGGCGACCGCGCCGTAGCCGTTGCCGACGGTGCCGACCCGGCTGCCGGTGCCGAACTTCCCGTCGCCCTTCCCGGTCATGAGGATCGGTCCGGCGCCTTGGAAGTCGGCGGCCACGATGTCGAGGATGCCGTCGCCGTCGAAGTCGGCGCCGACGGTGCCGGTGGGTGAGGGGCCGGGGCCCCAGGAGGGAAACGAGCCGCCGGAGGGCGAATCCACCTTGGCGGCGAAGGTGATCGGTCCGGCGTGGGCGGTACCTGCGGCGAACAGGCAGAGGGCGGCGGCGAGGGCGAGCGAAGTGGTGCGCATGAGAATTCCTGACGGGCGGGTAGGTTCGATACCTGGGCTCGGACCATATGGCGCACGTCACTTGAAGATATTGGTATTCAACGGAATTCGTTCAGGTGCCCAGCGCGGCCGGGCACAGTGCCCAGCTGTCGGCGTGCGTTTGCTGTGACCCGCAAAAGCAAATGCACAGCTATCTAGAAGTCACTGTCAGAAGTTCCTGATTCGCGCTGCCGGGGCGATTCGATCGATTTTGCTATGACCGCAATGTCCGATTTCGGAAGGGGGCATGCGGTGAAAAGCGAATGGTCAATCCGCTTCTGTTCAGCGGAAATGTGTCCCGCGTCGCACTCGTGATCATCTAGTGATGTGTTTCACAAATAACTCTTGCTGTATCGAAAACCGAATCCGGGTGGCCAGCGTCACAGGGGCGCGATTTTGTTGTGACCTAGAGTACCTATTAGCTTGCTTGAGTTGGCATTGCTGCCGGATTCGGAGAGATACCTGATGAACTTCGACACAACCCGCGCCCCCGGCGTGGGCGGAACTCGCGTATGACCCCGGATACCCGCGCAGCGCTGGAACAGCTCGAACTCCTGCGACAGGAGAAACGCCGCGACAGCCCGGTCCAGGTGGTCCGCAAGAACTTCTCCGACACCGTGGTGTCCTCCCTGCGCACCTTCGGCCGCGCGGTCGGCATCGCCGAGGAGTCGGTGACCGGAGCCGCCGGCGACATCGTGCGCGGCAAGTTCCAGTGGCGTGAGGCCATCCTGCAGGCCTGGCGGCTGATCACCGTCACCACCATCCCGGCCATCCTGATCGCGATCCCGTTCGGCGTGATCGTGTCCATCCAGGTCGGCAATCTGATCCACACCCTCGGCGCGGACTCGCTGCTCGGCGCGACCGGCGGCCTCGGCGTCATCAAGCAGGGCGCCCCGATGGCCACCGGCTTCCTGCTCGGCGGCGCGGGCGCGGCGGCGATCGCTGCCGACCTGGGCGCGCGCACCATTCGCGAGGAGATCGACGCCCTGCACACCATGGGCATCAACCCGATCAACCGGCTGGTGATCCCGCGGATGGCGGCCATGCTGATCGTGGCGCCGCTGCTCAATATCCTCATCATCTTCGTCGGCGTGCTCGCCGGATACGCGGTCGCGATCGCCGGGCAGGGCGTCACGCCGGGCAGCTACTGGGCCACCTTCGGCTCCTTCACCACCACCGCGGACGTGTGGGTTTCGCTGCTCAAGGCCCTGATCTTCGGCTTCCTGGTGGTGATCATCGCCTGCCAGCGCGGCCTCGAGGCCAAGGGCGGCCCGCGCGGTGTGGCCGACGCGGTGAACGCGGCCGTGGTGCTCTCGGTGGTCTCGATCGTCATCGTGAACCTGGCGATGACGCAGGTCACGGCCATGTTCCTACCCACGAAGCTGGCATAGATGACGACATCGGCCTACACCCCCAAGGGTTTTCGCTGGGTCCGCCGCTACTTCCGGCGCGGCTCCCGGGTGGCGCGCGCGGTCGACATGCTCGGCTTCATCGCGGTCTTCGTCTGGCAGGTGCTCTCGGCGATCCCGCTGACCCTCAAGCGGTACCGCGGCGAGACCATGCGGGCGATCACGAACATGACCTGGGGTCGCGGCTCCATCGTGGTCGGCGGCGGCACCGTGCCGATGATGATCGTGCTCGGCCTGGTGATGGGCGCCTCGGTCGCGGTGGAATCCTTCGCGACCCTGGACATGCTCGGCATGGGCCCGGTCACCGGCGTCGTCTCGGCCTACGCCACCACCCGCGAACTCGCCCCGATCGCCGCCGCCGTCGGCTTCGCCGCCCAGGCGGGCTGCCGGATCACCGCCGAGATCGGTTCCATGCGCATCTCCGAGGAGATCGACGCCATCGAATCGCTGGGCCTGCGCTCGGTGCCGTTCGTGGTGACCACCCGGGTGATCGCGGGCGCGCTGGCCATCGTGCCGACCTTCCTGATCGCGCTGATCCTGTCCTACGGCGCCTGCCGCGGGCTGATCACGCTGGTGCACGGGCAGTCCGCGGGCGTGTACGACCACTACTTCTTCCAGTTCGTCTCCGGTTTCGACGTGATCGCCGCGGTGATCAAGGTGGCCATCTTCGGAACCGTGGTGATCCTGGTGCACAGCTACTACGGCTTCTTCGCCAGCGGTGGCCCCGAAGGCGTGGGTATCGCCTCCGGGCGCGCGGTGCGGGCCAGCTTCGTGTCGATCATCGCCATCGACATGGTGCTGTCCATCGTGCTGTGGGGCTTCAACGCGGCGATCAGTTTTACGGGGTGAGTGATGCCTGAATACGGTTTGCCCGGCGTCGCCGCGGACAAGAAGAAAGCCCGCACGGTCGGGCTGGCGCTCGTCGCCGTGCTCGTGGTGGTGGCTCTGGCCACCACCGCGTACCGCAATCTGCGCACCGAGGACGGCCTGCGGATCGCGCTGCACACCGAGCAGGTCGGTGACGGCCTGTCCGCGGGCACGCAGGTGCGCCTGGACGGCGTGCAGGTCGGCAAGGTCGAGGAGATCAGCCCCGACGCCAACGGCACCCAGCGGATCATGTTGCGGCTGGACGGCTCCCGCCTGCACGGCATCGACGACAGCCTGCGCGTGGACTACGCCCCGGCCAACCTCTTCGGCATCAGCGAGCTCGAATTGCTGCGCGGCGCGGGCGGTTCCCCGCTGCGCGCGGGCGGGGTGATCGATCTGACCGGGCCGCGCTCGGACCGGGTCTACGACGCCACCATGGGCTCGATCCTGCGCAGCCTGTCCCAGGTCGGCGCGGCCGTGCTGACCCCGCAGCTGGCCACCGTGATCGCGCAGGTGTCCGCGGACTTCCAGGCGATGACCCCGCTGGTGCAGGCGCTGATCTCGGTCTCGAAGATCATCGCCGACAACCAGAACATGCCTGCCTCCGAGCTGCTCGGCAATCTCGGCCCGGCCTTCGACGGCGGCGGCAAGTTCGCGGGCGCGACCATCCAGATCCTGGACCAGATCCACGACATTCGGATTCTGCAAACCGACAAGGATCGCTACGACGTGGGCGTGGCGGCGCTGACCGGCAAGATCCTGCCGGGTCTCTCGACCACCGTGAACGCGGCGGGCGCGCAGCTGGCCGAGGCCACCGACATGCTCGCGCCGATCCTGACCGTGCTGGCGCGGATGGTGCCGCGGCCGCAGCAGTCGGCCGCCGAGCTGGGGCTGCTGCTGGAGCGGCTGCGCGCGGCCATGCCGGATACGCCGGACGGTCCGGTGCTGAACCTGAAGGTCGATCTGCAGAACGTGCCGGGCATCGCCGTGCCGCTGCTGGGTCTGCACGCACCCACCCCGTCGGCTGCGCCGACTGCCATCCCCGAGGAGGCTCAGCGATGACGGTACGTGCCGCGGCGTGGCGGCTGGCGCTGTTCGCGGGCGTGATGGTGGTGGTGCTGGCGCTGGTGCTGACCGCGATCAAGCGCCCGGTGGACGGCGAAACCCATGCCCACGACGCGCTTTTCACCGACGCGAACGGGCTCAAGGTCGGTGACGACGTGCGCATGTACGGCGTGCAGGTGGGCAAGGTGGAGCGCATCGCGCTGGACGGGGTCAAGGCCCGGGTCCATCTGACCGTGCAGGACGCGACACCGGTTTACGACAACTCGGTGCTGGCCATCCGCTATCAGAACCTCACCGGCCAGCGCTACATCGATCTGCAGCAGCAGCCGAATCCCGGTCTGCGCCTGGCCGACAACGCCACCATCGGCGCCGACATGACCCTGCCGTCCTTCGACGTGACCAGCCTGTTCAACGGCCTCAAGCCGGTGCTGGCCACGATGTCCCCGGAATCGGTCAACCGGTTCACCGAGAACATGCTCGCGGTGCTGGAGGGCGACGGCAACGGACTGGGCCCGGCGATGGAGTCCATCGCCGAGCTCAGCAAGTACGTGGGCGACCGGCAGCAGGTGATCGGCACGCTGGTCAAGAACATGTCCGACATCTCCGACCGGATCGGCGGCCGGGTGCACTACCTGGTGCCGCTGCTGGCGCGCCTCACCGACATCTTCGGCTCGCTGCAGGAGAACATCGGCGGCCTGGCGCGTTTCGCGATGACCGCGCCCTCGGTGCTGGGCCCGCTGGACCGCCTGCTGGCGACGCTGGGCCTGGACGAGTCCGGCGCGGCCGACCTGGACGCGCAGATCCGCCGGCTGTTCCCGGATCCGCAGCAGGCGGTCGAGGTGTTCGGCAAACTGCCCGGCCTGCTCGACGCCGTCGACAACGCGCTGCCGCGCACGGTGGCGGGCTGGAAACCGCAGTGCAGCAAGGGCGCCGCGGAGGTTCCGGCGCCGCTGCAGGTGCTCATCGGCGGACAGAAGGTGGCGGTATGCCAGGCATGATCTCCCGCCTGCTCGGCGGTGACCGGCGCGTGCTCGACGACAGCGCCAAGCGGCGGCGCGAAGTGCGCCTGGGCATCCTGGGCGTGGCGCTGCTGGTGGTCGGCATCGTCGCGGCGGGCGCGCTGTACGTGGTGCCCTTCGGCAAGAGCACCTATACGGCCGAGCTGTCGGAGGCCCAGTCGGTGAAGACCGGCGACGACGTCCGGCTGGCCGGCATCTCGGTCGGCTCGGTGAAATCGCTGGAGCTGAAGCCGGATCGGGTGGTGATGACCTTCACCGTGGACAGCGATGTCTTCGTCGGCGACAAGAGCTCGCTGGACGTGCGGATGCTGACCGTGGTCGGCGGCCACTACGTCGCGCTGTTCCCGGCCGGCGACAAGCCGCTGGGCGACAGCGCGATTCCCGCGGACCGGGTGCGGCTGCCCTACAGCCTGGTGCAGACCTTCCAGGACGCGACCACGCCGCTGAGCAAGATCGACGGCAACACCCTGCGCGACAACCTCGCCACGCTGAACACCTCGGTGAACAACGCGCCCGAGGCGGTGCGCACCACCCTCGACACCGTCGGCGGCTACATCGACGCCATCGAGCGCCAGCGCACCCAGGTCTCCAACGCCATCTCGGTGGCCAGCGAGTACGTGCGGATGTACGACGGCGCCAAGACCGATCTCGGCCGGCTGATGGACAACGCGAACCAGCTCGAGACCGTGCTGATCGACAAGCGCGGCGAGATGCGCGAGGCGGTGGCGCTGCTGAACAGCGTGGTGCAGCGGCTCGCGCTGCTCGCGCCGACCTGGGATTCCAGCCTGAAGCCGCGCGCGCAACAGCTCGCCGACGCGCTGCCGCAGCTCGAACAGCTGGGCGGGCGGCTGGATCCGGTGATCGCCTCCGCGCACGCGCTCACCGAGAAGCTGCGCGAGCTGGTGATTCCGGAGGGCGGGATCGTCATCGATCGCTCCGGCGACACCGTGCCGGCGCCCACCGGTCTGTGCGTGCCGCTTCCCGGGAAGGAGTGCTGATGCTGAACCGGGTACTCGGCAGTCAGGCGTTCATGTCGATCGCGGGTGCGGTCGTGATCGGGCTGCTCGCGGTCGCGGGCTATTTCGTCGTCTTCGATCCGCTGCACAAGACGCAGGCCTACTGCGCGATCATGCCGGACAGCATCGGGCTCTACGAGGGCAACCAGGTGACGATGCGCGGCATCACCGTCGGCACCGTCACCGCCGTGCGTAACCAGGGCTCCACCGTGCGGGTCGAGTTCGAGGTCGACGCCGAGCATCCGGTGCTCGCCGACGCCGCGGCCACCACGGTCTCCGACACCGTGGTCGCCGATCGCGAACTGGCCGTGCTGAGCACCGGCAAGGACACCGCGCGCTGGGACGGCGGCCAGTGCATCACCAAGACGCTGACCCCGAAGAGCCTCACCCAGACGCTGACGGCGCTGGCGCAGCTCTCCGATCAGATCGTCGGACCCGATCCGGCGCAGCCGAACGCGCTCTCCGACGGGCTCTCGGCGCTGGACCGCGCCACGGCGGGCACCGGGCCCCAGATCAACGAGCTGATCAAGAAGCTGGGCTCGGCGCTGAAGACGCCCGACGCCGACATCGCCAATCTGGCCGGCATCTTCGACGCCTTCGCCTCGGTGTCGCTGAAGGTGCAGCAGCACTGGGGTGATCTGCAATCCATGCTGACCAGGCTGGGCCCCGCGCTGCACCAGGCCAGCACCGAGCTGCTCGGCCCCGGCACCGAACTGTTCGACGGCCTGCGCCAGGTGCTGCCGATGCTCAACGACATCACGACCATGTTCGGCGGGCAGATCGGCGCGCTGCTGGATCAGACGGTGCCGCTGATCAAGCTGCTGCGCGCCAACGTCGGCTCGCTGCGCGAGATCGTGCTGACCGCGCCGGTGGTCGCCTCGGCCTTCCAGAGCGTGCTGGACCCGCAGACCGGTGCGCCCGGAATCGGTTACGCCCCACCGAAGGTCGCGATTCCGCAGCAGAACGCGGAGCAGGTGTGCGCAGCGCTCAACGCGCTCGCGCCGGGCCGGTGCGCGGGCGCGGCCGACGGAATGGTGCAGGTTCCCCTGACACAGCTGGTGCTGGGATCGGTTGGTACGCAATGAGATCGGTGACCCTGCGACTCCCGGACCGGCGGGCGCTGCGGCGCACCGGCCTCGCGCTGGCGCTCACGACCGCGGTCGCCCTCGGCGGCTGCGGGTTCGATCCGTCCGAGGTGCCGGTGCCCGGCACCTCGGTCTCGGGCTCGACCCATCGCGTGCAGATCCAGTTCGCGAACGTGCTGAACCTGCCGGCGCGGGCGAAGGTCATCGCCAACGGCGCGCAGGTCGGGACCGTGGAGAAGGTCACCGTCGTGCCCGCCGACAAGGCGCCGGCCGGACGTGGCGGCTACGTGGTCGTCGACGCCGAGATCTCCGACGCGGTGCAGTTGCCCGCCAGCACCATCGCCGAATTGCGGCAGAACACCGTGCTCGGCGATATCCACATCGCGCTGACCACGCCGCCCGACGGCTTCGGGCAACTGCTGGGCGCCGACGCCGTCATCGATCTGGCGCACAGCCGCCCGCCGGTGCAGCTCGAGGACACCATGGCCGCCATGGCGCTGTTCGTGCAGGGCGGCGCGGTCGGTCAGTTGCAGGACATCATCAACCGGTTCAATTCGGTGCTGCCCGAGGATCCGCGCGAGACCGCGCGGATCTCCCAGGTGATGGGCGCCGACGCCGCCGACCTGGCCGCGAACCTGGATTCGGTGGACGCCCTGCTGAACGGTCTGGCCACCAACGCCCAGGTGCTGCACGACATCCAGCCCGAGCTCGACAACATTCTCAGCGCCGAGTCGGTCCAGCACGTGAACGGGGCCGCGCGGTCCATCGACGAGGTCACCAAGATCTTCGGCGTGCTCGGCCCGGTGGGTGAGTCGCTGGTGTGGCTGGCGCCGCTGGTGCGATCCGGCGAGGCCGCCGCCAAGGCGTTCGTGCCGCTGGCCAGCGGAGGTCCGCTGGATCTGCGCTCGCCGTCGAATCTGGCGATGCTCGTGGCGTTCCTGCGGGACAAGGTGATTCCCTTCGCCGAGCGCGGACCGAAGGTGAATATCACCGGCGTGCAGGTGAATTCGGAGGGCACCGACACCGAGCAGCTGGATCGCATGGTGCAGGCGCTGCGCATGATCGGAGCGGTGCGATGAAGGTCAAACCCGGTTCGCTGGCCTCGCTGGCCGGTATCGCCGCCATCCTGATACTCGGCGCGGCCTATCTCACCTTCGGCGTGGTGCGGTTCGACCCGTTCGCCGACTACACCGACGCCTCTCTGGTGCTGAAGAATTCGGGCGGGCTCGGCGTGGGATCGCCGATCTTGCTCACCGGCATCGCGGTCGGCAAGGTGACCTCGGTCGAGAGCACGCCGGCCGGTGTCGAGGTCGGTTTCCGGGTGGACGGCGCGCACCGGCTGCCCACCGACAGCGTGGTCACCATCGAGCACCTGTCGGCCCTCGGCGAGCCCTATGTGCAGTTCGTCCCCAAGCGCGACGGCGGCCCCTATCTGCGGGCGGGCCAGCGGCTCGACACCGCCGACGTGCGCACGCCGCTGTCCATCGCGGAGGTGGCGCGAATGGTCACCAAGACGATGAACCAGCTCGACCCGGCCGTGGTCGATTCGCTGGTGCAGACCATGAGCAAATCGCTGACCGGCACCGAGTCGGTGATGCCCGAGCTGGCGCGCTCGGGTGATCTGCTGGCCGCCACGATCATGACCCGCTCGCCCAAGATCGCCGAACTGCTCAACAGTTTCCAGTTCGCGGCCAAGGACATCGATTGGGCGAATCCGGCGCTGTCGGAGGCGGCCCCGAATTTCGTCGAGTTCGGCAAGGTGCTCGACGGACTGGTCGAGGCGGTGGGCCGATTGGTCCTCAGCGACGGTGCGCCGGAGATGTATCTGGAAGGCAATGGCGTGGTGCCGTTCCTGGAACGGATCACCGAATGGCTCAACGAAGTCGGACCGGAATTGAAGTCGCTGATTCCGGGATTGCGGCCGCTGACCGACGCGATCGCGTCCAGTGCGCCGCAGCTCGATCTGAGCACATTGATCTCGCAGGCGCTGCAGGGCACCGATGCCGACGCGGTCAAAGTGCGGGTCTCGGTGAAGTGAGCCGGGCTTCTCTGCCAAGTCTTACGCGCAGTTAATCAGCAAATATTTGGACAACTTCATATAACGGCCGCTAACTGCGAAAATGCACCATGTCAAAGGTCGCGCAGTTTTCAGCTAACTTCCGGTAGCCTCCCTGGAGATCGGCTATTCGTGACGGTGTTCCCTGTTTCAACAGAGAAGGCGGTGCGATGGTGGAATCCGAAGGCGATCCCGGCCCGAGAGACGACTGGCGCGACAACACTCGCGTGCTGTCGATCGCTGCCGCGCTCGCGGCCGGTGCCGCGGTGATCGTCTCGGTTGCCGTCACCCTGAATTCGGAGCAGCCCGGCGACGACCGGCCCGACCGGATCTCCGCCGCCTATTCCGCCATCCCCAATTCACCGACCGTCGCACCGCCCCCGGCCCCGCCGTTTCCCGCCCGGCAGGTCGGCGACGACTGCTCGGCCGGTGGCGTGCAGGCGCGCTGGACCAAGCTCGAGGGCCAGTGGAACTGCTCGGCGATCAAGGTGGGGCCGAACGGAAAGAAGGTGGGGGAGGACTGCTCGGAGAACGGCGTCGTCAAACGCTGGAACTTCCTGCCCGACGGCAGCTGGGCGTGCAGCCCGCCGCAACGCGACCTCGCCGGCGCCTCCACCGCACCGCCCGTGCCTCCGCCGCCGCCGCCCGCTCCGGTCCCGCCGCCGCCTCCGCCGCCGGAGCCGGTCGCGCCCGAACCCGTGCCGGAACCGCAGTACGTCCCCGAGTACGCGCCGCCACCGCCCGCTCCCGAGCCGGCCTACGAGGCGCCCGCCCCCGCGCCGGAACCGCCCCCGCCGCCCCCACCGCCGCCGCCCCCGTTGCCCTTCGAACTGCCGCCCCTGCCGTTCTTTCCGCCGCCGGGGTGACAGCACGAACGACAGCACGACAGCCAGCCGCACGCGAACTACCTCCCCGTCCGTCTTCTCCGCGCAGAGGTGACAGCACTGATGACAGCCGCAACGAGCGACCGCATGGCAGCCGAAACGAGCGACCGCTCGACCGCATTGGGTCAGATGCTCATCGCCCTCCTGATCCTGCTGCTCTGGCGGGCGGGCCGGCTCTGTCACGCGCCGCCGCCGCCGCTGCCGGGGCCGGTCGCCCGGCTGCCGCGCCTGACCAGCGCGCATCCCTGGCAACGGCGACTACACAGGCACGACGCCGACGGCGATTTCCCGGCTCCCGCACCGATCCGCGCGTGCCCGCACGCGCCTCGCTGACCAGCGCGACCACCGCGAACACGCCGGGCCGACGGCGACACCCCGAAATTCGGTGGACGCGGCTGGGATCGTTGAAGGGTGATCGATGTTCCGAGGTTCTGCGCACGACGGCTGGTCCGGACGGCGGGTGACCCGGGCCGGATCTCCGTCCCCTGGGCAGCCCGTTGAACCCGATGTGGTGGCGGCGTTTCTCCGCGAAGAAGCCGGAACGCCGCATAACCCGCCCGGCGCCGGTGCCCTGGGGGGACCGTCTGCGCCCCAACCCGACCGCCACCCGTCCCCCGAATCGCGCCCCCACCCGCCACCGCTGGTAGCCGGCGTGGCGACACGGGGTCGGATATCCGACGGGCCGCCGGCCGCTCGATAGCGTACAGCTATGGCGATCGAGGGTGATCCGGGTGCGCGGGTTCCGGAGTGGGACGCGGTGCGCGGCTTCGCCGTGGCCGGGGTGGTGATCGCGCAGACCTGGCGGGTCACCGGCGTGCCGGCGACGGTGTCGCCGGGCGTGCTGGATCCGGTGCGGCATCTGCTCGCGGTCGTGGCCGAGGGGTGCTTTCTGCCGATTCTCGCGTTCCTGTTCGGTGTCGGATTTTCGGTGCTCGCCGAGCGGGCCGCCGCGCGCGGGGAGCGCCCGTGGCTGGTGCTGGGCCGGCGGGTGCTGGCTCTGGGGGTTCTGGGATTGCTCCACCAGGTGTTCCAGCCGGGGGAGGCGTTGCTGCCCTATGCGCTGGCGGGCGCGGTGATCCTGCTGCCCGCCACCGGGTTGCCCCGGTGGTGCGCGCTGGCCGGCGGGCTGGTGGCGACCGCCGGGGCGGTGCTCGCGCTGGGTGACGGATTCGGATTGTTGCCAGGGCTTTTCCTGCTGGGCCTGGCCGCCGCGCGCTACGGGGTGCTCGAGCGGTTCCGGGAGCGCGGGTGGCTGGTGGCGCTGGTGTTCGCGCTGGCTCTGCCGGCGGCGGTGCTGGCGGCGCAGTGGGAGTTCCGGACCCCGTATCTGGATCTGGCCAGTTCGGCCCCGGCGGTGGCGGGGCTGCTCGCCGGACTGGCCTACGCGACCGGTCTGCTGCTGGTGCTGCGCACCGGGTTCGGTGCGATCGTCGGCGACGTGCTGCGGCCGCTGGGGCGGATGGCGCTGACCAACTATCTCGGCGCGACGGCGCTGATCCTGCTGGCCGACGCCCGGCTGCACCTGTCGGCGTCGAACAGCTATGTGGCGCTGCTGCTTCTGGCCTGCGTCGTCGTGCTGGCGCAGGCCGTCGTCAGTACCGGATGGTCACGCTGGTTCGTTCATGGACCGGTGGAGTGGCTGTGGCGCTGCGTGACCTGGTGGGAGTGGGTGCCGCTGCGCCGGCGCGGTCCGGAACCGGCCGCGCCGCTCGGCCTGCATCTGCCCTGACCTCAGCCCAGGCGAATCGGCAGGGTGAGCGGCCCGCGATGCCGGAACCCCGAGCGCCACCGGATTTCCGCGGGGTCGGCCGCGAGCGCCGCGCCGGGCCAGCGCGTGTGGAAGTGGTCCAGCGTCGTGGCGGTGATGGTGCGGACCAGCGCCGTGCCCAGGCAGGAGTGCCCGCCGTGGCCCAGACCCAGGTGCGGGTTGCGCCGGCGGCTCAGATCCAGCCGGGCGGGCGCGGTGAAAACGGCGGGGTCGTGGTTGGCGGCCGCGAGGCACAGCAGGACGGTCTGCCCGCGGCGCACGGCGTATTCGCCCAATTGCAGGTCGGTGTCGGCGAATCGGGGCCCCGCGAGCACCTGCGGGGACAGGTACCGGAGCAATTCGTCGACGGCGCGTTCGGGTGCGGTGTGCAGCTGGGGGAGCTGATCCCGGTGCTCGAGCAGGGTGAGAATCGCACCGGCCACGAGATCGACCAGCACCTCGTACCAGACGAACAGCAGGTAGAAGAGCACGCCCTGCAATTCGTCCGCGCTCAGATCCCCGCGCCCGCGCGCCGCGACGAGGCGGCCGAGCACGGTGTCGGCGCCGCCGGCCCGCTCGAGGGCGCCCGCGACGATCGCCTGCATGGTGCGCAGGGTGTCGCGGGCCTGCGGCAGACCCGCCCCGGTCGGCAGCAGCGCCGAATTCGCCCACGTCAGTAGGGCTTCGCGGTCCGGCGCGGCCAGGCCGAGCAGTTCGCCGAGCACCGCCGCGGGCAGCGGCACCGCGAACCGCTCGACCAGGTCGACGGTGCCCGCCGCGTCCACATCTTTCAGCAGCGTGTCGATCAGCTCGGGGGTGCGCTCGGCCAGCCGCCGCGGCGTCAGCTCCGCGGTGATCGTGCGCCGCAGCCGCGCGTGCTCGTCCGGGGTGTTCCCGACCAGCGCGGCGAACGCCGGCGGCAACGTGAAACCCAGGTAGTCGCGCTGGTTCGAATGCACCGGGTCGGTGGTGAGGCGCTCGTCGAGCAGCCCCGCCCGCACGTCGGCGTAGCCGGTGACCAGCCAGGCGGGCGGCCCGTCCGGCGTCCGTACCCGGTGCACACCGCCGTCGTGGCGCAATCGATCGAGTACGGACCACGGCTCGGCCGCGAACCCGGTACCGAAGAATTTCAGCACGCTGCCCCCATCACCCTTGTCTGCCAACAGTTCTCGGCCCCACCCGGTGCGCACCAACCTACCCCGCGCGCGGCGCACCGGCACGCGCCGGTGGGCGATGTCGGCGCGGCTGGACGGGAAACCGCGCGGCGCACCGCACACTGGTCGGTCATGGACCAGTTGGTGTTGATGTTCACCCTGCTGTTCGCCACGATCCTGGCCGAGCCCCTGGCCCGGCGGATCGGGGTCGCCGCACCGGTCCTGATGACCTTGTTCGGATGCGTGGTGGCGCTGATCCCGGTGGCGCCGCGGATCGAACTGCCGCCGCATCTGATCCTGCCGCTGGTCCTGCCGCCGCTGCTGTACGCGGCCGCGCGGCGCACCTCCTGGCAGCAGTTCGCGGAGAACTGGGGCCCGATCGCCCTGCGCGCGGTGGGTTTGGTGATCGCGACGGCGATCGCGGTGGCGGCGGTGTTCCACCGGTGGTATCCGGGGGTGCCGATCGCGGCGGCCATCGTGCTCGGCGCGATCGTCGCGCCACCGGATCCGGTCGCGGCGACGGCGCTGGCCAGTCGGCTCGGCCTGCCGCGCCGCCTGGTCGTGGTGCTCGACGGTGAGGGCCTGTTCAACGACGTCACCGCGATCGTCATCTATACCGTCGCCGTGCAGGCGGTCGTGACCGGCCACTTCTCCACGGCGCACGCGCTGGGTGAGTTCGTGGTCGCCGCGGTGGTGGCGGTGCTGGTCGGACTGGCCCTGGGCTGGGCGGGCAGCAAATTGACCGCCTACCTCGAGGAAGCGTCCTGGCAGGTGGCGCTGAGCCTGCTGCTGCCCTTCGCCGCCTACGGCGTGGCCGAGGCCGGGCACGGGTCGGGCGTGCTCGCGGTGCTGGTGTGCGCGCTGTATCTGACCGACGCCGTCACCGATATCGGCGATCGCGACTACCGCCTGGTCGGCGACTCGTTCTGGGACATCATCGAAATGCTGCTGGCCGGTTTCGCATTCGGCCTGATCGGGCTGGAACTCGGCAATGTCCTGGAGACCACGGGCAAGGACTGGTCCCGGCTGCTCGGGGTCGCGGGCGCGGTGATCGCCGTGGTGGTGGGCTTGCGCCTGGTGTGGCTGCTGACCACCTGGGCGCTGGGCCGGAGCTGGTGGCGGCGGCAGGACGCCGACGAGCCCTATACCTGGCGCGAGACGCTGGTCACCTGGTGGGCGGGCATGCGCGGCGTGGCCAGTGTGGCGCTGGCGCTGGCCATTCCGCTGCTCACCGAGCGGGACGCGGCCTTTCCCGGGCGCACCGAGATCCTGTTCACGGCCTTCGCGCTGGTGCTGTTCACCCTGCTGGTGCAGGGGCCGACGCTGCCGCTGGTGGTGCGGCTCACCGGCGTGCACGCCGACACCCAGCGCGAACGCGAACTCGAGCGCGGGCTGTGGGCGCGGGTGATGCGCGCGCAGCTGAGCCGGCTGAAAGAGCTTGCGGCGCAGGAGCACCTGCCCGACGAGATGTACGAGAGCCTGCGCGAGCAGTTCATGCGGCGGCTGGCCCGGGCCGACCCGGAGGCCGCCGACGACGAGGCGCGGGCCCAGGCGATCAAGGACTTGCGGCTGGTCCGCGGGGTGCGCGAGGAGATCGTCGAGGCCGGTCGGCGGGAGGCGCTGGCCGCGCGGCGCGAGCCGGGAATGCCGCCGGATGTGGTGGACCGGGTGACCCGGCGCCTGGATCTGAACCCGCCGAAGGTCGGCTGAGAAATCCTCCGTTCGATCCGTTGTTTGGGTTGGTATTTGCCGGGAATAGCTCCGTTGTAATGCTCACTCCAGCGACAACGGGATTGTCATGATCATTCTCATCGGGCTGCTCGTCCTGATTGCGGCGGTCATCGTCGGCGTCGCCGGTGTAGCGGCGAACACCGGCGAATTCGACGCATCGACAGGCGAATTCGCAGTGTTCGACTACAGCTTCACCGCGTCCGCAGGCGAACTCTTCCTCTACGGCATGGCCGTCGGAGCCGTCGGAATGCTAGGGCTAGGCCTGCTGCTGGCCGGAGTCTGGCGCGCGTCCTCGCGGAGTCGGGCCACCCGCCGGGAGCTCAAGCAAACCCGCCGTGAGGTGGCGGCCGCGCAGCGTGCCGACACCACTCGACCGGCGGCCCCGGCGACCGGCAGCAAGCCGGTGTGGAGTTTCAACAAGTTCCTGCCGAAGTCATCCGGCTCGGTAAAGACCACACCCGGAGCGACCGCACCGCGGTGATTTTCACAAGCCTGGCGATCAGCGTTCGATCGTCGAGAAAGGGATAAGACAATGATTATTCTCGGATTGGTACTCCTGGTGGTCGGCTGGCTGCTCGGAATTCAGCTACTCGTCACCGCCGGCATCATCGTGCTGCTCGTCGGCGCCGTGTTGCTGATCGCCGGTTCGGTCGGCCGCCCGGTCGGTGGCCGGCGTCACTATTACTGATGAGGTCGTGCGATGTCAGGGTTGAATGATCGTCCTGCGGGCTCCGGCCCGCGGCGGGAAAACCGGTTCTCGCATCAAATTCAGGCGACCACAGGCAAAGTCAAGAAGTTCCTCGGCCGGGCGACGAACAATCGCCGGCTCGAGGCGGAGGGGCGCCGAGATCAAGCTCGCGGCAATCTGAAACGTGCCGCGGACAAAGTGAGGGATGCCTTCAAACGCTGACCTGGTCGCAAAGCTGCCGGCCGATGGGCACCGGGCCCATCGGCCGGCAGCTTTTTTGTGCCCGAACGACGAATGCGGCGATGGACTACGGGACCGGATCGGCCTGCGGAACCGGCGATCGCGGAGCGGGCGGAGATAATCGAGCGAGTAATTCGCAGACCGTGTTCTCCGGGACATCGTCGAAATGCTGATACCACTGGGCGATCGAATGGAACATGGCCGGAGTTTCCAGGCAGACCACATGATCGGCGGACCGGCTGAGGCTGCGGATGGCCCGGGGCGAACCGACCGGCGCGGCCAGGACGACGCGATCGGCGCCCCGCGCACGGGCCGCCTCGATCGCCGCGCGAGCCGTGGCCCCGGTGGCGACGCCGTCGTCGACGACGATCGCGACCCGGCCGTCCAGCCGCAGCGCGGAACCCGGCCCGCGATAGCGGACGATACTGCGGGACAGCGTATTCCGGGCTTCCCGGGTGACGCGGTGCCGCTCCGGATCGGAGACGAACGCGCGCAGCAGCAGCGGTTCATCGATGACCTGGACGCCGTTGTCGCCGACCGCACCGAAGACCAGACCGGGCTGGAACGGCACCCGGAGTTTGCGCACCACTTCCACTTCCAGCGGCAGGCTCAGCGCCGCGGCCACCTCGAAGGCGACCGGGACACCGCCCCGGGGGACGGCGAGGACGACGGCCTCGGAGCCGCGAAAGCCCCGCAACCGCTCGACGAGTCGGCGTCCGGCATCGCGACGGTCGTGAAATGGCATCCAGCGAACCTCCTGAGTCGAATTCCGCCACGGGTTCGAGCCGCGCTGCTGGACTCGGAGAGTGTTTGTAGCTTACGCCCGAACAGAACTGGCCGCGAGCGGCCACCGTGCGGCACCGGCCGGCGGGTCAGCCGACGGGGTGCCGCTCGTGCGGTGGGCCGGCGCCGGGCCGGTCGGTCTGTAACCAGCGGTTGTTGGCGCGATCCACCAGGTCGAGCACCGCGTCGTCGCCGATTTCGGAGTAGTCCAGGTACCACCGGCCGACGGAGTGCGGCAGATCCGGCGTCTCCAGGCACACCACGTGCTCGACCAGGCGGCTCAGCTGCCGGATCACCCGGCTGGGCCCGACCGGTGCCGCGAAGATGATCTTTACCGCCCCTTCGGCTTTCGCGTGCGCGCAGACGGCCCACGCGGTGGCGCCGGTGCTGATCCCGTCATCGACGATCAGCGCGGTCCGGCCCCGCAGCGGCACCGGATCCCGGCCGCCGCGATATTCGAACTCCTTGTGCGCCAGTTCTTCTCGTGGGGCCATCACGTCCAGTGGCAACCGCAGCGCGGTCGCCACCTCGAAGGCGACCGGCACGCCGCCGGTGGGCACCGCGAGCACGACCACATCGTCCCCGCGGAACGCGCGCAGGCGGTCCACGAGCCGGCGACCTGCGTCGCGGCGGTCGGAAAAGGACATGGGAATCCTCCTGAATCCAAGGGAGATCGCGAATGGGCGAGCCGCGCTTCGGGACTCGGAGAGGACTCGAAGTCTAACCATGTGGTCGGGCGATCAGGGAGCTAACGAGGTTATTGCCCGCTGCCCTCGGCGAAATGCGGCCCCTCGGGCTCGGCTCCGGTGACCGTGCGGATGATCTCCCGCGCGATCGCGGTGAGTTTGATATTGCGATGCTGCGAGGCGCTGCGCAGGATGTCGAAGGCCTGCGCGCGGGTGCAGCCGCGCTGCCCCATCACGATGCCCAGCGCCTGATCGATCAGGGACCTGGACGCCAGGGCGGCCCGCAGCTGCGCGGTGCGATCGTTCTGACGGGCCACCGCCAGCGCGGTGCTGAGCAGCACGCTGGTGTGCTCGCCGGTCAGTTTGATGGCCCAGCGGGTCTGCTCGTCGAATCCGTTCGGCGCGGTCGCGTAGAGGTTGAGCGAGCCGATGGGCTTGCCGTCGGCGAGCAGCGGCTGGGCGTAGATCGACCGGATGCCGTGCGCCATCACCCGCGCCGGGTAGTCGCCCCAGCGGTTCTCCCGCGCCACGTCGGGCACCGACACCGGCTCCGCGGTGTGCATGGCTTCCAGGCAGGGGCCGGTGCGCTGCTGGTACTGGAGTTCGTCGACCCGGCTGGCCTCGGCGCCGGTGGCTCCGACCGTGACGGTGTCGTCGGCGCGTTTGAGCGATACCCCGGCCATCGGCTTGCCGGGCAGCATCCGGGAGGCGACCGTGGCCAGCTGGCGGAGCGCGGACTCGATGTCGCTGGTGGACAGCAGCAGGGCCGTCAGCTCGGACATCCCGGAAACGAGTTCGTACGCGGTGTTCTCATCATCTCGATCTCTCATGTCCTGGGACATGGCTGACCAGCCTCCATCGCTGGGGTGTCGCTGGGTTGTCCAACTTGTCTGGCAAATACCCGCTCGCCGGCGAGAGAAACGATCGATCAGATTCCGGAAAGTCCTGCCAGCTGGCCTATTCCGTAGGTTACGGCCATGGCCAGGGCGCCGCCGAACACCACGCGCAGCACCGCCCGGCCGCGGTCGCTGCCGCCTAGCCGGGCACTCACCGAGCCGGTCGCGGCCAGGGCGACCAGGACCGCCACGAAGGTGACCGGGATCCGCAGCGGCACCGGCGGCAGCAGGATCGCCAGCAGCGGCAGCAGTGCCCCGAGCGTGAACGACACCGCTGAGGAGGCGGCGGCCTGCCACGGGTTGGTGAGTTCCCTGGGATCCAGCCCGAGTTCGGCTTCGGCGTGCGCGGTGAAGGCGTCGTGGGCGGTGAGCTCCTCGGCGACCCGGCGCGCGGTGTCGGGACTGAGGCCCTTGGCCGTGTAGATGCCCGCCAGTTCGGCGAGCTCGGAATCGGGTTCCTCGCGGAGTTCGCGGGCTTCCTTGGCGAGCAGGGCGCGTTCGGAATCGCGCTGGGTGCTCACCGAGACGTACTCGCCGACCGCCATCGAGATCGCGCCCGCGCTGAGCCCGGCGACGCCGGCGGTCAGGATCGCCGCGGTGCCGGTGGTGGCCGCAGCGACGCCGACCACCAGGCCGGCGGTCGAGACGATGCCGTCGTTGGCGCCGAGCACGCCCGCGCGCAGCCAGTTCAGCCGTGCCGCCATCGGCTCGTGGTGCGGCTCGCCGGGGTGGGCTCCGGTGCTGGTCTCGGCCATCTCCGGACCCTATCCGCTGGGTGCGCCGGAATCGCGGAGCCGGTCCGCCAGCCGCACGGCGAGCGCCACGATGGTCAGCGTCGGGTTCGCGTGGCCCGTGGTGGGGAAGACCGAACTGCCCGCGACGTAGAGGTTCTCGACGCCGTGCACCCGGCAGTCGGTGTCCACCACGCCGTCCTGTGGGCGGGCCGCCATGCGGGTGGTGCCCGTCGGGTGCGCCCAGTCGGTCAGCTGGGTCGGCAGCGTGCTGCCGGCCCGCGCCCAGTCGTGGAGCGCCGGTTTCGGATAGCCGAGCCGGGCGAACTGCTCCACGGCGAGCGCGGCCGCCCGCCGCACGGTGGCGTCCTCGCGCTCGTGGACGCGCCAGTCCACCCGGGCCAGTGGTACGCCGAGCCGGTCCACCCGATCGCTGAGGGTGACCCGGCTGGCCGGGTCCGGCTCCTGCTCGACCATGCAGCGCAACTCGATTCGGTCCAGCTTGTGCGGTAGCCCGGCGTGCTCGATGAGCCGGCGGCGCGCGCCGGTGAGCAGCAGGCCGGGGTTGGCGAGCGCCACCCGGGCGTCGCGGCGGGTGCCGCGCCCGCGCAGCAGTTGCTTCACCGACTCCCAGGGGTCGTCGTCGGCGGGCACCTCCTGCAACCACAGCGCGCAGTTGAGCAACTGCTCGGTGCGTTGCAGCGCGGGGGCGAGGGCCAGTCCGTGCAGGAAGGTGTGTCGGCCGTGCGGACTGCGCACCACGTATTTGCCGAACCGGTGCAGCGCCGCGCCGGCCTGCGCGGGCGCCAGCGTGCCGACCGCGCCGCAGCGGTGGTCCATCAGGTAGCGGCCCACCAGATCGTGCCGATTGCCGACGCCCTCGGGGCGAATCCGCCGGGAGGCCAGCAGCAGTCGCGGCGTGTTGATGCCGCCCGCGGCCAGCACGAATCGCCGGGCGCGGACCGTGCGCGGCGCGGGATCCGCGACCCGCACCGCCTCGACGCGGGTGCCCTGCGGATTCGTGTCGATATGGGTGACGGTGGCGTGCAGCAGCACCCGGACATTGGGCGCGGCAAGACCTTCGACGTGCCTGCCGAACCGCTTGCAGTCGAACGGGTCGGCCGGATCGCGGCTGATCTGCCAGAAGTAGGGGCGAAAGGCGCTCGGGTCCAGTGCTTCCCGGGGGCGCGCGCGTCCGGCCAGCTCCCAGAAGGCGTCGTCGGTGAACCCGGTCCCGTAGCCGATCCCGAGGTGCCGGGCGGCGCGTTCCAGATAGGGATCCAGGCCGGTGATCGGCCAGCCCGAGCCGGGAACCCAAGCGCGAGCGCCGAAGTCCAGGTCGTCGAGCAGGCCGCAGCGGCCGCTCCAGGAGTAGGAGTTGCCGCCCAGGACCCGGTCACCGGCCACCCGGCCGGCCACCGCGTGCGGCGCTCCGGCGTCGTCCAGGTCGTCCAGTGCGTTGGCGGACTCCGCGGCGTCGCGGCCGCCGCTCTCCAGAATCACTACGCTGGTGGCGGTTCCGGCGAGTTCGGCGGCCAGGGTCAGTCCGGCGGGGCCGGAACCGATCACGCAGAGATCGGCGACCAGTTCCGCGTCGGCCACCGTGGATAGCTCATCGATCCGCATCCGCGTTCCTCCCTGGGCCGCGACCGGCAGCGCACGCCGCTGTTCGGCGCCCGCGTCGGCAGGTGTCGTCGGTTTCGAGAGGCCGCCCGGATCGCAGACGTCGGCAGTGTGTTGATCGGCCGAGCGCCGCTGATCGATACGCATCGTTCCGTGTCCGCCCCTGGACTCGCAACAGTGCTACTTTATGCGCCCGGGGCTGGGTTTATACCTGATTCGGTAGGCGCGATGCGGGAAAGCGCGGGCATGCTCGTCTCTGCGGCCGGGGCCGCTCGTGTACGTGGTTCAGCAGCCGTGATGCGGGAATGCGCGCACGGCCAAGGCCGATTGGCGGACATGCGTTCTCTATGCGGCCGGGGCCGCTCGTGTGCGCGGTTCAGCAGCCGTGATGCGGAAAGACGCGCACGGCCAAGGCCGAGTGGCGGACATGCGTCCTCTATGCAGCCGGAGCCGCTCGCGTACCCGATTCAGCAGCCGCGATGCAGGAAAGCGCGGACGTACCCGGCTGACTGGCGGACATACATCCAGGACCAGAAACGCACGCCGGATTCGCTCGGGCTGGCGACCATGGTGAGCTCGCCGTCGAAACACTTGCCGACGATGTAGCGGGCGCGGGACACGTGCGGGGTGTAGGTGATCACGATGAGGTGCCGCCAGCCGAATCGCTCGGCGCGGCGGCGGATCTCCTGCGCCTCGCCGTCGGTGGTCCACGGGTCCGGGACGAAACAGTCCACGGTGAAATCGAAGTGGCCCGCGCAGTACTTGTCCATCACGGTGTCGTCGTTGCCGGTGGAGCGGGAAATCAGCAGTTCGGGGGCGTAGCCGCGGCGGGCCAGGTCCAGGCCGAGATCGAAGCGTTCGTAGGCGGTGCCGCCGAGCACCACGATGGCGTCGGCCGGGCGCAGCGGATCGGTCTGGGGGTGAATGTAGACCGGCACGCCCGCCAGCGCCGCCGCGAGCAAGAGCGCGAGCACCGGCAGGCCGTATCGGGCGACCTGCGAGCAACCACGGCGGAATCCGGTGGGCGGCGGGCCCGGCATGCCCTCGACGATACGCGAAAGCCGATGCGGCCCAGCGCGATGCCGGTCGGCGCGGCAGGCACGGCTACTGGCGGACGCGGCGCACCTTCCGGACGGGTGTGGGATGCGGCATGAGCCGGCGGTGGATCAGCTGCAGCGCGACCAGCAGCAGCAGGGACAGGCCGGCGGTCAGGTAATCGCCGAGCAGCAGCGCGAGCACCGCGAAGCCGCCGAACAGCGGCAATTCCAGCAGCGCGCACCAGCCGAGGATCCGTAGTCGGGTGGCGTTGGAATCCAGCCAGCGCACGCCGTCGTCGATGATTTCGCGGGCCGTCACCGGGCAGACCATGCCGTCGCCGACCTGAACGAATCGGTGCACCGCCTCGTCCCGGGACAACTCACCGAGCCACGCCCGATCGATCAGCCGCTTGCCCTCTTCGGCAACCTCTCTGACCGTATCCATGCGGCCCCTTCCTCACCCGGTCACGCCAGCCGAAATCCCCGGCGAACACCGGGATCCGCGGCAGAAGTCTAGGGGCCGCCCAGGACACTGCCTAGAGGTGATCGACGCCGCCTTTGTCATGTCCGGTCCGGTTCGCTGCCCGCCCGCGTGAGCTGGCATGCTGACGCCCATGATCAATCTGCGGGGTGCACGGTGGATGGCGGGGCTGGCGGCGGGTGCGCTGCTGCTGAGCGGGTGTGGCGAATCGAAATCGGCGGACAGCACGGCCGCGCCGAGCACGCCGCGCGACCAGCTGCTGCTGACCGAGGCTGAATTTCCCTCCGGCGCAAAGAAAATCGATCTGCCCAAGGACAAGCTGGACGCGGCCGCCGCGGACATGACCGGTCTGCAGGACAGCGCCACCCTGACTCCCGCCGAATGCGGCACGACCACAAAGGATCTCGGCACCGCCAGCAAGGCGCTGCTGGCCGACTCGGCCGTGGCCGCGGCCACCGACGCCAAATCCGGGGTCATGTACATCGAGTTCCTGGCCGGCCGCACCGGCGATCTGCAGGCCGTCACCGAGGGCAACAAGACCTGCGGCGACATCTCGGTCACCAGCTCGGTCGAGGGCAAGCAGATCAGCACCAGTGCCAAGGCCGAGAACCTCAGCGCGCCAGCGGATCTGAAGGGCGTGAACGCGATCGCCTACCGCACCACCACGACGTCCACGGTCGGCTCCGGCAAGCCGCTGGTCTCGGTCGGCTACCAGGGCATGGCGGTGCTGCGCGGTCTCACCGTGGTGGTCCGGGTGAGCGCCCTCAAGGACACCCTCGACGAAGCCGTGTTCCAGAAGCTGTTCGTCGACGCTGTTCGCAAGGTGGAAAAGGCGGACTGATTTTCGCGGCGCAGGGCGGGCCGGGGCGTCCGAACGGCATCGCGGTCTTGCTCAAGCCTCGCGGCGCACGGCGCTGGGGGTCGCACCCCACCAGCGCCGGCAGCAGCGGGTGAACGTGGCCTG
This sequence comes from Nocardia sp. NPDC050435, assembly GCF_040655395.1. Classification (NCBI taxonomy): domain Bacteria; kingdom Bacillati; phylum Actinomycetota; class Actinomycetes; order Mycobacteriales; family Nocardiaceae; genus Nocardia; species Nocardia sp. NPDC050435. Next base: position 92,213 of record NZ_JBFAJW010000011.1, read on the forward strand.
CTCGGAAAGGCCGAGCAGCGCGGCGATCTGGGTCATGGGCATGTCCGTGGTCGTCAGGTAGCGGCGGGCCTCGGTGCGACGCACGTCGTCGAGGATGCGCGCGAAGGTCGTGCCCTCCGCGCCGAGGCGGCGCTGGAGGGTACGCGGGTGCAGGGTCAGCAGTTTCGCGACCATGCCGACCTCCGGCGGCGTGGTGCCCAGCAACTGCTGGATCGCCGCGCGCACCTGCGGAACGATGGAAACGCCCGCGTGCCGGGCCTGTTCGGCGAGGAACGCGATGGCCAGGCGGTGCAGGTTCTCGTCACCGCCGGACAGTGACCGGTCGGTGAGATTGCCCGGCACCCGCAGCATCGCGGCGGGTCGCCCGACCCGCACGGGCGCGTGGAAGAACTCCTCGTAGACCCGCAGCGGCGCCTGCGGCCGATAGGGGAGTTCGACCGAACGCAGCCCGTAGCGCTCCCCGGCCAGTCGCTGGATCGTGCGATGCAGGAAGCCCAGGCCCAGGTCGGTGCCCTGCACCGGCGTCGGTGAGCCGGGCTGCACCCCATAGCGCAGGGCCACGATGCCGCGATCCTCGTACGGATCGGGTTCCACGGTCAGGCTGAGCGAGCGCGCGTGCACGAACAGGTAGCGCGAGGTGCATTCCAGCGCGTCGCCCAGGGTCGGCGAGTTGCGGATGGCGAGGGCGAGCGGGCCGAGCATGTCCAGATCCTGCCGGTAGGCGATGCGCAGGCCCAGGTCCGGGCAGTCCAGCCGGTGCGCGGCCAGTTCCAGCACCGCGGCCATGACCTGATCGGAGACCAGGGTGTCGTCGGCGTCGAGGGCCTCGATCGGGAATCCGACCGCGGCGGCCAGCTGCTCGGCATTGCCGCCGAGCTCGGCCACCGTGGCGCGAAAGCCGCGCAGGCCCGCCGACCGGATTACCGACATGTCGTCCAGAATCAAATACTTGTCGCGCAAAGTCAAGAATCTCGGTTACACCTTTCTCACACTGGAGTCATGAACGCTGAGGTTCGGGACCATGTGGATGTCGTGATCGTGGGCGCGGGCTTGTCCGGCGTCGGTGCCGCCTACCGGCTGCAGACCGAATGCCCGGGCAAGAGCTACGCGGTCCTGGAGGCGCGCGACGCCCTGGGCGGCACCTGGGATCTGTTCCGCTATCCCGGGATTCGCTCCGACTCCGACATGTTCACCCTCGGCTATCCGTTCAAGCCGTGGCGCGACGCCAAGGCCATCGCCGACGGGCCGTCCATCCTGCGCTACATCAAGGAGACGGCCGCCGAGTTCGGCATCGACCAGCACATCCGGTACCGCACCAAGGTCGTCGCGGCCGAATGGACCTCGCAGACCTCGCGCTGGACGCTCACCCTGGCCACCGAGGCCGGCGAGCGCACCATGACCTGCAATTTCCTCTACACCTGCGCGGGCTACTACAACTACGACCAGGGCCACGCCCCCGAGTTCCCGGGTGCCGCCGAGTTCGCCGGGCAGACCGTGCACCCGCAGTTCTGGCCCGAGGACCTGGACTACACGGGCAAGCGCGTCGTGGTGATCGGCAGCGGCGCCACCGCGGTGACCCTGGTCCCGGCCATGGCCGACACCGCCGCCTCGGTCACCATGCTGCAGCGCACCCCGAGCTGGATCAGCGCGGTGCCCGGCCGCGACAAACAGGCCGACAAGATCCGCGAACTGCTGCCGGCGGACTTGGCGCACCGGGTCATCCGCACCAAGAACATCCTGTTCAACATCGGGTTCTACCAGTACTGCCGACGCCGCCCGGAATCCGCGCGCAAGCTGCTCACCGGCCTGACCACCCGCATTCTCAAGGACGAGCGGGCGGTCGCCGAACACTTCACGCCCGCCTACGACCCGTGGGACCAGCGCCTGTGCGCGGTACCCGACGCCGACTTCTTCAAGGCCATGAAGAAGGGCAAGGCCGAGGTCGTCACCGACCACATCGACACCTTCGTGCCCGAGGGCATCCGGCTGAAGTCCGGCCGCACGCTGCCCGCCGATATCGTCGTCACCGCCACCGGCCTGCAACTGCTCGCCTTCGGCGGCATCACCCCGATCGTCGACGGCCGCAAGGTCGAGTTGTCGGAGCAGTTCGTGTGGCAGGGCGCCATGCTCACCGGCATCCCGAACTTCGCGGTCTGCCTGGGCTACACCAACGCCTCCTGGACGCTGCGCGCCGACCTCACGCACCGGCTGGTCTGCAAGGTGCTGCGCCACATGGACCGCAACCGGTTCGGCGCCGTGGTCCCCGAGCCCGAGGGCGATCTCGCCGAGCGCCCGCTGCTGGATCTGGCCTCCGGCTACATCCAGCGCTCCATCGGCGACTTCCCGCGCCAGGGTGATCGGCATCCCTGGAAGGTCCGGCAGAACTACCTGCTCGACACGGCCACCACCATGCGCACCAACCTGCACAAGACGCTGACCGGAACCCGCGCGCGCTGACCGGGAATTCCGGGGGCGGGTCGGTAGGTTCTCAGTTCCGAGCCCGAGAAAGGAACTGCATGGCCGACGACTGGAACGCCAAGATCATCGAGGAATTCCGAGCCAACGACGGAAAGGTGGGCGGCCCGTTCGAGGGGCGCGACCTGCTGCTGTTGCACACGACCGGCGCGAAATCCGGTCTGCCGCGCGTCAACCCGCTGGCGTTCCTGCGTGACGGCGGAAACCTCGTGATCATCGCCTCGGCGGCGGGCGCGGACAGCAACCCGGACTGGTACCACAACATCCTGGCGAACCCCGAGGTGACCGTCGAACTCGGCACCGGCGACCTCCAGGCCACGGCCACCCCGATCACCGGTGGGCCGGAGCGGGACCGGCTCTACGCCGCGATGGTCGAGATCATGCCCGGCTTCGCGGATTACGAGGCGAAGACCTCGCGGGTGATTCCGGTGGTGGCCCTGACACCGGCGTGACGATCCGCTGCCTCGCACTGAATCGTAGTGCGAGGCAGCGTGTTCGGACTGTGTGCTCGAGCTCGAGGGTGCCTCTCCGCGGGCGTGCGCCCGACTGGTCAGGCCGCCGGGCCGGGTGCCGTGTCGCGGCGTGCGGTGGAGCGAGCCCGGACGGCCGCCTCGACTTCCGCCACGGCGGTGCGGATCATGTCCCCGTAGGCGTCCGCGCCGAGGGTGTGCAGGCAGGCGCGCGCGGCGTCGAGCGCGTGCTGCGCGGCCTCGAACGAGCCGAGCTGCCGGTAGTTGTCGGCCAGGTTGAGGTGCAGCGACGGATAGAAGCCTGCGACGTCGAGCGAGGAGTGATGCTGTCGCGCACGCTCGTTGGTCAGGCTGTCGGCGGCGTCGAGCGCGCGGACGTCCCAGGCGAGGGCCTGGGCGGCGTCGTCCTGGAGGTCGGCCAGGAAGTGCGCGAGGGTGCAGCGATGCAGCGGATCACCCTGGGGGCCGAGGGTTTTCCAGATATCGGTGAGTGCGGCACGTGCCGCGCCCGGGTCGCCGTCGCGGCCCAGGCCGACCGCGCCCATGATCGCGTCCATCGTCGAGTCGGTGGTGCTCATGCGGAACTCCTTGTACAGAGGGGTATTTCGGGCAGGAAGAACCGGCCGGAGTGCTGCTCCGGCGCGGGTGGGGGATGGGTCAGGGAAGGCGGATCGGCATGACCAGGGTGGTGAGGTCGCCGTCGGTGGCGGAGCGGACCACCACCGGCTGGTCGGGCTCGGCGAGGTCGAGCATGACGTCGGGGCCGACGGCGCCGAGCAGAGCGGGTCGCAGGACCTCGGGGGCGAACGCGATCTCGAGGGCCGGACCGGCGACGGACGCGGGCAGCCTCCCGTAGTCGCGCACCGTGAATTCGGCTGGGCCGATGGCGAATACGACCGGTGCGCGGTCGATCGCGGTGAGCAGCGCCGCGCGATCCACGACCACTCGCGTACGCACCGCCGCCAAGCCGGCGAGGATGGCGCGATAGTCCGGGAAGGGCTCGGCGATCAGGGCACAGCGGTGCTCGGTGCCGTCGGCGACCAGGACGAGCGCGTCCTCGGTGACCGACGCGCTCACCGCCTCGACCTTGCGCAGCTGATCCGCGGCCGTGCACAGCGCCTCCGCCTCCACTACCGCCGACCAGCGGCCGCCGGGTTGGCTCGGCACCAGGGTCCGGGTCGTCAACCGGTAGCGATCGGTCGCCGTCACCCGCACGGCGGTCTCGTCGGCTTCCACGAATATGCCGTTCAGCACCACGAATTCGCCGCCGCGCGCCGCCGCCGGGCGTACCTGATCCACCGCCTCGGCCAGCGCGTTGCCGCCGACGACCACGCCGCCCAGTCCCCGCTTGATCGCCGCGGCGACCTCGGCGGCCGCCCGCGCGCGTTCCTGGAGCTCGCGGACATGCGCGTCCAGCACCCGCACCGCCTCGAACGGTTCACCGTCCAGGATCCGGGCCACGCCCTCGAGCGGCACGCCGATCTCCCGCAGCCGCCGCAGCGCGATCGCGCGCCCGCACTGGTCCTCGGTGTAGAAGCGGTAGCCGGTCACCGGATCGACCCGGGCCGGCGGCAACAGGCCGCAATCGTCGTAGAACCGCAGCGCGCTCGCGGTCACCCCGCTGGCCCGTGCCATCGCCCCGATCGTCAACTCCGTCACCCGGCCATCATGGAGCCTCAGGTAACTCGAAGGTCAAACGCCGCGGCTATTTGCCGCCCGGCGTGTAGGGAATGCCGTCCGCGGCCGGGGCCACGGCCCGGCCGATGAACCCGGCGACCACCACCAGCGTGACCGCGTAGGGGAGCATGCCCAGGAACTCGGTGGGGATCGGATTGCCGGGCATGGTGTTCAGGAACCGTTGCAGGGCGCTGGAGAAGCCGAACAGCAGCGCGGCGGTGAGCACGCCGAACGGATGCCAGCGGCCCACGATCATCACCGCCAGCGCGACGAAACCCAGGCCCGCGGTCATGTTCTTGCTGAACGAGACATTGTTGGCGATCGTGAAGAAGGCGCCGCCGAAACCCGACAGCGCCCCGGCCAGGGTGACGTTCCAGAAGCGCAGCCGATTCACGTTGATCCCGGCCGCGTCGGCGGCGGCCGGGTGCTCGCCGACCGCGCGGGTGCGCAGGCCCCAGCGGGTCCGGAACAGCAGGAAGGCCACCAGCGCGACGCTGGCCAGCGCCACGTAGACGAAGACGTTCTGGTCGAAGAGCACCGGCCCGAGAATCGGGATGCGGGCCAGCGGGCCCAGCGCGTCGCCGACGCGCTGCACGGTGGCGGGCTGGTTGAGCGAGCCGTCGGCGCGCATCAGCCGCTCGTAGAGGAAACCGGTCAGGCCCAGCGCCAGCAGATTGAGGATGATGCCGGTGACCACCTGGTTGACCTGGAAGCGGGTCGCCAGCCAGGCCAGCAGCAGGGTCGAGCAGATGCCGCTGAGCATGGCCGCGAGCATGCCCGCGTAGGCGTTGCCGGTTACCGAGGCCAGCAGCGCGGCGGTGAAGGCGCCGGTCAGGAACTGGCCTTCGATGCCGAGATTGATGACGCCGGAGCGTTCTGCCACGACACCGGAGAGGGCGCCGAAGATGAACGGTAGCGCCAGGAAAAGGGTGGTCGCCAGCACGAATTCGACCGGGAACCCGACGCCGGGGGTGACCGTCCAGGACAGCGCGGCCAGCACGAGCGCGGCCACGCCCGCGCCGATCAGGGCCTGATCGCACCTGGTCACCACCGGCTTGGGCAGCACCAGCAGCGCCGCCCCGGCGACCACCGCGAGGCCGCTGAGCACGGCGACGACCCCGATCGTGCCGAGGGTCCAGCTCGCGTCGACGGTCTGATCCAGGCGGTAGGTGGTGGTCCGCCCGTCGTCGACGAGCAGCAGGCCCAGCGTGCCGAGCAGCAGCCCGGCGCCGATCAGCCCGGCGGCCGCCCGCGTGCGCCGCCGGAAAGCCTTGTCGGACACCTGCGGTTCGGTGCCGGTCGATGCGTTCACCAGCCCCTCGCTTCCAGAGTGTTGAGCCCGCCGCGCGGTGTCCGCAGCCGCAGCAGGGTTTTCACCAGCGCGGGTGCGGCGATGAACAGCACGATGACGGCCTGCAGCAGGGTGGACATCTCCACCGGGATCGCGGGCTGCATGTGCAGGGTGCCGGACTTCAGCGCACCGAAAAGCAGTGCGGCGGCGACGATTCCGCCCGGATGCGCGCGGCCGAGCAGGGCCACGGTGATGCCGTCGAAGCCGTACTCCACGGCCGTGCCGGGATTGACGGTGTAGGGGCTCAGGCCGAGGGCCAGGGCCGCGCCGCCGAGCCCGGCCAGGCCGCCCGCCACGCCCATGGTCGTGGTGAAGGTGCGGCCGATGTCCATGCCCGCGGTCTCCGAGGCGTGCGCGTTGGCGCCGACGGCGCGGATCCGGAAACCGAACGTGGATTTACTGAGCAGCCACCAGGTTCCGGCCGCCAGCGCGAAACCCAGGAGCAGGCCGATGCTCACCCGCAGCCCCGATCCGGCCCAGCCCAGCAGCTGCGGCAGCCGGGCCGAGACGGCCACCGGCTTGGACACCAGCTCCTGGGAGGTCACCGAGTGGAGGAAGGTGGTGCCGAGCGCCCACATCAGGAAATAGGCGGCGATATTGTTCAGCATGATCGAGGAGATGACCTCGTGCGCACCGGTTCTCGCCTTGAGATAACCGGGCACCGCGCCCAGCAGACCGCCCGCCAGACCGCCGGCCAGCAGCGCCAGCGGCAGGTGCAGCACGGCCGGCAGGTCCACCGCGAAGCCCACGATGAGCGCGCCGAGCATGCCGAAGATGAACTGCCCCTGCGCGCCGATGTTGAACAGCCCGGCGCGGAAGGCCAATCCGACGGCCAGGCCGGTGAACAGCAGCGGCGTGGCGTAGGTGAGCGTCTCCGAGAGCGGCCGCAGGACCTGGGCCAGCGTGGCGTCCCCGGCCAGGAACTGTTGCAGGCGACCGAAATCCAGGATCGAACCCTGGAACAGATCCTGGTAGGCGGTGCTCACGGCGTACCAGGACGAGCTGAACGCGTCCGCGGGGCGGGCGAACAGGTAGCTCCAGGTGCCGCGCACGCCCGGGTCGGAGACGATGATGAGCAACGCGCCGATGGCGAAGGCCAGCAGCAGCGAATAGATCGTCACCATGACGTTGTTGGCTTCGGTCAGATAGCGAACGAAGGTGGGGCCGAAGCTTTTTCGCCGGTCTTCGGTCTCCGCGGTCGTCGTGTCCGGGTTCATGCCTCGTCCGCCGCGGTCTCGGGCCGGTGGCCGATCATCAGCTGTCCGATCTCGGCGCGCGGGCTGTCCGGCGCCACCTCGCCGACGATGCGGCCGTTGTAGATCACCGCGACCCGGTCGGACAGCGCCAGAATCTCGTCCAGCTCGGCGGAGATGAGCAGCACGGCGGTGCCGGTGTCGCGCTCGGCCACCAGCCGGGCGTGAATGAACTCGATGGCGCCGATGTCCACGCCGCGGGTCGGCTGCGCGGCGACCAGAACCTTGCGCGGCCGGGAGAATTCCCGCGCGATGATGACCTTCTGCTGGTTGCCGCCGGACAGCGCGGACACCCGCTCGCCGGGGCCCTGGGTACGAATGTCGAACTCCGCCACGGATTTGGTGGCGACCGCGCGCACCGCCTTGTCGTCGACCACGCCGCGCCTGGACAGCGGCGCTTCCCGGTACTGGTTCAGCACGATGTTCTCGGCCACCGTGAAATCGCCGACCAGGCCGTCGCGGGCCCGATCCTCCGGAATGTAGCCGAGTCCGGCCGCGATCCGGCGCCGCGGCGACCAGCGGGTGACCTCGGCGCCGGTCATCTCGATGGCGCCGGCGGCCGGTGTCAGGGTCCCGAGGACGGCGCGCGCCAGTTCCGTCTGGCCATTGCCCTCGACGCCGGCCAAGCCGACGATCTCGCCCGCGCGCACGGTCAGGTTCAGGCCGTCCAAGACCGGGACGCCGCGGTCGTCGAGCACCGTCAGGTCCGTGATCCGCAGCGCGTCCGCGGCCGGTGCGGCGGGCGTCTTCGCCACGGTGAGTGAGACCTCGCGGCCGACCATCGCCGCCGCCAGCTCCGCCTCGCTGTCGGTGGGCGCCGCCTCGGCGACGACCTTGCCGCGCCGGATCACCGTGATGGTGTCGGCCACCGCCTTCACCTCCTTCAGCTTGTGGCTGATGAAGATGATCGACATGCCCGACTCCGCCAGGCTGCGCATGATCGCCAGCAGTTCGGCGACCTCCGGCGGGGTGAGTACCGCGGTCGGCTCGTCCAGGATCAGCAGCTCGGTATGGCCCGACAGAGCTTTGACGATCTCCACCCGCTGCTGGACGCCGACCGGCAGGTTCTCACAGATCGCGTCCGGATCCAGGGCCAGGCCGTAGCGCTCGGAGACCTCGAGAACCGCGCGCCGGGCGGCGTCGCGATCGAGGATCCCCGCCTTGACGTGCTCACGCCCGAGTTGCACGTTGTCGGCGACGCTGAACGGTCCGACCAGCTTGAAATGCTGATGCACCATGCCGATTCCGGCCGCGATGGCGTCGCCCGGCGAGCGGAAGCGCACGGGTGCGTCGTCGATCAGGATCTGCCCGTCGGTGGGCTCCAGGATCCCGTACAGCATGTTCATCAGCGTGGACTTGCCCGCGCCGTTCTCGCCGAGGACGGCGTGGATCTGGCCCGGCAGCACGGTCAGGTCGATCGCGTCGTCCGCGACGAAATCGCCGAACTTCTTGGTCAGTCCGCGTAACTCGAGGCGCATACGCTGCGGTTACTTCGGCGCGGCAGGTGAGGTCACGGTGACGGTGCCCGCGATGATGTCGGCCTGCAGTTGCTTCAGCTCCTGCTTGAGCGCGTCGGGGACCTTGCTGTCGAACTCGTAGAACGGGGCGAGCGCGACGCCCTTGTTGTTCAGGGTGCCCACGTAGCGGCCGTCCTTGGCACCCTCGTTGAAGGCGTTGTCGATCGCGACGCGGATCGCCGAGGAGATGTCCTTCATCGAGGAGGACAGGATAATCTGCTTGTACTCCGGGACCGCTTGGTAGCCATCGGAATCCACCCAGATCATGGTGGCGTTGCCCTTGTCCTTGATTGCCGAGGCGCCGCCCAGGCCGACCGGGCCGGCCACCGGATGCACCACGTCCGCGCCCTGGGCCAGGAAGTTCTCGGTCAGCGAGCGACCCGCGCTGGTGTCGTCGAAATTGCCGGTGAACGAACCCTTCTGGGCCGCGGTGTCCCAGCCCAGCACCGCGGTGTTGGTGTTGTGGGTCTGGTTGTACTTGGTCACGCCCGCGGCGAAACCGTCCATGAAGATGGTGACCGCCGGGATCTGCATGCCGCCCCAGGTGGCGACCTTGCCGGTCTTCGTGGTGCCCGCGGCGAGATAGCCTGCCAGGAAGGAGGATTGGGCGGCGTTGAACTCCATCGAGTACACGTTCGGTAGGTCGACGTGGGTGTCGACGATCGCGAAGCGTTTGTCCGGGTTCTCCTTGGCGACCGTGGTGATCGCGTCCGCCATCAGGCCGCCCACCCCGATCACCAGGCCGCAGTCCGCGTCGTCGGCCGAGGCGCGCAGGTTGGGTTCGTAGTCGGCGGTGCTGTTGGACTGCCGGTAGCTGCCCGAGATCGCCTTGTTGGCGTCGACCGCCGCCTTGACGCCGTTCCAGCCGGATTCGTTGAACGACTTGTCGTCCACGCCGCCCGCGTCGGTCACCATGCAGGCCCGGAATTTCGCGTCGGCCGAACCGTAGGTATTGCCGGATCCTTTGGCGTCCTTGTCGGCCGGCGGAGATCCGCAGGCGGACAGGAGCACGAGCGCGGCGGCGGCACCGCCGGCGACAATGGTCTTCAAGGCAGTGGCAGATCTCATCTGCTCACATTTACCCGATCGGCCGTGTGCGCGATTGAAATTGAAACATTGCTTTACACAATCTCGGTCTCCGCGCCGCCGTGCGCCGCCCGCACGAATGCCGCACACGCCGCCGCGACCTTGTCGCCGCGCCCATCCTCCACACCACTGTTGACATCGACGGCGAACGGCGCGACCATCGCCACCGCCGCGCGCACGGTGGCCGGCGTGAGCCCACCCGCGAGAATCACCGGACACCCCAACTCCGCCACAATCCGCGCACTGATCGACCAGTCATGCGTCTCCCCGGTACCACCGAGCCGCTCCGCGGTCCGCGAATCCAACAGCACCCCATCACAATCCGCCGCGGCCTCCCGCGCCACCTCCAACGCCTCACCCCCCGTCACATGCACCGCCCTGAGCACCCGCCGCCCACCGGCCCCCCGCTTGACCCGCCGCAACGTCCCCGCATCAACCAGCCCATGCACCTGAATCGTATCCACGCCGACCCGCTCAGCCAGCTCGACAATCGCCCCCGCCTCCGCCAAATGCGTAACCAGCACCCGATCGACGAACGGCGGCGTCATCCCCACCAACCGCCGCGCCCCCTCGACATCCAACGCATCCTCACTGAAATGCGTAACCCCACAAATAAACCCCACCGCATCAGCCCCACCCGCCACAGCCGCCCGAAGATCCCCCTCGGACCTGATCCCGCAAATCTTCGCCCGCACGGTCATACGCCCAAACCCTAGCCCAGCCCCCACCTGCACTTGCTCGTCGAACACGAGCCGCGGCAACGCGGCTGGGCTGATTCGGTTCAGCGCGTGACCGCCCCGACCGGGCCTGCACTTGCTCGTTGGTCCCAGGCTGTGGCAACGCGGCTGGGTTGATCCGGCCCAACGCGTGACCGCCCCGACCGGGCCTGCACTTGCTCGTCGGTCCCAGGCTTTAGCAGCGCGGCTGGGCTGATCCGGCCCAACGCGTGACCGCCCCAGCCGGGCCTGCACCTGATCGTCGGAAACAAGCTGCGGTAACGCAGCGTGGCTGATCCGGTTCAACGCGTGACGGCCACGCCGGGCCTGTACTTGCTCGTCGAACGCAAGCTGCGGCAACGCGGCCCGGCTGAGGCGGTCCAGCGCGTGACGGCCTCAGCCGGATCTGCACTTGCTCGTCGAACGCAAGCTGCGGTAACGCGGCGCGGCTGATCCGATCCGACGCGTGCCCCCTCAACGGGCCTGCACCTGATCGTCGGACCGAGGCTGCGGTAACGCGGCTGGGCTGATCCGGCTCAGGCTCGTGATCGTCCCGGCGGGGTCATGTACTAGATCGTCGGACGCGTTCTGCGCGTGGATCGTAGTGAATTCTCCGGGCGGGATCGCTTGGCTCAGTGCCGAATTGCCGCGTCCGGTGGAGGTACTGGGCGAGCTTGTCGGCGAGCGCCGTGTGCGACGTCGAGCACGGCAGCAGACTGTCGGGTGCCAGGGACCGGCCAAAGTTCACCGCGCAGGCGCGATCGTCCTAGTGCGTATGTTGTATACGTTGCCAATCAGGAGCGCTATACCGGCGCTGGGACCGGGCCGGTGGCGGTTCTCTGGCGTGCGCTACCGACTGTCGCATATGGCCATCCCATATTCAGGGCAGTTGAGGAACGCCGCGGACGGGGCCGTGACGCGACGGGGCTTGCGTAGGCGCTATCGGCGGTCGCGACTCAGGGCCAGCCCGCACCCGGGGCGGGAGCGGGGAAGACCACTACTCGGCCGCTATGGGAGTTGGTTTCCTCGCCGTATCGCTGGCCGACCACGTACAGGCGTGGGGAGGGGTCGCGGCTCAGTGCGCAGGCGAATGCGCCGCGGTCGAGGGTGACGGTGGAAAGTATTGTGCCGCCCTCGGCGATTCGGACGCAGTGGCGGTTGCCGACGTCGGCGTACCAGAGGTGGCCTTCGGTGTCGAAGCAGATGCCGTCGGGGTGGTCGCCGGGGGTCGGGGCCCATACGCGGCGTGCGGTGAGGCTGCCGTCGTCGGCGATGGTGAAGGCGGTGAGTTGCTCGGCGTAGGACTCGGCGACTACCAGCGTTTCGCCGTCCGGGCTGATGGCCATTCCGTTGGGGAAGGCGAGATCGTCGGCAACGCGGCGTACCTCGCCTTCCGCGCCGACTCGCACCACCAGCCCCGGCGCGACTTCGCCGCCGGGAAAGTCGAATCCGATGTTGTTGACATAGGCGTTGCTGTGCTGGTCGACGACGATGTCGTTCCACGGCGTGACGGCCACCGCGCTCAGCTCCGCGTGCGCTTCGAGTTCCCCGCCCGGTTCGCGGCGCAGCACCCGCGCGTGCGTCGAATCCACCAGCAGCATGTGGCCGTCGGGCTGGAAATCGAAGCACAGGGGGAACGACTCGACGCTCGCCATCACCTCCTGCCCGCCGTCCTCTCCGACCCGGATCACCTGCCCCGCAGCCCAATCGGCGAACCACAGCCGCCCGTCGTGCCACCGCGGTGACTCGCCGAACGCGATTCCTTCCACCAACACCTCGGATGCGCCCACTTCTGATTTCCTCTCCTCGTCGACAGAAATGCTGACGGGCCCGGTGCCGAGAACTCATCGCCTTCGGCCCACGCACGGAAACGCTGCCAACCTATCCCTGGCGCGCCCCGCAAAACGCCCACCGCGCCGAGAAGCGGCGACACGTCAGCGCCGCCACCAAGCTTTTGGTACACCCACCCCGCCCACACCCCGCCCGCGAGACCGCCCGAGCTGAACCAGCGTCGACCCGCTGCCCCCGTCGACCGCTAGCAGTGGTCAGTGCACTGTTGGTGTCGGTCGCTGTGTGGTGCTGGGTCGACATGATGGGTGGTCAAGTGCTGTTCGTGTTCCACAGGTGCTCGAGGACGCGCTGGGTGATCCCGGTCGGCCCGAAGCAGTTCGCGCTGATGGTCAGATAGTGCCGCGCATCGTGGAAAAGGCACCTGCGCCTTAGGTTTCGCTGTGCGACCCCGCCAGACCCTCAGGGTCCAGGACGTGCCGCCGCCCGAGGGGGACAGTGTCGTCGGCCGCTGAGGGGGCTGGGTCCGACTCGGTGGGGTGGTCGGGTGCTGTTCCGTGCACCAGAGGTGCCCGAGGACGCGTGGTGATCCTGGTCGGCTCGGGCCAGTTCGCCTTGGCGGTCAGGTAGCGCCACACGTCGGGGAAAGGTTCATACGCCTACGCTTTTGCGGTGCGCCGGCACGCGCGCGCATGCGGCGGCCCGGTCCAGAGCGTGCCCCAGCGCCCAAGAGCGAACAGTGTCGGCCGCTACGTGGGTGCTGGGGCGATTTGGTGGGGTGGTCGGGTGCAGTTCCGCGCACCCAAGGTGCCCGTGAATGCGCTGGGTAATCCTGGTCGGCTCGGACCAGTTCGCCCCGGCGGTCAGGTAGTGCCACACGTCGGGAAAGATCCATTTCCTGCGCCTTTCACGGTGTGCCGCCCCGCGCGCGTGCATGCGGTGGTCGGGTCCAAGGCGTATCCCAGCGCCAGCGCCCGAGAGCGAACAGTGTCGGTCGCCTGTGTGGTGTTGGGGCGTCTCGGCGGAGTGGTGAAGCGCGGCGCTGTTCTTGTCGGCCGTTGCGTCGTGCTGGGGCGATTTGGTGGGGTGGTTGGGCGTGGCGCCTGTTCCTGTCGGCCGTTGTGTGGTGCCGCAGCGATTTGGTGGGGTGGTTGGGCGCGGCTCTGTTCATGTCGGCCACTGCGTGCGCCTCCGTCGACTTGGTGGCGGTGGTGGGCGGACAGTTCACTCGTCAGCGCAATAGTGGTTGGCGCACGGTCGTCTCGGCCGAACCCGCTTGCAGCTGCCCGCTCACCAGTCGACCGCCGATCAGTGCTGGACTGCTGAAGCAACTCTCGGCTCAAGCCGCGTGGGTGTGTCGCGTGTGGCTGGATAGCCACCGCTGGCGTTGTTCGCGTTCCTGGTTTCGTTGTTCGTGGATGCGGGCCAGGGTGGTGGCGAGTAGTTCGCTGGTGTGGTGGCGGTGGTTGACGCGTGGGGTGGCGGTGGGGTCGATGTGGGGTGGCGCGATCCAGCCGGTGCGGCCCGGGAACTGGGAATCCTGGTCCAGGGTGACTGTTTTCCAGCCGCCTGGTCCGTCGTGGACCATCGCGTGGCAGCGGTCGCAGGCCAGGGTCAGGTTCTCGATGTCGGTGTCGCCGTGGGTGTTCCAGTCTCGTACGTGGTGTACCGCGCACAGACTGGCCGGTGCGTCGCATCCGGGTCGGCTGCAACCACGCAGCGCCGCGATCAACGCGAGCCGCTGAGCTGGGGTGGCGAGGCGTTTGGTGCGGCCCAGGTGGAGGGGGACGCCGGCGTGGTCGAACACCATCAGCCACGGCAACCCTTGCTGGGCCAGCTCGAGGGCGTCGGTGAGGGGGACGGTGCCGCCGGTGGCGGTGGTCGCGACCCCGGCTGCGGCCTCGACCTCGGTGACCGAGAGGGTCAGGATCGTGGAGACCGGCAATCCGCGGTGGGTGCCCAGGGTCGAGGTGTCGACGTTGGGGGACAGCAGTGCTTGCAGGGCGTCGTGGGTGCGTTGACCGGTGCTGCGGGTGTCTCGTCGGGCGGCGGCGTCGAGGATGTCGCGGTCGATGTGGTCGTCGCTGCCGTGGGGGCTGTGTGGGTCGTCGGGGTTGTTCATGCCGGGGCGGGCGAGTTTGGCCAGGACGGGTTCGAGTAGTGCTCGTAAGGTCGGGGTGATTTCGCCGGTGAGGGTGGACATGCCGTCGGGTTGTTGTTTTCCCAGGCGCAGGCTGCGGCGGCGTTGGTGGTCGCGGTCGGTGCTGAGGCGGCCGTCGGGGTCGAGGCGGGCCAGGATGTCGCGGCCGATAGTGGTGAGGTCTTCGGGGTGGACGTCGCGGGCGGCGGTGGCGAGGATGTGTTCGGCGGCGGCGAAATCGGGGTTGCTGGTGGTGCCGGGGATTTTGTGCAGGATCTTCGCGATCGCGCGGGCGTGGTCGGTGGAGATGGCGCCCTCGGTTTGGGCGGCGGCTGTTGCGGGGTGGTGGGGTTCGACGTCTGTTCCGGTGAGGTCGTGCCAGGTGCCGAGGGTGCGGGCGGCGGCGACGCGGGCGGTGGCGTCGGGGTGGGAGATCCGCAGGGTGTGGATGAGGAGTTTGGGCAGGGTGCCGGTACCGGTTCGGGCGGGTAGGCCGCCTTCGCTGGCGCGCACGATCAGGGCGTGGGCGAAGGAATCGAGCATGCGGCGGGCTTGTTCGAGATCGCGGAGTGCGTGCAGGGTTTGCTCGTCGGTGAGGTGGGTGACGGTGGTGGTGGTGAGTTCGGTGGCGGCGCTCAGCAGTGGGTCGGTGATCGCGGCGGGGTGGGGGGCGGTCATCGAGGTTTCGGGGCTGGGTTCGCTGCTCGAACGCATGTGCCAATTCTATCGTTGTCGAGAGCGGTTCGCTATCGTGTGTGGGGTCTGAATTCGATCTCTTCACATTCGGTGTGTTTGTGAAAACGCTGACAACACAAGGGTTTTGCTGACACGTGCTCGACGGTGAACCTGGGCGCGTGTGTCTGTGGCTGACCCGGGCGGGAACCGAATGTGCTGGGCGCGTGGGGAGCCCTACCGGGCTTACCTGCCGCGGTGGGAAGCGAATGGTGGATCTGGTCGCAGGCGCCCCGCTGTGGTCCGGTTCCAGAGATCGATGAGAAGAAGAATCTATGGGTTTTCATGGAGAGGTTTGAAACGGGACCACAGCGGGGCGGGGAGACGCGTCGAGTGTTCGTGTTCTGGTGATTGGTAAGTCCGGTAGGGCTCCCGGCGTGCCAGGCATGGTTGGTTTCCTACCCCGTGCCTCCACGGCCTTCCCAGGCGCACTCACCCCTCGGACCTCGAAGCCGATCCCGAGGAACGTCCCGTCCGATTACCGCCAGCCGCGCAACCGCCTCTCCTGCAAGTTGGAGACGAAACCGCCGACGAGAGGACCAGGGCCGTGCCGATACCCATCACCGCAGTCGCCGACCAGAATTGGTCAGCAATCAGCACTGAACTGGGAGAACACGGACACGCCCTGACAGCCCCACTACTCGACCCGACCCAATGCGCAGAAATCACGTCCTACTTCGAGGACGACCGCCGCTTCCGATCCACAGTGGAGATGGCACGCCACCGCTTCGGCTCGGGCCGCTACCGGTACTTCACCCACGACCTACCGCCACTGATAGCCGAGTTACGACAGGCGTTCTATCCGAGACTGCTCCCGATAGCCCGGGACTGGGCCGGCAAACTGTCCCGCCCCGCCCCCTGGCCGGACACGCTCGACGAGTGGGTAGCCCGCTGCCACGCGGCAGGGCAGTCGAGGTCGGCGCAGATCCTGCTGCGCTACGGCCCGGGGGATTGGAACGCACTGCATCGAGATCTGTTCGGCGACATGGTCTTCCCGCTACAGGTCGTGGTGGGTCTGAGTACCGAGTACACCGGCGGTGAGTTCCTGCTGGTCGAGCAGCGCGCGCGGGCGCAGTCACGCGGCTACGCCAGCACGATTCCGCAGGGGCACGGACTGATCTTCACCACCCGCGACCGCCCGGTCCCGAGCGCGCGCGGTTGGTCGGCCGCTCCAATGCGGCACGGCGTGAGCGTGCTGCGTTCCGGCGTGCGCCACACCCTGGGGCTGGTGTTCCACGAGGCGAGTTGACCGATTTGTCGAAAATGGTTGTGCGCCAGGTCACAGTGGAATATGTTGCAGCGAACAACATTCGCTCGACTCGACCGTCCGGCGCACCCGGGGCGGTCCGATGAAAGGCCCACCATGCGTAAGGGCATTCTCACCATCACCGCTGTTTCGGCCGCGCTGCTCACCTCTCTCACCGCCTGCGGCGACGACGAGAGCGGCAAGGGTTCCGGCGCCGAGATCGGGGTGATCCTGCCGGACAGCAAGACGTCCGCGCGTTGGGAGACCGCGGATCGGAAGTATCTGCAGGAGGCGTTCGACAAGGGCGGGGTGAAGGCGGACATCCAGAACGCGCAGGGGGACAAGGGCGCGTTCCAGACCATCGCCGACCAGATGATCACCAACGGCGCGAAGGTCCTGCTGATCACGAATCTGGACAGCGGCACCGGCAAGGCCGTCATCGAGAAGGCCCGCTCCCAGGGCGTCACCGTGATCGATTACGACCGCTTGACCCTGGGCGGCGGCGCGGAGTACTACGTCTCCTTCGACAATGTGAAGGTGGGCAACCTGATCGGCTCGGGCCTGGTGAAGTGCCTGTCGGACAAGAACGCCCAGAAGCCCGTGGTGGCCTACCTGAACGGCGGCCCGACGGACAACAACGCCACGCTCTTCCGCAACGGTTACGACGGCGTGCTCAAGCCCAAGTTCGACTCCGGTGACTACCTCAAGGGCCCGGACCAGGCGGTCCCGGAGTGGGACAACACCAAGGCGGGCACCATTTTCGAGCAGATGCTCACCGGCACCCCGAATCTCGGCGGCGTTGCCGCGGCGAACGATGGTATGGCCAACGCCGCCATCGCGGTGCTGAAGAAGCAGAAGCTCAACGGCCAGGTCCCGGTCACCGGCCAGGACGCGACGGTGCAGGGCCTGCAGAACGTGCTCGCCGGCGATCAGTGCATGACCGTGTACAAGGCGATCAAGCAGGAGGCGGCCGCCGCCGCGGAGCTGGCGATCAAGCTGACCAAGGGCGAGAAGGGCACCACCAACGGCACGGTGGCCGATCCGGAATCCAAGAAGGACGTGCCCTCGGTGCTGCTGGAGCCCAAGCCGATCTACAAGGCCAACGTCAAGGACGTGATCGCCGACGGTTACGTCAGCGAGAGCGAACTGTGCACCGGCGAGGTCGCGAAACTCTGCGCGGACAACGGGATCTGACGCACACCACCCGCACCAGCTCCTTCCGCGGTTTCGATGAGGGGACCGCGGAGGGAGCGCTAGGAGTTTCCCGATGGACAACACCCCGATCATCGAATTGCGGGGCATAGACAAGAGTTTCGGTGCGGTTCAGGTGCTGCACGATGTCGCCTTCAGCGCCTATCCGGGCGAGGTCACCGCGCTGGTCGGCGACAACGGCGCCGGCAAGTCGACGCTGGTGAAGTGCATCGGCGGCACGCATCCGATCGACGCGGGCGAGTTCCTGTTCGAGGGCGCGCCGGTGCACGTGCACAGCCCCCGGGACGCCGCCGATCTCGGCATCGAGATCGTCTACCAGGATCTCGCGCTCTGCGACAACCTCGACATCGTGCAGAACATGTTCCTCGGCCGGGAGCGCCGCCGCGGCCTCGTGCTGGACGAGTACGGCATGGAGGAACTGGCCGGAAAGACGCTGGCGGGCCTGTCGGTGCGCACGGTGAAGTCGGTGCGCCAGCAGGTGTCGAGCCTGTCCGGCGGGCAGCGCCAGACCGTCGCGATCGCCAAGGCCGTGCTGTGGAACAGCAAGGTCGTGATCCTGGACGAGCCCACCGCCGCGCTGGGCGTCGCCCAGACCCAGCAGGTGCTCGAGCTGGTCCGCACCCTCGCCGACCG
The DNA here is from genome assembly GCF_040655395.1 of Nocardia sp. NPDC050435. Lineage (NCBI taxonomy): Bacteria > Bacillati > Actinomycetota > Actinomycetes > Mycobacteriales > Nocardiaceae > Nocardia > Nocardia sp. NPDC050435. The sequence continues at coordinate 110,509 of NZ_JBFAJW010000011.1, forward strand.
CGGCCTGGCCGTGGTGCTGATCTCGCACAACATGAACGACGTCTTCGCGGTGTCGGACCGCATCGCCGCGCTCTACCTGGGCCGGATGGCCGCCCAGGTGCGGACCTCCGATGTCACCCACGCCCAGATCGTCGAATTGATCACCGCCGGACGCAGCGGCGATCTCGGCATCACCACGACGGGAGCCAGCCGATGACCGTGGCGCTCACCAAGGAACCGGCCGCCTCCGGCACCGCGCCGTTCACCGATCTGGTCACCTCCTATGTGGGCCGGGTGCGCAGCGGCGACATGGGCGCGCTGCCCTCGGTGATCGCGCTGGTCGTGCTGACGGTGATCTTCTCCGTCGCGCGCCCGGTGTTCCTGACCCAGGCCAATTTCGCGAACCTGTTCACCCAGGGCGCGGCGATCGCGGTCATCGCCATGGGCCTGATCTTCGTGCTGTTGCTCGGCGAGATCGATCTGTCGGCCGGCTTCACCAGCGGCGTGTGCGCGGCGGTGCTGGCGGTGCTGCTCACCGACCGCGGACTGCCCTGGTACGTCGCCGTGGCCGCCGCGCTGCTCACCGGCGTCGCGATCGGCCTCACCATCGGCGCGGTGGTGGTGCGGATCGGGGTGCCCTCGTTCGTGGTCACGCTGGCGGCGTTCCTCGCCTTGCAGGGCGTCGCCTTGAAGATCATGGACAACGGCCGCAACATCTCGATCACGGATCCGACGATCGTGGCCATCGCGAACAAGAACGTGCCCCCGCTGCTGGGCTGGGTCATGTACGCGGTACTGCTGATCGGGTTCGCGCTCATCCAATTGCGCAAGCTGCGGGCGCGCACGAAACTCGGGCTCACCGGCGAGACGCTGCCGGTGATCGCGCTGCGCATCGCCGCCGTGGCGCTGGTGGTGGGCCTGGTCGTCGGCGTGCTCAACGACGAGCGCAGCCGTAACCCGGCACTGAACTCGTTGCAGGGCATGCCGATCGTGGTGCCGCTGATCGCCGCGCTGCTGCTGCTGTGGACCTTCGTGCTGCGCCGCACGCCCTTCGGGCGGCACGTCTACGCCGTCGGCGGCAACGCCGAGGCCGCGCGCCGTGCCGGCATCAACGTGAATCGGATCAAGATCACGGCGTTCGTGCTGTGCTCGACGATGGCGGCCGTGGGCGGACTGATCGCCGCCTCGCGCGCCAACTCCGTCGATCCGAACACCGGTGGCAGCGACGTGCTGCTCACCGCGGTGGGCGCGGCCGTCATCGGCGGCACCAGCCTGTTCGGCGGCCGGGGCCGCATGCTCGACGCGGTGCTCGGCGCGGCGGTGGTGGCCGTGATCAACAACGGCATGGGTCTGATGGGCTTCAGCGCGGGCACGAAATTCGTTGTGACAGGATTCGTGCTGCTGCTGGCGGCCGGCGTGGACGCCTTGTCCCGCAAGCGCGCCCGGGCAACCGGCTGAGGCGGTGTTCATGGACGCTGTGTCGTCGGGCACGCTCGGGTGACTGGCTGAGGCGGTGGTCGTGGAGGCTGTGTCTTGCGGGCATGCTCGGGTGACTGGCTGAGGCGGTGGTCGTGGAGGCTGTGTCTTGCGGGCATGCTCGGGTAACCGGCTGACGCGGTGGTCGTGGACGCTGTGTCTTGCGGGCACGCTCGAGCAACCGGCTGACGCAGTGCTCGTGGACGCTGTGTCATGCGGGCACGCTCGAGCCACCGGCTGACGCAGTGCTCGTGGACGCTGTGTTCGCCAGCACGGTCGGTCACACAACACAGGTGTCTGCGGAGGCAGGCACAGCTAGCACACACGACATCTGCACAGCCGCAGGGAGAGGGGGAGACGCGGCATGCGAGCGGCCCCCGCACCCGAGGAGATCCGGCGGCGCAATCTCGCGGTTCTGCTGCGGCACATCCACCGCGACGGCCCGATGTCGCGCGCGGTGCTGGCCGAGCGAATGGGATTGAACCGCAGCACGATCCTGGCGCTCACCGCCGATCTCGCCGCCGCCGGCCTGGTCAGCGAGGAACTGCCCGGCCAGACCGGGAAGGCGGGGCGGCCGTCGCTGGTGGTGCGTCCGTCCGAGCAGGTCTATGTCGTCGCGCTGGACGTCGGCGCGGACCGGCTGGCCGCGGGCCGGGTCGGCTTGGGCGGGGCAGTACTCGACCGCGTCGAAACCCCGCGCACCAGCGGGACTTTCGACCCGGACGAGGTACTCGGCGCGCTGGCGGCGATGGCCGGCAGGATGATCGACAGCGCCGGTCCGGGCACCCGGTGCGCCGGCGTCGGCGTCGCCTTCTGCGGCATGGTCCGCGAATCCGACGGCGTCGTCCGCTACGGCCCCAATATCGGCTGGGTCGACGTCCCGATCGGCGCCCGGCTGTCCGCGGCGCTCGGCCTGCGGGTCACGGTGGGCAACAACGCCAATCTCGGCGCCCTCGCCGAACGGGAACGCGGCGTCGGCGTCGACGTGGAGAACCTGATCTACCTGCACGGCGATGTCGGCATCGGCGGCGGAATCATTCTGGGCGGCAATCTGATCGGTGGCGAGGGCGGCTACGGCGGCGAGGTCGGGCACATGATCGTGAACCCCGGCGGCCGCCCGTGCGCCTGCGGATCGCGTGGCTGCCTCGAGGCCGAGGCCGGGGAATTGGCGCTGATCGCCGCGGCCGGGCGCACCGATCCCGCCGGGCGGGCCGTGGTCGAGGCGATCATCGACGCGGCCGCGCGCGGTGACATCCGAGCACGGGACGCGCTGCACCAGGTCGGGGACTGGCTCGGCTACGGGGTCGCCAACCTGGTCAACATCTTCAACCCGTCGGTGGTGGTCTTCGGCGGCGTGCTGCGCGAGGTGTATCTGGCCTCGGCCGCGCAGGTGCGCAGCCGGCTCGCGGTCGACGGCCTGCTCGCGCTGCGCGAGCGCGTCCGCCTGCGCACCTCGGCGCTGGCCGCCGACGCCACGTTGCTCGGCGCCGCGGAGCTGGCCTTCACCGATCTGCTGACGGATCCGCTGCGCGCGCCGGGCTAGGCGACTCGGCGTGCCGCCTGGTCATCAGCACGCCCGCCGCGTAGGCCAGCGGCAGCATGCCGACGCCGTACACGCCTGCCGGGACCGCCATGCGCACGTCGTCGAGCAGGCTGATCGCGATCGTCATCGCAAGCGTGCTGTTGTGGATGCCGACCTCCATCGAGCAGGCGATGGCCTGCGCGCGCCGCACGCCCGCGAGCCGGGGAACCCAGTAGCCGATGACCAGGCTGGCCACCGCGAACAGCAGCATGACCAGCCCGACCTGGAGCACGTAGTCGAAGATGTTGCCGCGCTCGGCGATCAGCGCGGCCATGGTGATGAAGGCCAGGAAGACCAGCGATCCGATCCGGACCGGACGATCCATCCTCCGGGCGAAGCCGGGCGCCCAGTGCCGGGTGAGCATGCCCGCGAGCACCGGCACCAGCACGATCAGGAACACCTGCAGGACCTTGCCGACCTGTAAGCCGAGCCCGCCCGCGCCCGGCGGCGCGAAATAGTCGAGCGCGAGATTGGTCAGCAGCGGCAGCGTCACCACCGCCAGGATCGAATTCACCGCCGTCAGCGTCACGTTCAGGGCGACGTCGCCGTGGAACAGATGGCTGAGCAGGTTGGCCGTGGCGCCGCCGGGGGAGGCGGCCAGCAGCAGCACGCCGACCGCCGGCTGCGGAGCCAGATCGAAGGCCGTCACCAGGCCGAAGGCGATCAGCGGCAGCACCACGATCTGACAGCCCAGCGCCAGCACCACCGCCTTCGGGTATTTCACGACGCGGGTGAAATCGGCGACGGTGAGCGCCAGGCCGAGCCCGAACATGATGAGCGCCAGCGCGATGGGGAGCGCGACGGTGACGGGCCAGCCATCCATGAGTCACCTCGCCAGGTCGAACGTGTCAACCACAGTAACCGCTGACACGTCCGTTACCGATATTCACACGAATCTGGCTGCACCAGAACGTGTTTCAACTGGCACGTCCGTTACTGGCATTCACACGAATCAGGCTGCACCAGAACGTGTTTCAACGGAAGAATTGGCACCAAGATCAGCTCGGCCGACGCTACACTCATTTGCAGGCCAGTTCTCCTTAGAATTATCGAATCGGGCTAGAGCGCAGGAAAGTTAGACCGGGAGGCACAGCCTCCCCCGGGCAGCAACCGGAGGTGCAGGATGATCGACAACACGTACGCACACGCGGGAGACACCGCCGATCCTTGCCAGCACCCCACCGGCAATCGCATGTGGACGGTGTCCGCCGTCGTCGTCCAGAACGAGGATTCCACGCCGTGGAGCGGCGTGGTGGCCGCCGCGCAGCTCGGCGACGCGGCCGAACAGCTCTGCGAATACCTACCCGAGCCCCAGGGCGAGGGCGATTATTACCTTGTGGCACAACAGGTCCCCCTGGTGGGCCGGGGGCAGCGCGCGGCCGCCATGCCGCGGCCGACCTGGGTCAGCCCGGTCCGGCGCGACGACACCGGCGCGCAGACCTACGGCCGGTGGATCGTGGCCGATCAGCTGCCGGGCTTCCGCAAACACGGTCAGCGCAGCGCGAACTGAGGCGGGTCGCGCGGGCCGGTTACCGGGCGGCGCCGCTCGGCTCGGCCCGTGCGCGCCGATGTTCGGCTACGTGTACCCGGGTGGAACAGCGCGTCGTGCAGAACCGGCGGCGGCCGTTGCGTGAGGTGTCCACGAACACCCACTCGCAGCCCTCGCGCGCGCATCGCCCGATCCGTTCGGGCGCTTCGCAGAACAATTGCGCGAGCCCCATCGCGGTGTAGGCCTTCACCCGCTCGACCGTCGGGATCTCCAGGCGCGAGAAATGCAGATGCGGCGCCCGGCCGTCGTGGGTGGAAATGTAAGGCTCGCTGGTGGTTTCGGCCAGCAGCTCGTTGAGCAGCCGCACCGACGGCGCGCTGAACGCCGCGTCGAGCCGGCCGATCCATCGCCGCAGTTCGGCCAGCTGCGCCGGATTCAGCGAGCCCAGCGGCCGGTAGTCCGCGTCGTCGAGCAGCTGTTGCAGATCGGTCTCCGGCGTGGCGTTGACCAGCTGTGCGGCCAATTCCGCGGCCGCGCCGCCGTAAGGGTTGAAATGCACTGAACCATTACATCAGGCTGGGGGCATGAACACCAGCTGCCCCACCTGCCAGTGGCCCTCGCCCACTCTCGTCTCGGCGCACGGCTCGACCCGCTACCTGCGCTGCGTCTGCGGGCAGTGGCTGATCAGCGAAGACGCCCGGGTGATCGCCACCGCCGGCGGCAGCGACTTCCGGCTCGCCGAGGTGGATTAGCGACGCCGCGCCTGCGCGCCGCCCCCGGTGGACTTGTCGCGGTACATGGCCGTATCGACGGTGTGCATCAGGGTGTCGACATCGCGCGGCTTCTCCTCGGCGAAGACCGTGCCGATGCTCGCGCCCACCGTCACCGGATGCCCGGCCGCCTCGATCGGCGCCGCCAGCGCGACCCGGATCCGCCGCGCGATCGCGGAAAGCTGGTGCTCGCCTTCGCATCTGTCGACCAGCACGATGAACTCGTCGCCGCCGATGCGGGCGGCCAGGCCGCCGGCCGGCTCCACCGCGGCGCGCAGGCGGTGCGCCACATCGCGCAGCACCCGGTCGCCGACCGTGTGGCCCCAGCGATCGTTGATGTCCTTGAAGCCGTCCAGATCCAGATAGCAGACACCCAGGGGCGCGGTCGCGGCGGCCAGCCGGTCGAAGAAGAGCACTCGATTCGGCAGGCCGGTGAGATTGTCGTGATTGGCGTCGTGCCAGAGCTGATTGGCCAACTGCTGGCGTGCGGTGACATCGACGGCCACGCCGATCAGGAACCGGATCTGTCCGCTGGTGTCACGGACCGCCGACATGGACAGGTCGATGTAGGCGAAGCCGCCGTCGCGGCGGATGTGCTCGGTTTCCAGCCGGAACCGGTCGATCTGCCCGGACAGCATCAGCTGCATCTGCTCGAAGGCGTAGCCGATGTTGTCCGGGCCGATTAGTTCCGCCACCGAGTGCCCCGGCATCTGGTCGGGGGGTAAACCCAGCATTTCGGCGAAGGCGCGGTTCACGTCCAGCACCCGGCCCATGGTGTCCAGAGTGCCGATGCCGACCGACGCGCCCTCGAACACGGCCTGGAATCGCGCCTCCGACAGTTGTCTTCGCGCTTCGGCCTCCTGGGCCGCGGCCAGCGCCGCCGCCAGGGTGGTCTCCTGTTCGCCCAGCGCCGTGGTGCGCAGCGCGGCGGTGAAACCCGCAGCGAACTCCGCCGCGACGGTGATCGCGCGATCGCGCACCCGTTCGTAGTCGGCTCCGGCGCGGCTGGGGCAGATCTCGGCGACCATGTCGCGGCAGATCAGTCCGATGGATCGGCTCACCGCCACCGGATCGCGGTAGTTCGCCGCCACCAGGACCGCGGCCGCGTCGTAGGCGACGCGGGCCGCGGCCTGCTCGCGCAGCGTGGCGATCAGCACCTCGGACAAATCGCCCAGCAGCGCTTCGATCTGGGTGCGGTTGAGGGTGGGGGCGACAACGCCGTCGAGCGCGTCGGCCCACCGGGCCGCCAGCTCACCCAACCCGCTCACCGTCCCCCTGCTACTCGGGCAGCGCTCAGCCCTTGCGGCCGACGCCCGCCAGGCCCAGCGACCGGCCGGGCGCCTCGTGCCGATCGCGCTCGGATTCGGGCCGCCAGGCCGGCAGTTCGACGACTCCGGGTTCGACCAGGTCCCACCCATCGAACATAGCCTCGATGCCCGCGCGGTTGCGGAAGTGGATGCCGATTCGATTCTGATTCGCCGCGTTGGCGCCCAGTTGGGCCGCGTCCTCGGGCCGCAGCTCCGAGGTCAGATGCGAAATCGCGACGAAGCTGCCGGTGGGGATCGCGTTTCGTAACGCGGCGACCATCTCGATCGGCCGGTCGTCGTCCGCGAGCAGGTGCAGCACGGCAATCAGCAGCACGCCGACCGGCTGCTCCAGATCGACCAGCCCCGCCGAGCGCACTTGCTCGAGCAGCGAGTCGGGCTTGCGCAGATCGGCTTCGGTGGCGGCCGCGTGCTCGTTGCCCAGCAGGATGGCGTTGGCGTGCGCGACGGCCACCGGGTCGATATCGATGTAGTGCACCCGGATCTCGGGGTCGATGCTCTGGGCGATCTCGTGCACGTTGCCCGCGGTCGGGATGCCGGAGCCGATGTCGAGGAACTGCTTGATGCCGGCCTCGGCCATGAACCGGACGACCCGGCGCAGGAACGCCCGGTTGCTCAGCGCCAGGCGGGGCAGATCCGGCACCAGTTTCTTGCCCATCTCGGCGGCTTGGCGGTCGATCTCGAAATTGTGCGAACCGCCCAGCAGGGCGTCGTACATCCGCGCCGGGCTCGCCTGCTGCATGTCCACGCCCTCGGGCGCCCACGCCGGCCTATCCATGTCAACCCCTCTGACTCACACTCGAAAGCCCCGAAAGGCAATGCCCGCATAGTAATCGGATCAGCCAATCGCGGTGCATCCCAGAAGATCACGATTGCGCACGGGGCAACCGATGGGATACCTTGCCTCAGGTAATAGATGCAGACATGCGCATGCATGCACTTTGAGTTAAGCTGTGCGACGGAAGCCGTACACACGAGACGAGGACGCTGGGATATGGGTGGAGATCACTGCGGGGCGGAGCAGCCGCAAGCGGCGGTGGGCGTGGTCGCGCCGGCCTCGGCGCCCGCGCACGATCACGGCAAAGGCGCAGATCACGGCCACAATCACGACCACGGCGTTTCCGTCGATTCGGACCGGCGCTGGCTCGGGCTCGCGCTCGCGCTGATCGTCACGTTCATGGCCGCCGAGGTCACGGTCGGCATTCTCGCGCACTCGCTGGCGCTGATCACCGACGCCGCGCACATGCTCACCGACGCCGTGTCCATCGTGCTCGCGCTGATCGCGATCCGGCTCTCGCTGCGCCCGGCGGGCGGCCGGTTCACCTACGGCTACAAGCGCGCCGAGATCTTGTCCGCCCAGGCCAACGGCATCACGCTGCTGCTGCTCGCGGTCTGGTTCGTCTACGAGGGCATCCAGCGCCTGATCGACCCGCCCGACGTCGAGGGCCCGCTGGTGCTGGTGACAGCGCTGTTCGGCATCGTGGTCAACATCCTCGCCGCCTGGTGCATCAGCAAGGCCAACCGCAGCAGTCTCAATGTCGAAGGCGCCTTCCAGCACATCCTCAACGACCTGTACGCCTTCATCGGCACCGCCATCGCGGGCGCGGTGGTCTGGCTGGCGGGCTGGGCCCGCGCCGACGCGATCGCCGCCCTGGTCGTTGCCGCCCTGATGTTCAAGGCCGGCTGGGGTCTGGTGCGCGAGTCCGGCCGCATCTTCCTCGAGGCCGCCCCCGCGCACCTCGACCCGGATGCCATCGGCGCCCGGCTGGTCGGCATTCCGCCGGTCGTCGAGGTGCACGACCTGCACGTCTGGGTGATCACCTCGGGTCAGCCGTCACTGTCCGCGCACGTCCTCGTCGACGCCGGCGCCGACTGCCACGCCGCGCGCTCGGCCATCGAAGCGGTGCTGCACGACGAATTCGGCCTGGAGCACACCACATTGCAGGTCGACCACGTCGGCGCGGACGCCCCGCCCGCCGACGATCTGCACTGCGCCGACGCGCACGGTCCGGTGCATCGCTCCTGAGCTTGCCCTGAACCCCGGTCAGCGGCCGGGGTTCAGGCGCGCGCCGACTGCGGGCAGGCGGTCGATCATGTCGATGGCGTAGTCGGCGAGCAGTTCGATCAGGGTGCCGCGATCGACCGGCAGATGTCCGTCGATCCAGGTCAGCACGAGTTCGGCGGCGCCGCCGGAGATCAGCTGCGAGACGGTGGCCAGGGCCGTGTCCTGCCCGTCCGGCAGGTCCAGCACCAGGCGCGCCTGTTCGACGATGACCTCGGCGACCCGGTGCATGCCCGCGAATCGGGCGCGCATCAGCACTTCGTTCTCGTAGGCCTGGGCGAAAATCAGTTTGGCGCGGCACGGGTCGTCGGTGAGGTCGGTGATCAGCGCGGCGACCCCGGCGCGGATCCGGTCGGCGGGCGCCCCCGTGGTGCCCGCGACCGCGGCCCGGGCGCGGGTGAGCGCCGAATCCTGGATCTCCACCAATAGTTCCGCGGCGAGCGTGTCCAGATCGGGGAAGGCCTCGTAGAAGAAGCGGGGGCCGACGCGGGCCTGTTCGCACAGGCCGCGCACGGTGAGCGCCGCCAGCCCCTGGGTGCCGATGATGTCGAGGGCGGCGTCGAGCAACCGCCGCCGCCGGTCCTCGCGGCGCTCCGCGGTGGAGGTGCCGCGATAGGTGCCGGTGAATGCTCTGCTCACCCTGCCCAGCTTGGCACGGAAGATATTGGGAAACAAACGTTTACGGAAATCTCCGTTTCCGATACAGTCGAGTGACTCGCATCACACGAAAGGTGCTGATCATGAGTCTGCTCGTGCCGCAGGCAAGCAATGCCGCCACCGGAGCCGTCCGCCAGGCCAGAGCCCGGGTCGCCGGGCGGGTGCAGCGGGTCGGCGCGCGGCTGACCGAGCGCTATCCCGCGCCCGCCGTGCCGCTGGCGGAACCACCGCCCGGCAGCGGATTACGGCCGATCATGGGCAATTTCGGCCCGCCCGGCATCGGATACACCCTGAGCACCCTGTCCGACCCGATCCCCTTCGCGCGCAAGCGCTTCGAGCGCTACGGCCCGATCCAGTGGTTCGGGATCCTGGGGCGGCGGGTGGTCTCGGTCGGTAGTCCGGCGGCGCTGGAGGCCGTGCTGCTGGACCGGGACAAGGTGTATTCCGCGCAGCGCGGCTGGGAGTTCCTGATCGGCCCCTTCTTTCACGGGGGCCTGCTGCTCCGGGATTTCGACGAGCATCTGTTCCATCGCCGGATCATGCAGCAGGCCTTCACCCGGCCCCGCCTCGTCGGCTACCTGGACCTGACCACGCCGCGCCTCACCCAGGGCATCGCGGCCTGGCAGCCGAGCCGGAACTTCCACGCCTACAGCGCGATCAAGCAGCTGCTGCTGGCGCAGGCCACCGAGGTGTTCGCCGGGGCCGAACTCGGTCCCGAGGGGGCGCGGCTGGCGCGCGCCTTCGAGGACGCGGTGGCCGGCGGCAAGGCCCTGGTCCGGGCCGGTGTCCCGGGCGGGGTGTGGGCGCGCGGGTTGCGCGGGCGGCGGTACCTGGCCGACTACTTCCGGCGCGAATTGCCCGCCAAGCGAGCGGGTTCGGGCGCGGACCTGTTCAGCGTGCTCAGTCGCGCCAGCTCCGCGGAGGGGCACGCCTTCACCGACGACGAGGTCGTCGAGCACATGATCTTCGTGATGATGGCCGCGCACGACACCAGCACCATCGCCGCGTCCATGCTGCTCTACGAACTCGGCCGCAACCCGGACTGGCAGGAACGGCTGCGCGCCGAAGCGCGTGCCCTGGACAAGGATTCGCTCGACTACGACGATCTGGACCAGCTGCCCGACCTGGATCTGGCGTTCCGCGAAGTGCTGCGGCTCTACGCGCCCGTCGCCCAGCAGGCTCGCGAAACCATCGCCGACACCACTCTGCTCGGCTACTACCTGCCCCGCGGCACGCTGCTCATGTGCAGCCCCTACGCGATGATGCGCACCGACGAATACTGGCCGGACGCACATGTTTTCGATCCCGAGCGGTTCGCGCCCGCCCGTCGTGAGGACAAGACGCACCGCTTCACCTGGGCGCCGTTCGGCGGCGGCGCGCACAAGTGCATCGGCCTCTACTTCGGTGGCATGACGGTGAAAGCCGTACTGCACCAAGTGCTGCTGCGGTACCGGTGGACCGTGCCTGCCGACTACCGGGTGCCGCTGGTGGCGGGCACCGGCCCCACCCCGGCCGACGGCCTGCCGATCACGTTGCGGCGGATCACCGGATGAGAATCGTCGCCGATCGGGCGCGCTGTGCGGGCCACGGCATGTGTGAAGCTGTCGCGCCCATGCTGTTCCGGGTCGACGACGAAGGGATGGTGACCGTGCTCGCCGATGCTGTCACCGCGGACGACCGTCAGCTGGTCGGCCTGGCGATCGACAGCTGCCCCGTCCAAGCGCTGCGATCGGGAACAGCCTGACGGCAGACATGGGTGACGCGAGTTGGACAGTGGGGCTGCGCGTCGCTCAGTCGAAACAGCCTGCCGTGGGTGTGCGCCGGGTGCGTTGTCACAGCCTGACCCGGCTGCGGTTCGCTCTCAAATGTCCGGCAATCTCGGTCGGCTCGGATAGCGTGAGCTGGTGCGATTCAGCGCCAGTCCCCTGGAACTGGTCACGGCTTTCGTTTCCGCCGTGATCGGTGGGCTGGCGCTCACCACCCCTATCTCACTGGCCTGGGCCGAGGGCACCTCGACCTTGCAGATGGAGTTGCTCGGCTACAGCATGCCCCGCGCCACCGCCATCGGCTGCCTGATCGCGGTGCTGGTGGCCGCGTTCGCCAGCGCCGCGAACTCGCGCCGGGTGGCCTGGTGGGTGTCGGTGGCGGGCGTCGCGATTCTGCTGGTCAACCATCTGCTGGGCGCCATCTCCGCCACCATGGCCCCGCTGACCACCCTGAACTACGTGGACTCGATGGCCGGTGGCGTGCTGCTGGGCGGGGTCGCGGCCGCCACGGTGACCAGACTGCTGCCCGCCGTGGTCTTCACCCTGGGAGCGCTGCTCAGCCTCGCGCTCGGCGACGTCAGCGTCTCGGCGTCCGACGCCGGCGCGCCGGTGCGCAACTCGCCGGTCTTCGGGTTCATCGTGGACTCGCCGCCGCTGTGGCTGATCTGGCCCACCGTCGCCCTGGCGGTGCTGTGCGCGCTGCGCGGTCCGCGCGTGGACGCGCTGGACACCTCGGTCGACCTGCCGTTACGGCCGATCCTGGCGGCGCTGGTGACCACCACGGTGCCGCTGCTCGGCTCGGAGTGGCTGGCCCGGCACGGCAGCACGCTGCTGCACATCATGCTGGTCGTCGCCGCGACGGTGCTGTCGGGCACGGTCGCCGCGCTGCTGCTGCCGGACCGCGACGGCCTGCTGCTGTTGCAGACCATCGCGCTGTCGGCGGTCGGCGGTGCGATCGTGTTCACCGCCGAGTCCAACTGGCTGGTGCCGATGCTGGTCGGCGCGTGCTCCGGTGGGTTGTGGCTGGGCGCGCGCTGGTCGCTGCCGCCGCTGGGGATGGCCGCCACCGTGGGGCTGGCCGGGCTGGCCCTGCTGGTCGGCGACACGCAGGGAACCGTGCTGGCCGCGGCGGGCGTCGTGCTGGCCGGGGTCACGGGATACTGCTTCACCGCGTCGATGCCGGTGCAGGGCGCGAGTCTGATGCTCGGTATCGCAATGCTTTTCGTGCCCGGCCTGGTGGTGGCCATGCACGGGCGGGTGTTCCGGCAGACCGGCCGGCCGCGGATGTACGCCGAGCCGGGCCTGCTCAGCGACGTGACCCCCGGTTTCGCCGCGCTCGTCGTCTCCCTCGGCTGTGCCGTGGGCTTCCTCCTGGTGCGCCGACTACGCCGGCCCGCCACCGACCGGTCACCGGAAGGGGATGCGTGAGCGGGTGGCGGGCGGGATGACCCGCAGGACGATCTTGGCGCCGTCGACGCCGAGGATGTGCACGAGATTGCCGAGCTCGAACCGCTGCGGCACCAGCTGCACGGTGCGCTCGCCGAGAATCAGCGTGCGCGGCGTGCCCAATGCCCAGCCGTGCGGGTGATAGGCGACGCGCCAGGGCAGGCCGACATGGGGGTGCAACGCCGTCAGCAACAGCGGAAGCTCGGTGCTCAGATGCCGGGTACGGGGCCACCACACCCCGTCGATGCCACCGAACTGCGGCGGGGTGGGGCTGAACTTCACCTGAGCGGTGTTCACCGAGGGCAGGTGCTGCCGGCCGCAGAGCAGCCGAAGGTGGTTTGGCGCCATGTCACGGCTCCTTTTCCGACGAAATCCACCCTACACGCGGCGTTCGGACGGCTCCGTGGAGCCTGCCGGCCGCGCGGGACTGTTTGCCCAGGTGACCGGGCGGGTAACCTGAGTGAGTTGCCCTAGACTTCGGCGACCGCACAACGACGCAGTTGCGTGCCGAATACCCGGTGGATCGTGAGGCAGCCATGGCCCGGCCGGTTTCGAATTCCCGGATACCCCCCATCGAGCAGCGCCCGCCCGACAAGGCGCGGTTGCGCTCGTGGCTCCGAATCCTGCTCGACACCAACGAGACTCGCCAGCGCAGAGTGCCGTTCATCGGCCACGTGCCGCAAGCCCCGCGCGGTCGCGACAACTGATCGGCGCGCCGCCGCTCCGACTGCCCCCGAACCACCCGGCGCCCAGGAACAATCGAAAGCGTGAATCTCAGGGAGCGGGCGGCCGACCTCGGCTACGCGGCGGGCTGGCGGCTGGTCCGGGCGCTGCCCGAGCGGTGGGCGGTCGGCGTGTTCGACGCGGCCGCGGATTTCGCCGCCCGGCGGCACGGTGGGCCGGATCAGTTGCGGCGCAACCTCTCCCGCGTGCTCGGCGTCCCGCCCGAGCAGGTGCCCGACGAGCTCGTCCGCGCCAATCTGCGCTCCTACGCGCGATATTGGCGCGAGGCGTTCCGTCTGCCCGGTATGGATCCGGTCGCGCTCACCGCCCGGATCGAGGCTTCCGCCGTCGGGTTCGAGCACATCCTCGCCGCCAAAGCCGCTGGGCGCGGCGTCATCCTGGCCCTGCCGCACAGCGGCAACTGGGATCTCGCCGGGATCTGGGTGGTGCGCCGCGTCGGCACACCCACCGTCGTCGCCGAGCGCCTGCGGCCGGAATCGCTGTTCCAGCGGTTCGTCCGCTTCCGGGAGGGCCTGGGCTTCGAGATCATCCCGCTCACCGGCGCCGAGGCGCCGCCCTTCGAGCAGCTCGCCGACCGGCTGCGCGCGGGTCGGCTGGTGGGCCTGCTGGGGGAGCGCGATATCGCCGGCACCGGCGTCCCGGTCAGCTTCTTCGGCGAGGCGGCGCGGATGCCGGCCGGGCCCGCGCGCCTGGCCATCGAAACCGGCGCCGATCTGCTCCCGGTGCACTGCTGGTTCACCAGCGACGGCTGGGGCTTCTCGGTCGGCGCGCCGATCGACACCGCGGACGGCGTGGCCAGGGCGACCCAACTGCTGGCCGACAGTTTCGCCGCGGGCATCGCCGCCCACCCGGCGGATTGGCACATGCTGCAACCCCTGTGGACCGCGGATTTCTCGGCTTCCCGGCAGGCGCGGATGCGGGCTCGGCGGGCGGCTGCGGGTATTCCGGAGTGAGTCGGCTCGAGCAGTGTCAGGGGTTCCGGTAGGCGGGGATGCGCGTCCGGCGGGCGGTCACTGGCATCGCGGAATGCGCCAATTAGAATTAGATCAGAACAGCGTCATCGGTTCGGTTGGCTCGGGTTCGGGCAGGGGTTCCAGCTCGGGTAGCCGGGCGCGCACCTCGTCGTGGAAGCGGCGGGCCAGTGGCAGGGAACTCGCGTTGTCGGGGGTGTGGATGAAGACAGTGGGGGAGCGGCCTTCGCGCAACCACGCTGTGACAGTGTCCAGCCACGGCTGCCAGCCCGCGATCGTGCGCTCCGGGTCGTCGCGGCCGTGATAGCGGACGACAGGAAACTCCGTCAGCGCCAGCGTTCTGCGCGGCACCCGCGGCTTCTTCGACCACGCCTCCTGCTCCGCGGCGCTCTGTGGCAATCCCTCGAAAAGCGTTGTGGTGTCGAAGGTTACCCACTCCGCGCGCACCCGGTTGAGCACCTGTTCCAGGTACCGGGCGGCGCGCTCGTCGGTGAAGAACGCCGGATGCCGCACCTCCACGGCCGCGTGCGACGGCAACTCGCGCAGCAGCCCGGCCAGCGCCCCCAGTTCGTTGGGCCCGAACGAGGCGGGCAACTGCACCCACCACGCGTGCACCCGGGGACCGAGCGGTTGCATCGCGGTCAGGAATTCGCGCAGCAGCGCGTCGGCCTCGATCAGGCGGCGCTCGTGCGTGATCGTTTTCGGCAGTTTCACCAGGAACCGGAAATCCGGGTCGGTCTGGTCCGCCCAGGACCGCACGGTGGCCGGCGACGGTGTCGCGTAGAAGGTCGTATTCCCTTCCACGGCGGTGCAATTGCTCGCGTAGACCCGCAACGCCTCGCTCGCGGGCAACTGCCCTTCCTGCCACGCCGCGTGTCTCCACATCGCACATCCCACGTGAAGCCGCATGCGAAAACGCTAGCGCGCCCGCATCGGCCGCGCTGGTTGCGGGTCGGCCACAATCGGGCGGCGGACGATCTCAATGCTGTGCGCGGGGGCCTCTCGTCGGATAATTGGCCCGTGACCGAGATCGAGCACCTCGACCCGAACGAGACGAGCGTCGGCGAACGTGTGCTGCCGGGAAGCCGGCCGAGCATCGGAAGTTTCCGGTTCTGGTTCGCCGACCAGCGCTGGGAGTGGTCCGACGAGGTGGCGCTGCTGCACGGATACGCGCCGGGCAGCGTGGTCCCGACCACCGAGCTGCTGCTGGCGCACAAGCATCCCGCCGATCGCGCCGAGGTGGCGCACACGCTCAACGCGGTGACCACCACCGGTGAGGCGTTCTGCTCGCGGCACCGCATTCTCGACACCGGCGGCGAGATCCGCGAGGTGCTGGTCGTCGGCGATCAACTCCTCGACGACCGCGGCAACGTCACCGGCACCACCGGCTACTACATCGACGTCACCGACACGCTATCGGAGAACCGCCGTGCGACTCTGGACGAAACTCTCCCGGATCTGATCGAGGCGCGGGCGGTGATCGAGCAGGCCAAGGGCGTGCTGATGCTGGTCTACGGCATCAGTGCGGACCAGGCGTTCAAGGTGCTGCAGTGGCGTTCCCAGGACACCAACACCAAGCTGCGCCGGGTGGCCGAGTTGCTGATCGGGGCCCTCGGCGACCTCGGCGGCGCGCCGGTCGGATTCCGCTCCCGGTTCGACCATGTACTACTGACCATGCACGAACGCCCGCGCTAGCTTTTCGGACGTGTGTACTCGCACCGCCTGGGTAGTGCGTACATATGACTGGCGTGGATGGGGAGCTACTCGATCCGGAGGCTTCGCGGGCGGTCATCGAACAGGCCAAGGGTGCGCTCATGCTGGTGTACGGCTTGACCGCGGAGCAGGCTTTCGATGTATTACGCAAGCGGTCCCAGGAGACGAATATCAAACTCCGGGTGCTGGCGAGCAGACTGGTCGCGGAGCTGCCGGAGATGTCGAGATCGCGGGCGGCGGTGGCCTACCTGCGCGGACGGTTCGATCAATTGCTACAGCACGAGTTCCAGTGGATGACGTCGGAAGCGAGGGTGCGATGAACGAACCAGCCGGTCGCCGGGCTCTGGGTGCGGCATGTGCCGCGGTGGCGATCTCCTTCGCCGCGGTCGGAACGGCACAGGCGGCCGCGCCGCCGGTGGTGGGTGGTGGCTCCGGCATCATCATCGACAACCAGTCCCAGTGCACGCTGACCACGGTCGGCTACGACCGCGACGGCCGGCTGCTCGGGCTGACGGCCGGGCACTGCGGCGACGCGGGCGCGCAGGTCGTGACGGAGGCGAATCCGAACTTCGGGGTGGTGGGCCGCTTCGTCTACTCCAACCCGGAGCTGGACTACGCGCTCATCGAATTCACGCCCGGCAAGATCGATCCGGTGGCCCGGGTCGGCGATACGACCATCACCGGCATGGGCGCGCCCGCGCAGTTCCCGGCGGTGGTGTGCAAGAAGGGCCGCACCACCGGCACCAGCTGCGGTGTGGTGTGGGGCCCGCTGCGGGCGGCGCACCACGAGACCTGGACGCAGCTGTGCGTGCTCGAAGGTGACTCGGGCGCCCCGGTGATGGCGGGGTCGACCCTGGTCGGGATGGTGAACGCCTACCTGGCGATCGGCTGCCTGGGGCCCGAGGTGGGGACGAACATGAGCGCGATCAGCGCTGATCTGGAAGCGCGCGGCGAGGTCGGCGCGGGGTTCCATCCGATCCAGTAGAACCGCGAGAGCGGTGCGGGCTTGCCCGCACCGCTCTCGGCCCAGGGCTACTTGCTGTGCCCGCCCAGCGCGTTCCTGGCCTTGTCGGCCATCTCGCCCAGGGCGTGCTTCGCGTCGTCCAGGACGTCCTTCGCCTTGGCTTCGGCCTGCTGGGCCTTGCCTTCGGCGGCCATCCGGTCGTTGTCGGTGCCCTTGCCGACGGCCTCCTTGGCCTTGCCGGCGGCGTCGTCCATCTTGTCGCGCAGAGACATCGAAGAACCTCCGATCGTGTCGCGCCCCGGGTGGGCACGCCCTCCCGATACTGCTCCGGGATACGTCAGCGCGCACGTGGCAATTCGCAAGAGAAGTGCGATGCATATCGATGAGCTGGGCATTATCCGGTGACAGCAACAGAACAGTGCCGAGATCGTTATCTCGCAGCTACTCCTGCTTCGGCTGCTCGAACTGCCCGCGCTTCCAGTCGCCGTACGGCTCGTCCCGTTCCCGTACCGCTTCCCGGAAGCCGGTCGTGGCCGCGCGCAGCTGGAAGGCATAGCCCTCGCGGGTGTGCCGGGAGATGCCGTCGAACACCGTGCTGATCATGCCGGAGTTCTGCACGCCCTGGGCCAGCAGCGCGCTGTTCAGCGCCAGCTTGGCCATGACGAGCTGGTTGATCGGCATCCGCGCGATCCGCTCCAGCAGCGCCTCGGTGCGTTCGTCCAGTTCCGCGGCGGGCGGCGCCTCCACCGCCAGGCCCCACTCCTCCGCCTGCTTGCCGGACAGGCAGTCGCCGGTGAACAGCAGGCGCTTGGCGCGCTGGTCGCCGAGGCGGTGTGCCCACATGCCCGCCGCCGGGATGCCCCACACGCGGGTGGGCGGGTAGCCGATCTTGGTGTCGTCGGCGCAGATGATCTGGTCGGCGTACAGCGCGATGTCGGTGCCGCCCGCCACCGCGAAGCCGTGCAGCTTCGCCACCACCGGCTTGTTCGCGTGCAGCAGGCTCGCGAAGCCGCGGTTGAATCGGCTCATCATGGCGTAGTCGACCATGGGATCCCAAGTGCCCCAAGGGTTGTGGTTGGCCGCCTGGATGGCGGGATCGAGCACCGTGCCGGCGGTGTCGTGCGCGCCGACGCCGAGATCGAAGCTGTTCTCGGCGAAGATCGACAGGTCGTAACCGCCGCAGAACCCCTTGCCGCGGCCCGAGACCACCATGACGTGCACGCGCGGATCCAGATCCGCCCGCTCGACGGCGTGCGCGAGCTCGATCGGGGTGTCGGCGGTGATGGCGTTGCCGTGCTCGGGCCGATCGAAGGTGATGCGCGCGATCCGGCCGTCCACCTCGTAGGTGAGCGTGCGATAGGTGACGGCGGTGTCATCGGGCAGCGGCCGCCCGGCCCAGGGTGCGTCGGGTCCTTCGGTGAGCCCCTCGTACCAGGCGGCGGGACGGGTACCGGAGTGCTTCTCGGAGTCCATGCCGCCATCGTATTACATGCTTGTGTCAACTGATCATGTATTGTAATACTGAGTCGGGCGTTAGGAGTTCGCATGACCACACACGCGGTGACCAATCAGGTTCCGCCCCTGACCGATTACGACGCGGCCGAGCAGCCGGTGATCCTCGAGGCGTTGCAGCGCGCCGGGGCCGGGCACGCGCTCGACGAATTGCACGAAATCGGCCGGTTGGCGGGCAGTGCGGCGGCCCAGGAGCTGGGCGATCTCGCCGAGGCGCACCCGCCGGTCCTGCACACGCACGACCGGTACGGTCATCGCGTCGACGAGGTCGTCTACGACCCGAGCTACCACCAGCTCATGCGGCACGCCGTGAGTTTCGGCCTGCACGGCGCGGTCTGGGCCGACACCCGGCCGAACCCGCACCTCACCCGGGCCGCCAAGCTGAGCGTCTGGGGTCCGGTCGACGCCGGTCACGGCTGCCCGATCTCGATGACCTACGCCGTGGTGCCGGCGCTGCGCGCGAACCCCGAACTCGCCGCGCGCTACGAGCCGCTGCTGACCGCGCGCGACTACGATCCGGGCCTGCGCGCCCCGCAGGACAAGCGCGGGCTGATCGCGGGCATGTCCATGACCGAGAAGCAGGGCGGCTCCGACGTCCGCGCCAACACCACCGCCGCGGTGCCGCAACCCGACGGCAGCTACCGGATCACCGGGCACAAGTGGTTCACCTCCGCACCCATGTCGGATCTGTTCCTCACGCTCGCGCAGGCCCCGGGCGGGCTGTCGTGCTTCCTGGTCCCGCGCGTGCTGCCCGACGGCTCCCGCAATCCCCTCGCGCTGCAACGGCTCAAGAACAAGCTCGGCAACCGCTCCAACGCCAGCAGCGAGGTGGAATACGACAACACCGTCGGCTGGCTGGTCGGGCCGGAGGGCCGGGGCGTGCCCACCATCATCGAGATGGTCAACCTGACCAGGCTCGACTGCACGATCGGCAGCGCCACCATGATGCGCACCGGCGTGGCCCAGGCCGCCCATCATGCCGCGCACCGGAAAGCGTTCGGCGCGAGCCTGTCCGAGCAGCCGCTGATGCGCAACGTGCTGGCCGACCTGGCGATCGAGGCCGAAGCGGCCACCACCGTCGCACTCTGGCTGGCCGAGCTCACCGACCGTGCCGTCGCCGGGGTCGAGGGCGCCGATCCGCTGCGGCGCATCGCGCTCGCGGTCAGCAAGTACTACGTGTGCAAACGCGGGCCGATCCACGCGGCCGAGGCGCTGGAATGCCTGGGCGGCAACGGATATGTCGAGGAATCGCGGATGCCGCGGCTCTACCGCGAAGCGCCGCTGCTCTCGATCTGGGAGGGCTCGGGCAACGTCGCCGCGCTGGACACCCTGCGCGCCATGGCCAAACAGCCCGAGACGCTCACCGCCTACTTCGAGGAGGTGAAACAGGCCGCAGGCGCGGACCGCCACCTCGACGCGGCGATCACCCGCCTGGAAGGACAATTCGCGGACTTCGACACGATCCAGCACCGCGCCCGCCGCGTCGTCGGCGACATGGCCCAGGTACTGCAGGCCGCGCTGCTGGTCCGCTACGGGCACCCCGCCGTGGCAGACGCGTTCACGGTCAGCCGGTTGGGCGGTGAGCACGGCGATGTGTTCGGGACGCTGCCCACCGGGGTCGACACCGCGGCGATCATAGATCGGGCGACGCCGAAGCTCGGGTAGGCGGTGGGCTGGCCCGGGCGTTGATCGGGTCGTGCATGGGCTGGCTGGCGAGGCTGTTGAATCGGGCCGTTTGTGCTGGCTGCGCGGGCTGGCGAGGCAGCTGAATTAGGCGGTGTGCTGGCCGGCTGGCGGGCGGGCTGGCTGGTGTGGCCGTTGACCGGGCGGTGTGTGCTGGCTGCGCTGGCGCGGCTGTCGAATCGGGCAGTGGGTGTGCTCGCTGGGTGGCGGCTTGAAGGGCCGGCGCGGCCCGCTGGTGGGCGCAGGCCGGAGCGCGAGTGGCGCGTGTGCTTGCTGGAGGCCGGGGCGGCATGGCTGTTGGATAGGCCAGGGTGTGCTTGCTGGACTGCGGAGCGGCGGGCTGGCGTGGCCGTTGACCGGGCGGCGCGTGTGCTGGCTGGCGGAGCGGCGAGTTGGCGCGGTTGTTGATCGGATCGTGCGGGTGCTGGATGGCGCGGCCGTTGAATCGGGCGATGTGCGCACGCCCGAACGGCGGGCTGGCGTGGCTCTCAAAGGCCAGGGCGTGTGCTGGCTGCCGCAGGGCGGTATCCAGTCGCGCCCGCGCTCTGCTCCTTAAGCACTGAAGTTCAGCTCTGCGAAAGCTATGAATTCAGCTCTGAAGGTTTCGTATTCAGTGCGTAGGCGGGGGCCGGGCCAGTCGGTGGGTAGTAGCGGCGGGGGGAGCAGGGGGTCGTCCAGGATGTGCCGGACTGCGGCGGCGGCTACTTGGAAGCGGTCCGCCATCGTGGGGGCGGTGTCGAACGCGCGCAGCAGGCGCTCGGCGTCGCGGGCCCAGAGCTTCGGCGCGAACAGTGATTCCGCGAGTTTGACCGGGTTGCCCTGCGGTGCGGCGGTGAAGCGCGCGATGCGCCGGTCGGCGTCCCGGCCGAGGGTGATTTCGAGGTTGGCCGGGCGGGTCCACACTCCCTCGCGCAACTCGGCGAGCTTGCTCGCGCGCATGGTGTCACGGAAGGCGATGCGGGCGCTGGCGTCGGCGCCGACGGCGGTCACCACGGCCATGAACCACTGCCCGTCCCACTCCTGCTGCACCGGGCGCAGGGCGGCGTCCTGGCGGCGCTGGCGTTCGATCAGGCGTCGCGACAGGCGGTAGACGCTGTTGGTGCGCTCCAGATCTCCGGCCGCCACCATCCGGGTGAGCGCCACCCGCACCGCCGACTGCTGTAATCCGAGCTCCTCGGCGACGGTCACGATCCAGCTCACCGGCGCTTCGGCGGGATGTGCGCCGAGCAGCGCGCTCAGGATCGCCGACCGCGCGGTCAGCTTGCGCAGGCGCATCGCTAGCGACTGCTCGCGGGGCACTCGAAAAGGTCAGCCACTGTCGTCCACCTCGTCCGGGAAGGGCCGGGAATCGGCCAGCCGGAAATTGTACAGAGCCGCGGTTACCAGCGGTGTCCGGCAACGCCGGGGCGAATTGCCGGAAATGCCTCCGTAGCCCGCCGGAATGGCGCATGATCGGCAGTCGTCGCGGCCGTGATCGAGGCCCGGCGCCGGCGGCGGCCGGGGAGTCGGATCGTTAGGGGATGTGATGTGCGGACGCGTTGCTGACGGTGGCGCGGGAGCGGGGCGCCGCATCGGCTATCCCGGTGATCTTGCCGCGCTGCGGGTATGGCAATCTGGACGCGTCATTTTCCTTGCTGCCCAGGGGCTTTCGATCAGACTCCATTTCACTTCCGATTTATGGAAAGTGTCCGCAATGCGCTGCCGTGATAGTCGTTACGAATATTCGCACGCACCGTGTGTCGCCGCGCGCCACGCCGAGTTTGGCGTGCCATTGGCTAATCAACGGTTTCGCAGGCGGCGGCCATCGACTATGAATGCTTGGGTGCCGAACCCAACCGCGACTACAAGTCTCCCCCCGAGCGTCCGTAGTGGGGGGCCCAGATGACCATCGAGCATCCCATCGAGGACGAGGTGACACAGCTGGCAAGGCGGGTCGAGAAGGCCCGGGGCCGGCTGGCCTGGCAATTCGATCCCGCGCTCACCGAGGCGCTGTCCGAGGACGAGCTACACGCCGAACGCGAACTCGCCGAGCGGATTCGGGAGCAGGAACGGGGCCAGCGCTGGAAGGAAGTGCAGGCCCTGTCCGCGGCGGCCGATCGAGCGCGGCAGACCACCGAAGCAATCGAGAAGGCCGACATGCGAGATCTTCTGGTCGCCCGCAAGGCAATCGCCGCACAACGCCGCGAATCCAGCCCGCATGCCCGGCTGGCTTCGCTGTATCGGCATCGGTCCTGGTCGCTGCGCGCGCTGGCCGGCGTGGTGGGCGCGGGCATGCTGTGGTCCGCGGTGAACGTTCAGCACAACATCGCGCCGGGCGGCCCGTCGGATCCGCTGTTCTGGTTCAGCTATCTGCTCGAAGGCATGATCAGCGTCTGTCTGATCATCATCATGATCGGCACCAACAAGGTGTCCGAGTGGGGGGTCGTCGACAATCGCGGGCAGGTCGCCCTCGCCGAGCTGGCACTGCTCGGCCTGACCGTCTGCCTCAACACCTATCCCTACCTGCGCGGCGGTGAATGGTACGAGGTCGCCGTGCACGCCATCGCGCCGGTGATGATCGGTGTCGCGCTACTCATCCACGACGCGGCCAGCGCACGCTACGGTCTCGCCATCGCCCGGGCCACCGAGCAGGTCAAGGACATGCCGGACCCGGCCGAGCGCATCCGCCGGCAACTGCCCTCGATCGCGAACTACGCGCGCAGCATGGCGGCCCAGGCGGCCCTGGACGAGGAAGTCGCGCCCGTGGCCGCCGAACCCCAGGTCGTCGTGGTGCCGGTCGAGGACGTCGAGCCGGAGGTGGTCGAGGTCGAGGAGATCGCGGGGCCGCCCGCTCCGCGCAAGCGCAACGGCGTGCCCGGCCCGGTCGAGGCGCAGGCGCGCAACGGAGTTCAGGTGACCGACGAGGTCCCGGTGCAGCAGATCGCTCCGGCGCCGAAGCCTGCCCCGGCGGCCAAGGTCGCCCCGGCGGCGAGTGCCGCCGCGGCCGGAAATGTGGTTCCGGCCGGGAATCCCGCGGCGAACGGGGACGCGGTGCGCAAGGCCGAGCCGGTCGAGCAGGCCGCCACCGAGAAGCGGCGTACGGCCATCGATCCCGCGCGGATCGCGGCGGCGCTGAACGGTGACCTGCCCGCGCCGACCAAGACCAACGGCCGTCCGGTCGCCGCCGAGAAGCGCGTCGCGCAGGCCGAGGCCGAGCCCCGTCCGGCCGCCCGGGTGAACGCGAAGCCCGCCGCCAAGCCCGCCGCACCGGTGAAAGCCGCCGCGCCGGCGAAGCCCGCGCGCAAAGCCGAGGCGCCCGCGCCCGTCGAGGCCGCCCCGGCGGCCGAGCGCAAGGCGCCCGCCAAGGCTGCCGTCGCCGAGAAGCCGAGCACCCCGGAGCCGGATCCGCTCTACGACACCGGTCAGTTCCGGGTTGCCGACATCCTCGAGCAGGAGCTCGCCGAGCTCCAGGCCGAGCGCCGCAAGGCCCGCACGAGCAAGCAGCGGACAGCTACGCGCTGAGTATTTCCGGCACCTCGACGCCCCTGACCCCGCGTCCGTCTCCGGTCGCGGGGGAGGGGTGTCAGCGCGCTGACGGCGCGCGGTCTCTATAGTTGCTCGCAACTCGCTTGCGGCGCATGGCCTGCCGATCGTGGCGGGCCCGCGCTTGTTCGAGATACACCGCAGGACTTCGTTTTTCCCCGTGCAGTCGCTCCCGCCGGAGCCCGCGGGTGGATAGACCTATTTCCCGGATGGTCGATCAGAGCTGAGGCCCGCATGACGAACCCGACAACCACCTCACTGTCGCATCGGCAGATCCTGAGCATCCTGTCCGGTTTGTTATTGGGCATCTTCCTGGCCGCGCTGGACCAGAACATCGTCAGCGTGGCCATCGTCCCGATCGCCAACGATCTGCACGGATTCGACGAACAGGCTTGGGCCACAACGGCATACCTGATCACCGCTACGGTCAGCACCCCGCTCTACGGCAAGCTGGCCGACATCTATGGCCGAAAACCGTGCTATCTCATCGCAATCGGGTTGTTCGTCGTGGGCTCCGTCGCCTGCACCTTCGCCACCTCCATGTACGAGCTGGCGGCCTACCGGGCCTTCCAGGGCCTGGGCGCGGGCGGGCTGATGTCGCTGGCGTTCACCATCCTCAGCGATATCGTGCCGGCCCGCGAAAGGGTGCGCTACCAGGGCTATTTCATGGCGGTGTTCGGTTCCGCGACGGTGCTCGGCCCGGTGCTCGGCGGCTTCTTCTCCGGCTACGACATGCTGGCCGGGCTGGACGGCTGGCGCTGGGTCTTCCTGGTGAACGTGCCCTTCGGCGTGCTCGCCTTCCTGGTGGTCATGAAGTTCCTCAACGTCCCGCACCAGCGCACCAAGCAGCGCATCGACTGGTTCGGCGCGGTGATGCTGACCGTCGGCGTGGTCCCGCTGCTGATCGTCGCCGAGCAGGGCCGGCAGTGGGGCTGGGAGTCCCAGCGCGCGCTGATCTGCTACGGCGTCGCCGCCTCGGGCATCCTGCTGTTCATCATCGTCGAATTGCTGATGAAGGACGCCGCGCTGATCCCGATGCGGCTGTTCGAGAATTCCACCTTCAGCGTCTCCATTCTCGGCGGCTTCATCGTCGGCATCGCCATGTTCGGCGCGATCGTGCTGGTTCCGCTGTATTTCCAGGTGGTGCGCGGATATGCGCCGACGAAGTCGGGTCTGCTGATGCTGCCGCTGGTGATCGGCATCATGATCGGCGGCCAGATCTCGGGCATGGTCACCCAGCGCACCGGCAGATACAAGGTGCTGCCCGTGGGCGGGTGCTTCCTCATCGCGGCGGGCGCGGTCCTGCACGCGCAGGTGCATTTCGACAGCCCGCTGTGGCAGCCGCTGGTCTGCGGCGGGGTGATCGGCGCGGGCCTCGGCTTCTGCATGCAGACCTTGATCATCGCCGCGCAGAACGCCGGTCCGCGCCGGGACATGGGTGTGTCCACCGCGACGGCGACCTTCTTCCGGCAGATGGGCGGCACCCTCGGCGTCGCCATCTTCCTCACGATTCTGTTCAATCTGCTGCCGCACAAGATCCTCGACGCCTTCGGCGGTCAGCTGCCCGCCGGGTTCGACGCCGCGCGCCTGGGCGGCATCATCAGCGACACCACCGGCATCGCCGCGCTGTCCGCGGACCTGCGCGGGCCGATCCTGGTCGGATTCACCGACGCCATGAACGGCGTCTTCTACACCGCCGCGGGGGTGGCGCTGTTCGCCGGATTGGTGCTGCTGTTCATGAAAGAGCTGCCGCTCCAGGATGATCCGATCGAACTGCTGGTCGCCGAAGGCGCGGCAGCGGATCCCGGCTGGGCGAAAGACCACGACTGGGACGGCGCGGCGCAGGCGCTGCTGGACGAGCCCGAACCGGCCCTCGAGGTCACCGCGCCGCTGCGCCTGGACGGACCGGAGGACTCGGACGAGGACGAGGAGGAGGAGGACGACGCGATGGCGGCCGGACTCGGGTCCGAGAGTCCCTCGCTGACCGGCCGGATCCACCACGAGGACGGCAGACCCGTGCCGGACGCGGCCCTCACGCTGATCGACAAGCGCGGACAGCAGGTCACCCGCGCCACCGGAGATCGCTACGGCGACTACGCCATCTACGCCCCGGAGCCGGGCACCTACGTTCTGATCGTCTCGGCCACCGGTCATCAGCCCACCGCGATCAGCGTGGTCGCCGGACCGTGGCCGCAGCAGTTGGATCTGACCCTGATGGGGTCGAGCGAAGTCTCGGGCATCGTGCGCTCGGTCGTCAGCGGCCACCCGCTCGACGGCGCGACCGTCACCCTCACCGATCGGCACGGCGAGGTGGTCGGCGCGGCGATCACCGCCGAGGACGGTCACTTCGTCTGCCACGACGTGGTTTCCGGCAGCTACACGCTGGTGGTGATCGCCGAGCACATGCGTCCGTACGCGGCGGCGCTCACGGTGCCGCCCACCGGATCGCTGCGCCACGACATCGCGATGGACCCGATGGCGGTGCTGACCGGCATGGCGGTGGCCGACGGTCGGGCGGTACCGGACGTGCAGATCATGGTGCTGGACGTGGCGGGCGATCTCACCGCGACGGCGCGCACCGACGAGGACGGGCAGTACCTGGTCGCGGATCTGCCCGAAGGCGAATACACCGTGGTGGCCCGTGGCTATCCGCCGGTGACCAGCCGGGTGTCGGTGTCGGGCGGCGAAGTCGAACACGACGTGCGGCTGGGGTACGGCCGGGAAATCGACGACGAATTGCTGGATCGCGCCGATGTGACCGGATGACGACCGTGAGCGAGCTGGATGTCGGAGCGGTAACGAGGTGCGGCGGCGCGGGCCGGGATGAACCGGTGCGGCACACTCGGCACGTGGACGCCATTGCAACGCAATGATTTCGCTCTTCCGTACAAGTCGCGCGTGCGATTATGGGGCATGTCGTGGCTACGCAGTATCGGTGCCATCGCGATCGCCCTGACCGCTGTGCTGACGGTCGCCTGTGGCGAATCCGGGCAGGAATCGCCGCCCGCGGACCGTCCCGCACCGGGAGAGCACACCGTCGAATTCGAATTCGACGGTAAGACAAGGAATTATGTGGTGCACGCGCCGCCGGGCTACGACGGCCGCACCGCACTGCCTTTGGTGGTCGTCATGCACTATCGGCCCGGGACCGCCGCAGAAGTCGCCCAGACTTCTGGGATGAACGCGAAGGCAGACAAGGAGAATTTCCTCGTCGCCTATCCGCAGGGGCTGAACGACGCGTTCAACGCGCTCGTCTGCTGCGGGTCCGAAGACGACGTCGGGTTCATCACGCGGGTCGTCGAAAGGATGACCGAGTACTGGAAAGCCGATCCAAAACGTGTTTACGCCACCGGTATTTCGAACGGCGCGGACATGTCGTTCAAACTCGCCGTCGAAGTGCCGGGCACCTTCGCCGCGATCGCGCCGGTCAGCGGCGGTTTCATCGGCGACCGCGCGAGCAAGGAGGCGAGCTACAAACCGTCGACGCCGGTCTCGGTGCTCAGCTTCCTCGGCGGCAAGGATCGGGTCGCCGCCCAATTGTCCGCCGGCATCACCGCCTGGGAACAGCGGCTGGGCTGCTCCTCCGCGCCGGTGCCGCGGGAGTTGCCGCGCGGCATCACGCTGACCGCCGGGACCTGCGGCGACGGCAGCGAAGTGCAGGTCTACCGGTTGCCGGACATGGGGCACGCCTGGCCCGGCGCGGCGCGCGGCGGTCTGTCCGACCCGGCCGCCGGCATCGACGCCACCGAACTGATGTGGGAGTTTTTCGAGACGCGCAGCAGGTGAGC
This sequence comes from Nocardia sp. NPDC050435, assembly GCF_040655395.1. Classification (NCBI taxonomy): domain Bacteria; kingdom Bacillati; phylum Actinomycetota; class Actinomycetes; order Mycobacteriales; family Nocardiaceae; genus Nocardia; species Nocardia sp. NPDC050435. Next base: position 137,958 of record NZ_JBFAJW010000011.1, read on the forward strand.
TGGCACTGTGCCCGGCGGCACGGCAAACTCGATGTTGTGTTTCGCAAACTCCAAGGAGTGCTCCGGAACAACGGAGCGAACCGATGACGGCGCTGGCCCGCGGCGAGAACCGCCCCGCGCCCGGCGACAGGCTCACCGTCACGGTCACCTGCAGTGATCCGGTGGATGTCTCGGCCTTGCTGCTCGGTGCGAACGGCAAGGTGCGCACCGACGCCGATTTCGTCTTCTTCAATCAACCGGTGGGCCCGGGCGTCACCTACCGGCACGGTGGCGGCGGGCCGGACGTGGTCGATGTCCAGACCTCCGCCCTCCCCTCCGACGTGGACAAGGTCGTGGTGACGGCGAGCCTGGATCGGCCCGGCACCTTCGCCGGCGCGGGTTCGCTGCTGGCCACCATCGGATCGTCCGCCGGCACACTCACTTTCCCGATGACGGGGCTCACCACCGAGACGGCCGTGGTCTGCGTCGAGATCTACCGGCGGTCCGGAGCCTGGAAGGTGCGCGCCGTCGGGCAGGGCTACGACAACGGATTGGCCGGCATCGCAACGGCCTTCGGCGTCGATATCGACGACGAGCCCGCCGCCCCGCCGCCCGCCGCATATCAGCCGCCCCCGGTGGCGGCCGGTCAACCGCCGCCGCCCGCGTATCAGCCGCCGCCCGGCCCCGGCTATCAGCCCCCGGCGCACCAGCCGCCGCCCGCCTACTCCGCCCCGCCGCAATTCCAGCAAGGAGCACTGCCGATGCAGAGCGATCTGTTCAACCCGAGTTTCGCCGAAGCCAGCGGCCCCGGCATCCAGAAGCAGGGCGGCAAGATGATCAAGGTCGCCGTCGCCGGGGAGGTGATGGCGCGCGCTGGGTCGATGGTGGCCTACCAGGGTGATCTGCAATTCAAGGCGCTCGGCTCCGGCGGCATCGGCCGCGCCATCCAGCAGCGGATCACCGGCGAGGGGGTGCCGCTGATGAAGGTCACCGGGCGCGGCGATCTGTTCCTGGCCAGCGGCGCCGCCGACGTGCACACCGTCGACCTCGACGGCTCCGACGGGCTCACCATCAACGGCTCCAACGTTCTCGCCTTCGATCCCAGCCTGCGCTACGACGTCAAGATGGTCTCCGGGGCAGCCGGTTTCGCCAGCAACGCCGGGTTGTTCAACTGCGTGTTCACCGGGCGCGGGCGCATCGCCATCACCACCCACGGCACCCCGGTGGTGCTCAATGTCGACCAGCCCACCTACGCCGATCCGCAGGCGGCGGTCGCCTGGTCGTCCAGTCTGAGCACCGGCATCAAACGCAACGACTCCTTCGGGCTGGGCCGGTTGATCGGGCGCAGTACCGGCGAGGGCATGACGCTGTCGTTCTCCGGGCGCGGTTTCGTCATCGTGCAGCCTTCGGAGCTGCCGCCCGGCGGGCTGCTCGGCGGCACCGGCGGCGGGCAGCAGGCCGGGCAGTCCGGCGGCGCGCTCGGCGGCTTGTTCGGCTGACGCTGTCGGCGAAATAGGCTGGCTGCCAGGGTCTTGCCGCTGGCATGCTGGCGAGGTGAGTGAATCGGGGATCACCATCGCGTTCGCGCCGCAGTTACACGTCTTCGTCGCGGCGGCGCTGCGCGACGGCCCCGCCCCGGCACGGGTGGACGGCACCTCGACGCTCGGCCACGTCGTGGAGTCGCTGGGCGTCCCGCTGACCGAGGTGGGCGCGCTGCTGGTCGGCGGGAGCCCGGTCACACCCGCCCACGTTCCCGTCGCGGGCGAATCCATCGAGGTCCGCGCCTTCCCGCGCCCGCAGCCCACCGCCGAGCCCCCACGATTCCTGCTCGACATCCACCTCGGCACCCTCGCCCGCCGCCTCCGCCTGCTCGGCCTCGACACCGCCTACGAGAATCCCGACATCGGCGACGCCGCCCTCGCCACCCGCTCGGCCACCGAACGCCGCATCCTGCTCTCCCGCGACCGCGGCCTGCTCCGCCGCCGCGAACTCTTCGCCGGCGCCTACATCTACAGCCACCGCCCCGCCGACCAACTCGACGACGTCCTCACCCGCTTCGCCCCGCCCCTCGCTCCCTGGACCCGCTGCACCTCCTGCAACGGTCTGCTCCGCCCCACCCCCGCGACCCCCGCGCACCCCACCCCGCGCACCCACTGCACCACCTGCGGCCAGTCCTATTGGAAAGGCGCCCATCACCCCCGTCTCGACGCCATCGTCACCCACGCTCTGACCCAGGTCCCCCAGGCCGATCCCCTCAGGCCCGAAGCAGGGTGACGGTTCGGCCCGCCGGGGTCTGCGCCTTGTCGAAGCCGGTGCGCTGGGCGATCGGTGGGGCAGTGGGGCGTCGATCGAAGATGATCAGGGTTCCGGTGTCGAGCGTGAGCCGATCCAGGTAGCTGTCCAGCTGGGCGAGACCGTCGGCGAGCGGGTCGGCTTGGTGGCCGGCCCAGACCTTCAATTCCAGTGCCTCGCGTTGTTCGTGGCGTTTGCCGACGGCGTCGGAATAGGGTTGTCGGATAAGCAGATCGATGCGGCCGCGCCCGACCCCGACCTCACGTTCGACGAAGCCCTGACCGTTCACGATGCGGTGCAGGAACGCCATCAAGACCAGCTGTGCCGCCGCCTCGTGGTAGTTGTCGCGTTTGGCGAGGATGTCACCGTGCTGGATCCAGAACGTCGAGAACTCCTGGAGCAGAAGCGGAAAGTCGATGCGACCGTCGGGGAATCGGAAACCGGCGGGCTGGGCGGTCACCGCCGACTCGGCGCTGGCGCCGAGCACTCGCACGATGACCTCCTGATAGATCGGATTGGCGATGCGCAGCTGTTTGCCCGGTGCGATCAATCCCAGGTCTTTGGCGTAGGTGGTGTCGTCATCGAAGTCGGAGCGGGGAATGCGGACGCCGCCCGTGATGATGGGCTCCAGCACGCGCTGGATACGCGGATCGTTCAGCTTGTCGATCAGCGAATCCAGGTGCGTCGCCCGCGCCAGGATCAAGCGCTCCTTGGCTTCCTCCACGTGATCGATGGTGATGGTTTCCCGAACCCGCATCTTGCCGATGATCTGCCAGGCCAGCGCGTTGACGAGCCAGGGCTGGCCTTGCGTGTACCAGAACGCCAGATCGATGGCTTGATCATCGAACCGCTGACCGGTCTCGAGGGTGTGCTGCCCGTACAGCTGCTTCATCTCTGCTTTGGTGAAGTCGCCCAGGCGGATAGATTCGATCACGATGTTGAACGGACTCGGCCCGCCCAGCCGCTTCGGATCACCGCCCGAGGCCGCCTTGTAGTCGCGAATATCGCGCATCCCGCAGAGCACCACCGAGTGCACGAACTCCTTGCGGTACTGCGTGTGGCCCGAACGTAACTGGCGCAGCACACTGATCAAGCCCTGCCCCGTCAACGTGTCGATCTCGTCGAAGAACAACACCAGCGGGCGCGGACATTTCGCCACCCATGCGGCCAGTCCAGCGCTGAGACGAATCCCGGGCGCACCGCTGTGCTCCCAGTCCTCCGGCGGCAGCAGATCCGGAGTCCAGCGTTGGCGCCGGGCTGTTTCAGCGATCAGCACCAGGAGCGCCACCTCGAGGCCGGCGAAGTCGTCACCGTAGGTCGAGACCGATTCACAGGAGACCGACAGGGCCAGAAAGTGCCCCTCGGCCGTGAGTTCCCGTGCCATACCCAACAGCGCCGTGGTCTTCCCGCTCTGCCGCGGTGCGTGAACGATGAAGTAGAAGCCGAACTCGAAGTACTCCTGTGCGGAGGGCAGGCGCTCCTCGGCCGAGAGCATGTAGTGCAGGTCCGGATCACACGGACCAACCGTGTTGAAGTACCTCACGTCGCACACCCTACGCAGATAGCTGGCCGACACGCCCGGGTGATCTTCGGGGCCGAAAAAGGTGTAACGCGTCGTGGGGGCGGGACGAGTAGAGGGCAATCATGCGGAAATCGCATGACTGCCCGCAGGATTGATGCTCGGACGCGGGGTCGGCTCGGTGATGGGAGTTGACGTGGGTGAAGGGCGTGGATATTTGCGGGCGGCCCCGAATTACGAGCCGCCGCTGCGGAGTTGCGAGTGTCGGCCGCGCAGGCGGGTGGGAGTGGGGGAGGTGTGGGTGGATCCGCTGGTGGGGCGGGCGGGGGGAGGCTCGGCGGGTTCGGGAGTCGTGCAGGGGGATTCGGCGGGGGTGGCAGGCAGTCTTGATGTGACCGCGCGGGACAGCGGCGATGTGGTCGTGCAGTGCGGTGCTGATTCGGCCGCGTTGCACAGAGCTGGCGAGGTTGTGCAGTGCGGTGCTGATGAGTCCGTGCCGAACAGCGATGGTGTAGCCGCGCAGGCCAGTGTTGGTGTGGCCTTGCGAGACAGCGCCGGTGGAGTCACGCAGGTTGGTAGCGGCGCCGCGCAGACCAGGGGCGGTGAAGTCGGGTGGGGCGGTGCAGATGTGACTGTGCAGGTAGTGGGTGTGGGGCCGCTGGGAGGTGCGGTGTCGGGAGTGGTGCCGGAGCAGGCAGGTGCGGGGGCGTCGTCATCTCGGTGTGAGGCTCGCGCGGCGGGGGAAGAGCCGGCTGGCGGTCGGCCGGGTGGGGCAGCCGAAATATCGGCGGCGGGAGCGGGGGAACGGCAGTGGGGCAGGGAGGGTTCGGGGGCGCGAGGCTGCGGGGACCGGGTAGAGACAGAGGGCGTCGGGGAGTTGGCGGCGGAGGGGCAGTGTGTGGCGGGGTCGCGGGGGATCTCGCCGCGGCTGCGTAAGGGCGGAGTGCCGGTGGCCGAGGCTCCGGTAGATGGGGTGCCAACTGCCGGGGTGACGGGTGCTGCGATGGCGAACACCGAGGTAGTAGCTGCTGGGGCGGTGAGTGCTGGGGTTGTGGCTGCTGGGACGGTCAGTGCTGGGGTCGCGGTCGCTGGAGCGACGAGTGCTGCTGTGACGGCGGTTGGGGTGGCGGTGGCTGAGGCGGCGACTACTGAGGTGGCCGCCGCTGGGATCGCGGCGGCCGGGGTGGCTGGGGCCGCGGCTGGGGTGCCGGCTACTGAGGCGACGGCCGGAGTGGTTCCTGCGGGGGTGGCAGCTGCTGGGATGGCGGCGGCTGGAGTGGTTCCCGCAGGGGTGGCTGCTGCTGCGGCGCCGGTGGTTGGGGTGGCGCGGCAGGACGCTCGGCGGTTTGCGGATCGGGCGTTGCGGGTGATGTTGGAGGTGTTGGATCGTCGGCGGCCGGTGGGGCAGTTGCGGGGGATGGTTAGTCCGCAGGTGTTGGAGGGAGTGCGGACGATGGTGGCGTGTGGGTCGGCGCCGAGCCGGGGGTTGGGGGTGGCGGCGTTGGAGCGGGTGGATGTGTACATGGTGGATGCAGGGAACGCAGAGATCTGTGCGCGGTATGTGCGGGGGGAGCGCAGGCTGGCGATCGCGGCGCGGGCGCGGTATGTGCGCGGCGCCGGGTGGCGGATCGGTGTTTTTCGGGTGTTGGGGGTTTAGGTATGCAGCGCAACGTGATTCGGGTGTGGGAGGGCGCGGCCGAGCCTACTGTGGAGGAGGTGCGCTGGGTGTCTTTGTTGTTGGCGTTGCCGCTGGTGGCCTGTGGGGCCGAGGAGCCGCAGGCGGTGCCGCCACCAGTCACGACTACTTTCGCGCGGACTGCGGAGGATTGCACCGAGTTGGCGGTGCGGGCGCTGGAGGTGGAGCCGGGTGTTGCCGAGGTGTTCGGCACGCATGCGGAGTTGCTGCCGAAGGGGCAGTTCGTGCGGGTGCGGATCGCGCTCAGCAATACCGGCAACCGGGTGCACGACACCCGCTCGGAGGATTACGAGCTGGTCGACGCCGCCGGGGGCGCCCACCACATGAGCATCGACGCGATGCGCGTCGAGCGGCAGTTGTGGGAGTTGCAACTCGGCGCGGGCAACCGGCTGGAACTGGATCTCTGGTACGACATCCCGCTAGGCGCGATCCCGCGTGAAATACGGGATACGGTGTGCGCCAGCACGATTCCGCTCCCGGAGCGGTGACGCGGATGCCGAAGCGCTACAGCCCGCAGGTGCGCGACGAGGCGGTCCGCCTCGCGCTCGAGTACGTCGAGACATATGGATCGGCCTACGCGGCGGCCCGCGCGGTCGGCCCGATGGTCGGGGTGCACTACGAGACGCTGTGGATGTGGACCAAGCAGGCGCTCGCGGAACGGGCGTGGCGCGCCGGAACCGAGTAGCCCGGCGTGTCCCACGCCCCAAAGAAGGTAACTAATGGTTTGCTCGACTCCGCATCGACGCGGAAGGAGCAAACCCTATGGTCCGGAGAACTGCATCGGGGGTTGCCGCGTTCTGCGCACTGCTGCTGTGCGCCGCGCCCGCGAACGCCGAGCCCGGCCGGGGCGGCCCCACGGCCGCCGAGTACGCCGCGGCCGAGATCCCGAACTGCGCGACCCCCGAGTGCGAGGCCGCCGTCCGGCAGGCCGGGCTCAGCATGGCGATGCTGCGCGCCACGAATCGGCTGATCGCCCTGACGATCGTGCCCGCCTACCAGTTCCCGGCCTTCGACATGGTGATCACCCGCGAGAGCGGCTGGAACCATCTGGCGCGCAATCCCGCCAGCGGCGCCTACGGCCTGGGCCAGGCGCTACCGCCGGAGAAGATGTTCACCCACGGCGTCGATTGGATGATCAACCCGGTCACCCAGATCCGCTGGACCTACGACTATATGAACAAGCGCTACGGCAGTCCCGAGGGCGCGTGGGCGTTCTGGCAGGCCAACCACTGGTACTGACCGGATCGGTCAGGCGTCGACGGGCCGGCGGATGCCGTCGATCGGCATCTGGTCCACCGGCGCGTAGGTGACGTTCTGCCCGGAGCTGGGCGCGTGCACGACCTGTCCGTCACCGGCGTAGATGGCCGTGTGCGTGCCGCCGTTGTAGACGACGACGTCGCCGGGCCGGGCGTCGGCCAGGTCGACGGGGGTGCCGACGTACTCCTGCTCCTGGCTGGTGCGCGGCATGCCGACGCCTTCCTGCCCGTAGGACCACTGCACTAGGCCGGAGCAGTCGAAGCCGCCGGGCTGGGTGCCGCCCCAGACGTAGGGCGTGCCGATCTGGGATTCCGCGGCCTGGAGCGCGCGCAGCCCGACCGAGCTGGCCGGCGGCGGCGTGACCTGGTCGATCACCTCACGGGCCTGGCCCTGCCACGGCTCGGGCACCTGGGCGAGCAGGCCCTGGGCCTGCGGCGAGGTGAGCTGCTCCTGGACGGGCTGGGGCACCTCGGGGATCTCGACGGCGCCGACGCCCGGGACCTGGATGGTCTGGGCGAGGGCCGGGACAGCCGGCAGGGCCGCGCATCCGGCGATGGCGCCGGCGACGACGGCGGCTCGAGCGGTTCCACGCAGTCGGGTGCCGCGGAAGTGGTGTTTGCCCATGGGGTTCTGCAATCTCCGTATTCGTCGTGCACCCGCCGGTGCGCCTGGAACACGCGTCGGCTGCCGGGCGGGACCGGAGTTCGGCCCTCTGCGACCGGGCTCACGCACGCGGTCGCCTGCACCCCCGGCGCCATGGGTCCTGCACCGGCGACAGGGCCGGACAGGGCGGGTGACTTGCTTGATCGCAAGATTGCTTCAAGATTACTACGATTCGGTAACGGCATTCAAACCGGGGTCGTTTCAGATATGAATAAGACCAGGTGAGAGCCGCTAAATTCGAGATCACAGAAAGGGCTCGCCGAAGGCTGCGGGGTCGTTGCCAGGACAGAAATTCTGCCCTACTGGGGCGCACTTGTCGGTGCGGGCTCGTAGCCTCGGAATATGTGCCGAAACATCACCGCGCTGCGCGGCCTCGAGCCCGCGGCAACGCCCGAGGAAATTCAGGCGGCGGCCCTGCAATATGTCCGCAAGGTCGGTGGCCTGTCCAGCATTTCCGCAGCAACTAAGCCGGCGGTAGAGGAGGCGGTCGCCGACATTGCCGCGGCAACGGCTCGGCTATTGGCGCAGCTGCCGGATCGCCGGGTGCCGCCGAAGACGATCCCGCCCTTGCGCCGCCCGGAGGTCCAGGCGCGCATCCACGCGCACGACTGACGCGTCAGGCCATCTCTTCGAGGTCGGCCAGCTGGGTGTGGACGTAGGCGGCTATTCGATGCCGCGCGGCCGCTGGGAGCCGTGCGATGTCCGCGGCCGACAACACCGGCTCACTGGGCACCTGCACGTGATACTCGTCGGGTTCGGGCGTGTCTGCGACCACCGATAGGTGGTCCGGCCGGGGCGCCGACACGGGACGATCTGGTTCGTCCGGGTCGGCTCCGGCTAATGCCGTGCGCACCATGCGAGTCAGAATATTGCTAACTCGTTGGTATTGCGGCAAGTTCGCCATCGATGCAGGAAAGTGGGGTTGCCAGCAAACTCGAAGTCTGCAAAAAGAGAATTCGCTACGCAGTACTCTCGGGGGCCTGGAACCAGGTGCGGTAGAAGGTGATCGCCAGACCCGCGAGCGCGCCCAAGATCATCAGAGCCGACGGCAGCGGATGCGCGGCCATGGTCAGCGGCAGGTAGCGTACGGCGAGCAGCACGCCCGCGAAGGTCGCGACGCCCAGCGCGATCACCCGCACCCTGGCCCGATCCCAGCCCCGCTCCGGATCGCGCAGCACCGATTCGATGGTCAGACACAGCGCCGCGCCCACCACCAGGTCCACGCCGTAGTGCGCACCCAGGCCCAGCGTCGCGATCAGCGTGCACACCAGCCAGAACACTCCGCCCCAGCGCAGCCAGGCCGGCCCGCGCCGGGTGTGGATGAACAGCGACAGCGCCCACGCGGTGTGCAGTGACGGCATGCAGTTGCGCGGCGTGATGCCGTCGAAGGGCATCGACGACAGCGCCGTCGGCAGCGGCGGCACGACATCGGGCCAGACATTGCTCAGCTCCATCCCGTTGCCCCAGGGCCCGTAGGCCAGGATCGGCCCGACGACGGGGAACAGCACGTAGAACAGCGGCCCGATCAGGCCGATCGTCAGGAACGTGCGCACCAGGTGGTGCCGCGGCCAGCGGCCCGCGGTGACTCCGCGCAACTGCCACACCGCGACCACGATGGCCGCGACCGGCAGCTCGAAATACACCCAGCGCACCAGGCTCTCGAACCACGGCGCGGCCTCGAGCACCTGACCGGCCAGCCAGGACGGATTGCCCAGCACTCGATCCGCCACCTGCACATAGGGATCGAGCACCATCGGCCGCGACCACGCGGTGATGTCGAGCCAGATCTCGCCGACCTTGGTCGCGAGGATGAGCAGCGCGCCGAGCGCGATGGTGCGCAGCGCGGTCTCGCGCTGGGTGCCACTCCAGCGCACGGCCGCCAGGATCGCCAGCACCGTCAGCACGATGGTCGGTCCGTTGCCGACGGTGAACTTCGCGCCCTCGACCGCCCGGATCCCGACGAAGACCAGATCGAGCGCGACCGCCGAGGCCAGTGCGGTCACCCGCACCCGGTTGGTGACACCGACCAGCGCGAGCAGGAAACCCGCCCAGGAGGTGCTCGCCGACTTGGGTACGCCCGCATAATCCCTGGCCAGGCTCGTCAATGGCCCGAGTGCGCCGATGTGCGCGGCCATCGCCTGGCCCGCGACGAGCACCAGCACAGCGGCCGCGAGGCCGCCCCAGATAGTGACCGGTCGAAAATGCCCATCCCGCCGCGCAATCCCGGTTGCGGAGGTCGAACGTTCGTGCGGGTCGAGAATGAGCATTCGGCCATCGTAAACACGATGCGAATGCGGCGAGACGGCGTGGTTAACAGGCGGCCGCAGCGCGGTGGCGAGCTGCCCGGATTCCCTGCCGGGCCGCTCGCCCGTTCTCGGCTGAGCCCAGCGGGTTTCGGTCACAAGGTCTGCGGCCATCCGGTCCCGGCGGCGGCGCGCAGCCGCACCGGCAGCGCGTTGAGGCCGCGGATCAGCAGGCTCTTGCGCCAGGACAGCTCGGCGAACTCGCCGTCGAGGGTGAGGGCCGACGTGCGCCGCAGCAACTGGGTGAGCGCGACGGTGGCTTCCAGCCGGGCCAGCGCCGCGCCGACGCAGAAGTGGATGCCGTGCCCGAAGGCCATGTGCCGGTTGTCGGCGCGGTCGGTGTCGAAGCGGTCCGGCACGGCGAACCGTTTGGGATCGCGATTGGCCGCGCCGATCGAGATCATGACGAATTCGCCCGCGTCGATGTGCTGGTCCGCCAGCACGATCGGCGCGGTGGTGTAGCGGGCCGTGGCCAGGTGGATCGGGCCGTGCGCGCGCAGGATCTCCTCGACGAAGGCCGGAATGTGCTCCGGATCGGCCCGCAGCCGGGCCGCCAGCAGCGGATTGCGCAGCAGCTCGTGCACGGCGTTGCCGATCAGGTTGACCGTGGTCTCGTGCCCGGCGGCCAGCAACAGCAGCAGCATGGAGATGAGTTCCTGCTGTTCCAGCCGATCGCCGTCGTCCATGGCGACGATGAGTTCGGAGAGCAGGTCGTCGCCGGGTTCGGCGGTGCGGGCGGGGATCAGTCCGGTGAGGTAGGTGAAGAAGCTGATGCCCGCGCTGGTGCGCACCTCGATGCTGGCGGCCTCGTCGACCACCCCGGCGGTCCAGGCGCGGAACTCGTCCTTGTCGTCGTCGGGCACGCCGAGCAGTTCGCAGATCACCGCGACAGGCAGCGGGAAGGCGTAGGCGTCGAGCAGGTCGACCGTGCCCGCGGCGAGCATGTCGTCGAGCAGCTGGTCGGCAATGGCGGTGACGCGCGGTCCGAGTTCGCGAATCGCGCGCCCGGCGAAGGCTTTCTGCACGAGTTTGCGCAGCCGGGTGTGCTGCGGCGGGTCGGCGAAGAGCATGTTGTCGGTGATCGCGGCGTTGAACTTGTCGGCGGCACCGTGCTTGGCCAGCACCGCCTGCCCCTCGGGCGACCCGATCCGCTTGCTGATGTTCGGCTCGGTGAAGGCCTGGCGGGCGAGGTCGTGGTCCACGACGAGCCATCCCACCACGCCGTCGACGCGCACCCGGTGGATCGGCCCGTGCACGCAGAGTTCGCGGTAGATCGCGTGCGGGTCCTGGTAGAAGTCGTCGCCGAGTTCGATGATCCGGGACGCGGTGGTCATGGTCGACTGCCTGTCGGCGCTGGGGCGGAATCCAATGTGCACGGTGCCCTGATCCTTTCGACGTGCGAGTGGCTGCTGGCGGACGCGCGGACCGGGGCAGCAGGGGACACCTGCGCGGCAAAACGGGAAGGAACAGCCGGGTCCGCGGCGGAAACGAAGGTCGAGCAGTGGAGCACGGTCTGCGAAATCGGGACAGCGGGGCGAACCGGCTCGGCCGCCGACGGAAGAACCTACTCATCTCCCGCGATTCCGCAAAACCACGACGGCGCGGCGCGGTTGCCGAAAATCAGCTGAGCGCAGGTATTTTCGCCGGCGAGCAGGGAGCGCGACGTCAGTGTTCAGGACTGTTCGAGGTGGCGCAGGCGGTGCGTGTGGCCTCCAGGCCCCCCGACGGTGTAGGTGGTGACCCCAGTACAGCATCGCCGGGTCGGTGCGTTCGAAACGCTTGCTGAGCCGGCCCAGCCGGATGGCCGCGCCCCGCATCGGCGCGGCGAGGACGCCCCCGGGCAGGGGGTCGGGGTGGCGGCCGTCGCAGCGTTTCGTCCGCGACGGCGGCGATGGCGTCGATGGCGGCGACGAGGTCGTCGATGAGCCGGTGGCCCGGTTCCGGTTCCGGTTCCGGTTCCGGCGGCACCGTGGTGATCGGCATCGGCATCGGCGACGACGCGGGAGCCGTCCGGGTTCTCGGCGGCCTAGCGCAGGCCCGCGCCGAAGGCGGTGTGCACCATCTCGGTCAGCTCGCGGCCGGGCAGGGGGTCGTAGACCGGCAGCAGCGTCGCCCGCATCGTCTCGGCCTCGCGCTGGAACACCCGGCGGAACAGCTCCTTCTTCGATCCGAAGTGCGCGTAGAGCGTCGGCTCGGTCGAGTTCGCGGCGTGGGCCCGGGCGTCCATGCGCGCGGCGCGATAGCCGTGCTCGGCGAAGATCGCGCGGGCGGCGTCGCGGAGCTCGTCGTCGGTGGGGCGTCGCTGTGACAGGATTGTGCGCGTCACGGTCGGGGACCATGTGACGCAGGGCATTCGATGTGCGGGTGGTTCGACGTGATACTTCGACGGTGGCGGCCGCTGGTCGCGGTCCTCTCGATGGCGGTGCTCGGCGCGCCCGCGCCACAAGCGGCGGCCGACGCGGTGAGCACACCCGCCTGGGCCGGGCAGTGGCAACAGACGACCTACCCGGCGGTCAGCGCTGAGCACGAAGTCGCACTCACCATGAGCGACGGAATCGTGCTGAAAGCCAACATCTTCCGTCCCGCGGACGCAGCCGGGCAGCCGATCGGGACTCCGCTGCCCGTGCTACTGACGATGACCCCGTACATGAAGCAGACCTCGGAACCTGTGCCGGGCGGCGGCATGGTGGGCTTGTCTCAGGAGCTGATCCGCAGCGGGTACGTCTCGGTCGTCGTCGACGTGCGCGGCACCGGTGTCTCCCAGGGCATCTGGGATGTGCTCGGGCCGCGGGAGCAGGCCGACACCCTCGAGGTGATCGACTGGGCCGCGCGCCAGCCCTGGTCGAACGGCGCGGTCGGCATGAGCGGCCCGTCCTACATGGGGATCAACACGGTGCAGGCCGCCGCGCAGCGCCCGCCCGCGCTGAAGGCGATCCTGCCGATCATCCCCGGCTCGGATCTGTTCCGCGACATCGTCGGCACCGGCGGCGCGATCGGGCTCGGCTTCATGCCGATGTGGCTGAGCATCGTCAACGGCGGCAAGTGGGCCTCCGGCTTGCAGGCGTTGCAGCAGGGGCGGCTGGACCCGCGCTGGCTGACCGACCGGCTGGCCAGCCCGGCGACCATGCTGCCGGAGCTGGCCAGCGTGTTCGCCAGCCCCGATCTGGCCGCGCTGCCCCCGGCCACCGTGGAGCTGGCCGGCTACAGCGATTGGTACCGCGCCCGGCAGTCCGATCCGAGCCGAATCCAGGTGCCCACCTTCGTCATCGGCGGCTGGCACGACATCTTCGCCAACAGCCAGCCCGACATCTACAACGCGATTCCGCTCCCACCGGGGCAGAAGCAACTGGTGATGGGCAACGGCTACCACGCGACCGCCACCAAGGGTTTCGGCGTTCCCGGCGGCCCGCCGGCGGTGGCGGCCTTCCAGCGCGCCTGGTTCGACAAGTGGCTCAAGGGCATCGACACCGGCATCGAGGAGTACGGCCCGGTGACGCTGTACCAGCAGGGCGGCGTCTGGACGTCGGGCGACAGCTTTCCCCGCACCGGTGCCGCCTACGAAAAGCGTTATCTCACGGCAGATTCCAGTGCCAGCGCGCCGCATGCGACCTTCGACGGCAGCCTCGGCGCGGCCGCGCCCGCGGCACCCGCCCGGCTGACCGTCGCGCCGGGGCCGCGCGGTCTGTGCTCGCGCCAGGCCATCGAGGGCACCGCGGGCCTGATCGCCATGCTGCCGGGCGGCACCACGTGCGAATTCGATTCCCGCTACGCCGAAGCCGAGGCGCTGACCTTCACCACCGCACCCGCCGGCACGGCGACGGTGCTGTCGGGTCCGATCAATCTGCACCTGAACACGGTGCTCGACGCACCGGACGGCTTCTGGGCGGTTTCGCTCAACGACGTAGCGCCGGACGGGACTTCGACAGTCCTGTCCACCGGCCAGCTGGTCGCGAGCCTGCGCGCCGTCGACGACGAGCGCAGCACCCGCACGCCCGCAGGCGATTACATCAAGCCCTATCACCCGCTCGACATCAACGCACGCGCCGACCAGACGCCGGGCGCGCCAACGGTTCTCGACATCGGGCTGCTGGCCACCGACGCCGTGATCCAGCCCGGCCACCGGCTGCGCCTCGACGTCTACGCCTTCAGCGTGCCGCGCGCCTTGCCCACCGGAGCGAGCGTGCTCGCCAGTGGCCTGCGCCCGCAGCACGTGCAACTCGACCCCGCCGAGCCCAGCTATGTGACGCTGCCGCTGCACGGCAGGCCGGGCTTCTAGCGGGGTGTGGCCCAGATCTCCGTTTGTGGCCCGGGCGCGCACGGGTATGGCACGATCACCCGGTTCGTCGCTCGGTGCAGGAGGCTCTGGTTTGGAAGCGCGTCTGGGACCCAACAGGTTTCGCTGGGTCCGGCGCACCGCCTCGGTGCTGCTGCTGGTCGCCGGGGTGCTGGGCGCGCCGGGACTCGCCGCCGCCGACGAGCCCGCCGACGCCTACCTCGACCCGCTGGCCGCGGCGGCCTACACCCCCGAGCTGCGCTGGACCGACTGCCGGGACGGGTTCGAATGCGCTTCCGCGCCGGTCCCGTTGGACTATCACGAGCCCAACGGCGCACAGGTCGAGCTGGCGGTGATCAAGCTCCCGGCCGCCGATCCCGCGCGCCGGATCGGCACGCTGTTCGTCAATTTCGGCGGACCCGGACCCTCGGGCGTGGACCGGTTGCGGGAGCGGGCGCGCTGGCCGTGGCTGTTCTCCGAGGAGCTGCGGTCCCGGTTCGACCTGGTCTCCTGGGATCCGCGCGCGGTGGCCCGCAGTTCCGCGGCCCGCTGCTTCGCGAACGAGGGGGAGCAGCTCGCCTTCCTCGGCTCGGTGCCCGAAATGCCCACGGCCCCGGGCGAAGAGGCCGCCTTCTACGACTGGTCCCGGCAGTTCGCCGAGCGCTGCCGGGCGCAGGCGGGCCCGATTCTCGAGCACGCGTCCACCGCCAATACCGCGCGCGATCTGGAACTGCTGCGCCGCGCGGTGGGTGATCCGAAGCTGACCTACCACGGCATTTCCTACGGCACCCAGGTCGGCGCGGTTTACGCGAACCTGTTCCCGGGCCGGGTGCGGGCCATGGCTTTCGACGGTTCCCTGGATTTCGAGGGCAATGTCAACGGGCACGAGGGCCAGGGCACGGTTATGCCGCTCGACGCCAGACAAGATGTCGCGCAGGGCATCTCGGAGACTTTCGAGGCTTTCCTGCGGCAGTGCTCGGCCGCCGGGGAGCGCTGCGCCTTCGCCGCCGGGGATCCGAAACTGAAGTGGATCGCCCTGGCCGAGCGGGCCCGCCTGGCCCCGATCCGGCTGGACGGCCAGGCCTGGACCTACGGCGCGATCGTCAACGCGGCAGCGGAACTTTCGCAGTCCGCGACCTATCCTGCGCTGGCCACGCAGTTGCAGCGGCTCTTCGACGCCGGCACGACGCTGCCCGGCCTGCTGCCCGTCGCCAAGGCCGCGACCTACACCGGCAATCGCACCGAGGCGTTCCACGCCATCCAGTGCGCCGACAGCACCGTGCCGACCGATCCCGAGATCTACACCCGCGCCGCCATTTCCGAGGATCTCCGGGTGCCGTACTTCGGCCGCATCCCGGTCTTCGGCAGCGCCACCTGCGCGTTCTGGCAGGCACACGACGCCGACCGCTACACCGGGCCCTGGGACCGCCGCACCGCAGCGCCGATCCTGGTACTCAACAGCCGATTCGATCCCGCGACCCCGCTGGCGGGCGCCTACGCCGGCGCCGAGCAGCTGGCGCGATCCCGAGTCGTGGTGATCGAGGGCGCGGGCCACAGCAGCATGTACGTGCCGAGCGGCTGCGCCGAGCGCATCAAACGCGAGTACCTGGTCACCGGCGTGCTGCCGCCGAAGGGCACGCGCTGCGGCATCGACCGCTCGCCGTTCGACTGATCGGGGTGTGATCCGGGGCGGATCGAGGCGGTACCCCAGCGTCGGTGGTGGCGCGCGGCTGGGGTGCTGGCGGCGGTTGTGCGGTGGGCGGACTCGGCATCGGTTGCAGCACTCGGCTGGGGTGTTCGCGGCGGGCGCACTCGGGATCGGTGGTGACGCGCGCGGCTGGGGTGGTGGCGGCGGTCGCGTGCGGTGGGCGCACTCGGCGTCGGTAGTGGCGTGCTGCTGGGATGACAGCCACTGCGCGGTGGGCGCACTCGGCATCGGTGGCAGCGCTCGGCTGAGATGCCAGCCACTGCGCGGTGGGCGCACCCGGCATCGGGGGCAGCGCGCGGCTGGGGTTGTTGGCGGCTACTGCGCGGCGGGCACAATTGTCGGCGATGAGACTGCCTGAGCTTCCTGACCTACCTGTACAGCCGCAGCTGGCTCGGATCACCGAGACTCTGGCCGGTGCCGGGGCGGCGGTGCTGGTCGCGCCGCCCGGGACCGGGAAGACCACGCTGGTGCCTCTGGCGCTGGCTGCCTCGACGAGCGGGCGGGTGGTGGTGGCCGAGCCGCGGCGGCTGGCGGCGCGGGCCGCGGCGGCGCGGATGGCGGCGCTGCTCGGGGAGCAGGTCGGCGCGAGTGTGGGGTATGCGGTGCGCGGGGATCGGCGGGTCGGGCCGAAGACCAGGATCGAGGTGGTCACCTCCGGGCTGCTGGTGCGCCGGTTGCAGGGGGATCCAGAGCTGTCCGGGGTGGACGTGGTGGTGCTCGACGAATGTCACGAGCGGCACCTGGACGCCGATCTGCTGCTGGCGCTGCTGCTCGACGCGCGGGCGGGCCTGCGCCCGGACCTGCGGGTGCTGGCCACCTCGGCCACGGTGGCCGCGGATCGGCTGGCGGCGCTGCTCGGTGCGCCCGCGCCCGTGCTGGAGGTGCGCGGGCGGGCCTATCCGGTGCGGTTCGACTATCAGCCGCCGCTGCCGCGCGAGCGCGTCGAAGCGCAGGTGGCGCGGGCCACCCGCGCCGCGCTCGCCGAGACCGAGGGTGACGTGCTGGCCTTCCTGCCCGGGGCCGCCGAGATCCGCCGCACCGCCGAGCACCTGTCCGGGCTCGGCGGGGTGGACGTCGTTCCGCTGCACGGGCGGCTGTCCGCCGCGCATCAGGACGCCGCGCTGCGTCCGGGCGCGCGACGGCGCGTCGTCTTGGCGACGGCGGTCGCCGAGTCCAGCCTCACCGTGCCCGGGGTGCGGGCGGTGGTGGACTCCGGGCTGGCGCGGGTGCCGCGCATCGATCACCGCCGGGGGTTGTCCGGCCTGGCGACGGTGCGGGTGTCGGCCGCGGTCGCCGAGCAGCGGGCCGGGCGGGCCGGGCGCGAGGGCCCGGGGCGCGCCTGGCGCTGCTGGCCCGAACACGAGCACAGCACGCTGCCCGCCTACCCCGAGCCCGAGATCCGGACCGCGGATCTGACGCGGCTGGCGCTGGAGCTGGCGTGCTGGGGCACCGCCGACGGGTCGAGCCTGGCGTGGTGGGATCCGCCGCCCACCGGCGGCCTGAACGCGGGGCGCGCGGTGCTGCGCGCGCTGGGCGCGGAGTCCGCCGACGGCGCCGTGACCGAGCGGGGCCGCCGCATGGCCGCGCTCGGTCTGCACCCGCGGCTGGCTCGGGCGTTGCTGGACGGCGCGCCCGTCGTGGGCGCACGCACCGCGGCCGAGGTCGTCGTCCTGCTCGACGACGACAGCTTCTCTCCCGCAACCGATCTCGTCGCCGGGCTGCGGTCGCTGCGGCGCGAGCAGCCGGCCCGCTGGAAACGCGAGGTGGACCGCATCGCCCGGCTCGCCGAGGGCGGCTCCGGCGCGGCGGACGACCCGGCTTACGTTGTCGCACTGGCCTATCCGGAGCGGCTGGCCCGCCGCCGCGCGCCGGGCTCGGCGAGCTATCTGATGGCCGGCGGCACGGCGGCGACGCTGCCGCCGGGTTCCGGTCTGGGCGAGGCGGAATGGCTCGCCATCGCGGGCGCCGCCCGCGATCCGGGCCGCACCGAAGGCCGAATTCGCCTGGCCGCCATAGCCGATGCGGAACTGGCGCGCCGGGCCGCGCCGAACCTGCTCGACACCGGCGTGGAGGTGGAGTGGCGCGACGGTGACGTGGTCGCCCGCCGGGTGACCCGCCTGGGCGCGATCACGATGTCGGAGCAGCCATTACGCGATCCCGCTCCGGAGCTGGTCGCCGCGGCCGTACGCCGCGGCTTCGAGCTGGACCTGCTGCGCTGGGATGCCGACGCCACCGCGCTGCGGCAGCGGATGGACTTCCTGCACCGCACGCTGGGCGCGCCCTGGCCCGCCGTCGACGACGCCGCGCTGCGCGCGGACCTCGACGCCTGGCTCGGCCCGGAACTGGCCACCGCGCGCCGGCGCGCCGACCTGGAGCGCATCGACGCCGGCGCGGCGCTGCGCCGGCTGCTGCCGTGGCCGGAGGCCGCGCGCCTGGACGAACTCGCGCCCGAGCGCCTGGAGGTGCCCTCCGGCAGCCGGGTGCGTCTCGACTACGCCGCCGACCCACCTGTGCTGGCGGTCAAGGTGCAGGAGATCTTCGGCTGGACCGACACCCCGCGCCTGGCGGGCGGGCGCGTGCCCGTGCTGCTGCATCTGCTGTCCCCGGCGCAGCGTCCGGCGGCGGTGACCGCCGATCTGGCCTCGTTCTGGCGAACCGGCTGGCCGCAGGTGCGGGCCGACCTGCGCGGCCGCTATCCCAAGCATGCCTGGCCGGAAGACCCCGCCACGGTCACCGCACATCGTGGTACCGCGCGTAACGCTTTCCGGGACTGACACCCGTTCTAGCAATGTTCTGGCAACCTCGAGCGACTGTTGTTGCAGATCACAGCGCTGGATCGGCAAGAGTGTCCGAATTGTGATCTGATAGGGGCCCGACTGCCCCGAAAGCTTCGGTCTTGCGTTGTTCGTTTCGGGGATTTCGGAACAAGATCGGCTTGGCGTGAGAGGGACGTAGTACTCGGATGGATGGGGTTCGTCGCGCTGTTCGAGGTCGAAGCCGTCGCCGGTCCGGCTCTCCGCTTTTCGTCCAGTTGCTCACCGCCGCCGTCGAATCCGCGGCCGGTTCCATAGCCGTTCGCTACAACCCGTCCGGTGCGCCGGAGGATCAGCGCGAGCTGACCTACACCGAGCTGGACGAAGCGTCGTCGCGGCTAGCGCGCGAACTCATCGATCGCGGCATCGGCCCCGGCGACGTCGTCGCGATCGGGTTCACCCGCTCCGTCGAGTCCGTGCTCGCGGTGTGGGCGATCGCCAAATCCGGCGCCGCCTACGTGCCGGTGGATCCCACGCTGCCCGCCGACCGCGTCGACTACCTGCTGGCCGACTCCGGCGCCGTCCTCGGCGTCACGGGCACGGCGCACCGGGCCGCCTTGGGCACCGGCGTCGAGTGGCTGGTGCTGGACGCGCCGGAGACGCGGGACCGCGTCGCGGCCCAGCCCGCGCACCCGGTCTCCTACCTGGATCGGCTGCGCACGCTCGGCGACCAGCATCCCGCCTACGTCATCTACACCTCCGGGTCGACCGGCCGGCCCAAGGGCGTCGTGGTCACCCACACCGGGCTCGCCGCGCTGGTCGCGGCGCAGCGCGAGCAGTACGGGGTGGATGGGAACTCCCGGGTGCTGCACGTCTGCTCGCCGAACTTCGACGTCTCCGTGCTGGAGCTGCTGCTGGCCTTCGGTTCCGGTGCGACGCTGGTGATCTCGCCGCCGACGGTGTTCGGCGGCCCGGATCTGGCCGAACTACTGCGGGCCGAACGGGTGACCCACCTGCTGATCACCCCGGCGGCGCTGGAGTCGGTGGACCCGGCCGGCCTGGACACGCTGCGGACGGTGGTCGTCGCGGGCGATGCGTTCGGCCCGGACCTGGTGCGGCGCTGGGCTTCCGGGCGCGACTTCTACAACGGCTACGGGCCCACCGAGGCCACCGTCCTCGCGACCGGGACCGGGGCGCTGCGCCCGGACGAGCCGATCACCATCGGCGCCGCCCTCCCCGGAATCGGTGCGGTGGTGCTGGATTCGCGCCTGCGACCCACGCCCGCCGAGGTGACCGGTGAGCTCTACCTGTCCGGGCCCGCGCTGGCCCAGGGCTACCTCGGGCGTCCCGGGCTGACCGCCGAACGCTTCGTCGCCAGCCCCTTCGCCGCGCCCGGCACGCGCATGTACCGCACCGGCGACCTGGTGCGCCGGCGAGCCGACGGCACGCTGGAATACCTAGGCCGCTCCGACTTCCAGGTCAAAGTCCGCGGTTTCCGCATCGAACTCGGCGAGATCGACGCCGCGCTGACCGCGCATCCGGACATCGACTACGCCGCGACCCTCGGCAGGACCGCGCCCTCCGGCGCGACGCTGCTGGTGTCCTACGTGCTGCCGCGTAGCGGGTGCGCGGTCGCGGACGCCGAACTCGCGGACTTCCTCGGGGCGGCGCTGCCCAGCCACATGGTGCCCGCGGCGTTCGTCACGCTGGACTCGATTCCGTTGACGCCCAACGGAAAACTGGACCGGCGGGCGCTGCCCGAGCCGGTGTTCGAGACCGCGGCCTCGCGCGCGCCGCAGGGCGAGCTCGAGTCCCGGATCGCCGAGGTGTTCGCGCAGGTGCTCGGGGTGTCCCGGATCGGGGCCGAGGATTCGTTCTTCGCCGCCGGCGGGGACAGCATTCTGTCGATCCAGCTGGTCTCGCGGGCCCGTGCGGCGGGAATCGTTTTCACCCCGCAGGACGTGTTCGAGCAGCGCACCGTCGCCGGGCTGGCGCGGGTCGCGGTCTCCGGCGCCGAGTCGATTCCGGCGCTGCCGGAGCTGCCCGGCGGCGGGGTGGGGGAGATGCCGCTGACGCCGGTGCTCGCGGCCTATCTCGCGCACGGCCCGGTCGGCCGGTTCAGTCAGCAGATGGTGCTCGAACTACCTGCCGATATCACCCGAAAAGCCTTGGTGGACACGCTGACCGCCGTGCTGGATCAGCACGACGTGCTGCGTGCGCGCCTGCGCCGCACCGAGAGCCGGTGGCTGCTGGACGCCCGGCCCGCGGGCACCGTCGACGTGGACGCACTCTTGGACCGCCGGGACGTGCCCGCCGGAGCGGACGCGGCCGCGATCGCCGAGGCCGCCATGGACGCCGCGCTGGACACCCTCGACCCGGTGGCGGGCCGCATGCTGGCCTGCACCTGGCTGGCCCGGCCCGACGAGCCCGACGCGCTCGTGCTCGCGGTGCACCACTACGTGATCGACGGTGTTTCCTGGCGGATCCTGATCGCCGATCTGGTGGCCGCGTGGACGCGGATCGCGGCCGGACAGCCGGTCGCCCTGCCCGCGATCGGGACTTCGTTCCGGCGGTGGGCGCACGGCCTGGCCACCGCCGATCGTTCCGCCGAACTGCCGTACTGGCAGCGGGTGCTCGAAGTCGCCGACCCGCCCCTGGGCGCAAGAGATTTCGACCCCGAGCGCGACACCGCGGCCACCGTGCGCCGCGTCACCGTCACCGTTCCCGCCGAGGTCACCCAGGCGGTGCTGACCGAGTTGCCGAAGCGCTACCGCGGCGGGGCCAACGACGGCCTGCTCGCGGCGCTGGCACTGGCGGTGCGCACCTGGCGGGCGCGGCGCGGCGTCGACGCACCCACCACCCGGATCCGCTTGGAGGGCCACGGCCGCGAGGAAACCGCCGTGCCCGGTGCGGATTTGACGCGCACCGTCGGCTGGTTCACCGCCATGTACCCGGTAGTGCTGGATCTGTCGGAGCACCCGGCCGACGCGGTAGACCCGGGCGCACTGGTGAAATCAGTAAAAGAGCAACTGCTCGCGGTGCCGGACAAGGGCATCGGCTTCGGCGTACTGCGCCACCTCGACCCGCACGGCGCTGCGCGCCTGGACGGCTCGCTCGGCCAGATCGGCTTCAACTACCTGGGCCGCATCACCGGTGACGAGGCGCTGGGCGAGCACGCCTGGCTGCCGACCGGCGCCTGGGGCGAACCCACCGCCGCACAGGATCCCGCGCTGCCCGCGGCCGCGGTGGTCGACATCAACGCCCTCGTCACCGACGGTGCGCGCCTGACCGCCTCCTTCGCCTACGTCACCGGTCTGCTCGACGAGGCCGACGTGCGTGAGCTGGCCGAGTACTGGGTCGCGGCCCTGGCCGAGCTCGCCGCGCACGCGCACGACCCGGCCGCCGGCGGCCTGACCCCCTCCGACGTCGCGCTGGTGCGGGTGACCCAGCACGATCTGGATGCCTGGCAGCGACAGCGCCCGGGCCTGGTGGACGTGCTGCCGCTCTCGCCGCTTCAGCTCGGATTGCTCTATCTCGCACAGGTTTCCGAGTCCGATCCGTATCTGCTCCAGCTCGCGGTGGAGCTGTCCGGCGTGATCGACGCCGAGCGCCTGCGGCGCGCGGCGCAGGCCGTGCAGGACCGGCACGCGATCCTGCGCACCGCCTTCGACACCGGCGCCGACGGCGCTCCGGTTCAGCTTGTCGCCGAACGGCTTTCGGTCCCGTGGCGCGTGCTCGACAGCGCCGACGCCGAACCGGCCGACCTGCTGGCGGCCGAACAGCGCGAGCGTTTCGATCCGGCGGTCGCGCCGCTGTTGCGGTTCACGCTGTACCGCACCGACTCCGGGCGCACGCACCTGGTGCTGACGGCCCATCACCTGCTGCTCGACGGCTGGTCGATGCCGCTGCTGATGAAAGAGCTGTTGATCGCCTACGCGACCGATGGCGCGGCGGCCCTGCCGAGCGTGCGGCCGTATCGGGACTATCTGGCCTGGCTGGCCCGCTACGACCGCGAGAGCACTCGCGACGCCTGGCGGTCCGCCCTGGCCGAGGTGCGACCGACCCGGCTCACCGACGCCCTGGCCGCGCCCGCCACCCCGGGCGTCGGCCACGGCCTGTGCGACGCCGATCTGACCGTGGCCGAGACCGCCGCGCTGCAATCCTTCGCCGGCGCGGCGGAGGTCACCGTGAACACGGTCGTGCAGGCCGCCTGGGGGCTCGTGCTCGCCGCCGCCACCGGTGCCACCGACCTCGTGTTCGGCGCGGTCGTCTCCGGACGGCCGCCGCAGCTCGACGGCGTCGACGCGATGGTCGGACTGTTCGCCAATACCGTTCCGGTCCGGGTCCGCTTCGACCCGGACGCCCCCCTGGGCGACCTGCTGAAGAACCTGCAGGCCGAGCAGGTTGCCCTGCTCGAGGCGCACCATCTGGGCCTGGCCGAGATCCAGCGGATCGCGGGCGCGGGCGAACTGTTCGATTCGCTGCTGGCCTACGAGTCGTATCCGGTCGACGCCGACGGGCTGCGCCAGGCCTACGGTTCGATCGACGGCCTGGAGATCGTCGATCTGCACGGCGGCAATCTCACCCACTATCCGGTGGCCATTCAGGTCGAGCTGGGCGATGCGCTGCGGATCGGCGTGCAGCACCGGCGCGACCTGATCGACGCCGCGACCGCGCGGGCGCTCGCGCAGCGCCTGCGCGCGGTGCTCACCGAATTCGCCGCCGCGCCGGAACGCACTCCCGCGCAACTGGAACGGCGATTCCGCGAGCACAACGACCTGATCGCGCAGACCCGGTACTGGCGCACCGCACTGGCCGATTTGCCGGAGGCCCTGAACCTGCCGGTAGACCGGCCGCGTTCGGCGGTCCGCGACGGTGCGCTGGATCAGGTGACCTTCGACGTCGACGCGGACCTGCACCAGCGGCTGCAGGGCCTGGCCCGGGCCCGCGACACCACCGTCTTCACCGTCGTGCACGCCGCTTTCGCGGTGCTGCTGGCGCGACTGTCGGACGCGGGTGACGTCGTCGTCGCGACCCCGGCCGCCGTCGTCGGCGATCCCGGCACGAGCCGGGGACTCACCCTGCTGCGGACCCGGGTGCCCGGCGACCGGTCCTTCGACGAGCTGCTGGTCGAGGCGAAAGAAGTAGCGCTGCAGGCGTTCACCCGGACCGGACCGCGCCTGGAAGCCCTGGCCGGACCGGAGACGTATCCGGCGCTGACTCGAATCCTGCTGACCGCGGACGACCTGTTCGACGCCGCCGCGCACCCGGACCTGGCCCTGCGGATCCGGGAGCAGCGCGCCGCGGGCGGCATCGCCGCGAGCTTCACCTTCGCGGTCGAATTGTTCGATCGCCGCACGGTGGACTCCTTCGCCGAGCGGCTGCTCCGGCTGCTGACCGCCGTCGCCCGGGATTCGGCGCGACTCGTCGGCGACCTGCCGCTGCTGGCCGCCGACGAGTACGCGCTGCTGACCCGGGTGACTCCCGACGACGCCATGCCCGCCGGCCTGCTGCCCGACCTGCTCGGCGCCGGAGCGGCGCTGGGCCCGCACCGCGTGGCCGTGCGCTGCCGGGGTCGCTCGATCAGCTATGGCGAACTGACACAGGCGGGTTCGCGGCTGGCGCGCCTGCTGATCGATCGGGGCGTCGGTCCCGAGGACCTGGTCGCCGTGGCGCTGCCGCGCTCCGCGGAGACGGTCACCGCGGTGCTGGCGATCGCCGGGGCCGGCGGTGCGCACGTGCCGATCGATCCGGCCTACCCGGCCGACCGGATCCGGCACATGATCACCGATTCCGGTGTGGTGCTGGGCATTACGACCAGCGAGTACGCCGACCGGCTGCCCGCCGGGGTGCAGTGGCTGCTGCTGGACGATCCCGAGCTGGCGCAGCGGTGCGCCGCCTACTCCGCCGCTCCGGTCACCGATCCGGATCGTCCCGCGCCACTGCGGCTTCGGCATCCCGCCTATGTCATCTACACCTCGGGCTCCACCGGCCTGCCCAAGGGCGTCACCGTCACCCACGCCGGGCTCGCGGGCCTGCGCGACGAGGTGGTCCGCGGCTATGCGCTGGGGCCGGAACATCGCTTCCTGCACCTGTGCTCGCCCAGTTTCGACCCGTCGGTGCTGGAGTGGCTGTGCGCGTTGTCGATCGGGGCGACGCTGGTCATCGTGCCGCCCACGATCGCGGGCGGCGCCGAGCTCGCCGAACTGCTGCGCGCGGAGGGCGTCACGCACGCCATCTTCACCCCGGCGGTGCTGGGCACCCTCGACCCGGCCGGGCTCGACGGGCTGGAGGCGGTGCTGGTCGGCGGCGACGTGACCTCGCCGGACCTGGTCGCGACGTGGCAGCCGGGCCGCCGCTACTTCAACGCCTACGGTCCGACCGAGGCGACCATCGCCGCCACCTGCGCGGAAATCACTGCGGGCCAGCGGATCACGATCGGCAGGCCGCTGCGCGGCACGTCGGCGCTGGTGCTCGACGCCCGCCTGCACCCGGTGCCGCCGGGCGTGCCCGGTGAGCTGTACCTGGCCGGCGGTGCGCTGGCGCGCGGCTACCGCAATCGTGCCGGGCTGACCGCCGAACGCTTCGTCGCCGATCCCTGGGGCGCGCCCGGCGCGCGGATGTATCGCACCGGCGATGTCGTGCGCTGGTACGGCCCGGACCGGCAACTGGAGTACGTGGGGCGCAGCGACGCCCAGGTCAAGGTGCGTGGTTTCCGCGTCGAACTCGGCGAGATCGACGCGGTCCTCGGCAAGCATCCCGGTGTGGGGCAGGTGGCCACGCTGAGCCGGACGACACCGGCCGGATCGGTCGCGCTGGTGTCGTATCTGGTTGCGGCGACGGGACATACGCTCGATACGGCGGCCCTCACCGAGCACGCGGCGGCGTTCCTGCCCGCGCACATGGTGCCCGCCGCGCTCGTCGTCCTGGACGCGCTGCCGCTGACGACGAACGGCAAGCTCGACCGAAAAGCCTTGCCGGAGCCGACTTTCGAGGTCGCGCCCGCGCGGGCCCCGCTGGGCTCGGTCGAGACCGAGCTGGCCCGGCTGTTCGCCGAGGTGCTCGGTTTGCCCGACGTCGGCGCCGACGACTCGTTCTTCGCGATCGGCGGCGACAGCATCCTGTCGATCCAGCTGGTGTCGCGGGCCAAGGCCGCGGGGCTCGTGTTCACCGCCCGCGATGTGTTCGAGCAGCGCACCGTCGCCGCGCTGGCCCGGGTGGCCGCCGCCGGTGCGGCGGACGCGCCGATCGTGCTGGCGGAGTTGCCCGGCGGCGGGCTCGGCGACATCCCGCCCACCCCGGTCATGGCGGAGTTCCTGGCCGCGGGCTCGCACGATCGGTTCGCCCAGACCATGGTGCTGGCGCTGCCGGCCGGAATCGATCGGGCGGGCCTGGTCGCCACGCTCGGCGCGGTCCTGGATCGGCACGAGATCCTGCGCTCCCGCGTCGCTTTCGAGGACGGGCGCTGGCGCTTCGAGACCTTCGGCCCGCCGGCCGTCGACGCGGAATCGCTGATCGCCGCCGTCGTCGAAACCGACGCCGGCGGTGCGGAACTCACGCGCGTCGGCAGCGCGGCCATGGCCCGTGCGCTGGCGGCGCTGGCCCCGGCCGCGGGCCGGATGCTGGCGTGCACCTGGATCCGCCGCGGCGACGCCCCGGATCTGCTGGCGATCGCGGCGCACCACTACGTGATCGACGGCGTGTCCTGGCGCATCCTGGTGCCCGATCTGGCGCTGGCCTGGGCGCAGCACGCGGCCGGTCAGCAGATCGCGCTGCCCGCCGTGGGCACCTCGTTCCGGCGGTGGGCGCACGGCTTGGCCGAGGCCGCGGTCGCGCCCGAACGGGTCGCCGAGGCGGCCTACTGGCAGCGCGTGCTGGCCACCCCCGATCCGCTGCTGGGCACGCGGGCCGCCGACCCCGCCCTCGATACCGCCGAGACCATGCGGTCGTTCACGGTCCCGGTGCCGGTGGAGGTCACCACCGCCGTGCTGACCACGTTGCCCGCGCTCTACCGGGCGGGCGTCAACGACGCCTTGCTCGCGGCGCTCGCCCTCGCGGTGCGCGCCTGGCGGGCCCGGCGCGGCGTGGACGCGCCGGTCACCCGGATCCGGCTCGAAGGACACGGGCGTGAGGAGGCGGTCGTGCCCGGCGCCGACCTCACCCGCACCCTGGGCTGGTTCACCAGCCTGTACCCGGTCGCGATCGACTGCTCCGGCGACGACAGCGCGGCGGTGCTGAAATCGGTCAAGGAACAACTGCTCGCGGTGCCGGACAAGGGCATCGGGTTCGGACTGCTGCGGCGCTCCAATCCCGAGACCGCCGCGCTGCTCGCGGGCGAGCTCGGCCAGATCGGCTTCAACTATCTCGGCCGCGCCACCGCCGGCGCGCCCGCCGGCCCCGCCGACTGGATGCCCAGCGGCGACCTCGGCGACCTGGAGATCGAGCACGACCTGCCGATCGGCGCGATCGTCGACATCAACGCGATCGTCGCCGACACCCCGGACGGACCGCGGATGGAGGCGAGCTTCCGGTACGCGAGCGCGATCCTGGACGAGGCGGCGGTGCGCGAACTGGCCGACGAGTGGTCGGCGGCGCTGGCGACGCTGGCCGCGCACGCACGGCGCCCGGACGCGGGCGGGCTCACCCCGTCCGACGTCCCGCTGGTGCGGGTCACCCAGCCGGAACTGGATCAGTGGCGGCACGATTACCCGCGCCTGACCGACGTGCTGCCGCTCGCGCCGCTGCAGGGTGCGCTGCGCGTGCTCATGGAACTGCTGGACGACGCGGTCGAGGCCTACATCATCCAGCTCGCCGCCCAGTTGAGCGGCCCGCTGGATGTCGAGCGGCTGCGGCGCTCCGCGCAGGCGATCCTGGACCGGCACGCGAATCTGCGCACCGCCTTCGTGGCCACCGCCGCCGGGACGCCGGTGCAGGTGGTCGTGGACGCGGTCGAGGTGCCGTGGCGGGTGGTCGAGGGCGTCGACGCCGCGGACCTGCCGGGCCTGCTGGCCGCCGACCGGGCCCGCGGCTTCGATCCCGCGCTCGCGCCACTGCTGCGATTCACGGTGTACCGCAACGGTTCCGGGATCAGCCATCTGGTGCTGACCGGACATCACATCCTGCTCGACGGCTGGTCCATGCCGTTGCTGATGAAGGAACTGCTGGTGCTCTACGCGGCGGGCGGGGACGCCGCGCTGCTGCCGCCCGTGCGGCCCTACCGGGACTACCTGAGCTGGCTGGCCCAACAGGACGTGGCGGCGGCCGAGCAGGCGTGGGCCCGGGTCCTGACCGGTGTGACGCCGACCATGCTCGGCCCCGAACTGGCGACGCCCGCGCCCACCGGGGCCGGGTACGGTCTGTGCGAGTTCACCCTGTCCTCCGCCGAGACCGCGGCGCTCACCGCCTACGCCGCGGCCGCGGAGGTCACCGCCAACACCCTGCTGCAGACCGCCTGGGGCCTGGTCGTCGCGGGCAGCACCGGCCGCGACGACATCGTCTTCGGCGCCACCATCTCCGGCCGTCCGGCCCAGCTCGACGGCATCGGCGACATGATCGGGCTTTTCGTCGACGCCATCCCGGTGCGGGTCCGCTTCGGCACCGCTACCACCGTCACGGAGCTGGTGAGTTCGGTGCAGGCCGAGCAGGTTTCGCTGCTGGATCACCACCATCTCGGCTTGAGCGCGATCCAGCGCTTGGCCGGGCAGGGCGAATTGTTCGACACCATGCTGGTTTTCGAGTCGTACCCGGTCGATGTCGAGGGATTGCGGCAGGCCGGCGGCGCGCTCGACGGACTGCGGGTGGACGGTTTGCAGGGCGCCGACCACACCCACTACCCGGTCACGGTGCTGGTGTTCCTGGGCGCGCGGACGCTGGTACAGGTCAAGTACCGGCGCGACCTGGTCGCGGACGCGACCGCCAAGGACGTGACGGACCGGCTCCAGCGAGTGCTCATGGGCCTCGTGCGGCAGCCGCGGGCGCGGGTCGTCGACGTGCCGCTGCTGGCCGCACCCGAATACCGGCGACTCACCCGGATGGGCGGGAGCGCGCCCTTCGACTCCGGTCTGCTGCCCGAGTTGCTCACGCGCGGACTCGCTTACGGCCGCGACCAGGTCGCGGTGCGCGAAGCCGGGCGCTCCTACACCTACGGTGAACTCGACGAGCGATCCGCACGGCTCGCGCGGGTCCTGATCGAGCGCGGCGTCGCACCCGAGACCGTGGTGGCACTGGCGCTGCGGCGGTCCTACGCGATGGTCGTCGCGATCATGGCCGTGGCCAAGGCCGGTGGCGCCTATCTGCCGATCGACCCCGGCTACCCGGCCGATCGGGTGCGGTACATGCTCGCCGATTCGCATGCGGCAGTGGGAATCACGACCTCGGAAACCGAACTCGACGACGTGCTGGACTGGCTGGTGCTCGACGATCCGGAGCTCGAGCGCCGGTGCGCGGCGGCCGCCGCGACGCCGGTGACCGACGCCGATCGCCGTGCGCCCCTGCGACTCTCGAACCCGGCGTACGTGATCTACACCTCCGGCTCGACCGGGCAGCCCAAGGGCGTCACCGTCACCCACGCGGGGCTCGGCGGTCTCGTCGGCTACTCGACCGCGCTGCTCGGGCTGGGCCCGGACCACCGCATGCTGCACGTCTGTTCGCCCAGCTTCGACCAGTCGGTGGAAGAACTGTGCACCGCCTTCTACAGCGGCGCCACCCTCGTGATCGCGCCGCCGGACCTGCTCGGCGGTCCGGAACTGCACGACCTGCTGCGCGCCGAGCGCGTCACCCACACCATCATCACGCCGGCGCTGCTCGGCACGCTCGACCCCGCCGGGCTGGACGAACTGGCGGTCGTCTCCGCCGGCGGCGAGGCGTGCACGCCGGAACTGCTGAGCCGGTGGCAGCCCGGCCGCCGGTTCCTCAACGGCTACGGCCCGACCGAGGCCACCATCGGCGCGGCCTACACCACGCTGGTCGCGGGGCAGCGCATCACGCTCGGCGCGCCTGTGCCCGGCCTGACCGCCGTGGTCCTCGATCCGCTGCTGCGCCCGGTGCCCGCGGGCTCCGCCGGCGAGCTGTACCTGGCGGGCCCCGCACTCGCTCGCGGCTATCACGGCCGCGCGGGCACGACGGCCGAGCGGTTCGTCGCCGATCCGTGGGGCGCGGCGGGGGAGCGGATGTACCGCACCGGCGATCTGGTCCGCTGGGTCGGCACCGCGGCCGCCAGGTGGGAGCTGGAATACCTGGGCCGCACCGACTTCCAGGTCAAGATCCGCGGCTTCCGGATCGAGCTCGCCGAGATCGACGCCGTGCTGACCGGGCATCCCGAGGTCGACTTCGCGATCACCGTCGGCTGCCCGAACTCGTGCGGCGACACCGTGCTGGTCTCCTATGTGACCGGTGGCGCACCCGATTCCGCCGCGCTGCTCGGCTTCGCCACTCAGGCGCTGCCCCCGCACATGGTGCCCGCCGCGATCGTCGTGCTCGACGAGGTGCCGCTCACCGCGGTCGGCAAAATCGACCGAAAGGCTTTGCCCGCACCGCAATTCGCCACCCGCGCCTACCGCGCGCCCGCGACGGCGGCCGAGCGGACCGTCGCCGCCACCTTCGCCGAGGTGCTCGGCCTGGACCGGGTCGGCGCGGACGACAACTTCTTCGCGCTCGGCGGCAACTCGCTGCTGGCCACCCGCGTCAGCGCCCGGCTCGGGGCCGCGGCCGAGGCCCGCGTCCCGGTGCGGCTGCTGTTCACCGCGCCCACGGTCGCCGAACTCGCCGCCGAGCTCGCGGGGCGCAGCGGCGCCTACCGGGCCCGCGCCCTGGTCGCCGGTCCCCGGCCCGCGCACATTCCGCTCTCGCCCGCCCAGCGGCGCATGTGGTTCCTGAACCGCTTCGACAGCGGGTCCGCGGCCTACAACATCCCCATGGCGATCCGCCTGACCGGGACGTTGCACGTCACCGCGCTGCACGAGGCGTTCGCCGACCTGATCGAGCGCCACGAGATCCTGCGCACCGTCTACCCGCACACCGGCGACGGCCCGGCGCAGGTGATCCTGCCGCCCGGCCACCCGGACCTACCCCGGCTGGAACTGCGCACCCTCGCCGCCGCCGACATCGAATCGGCGGTCGCGGAACTGGTTTCGACCGGCTTCGATGTCACCGCCGCGGTTCCGCTGCGCGCGGTGCTGATTCGGGTCGATGGTGAAACAGACTGGGCCGCAGATGAACTGAACACTGAGACATCAGCGCGCAGTGCGCCGACGCCCTCGGACGCCTCAGGTTTCCCGGGCCCGCTGGGAGCCGATTTGGCCATCGGAGGCACCGGGTCGGGCAGTGCCGCAGCGGGTCTCGATGGTGAGGCTTCGAGCACGGGCGGTTTCGCGACCGTAGAGTCCGGAGTTGCCGGGTCGGGTGGTGCGGCGGCGGGTCTCGATCATGAGGCTTCGAGCGCAGGGGATGCCGCGACCGAAAAATACAGCAGCTCGGCGGAATTCGTGTTGGCGCTGGTCGTTCATCACATCTCGGCCGATGGCTTCTCCGGCGGCCCGCTGACGCGGGACCTGGCGATCGCCTATGCCGCGCGAGCGCAAGGCGTTGCCCCGCAGTGGGAGCCGCTGCCGGTGCAGTACGCGGACTACACGCTGTGGCAGCGCGAGCTGCTGGGCAGTGCCGATCAGCCGGGCTCTCCGGCGGCGGAGCAGCTCGGATACTGGCGTTCGGCGCTGGCCGGGCTGCCGGATCAGCTGGAACTGCCCCGGGATCGGCCGCGACCGGCCGTACAGTCCTACGCCGGTGGGCAGGTGGACCTGCGGATCGACGCGGCCACCCACGCGGCGCTGGCCGAACTCGCGCGCACCGAGGGTACGACGCTGTTCATGGTGGTGCACACGGCGCTGGCGGTGCTGCTGGCCCGGCTCTCGGGGACCGACGACATCGCCATCGGCACGCCGATGGCGGGCCGCGGTGACGCCGCCCTCGACGATCTGATCGGCATGTTCGTCAACACCCTGGTTTTCCGCACGCGGTACGACGCGAACGAATCGTTCACCGAACTGCTCGCGCGGCAACGGGAAACCGATCTGCAAGCCTTCGCCAACGCCGATATCCCGTTCGAGCAACTGGTCGAGGTCCTGAATCCGGCACGCTCGACCGCGCGGCATCCGCTGTTCCAGGTGGGGCTGTCCTTCCAGAACCTGGCCCTGTCCGCGCTGGAGTTGCCCGGACTGACCATCGCCTCGTTGCCCGCGAATCGCCAACTGTCGCAGTTCGATCTGCACGTGATCGTCGCCGATACCTACGACTCGGACGGGCCGACGGGGATCGGCGGGTTCTTCACCTACGCCACCGATTTGTTCGATCGCTCGACCGTGCAGGGGTTCGCGGACCGCTTCGTGCGGTTGCTCACCGAGATCGTCGCCGCGCCGGAGCGCGCGGTCGGTGATCTCGAACTCCTCGATGCCGCCGAGCGTTCGGCACTGGTCGAGTCGGCAGGGGCACAGGTCGATACACCGGGCACCTTGGCGTCGCTGCTGGCGGCGACGGTGGCCGCTGATCCGAAGGCCGAGGCGCTGGTTACCGACGATGGTACGCAGCTGACGTATGCCGAGTTGGATGCTCGGGTGAATCGGCTTGCGCGGCATTTGATTGCGTTGGGTGTGGGTCCGGAGTCGCGGGTGGGGTTGGCGATTCGGCGGTCGGTGGATCTGGTGGTGGCGATGTATGCGGTCACCGTGGCTGGTGGCGCGTATGTGCCGGTCGATCCGGATCAGGCCCGCGAGCGGACGGAGTATGTGCTCGAGACGGCGGCTGTGGTGTGTGTGCTGAGCAATACCGAGACCGGGTTCGAGACCAGGGTCGCGCCGGTTGTGCGGATCGATGAGGTCGATCTGTCGGGGTATGCGACGACGCCGATCGTTGATCCTGGTGTGGTTGCGGGTGTTGCTGGTGATCGTTTCGGTGTGCGTCTGGGTGTGTTGCGTGCGGGGAATTCGGCGTATGTGATTTTCACGTCGGGTTCGACGGGTCGTCCGAAGGGTGTGGTGGTTTCCCACGCCGCGATTGTGAATCAGTTGTTGTGGAAGGTCGCGGAGTTCGGTTTGGATGCCGCGGATGCGGTGTTGTTGAAGACGGCGGCGACGTTCGATTTGTCGGTGTGGGAGTTCTGGTCGGCGGCGGTGTGTGGTGGTCGTTTGGTGATCGCGGCGCCGGAGGGTCATCGGGATCCGGTGTATTTGAACGAGTTGATGGCTCGGGAGTGGGTGACCACGTTGCATGTGGTGCCGTCGATGGTGGAGGCGTTGCTGGGTGCGGGTGGGTTGCCGGATTCGTTGTGGCGGGTGCTGGCGATCGGTGAGGTGTTGCCGGGTGGTTTGGCGCGGCGGTTGCGGGCGGGTTTGCCGCGGGTGGAGTTGTTCAATTTGTATGGTCCGACCGAGGCGGCGGTGTCGGTGACCGCGCATCGGGTGAGCGGGAGCGAGGAACCCGTTCCGATCGGTGGGCCGGTGTGGAACAGCGGCGTGCTGGTGTTGGATGCGCGGTTGCGTCCGGTGCCGGTGGGTGTGGTGGGTGAGTTGTATTTGTCGGGTGTGCAGTTGGCGCGGGGGTATGCCGGTGGTGGGGGTTTGACGGCGGGTCGGTTCGTGGCTGATCCGTTCGTGGCCGGTGGGCGGTTGTATCGCACGGGTGATTTGGTGGTGGGGGATGGTGCGGGTGGTTTGGTGTATCGGGGGCGTAGTGATTTTCAGGTGAAGGTTCGGGGTTTCCGGATCGAGTTGGGGGAGATCGAGTCGGTGTTGGTGGGGTTGTCCGGGGTGGGGCAGGCTGTGGTGGTGGCGCGGTCGGATTCGCGGACGGGCGACCAGCTGATCGCCTACCTGGTCCCACGCTCGGAAATCGATGTGGCACAGGTGAAATCAGCTCTCTCTGCGGCGCTGCCCTCGTACATGATCCCCGCGGCATTCGTGGTCCTGGACGCGCTCCCGCTCACTGTGAACGGCAAACTGGACCGAAAGGCGCTCCCGGACCCGGACTTCGAGCCGCGTTCGCACCGCGCCCCGGTCACGCCGCTGGAAGCCACGGTCTGCGCGAGCTTCGCGGAGGTCCTCGCCGTCCCACGCCTCGGCCTCGACGACAACTTCTTCGAACTGGGCGGCAACTCCCTGCTGGCCACCCAGCTGTCCGCGGCGCTGAGCGTCGCCGTGGCCACGCCGATTCCGGTGCAGTGGTTGTTCACCGCGCCCACCCCGGCGGGCATCGTCGCGCTGCTGAACGGCTCCGGCGCGGACGCCGCGTTCGACATCCTGCTCCCGATCCGCCGCACCGGCACCGCCGAACCCCTGTTCTGTCTGCCCCCGGTGAGCGGCATCGCCTGGTCCTTCGCCGGCCTGTCGGCCCACCTCGACCCCGAGCGCCCGATCTACGCCCTGCAATCCCCGGCCCTGAATTCCGATGCCCCCCTGCCGGATTCGATCGAGGACTGGGCCCGCCGCTACCTCGACGAGATCCGCGCGGTCCAGCCCGAAGGCCCCTACCACCTGCTCGGCTGGTCCCTCGGCGGCACCCTCGCGCACGCCATCGCCGTCCAACTCCAGGACGACGGTGAAAAAGTCGCCCTCCTCGGCATGCTCGACAGCCGCCTCGGCGCCACCGTTCCGGACACCGAATCGCCCGCCGTAACCCTCGCCGACCTCTTGGGCGGCCTGCTCGGCGACGAGACCCCCGACCTACCGCTGCACACCGCCACCGACCTCGCCGACCGACTAGCCGACCTCCCCGAGCCTTTCGCCTCCTTCGGCCGCGCCCGTATCGACCGCGTCCTCACCGCCGCCACCACG
Organism: Nocardia sp. NPDC050435; assembly: GCF_040655395.1. NCBI lineage: Bacteria > Bacillati > Actinomycetota > Actinomycetes > Mycobacteriales > Nocardiaceae > Nocardia > Nocardia sp. NPDC050435. The sequence continues at coordinate 172,222 of NZ_JBFAJW010000011.1, forward strand.
GCCCTCACCCTCGCCGCCGCCTACCACCCCCGCCACTTCGACGGCGACCTGGTCTTCTTCACCGCCGCCGCCGACACCCCCGCCACCCCACCCAACGCCGCCACCTGGACCCCCGTCATCTCCGGCGCCGTCCACGACCACCCCCTCCCCACCACCCACTGGCACATGACCACCCCCCGTTCCCTGCACCGCATAGCCCAGGTCCTGCACGAATCCTGGCTCCCCTAAGACGCTTCGGGTCAGCGGGCGGCCGGACCAGCCGGCCGCGGCACGGCAACCACGGTCAGCAAACCGTCCAACCCGCGGAAGTCGTCCGGATTGGTGGTGTACAGCGGAAGGTCCTCCGCGACGGCGGTGGCGGCGATCATCAGATCCGCGATTCGGCGGCGCGGTTTGCGACCGACACTGATGACGCTCGCGCAGACTCGGCCGTAAATCCGCGCGGCCTCTGGACCGAACGGGATCGGGTCGAACTCGTTCTCCGCCCGCTGGAGAACATCCAGCCTGCGTGCGCGCTCGACATGTTCGTCGTATTCGGCCTGTTCGTCGTTGCGTCGTACCTCGTGCGGCCCGGCCGAGAGCTCAGCCAACGTGATGGCGCTGATGGCCATCGCCGCGGGAAGCAGCTCCGGATCGATCCAACGGCGCAGGATCATGATGTTGGTATCGAGCAAACCCTGATCGTGCTCACCGGTCATAGGGGTCGCTCTCTTCCTGGTCCGCGGTGACGTCCTGATCTGCGCGGAAGGCGTCGATGGAGATGTCAGGCGCACTCCGCGACATCGCCGCGAACTCCGCCCGGGAAACGAACCGTCGGCGACGGCGTAGCGGAACGAGTTCAGCGATCTGATGCCCGTCCCGCGTGACAGTGAACGCCTGACCCTGCTGAACCGCGTCCATGATCTCCTTGGAACGATTCCGCAGGTCGCGCTGGGTGATCTCGGGTTGTGCGGCCATCTGTCCACACTAACCGCATGTGCCATGCGGTGCCACCGTGTAGCACTGGGTGGGGCGGCAGGCCCGGTAGTGTCCGCGCGGAGTTCTACCGCACAGTGAATAGTTCCGCAGCACAATCAGGGTGCCGGCAATTGGCCGTCGGGTTAGGGTCGACCCCCGGTCAGCGATCACTTTCAGCGAATAACGAGCGTTCTAGACTTGAATGAGTCATAATTAGGAACGTGTCCACCAATTCGGAGTTCGAGCGAATGCTGCGTGCGGCCGGACTGCGCGTCACGGCCCCGCGCCTGGCTGTGCTGAACGTGGTGCACAACCAGCCCCATGCCGATACCGATTCCATCCTGGGCCTCGTGCGCGAGTCCCTCGGCGCGGTGTCGCACCAGGCCGTCTACGACGTCCTGCGCGCACTCACCGCCGCCAAGCTGCTGCGCCGCATCCAGCCCATGGGCTCGGTGGCGCGCTACGAGACCAGGGTGGGCGACAACCATCACCACGTCGTGTGCCGGTCCTGCGGCGCCATCGCCGACGTCGACTGCGCGGTCGGCGACGCGCCCTGCCTGACCGCCTCCGACAACAACGGCTTCGTCCTGGACGAAGCCGAGGTCATCTACTGGGGCGTCTGCCCCGACTGCGCGGCATCCGAGTCGCGCACGCTTGCGTGAATACACAGCCCAACCCCCATCTCGAAAGGAAAGTTGCTGTGGCACAAGAACACCCGCCCATCGCCGAAGCCAACACCGAACCCGCGGAGGGTGGCTGCCCGGTCGGGCACGGTCGTCAGAAATACCCGACCGAGGGCGGCAGCAGCAACCGGGAGTGGTGGCCCGAACAGCTCAACCTGAAGATCCTGCAGAAGAACCCGGCGGTGGCGAACCCGCTGGGCGAGGACTTCGACTACGCCGCCGCCTTCCAGACCCTGGATCTGGCCGCCGTCAAGCAGGACATCGTCGAGGTGATGACCACCTCGCAGGACTGGTGGCCCGCCGACTTCGGCCACTACGGCCCGTTCTTCGTCCGGATGGCCTGGCACGCGGCCGGCACCTATCGCGTCAACGACGGGCGCGGTGGAGCCGGCGCCGGCATGCAGCGCTTCGCGCCGCTGAACAGCTGGCCCGACAACGCCAGCCTGGACAAGGCCCGCCGCCTGCTCTGGCCGGTCAAGAAGAAGTACGGCAAGAAGCTGTCCTGGGCCGACCTCATCGTCTTCGCCGGCAATGTCGCGATCGAGGACATGGGCCTGCCCACCTTCGGCTTCGGCGGCGGCCGCGTCGATCAGTGGGAGCCCGAGGAGGACGTGTACTGGGGCCCCGAGCGGGAATGGCTCGGCGACGAGCGCTACACCGGCAAGCGTGATCTGGAGAAGCCGCTCGGCGCGGTCCAGATGGGCCTGATCTACGTGAATCCGGAAGGCCCCAACGCCAACCCGGACCCGTTGCTGGCGGCCACCGACATTCGCGAGACCTTCGCGCGCATGGCGATGAACGACGAGGAGACCGCGGCGCTGATCGTCGGCGGCCACACCTTCGGCAAGACCCACGGCGCCGGCCCGGCCGATCACGTCGGCCCCGAGCCGGAAGCCGCTCCGCTGGAGGAGCAGGGCCTGGGCTGGAAGAGCTCCTTCGGCACCGGCGTCGGCAAGGACGCCATCACCAGCGGCCTCGAGGTCACCTGGACGCCGACCCCGACCAAGTGGGACAACACCTTCCTCGAGGTCCTCTACGGCAACGAGTGGGAGCTCACCAAGAGCCCCGCCGGTGCGCACCAGTGGACCCCGAAGGGCAGCGACTCCCCGGTGCCGGACGCCTTCGAGGCGGGCAAGACCCGGCAGGCGGGCATGCTCACCACCGACCTCTCGATGCGCGTGGATCCGATCTACGAGCGGATCACCCGCCGCTGGCTGGAGCACCCGGAGGAGCTGTCGGAGGCCTTCGCCAAGGCCTGGTACAAGCTGACCCACCGCGACATGGGCCCCAAGGTCCGCTACCTCGGCGCGCTGGTGCCCGAGCAGACCCTGCTCTGGCAGGATCCGATCCCGGATCGGGATTACGACCTGATCGATTCCGCCGACGCGGCCGCGCTCAAGCAGCGCATCCTGGAGTCGGGTCTGTCGGTGGCGCAGCTGGTTTCGACCGCGTGGGCGGCGGCGTCCTCCTTCCGCGGCAGCGACAAGCGCGGCGGCGCCAACGGCGGCCGCCTGCGGTTGCAGCCGCAGCGCGGCTGGGAGGTCAACGAGCCCGATCAGCTGACGCTGGTCATCCCGGTGCTGGAGTCGATCCAGGAGGCGTTCAACGCCGAGCAGACCGGCGGCAAGCGGGTCTCCTTCGCCGATCTGGTGGTGCTGGCCGGCAACGCCGCGGTCGAAAAGGCCGCCGCCGACGCGGGTTACTCGGTCGAGGTGCCCTTCACCGCGGGCCGCACCGACGCCACCCAGGAGCAGACCGATGTGGAGTCCTTCGCGGCGATGGAGCCCAGCGCCGACGGCTTCCGCAACTACCTCGGCAAGGGCACCCGCCTCTCCGCCGAGTACCTGCTGATCGACAAGGCGAACCTGCTCACCCTGTCCGCCCCGGAGCTGACCGTCCTGGTCGGCGGCCTGCGGGTGCTGGGCGCGAACCACAAGCAGTCCGCGCACGGCGTCTTCACCGACACCCCGGGTCAGCTGACGAACGACTTCTTCGTCAACCTGCTCGACATGGGCACCGAGTGGAAGCCGGCCCCGGCCGAGGACGGCACCTACTTCGGTACCGACCGCGCCACCGGCAAGGACCGCTGGACCGGCACCCGCGTGGATCTGGTCTTCGGCTCGAACTCGCAGCTGCGCGCACTGGCCGAGGTCTACGCCGAGGACGATTCGAAGCAGAAGTTCGTCGACGACTTCGTCGCCGCCTGGTCCAAGGTGATGGATCTGGATCGCTTCGACGTCGCCTGATCCGGCCCGAACAGCACAGCACCCCGCGCACCGATTCGGTGCGCGGGGTGCTGTTTTCGTAGGTCTAGGCCGCGACGCCCAAGCCCAGCGCGACCGCGACCGGTGCCAGGTAGAGCACCGGGAACGCCACCGTCTTGTACGAGTGCGCGCGCAGCACGGCGACCACCGCGCCCAGGAAGTACAGGATCAGGCCGATCGCCGCGGCCACCCCGATCGCGGGCAGGAACAGACCGGCCAGCAGTCCGACGGCGCCGGCGGCCTTGGCCAGCCCGAGCGGCGTCCACCACGACCGCGGCACGCCGTACTCGACGAGCGGGTCGACGACGAAGGGGGCCCGGCGCAGCAGCGACACCGCCGAGAAGCCGACCCAGGCGGCAGCGGCGATGGTGACGAGGACGTAAGCGGTGTGCATGGCGGTCTCGGTTCTCTCGGTCGGCCCGTTGGCCGGGTTCGCCTGAGTGACGACGCAGCCCGGCCAGGTGTGACATCGGCGGGCGGAAACTTTCTCTGAATTTCTATTGGAATGAAGCATTCCGTTCTGTTAGAGTAGAGTCAACACGCCACAGAGTGTGGTTCCCGAAGAGAGGCGAGACCGATGAGCGAGAACACCGTGACCGACTGGACCGTCCTGAACGAGGCGCACGCCGCGCTGCTGACCGTCGTGCGCGGGCTGACCGCCGCCGATCTGGACCGCAAGACGCCGTGCGCGGAATGGACTGTGACGCAGGTGATTCAGCACGCCGCGGGCGACCAGCTCGCCTATGTCGCCGCCCTGGGCGCGGGCGAGGGCCCGGCCGAGAACCCGTTCGCGCCGTCCGGCACGCTGACCGGATCGCCCGCCGAGCTGGTCGAGCCCGCGGTCGCCGCGGCCGCCGCGGCCTGGGCGGCAGTGCCCGCCGACGCCCAGGCGGTCGCGGTCCCGCTGCCGCCGCACACGATGACCGCCGAGCTCGGCGCCGGCGCGTGCGCGCTCGACGCGGCCGTGCACGCCTGGGATCTCGCGGTGGCCTCCGGCCAGTCCTCGCCGCTCACGCCGGAGCTGGCCGCGCGGCTGCTGCCGGTCGCGCACGCCATCGCCGATCCGCTGCGCGGCTTCGCCTTCGCGGATGCGCTGAGCGGCAACGGCTCCGACGAGGTCGGCGCGCTGCTGCGCTACCTCGGCCGCGATCCGCACTGGCAGGGCTGAGGAATTCGGTCGGTCCGGGCCAGTCGGGTAGGTCGTGCCGGAAGTTTGCTACATAATTGCTGGCATGTGCCTCTCGATCAGTCGTCGCGGTCTGCTCGGTCACGCCGGAGCCGTCATGGGGCTCGGAATCCTCACGGCCGCCGGGAGATCGGAGGCGCAGCCGGCTACGCCGGAGGCGCCGAAGCCCGGGCAGACGACAGCGCTGGCGGTCACCGCCGCCGGCGGCACGCTGGTGGTGAATCTGCCGCCGCCCCTGCCGCCGTTGCGGTTCACCGGGACCCGGGTGGTGCGGGTGCTCGACGGCGGAACGGATTTCGTGAGCCTGCGGGTCACCGACTTCCACGCGGAGGCGGCGCATCCGCTGTTCGGAAAGGTCACGCTGAGACAGCCGGAGGTCGACCCGGGTCCGCAGAGCGTCCTCGCGCTGTCCCCGAGCCGCCTCGGCCTGATCGAAACCTGGCACCAGCACCTGAGAGTCACCTTCGAGCGGTGCGGCGACTGCCCCGGCCCCTTCCGTTTCCAGACCCTCGAACCCGCCGAATGGACCGCCGAACTCCAGCAGTTCCCGCCGTCCGCGCTGAGCACCGGCCGCGACGGGAAATCCGCCGGCGGCGCGCACTATCGCATGACCCGCCCGATCCGCCTCGGCCGGCTGTCACCCGCCGCCGTCGCGCACGCCTCCTGCGACCAGTGCGCCCTCCAATCCCCGCTGCCGAGTGGCGCTTCGGAGTACGCCCGCATAGAGAACCTCGACTTCGCTCAGGGTCGCGTGCCGAACTGACCGCCACCGGTGATCCGGCCGCGGGGGTTGTGCGCCCCGCGTGCGGATGTGATCCTGACCCGGGGTGGGCTGAGGCGGAGGAGTTCTCGTGAAGGTGCAGCACTGCTTGCCGGTTCTGGCGATCGCCGCGGTGATGACGGTCTCGTGCCCGGCCCAGGCGGCCGGGCAACCGTATGTGGCGCTCGGGGATTCCTATGCCGCGGGTGTCGGGATTCCGACCGTCATCGATCAGGGCTGCGACCGATCCGATCGCAACTATCCGCATCTGGTCGCCGCCGGGCGCGGGTATCAGCTCACCGATGTCACCTGCGGCGGGGCCACCACCTCCGATGTCGCCGCGATCCAGATGGCGGCGGTCACCCCGGCCACCGAGGTGGTCACACTCGGGATCTCGGGCAACGACATCGGCTTCGGCGAGATCGTGCGCAGCTGCGTGATCCTGCTGGGCGGCGCCGGATGCCGCAACGAGTATCCGGACATGCCGGAACGAATCGCCAAGGCGGGCGCCGCCGTCGGCAACCTGCTCGACACCATCCGCGAGCGTGCGCCCAAGGCGCGGATCCTGCTGGTCGGCTACCCGAAGATCGTTCCGGACGACGAGAACAGCTGCACCGGCGTGCAGCCGTTCGCGGCCGAGGATCTGGCGTGGGCGCGCGACACCGTGATCGAGGGCCTCAACGCCATGCTCCAGGGGCACGCCGGCGACCGCGTGACCTACGTCGACACCCAGGCCGCCACCACCGGTCACGACATGTGCCGCCCCGCCGCCCAGCGCTGGATCAACGGCGCCCAGGTGGAATCCGGCAGCAACGGCCGCACCATCCATCCCAACAGCGCAGGGCACGAGGCCATGGCCGGTCAGGTCCTGGCCCGCCTGAGCGACCCCGGCGTCCCCACCGGCAGTTTCGGCTCCTGAGCCCTGCCTCTAAGGGCTCACGTGGGCCGCGAGGGTGCGCAGTGCGCGCAGGAAGGCTTTGCGGTCCGCGGGGGTGAGCTGTTCGAGTAGTTCGTTCTCCTGCTGCTGGATTTCGCGCTGTGCACGGTCGCGGACGGCGCGTCCGTCCGCTGTCAGGGCGACCAGGTTGACCCGGCGGTCGGCCGGATCCGGGCGGCGTTCGATCAGGCCGCGGTGCTGCAATTCGTCCAGCACGCCGATGATCCGGGTCTTGTCCGCGCCGATCGCCTTCGCCAGGGCGGCCTGGGTGTGCACGGGCTCGCGGCCGAGCCCGAGCAGGACCGCGTAGCCCCACATGGTCAGCCGGTGGCGCTCGAGGATCGGAATTTCCGCCGCCATGAGCGCCCGGCCCAGCGGCGCGATCATCGCGGCCAGATCGGGGCGGCGGGTTGGCTCCATGGCTAGAAAATACCGTTCGGACAGATAGTAAGCAGTTGCATATCGTACGCATGCGCGTACGATTGGGTGGGTCGGCGACCGACGCCGAGAGCGAGAGGATCACCATGACAACAGCTTCCGAGGCCCGGACCGACCTGCGGGCCCTGCACGCGCGCGTCATCCAGGTCAGCATCGATGTGATCGACGAGGTCGGCGCGGCGGACCTGGCCAGACCCACCCCGTGCGCGGACTGGACGCTGCACGGCCTGCTCACCCACCTGATCGCCCAGCACTACGGCTTCGCCGCCGCCGCCCGCGGCGAGGACGACCTGCGCCGGTGGAAAACGCGCCCGCTCGGCCCCGATCCGGCCGCCGACTACCGCGCCGCCGCCGGCCATCTGCTCGCCGCCTTCGCCGAGCCGGACGTCCCGTCCCGCGAGTTCCCGCTCCCGGAATTCGGTCCCGGCGTCCGCGTGCCCGGCGCGCAGGCGATCGGCTTCCACTTCGTCGACTACGTGGTCCATTCCTGGGACGTGGCAAAGACTCTGGGCTTCCCCGTGCACTTCGACGCCGAGGTGCTCGCCGTCGCCCACGAGGTCGCGGCGGCGGTGCCCGGCGGCGAGCTGCGCCGCGCGCCGGGTGCGGCGTTCGGTCCGGTGGTGCCCTGGCCCGACGGCGTCGGCCTCGACGCCGTCGTGGCCGTGCTCGGTCGCGAACCCGGCTGGACGCCCTGAGCGCCCGTCTCGCCGAGGCGCGCTCGATCAGGGAGTGGCGGTGCGTGCGTTCGGGTCGAAGCCGCCGGGGATCTCGAAGATCGCACCTGTGAAGGTCGCGGCGAAGAGCCGGCCCGCCGCGAAACCGCCACCGCCGCGGCCATAGCTGACCACGCTGGTCAGCGGGCCGGAGGTGCCGAGCAGGCAGCTCTGGCCCGGGGCGTCGATGCGGATGACCTGGCCGGAGACGTTCAGCGGCACCACCGGGCGGTCCAGTGAATCCAGGGTCAGCCCGTCCGGCGCTTCGGAGCCGAGTTCGAGCAGGGACTGCGGCGCGTCCGGCCGGTCGACCGGAATGCGGCTCACCCCGGGGTTGACGAAGGTCCGCGAGACGTAGAGGTAGCGGTCGTCGGCGCCGAGCACCGCGCCGTTGGCGCTGGGCAGCGCCGTCCAGTCCGCCTGCACCACGCCGCCGGGGTAGACCCGGCCGATCAGGCTGCCGAAATCGTTGGTGGCGTAGACGATGCCGTCGGCGGCCACGTCCATGCCGTCGGCCGCGCTGAGCCCGGCCGCGAACGGCGTCATCGCGCCGGTGTCGGGATCGAGCCGGACGATGCCCGCGTGCCGGATCGTGTCGCCGATCAGGACGCGCGGATCCGCGCCGTAGCCGACCAGCAGCGCGCCGTCCGGGCTCCAGGCCAGCGCGCCACCGCCGCCGCTGGGCACCGTCGCGATCGGCACGGCGGGCGCGCCCGGCGCGTCGATGCGGAAGACGCGGCCGGTGAGAATATCGGTGGTGTAGGCCCGTCCGAGCGGGTCGACGGTCAGGCCCTCCAGGGCCGCGCCGGGGACGGCGGCGACCTGGACGGTGGGCTGCCCACCGCCCGGGCAGGCCGGGGCGGCACTCGCGGCCGGCGCCACGGCCGTGCCGAGGACGGCGAAAGCCGTGGCGGCCAGTACGGTTCCCACCTTGCCGATGGTTGTCATTGCCTACCTCGCTGTCAGGCGGTCCGATGTGCCCCTCCGACCACGCCGCCAAGATAGCCGACCACCCGGCCGCCTCCGAGGGAACTCGCTGAAGGCGGCGGTTTCGGTCAGTTCGCGGCGGTCAGCCCGCGCCGCCGCAGCAGCGGCCCGATGTCGGGGGCGCGGCCGCGGAAGGATTCGAATGCCGCCATCGGGTCCACGGCGCCGCCGCGCGAGAGCAGGGCGGCCCGGAACGCGGCCCCCTTCTCGCGGATCGTGGCGGCGCCGTCCTCGAACCAGTCGACCGTGTCGGCGTCGAGCACCTCGCTCCAGATGTAGGAGTAGTAGCCGGCCGAATATCCGCCGGAGAAGATGTGCGCGAAGTAGCCGGTGCGGTAGCGCGGCGGGATCACCTCCACGGCGACACCGGCTTTGCGCAGCGCCGCCTCCTCGAACGCGGCGGCGTCGGTCTCGACCGGCGCGGTGATCCGGTGCCAGGCCCAGTCCAGCAGGGTCGCGGCCAGGTACTCGACGGTGCGGAAGCCCTCGCCGAACTGTTCGGCCGCCGCCATCCGCTCGATCAGCTCCACCGGGATCGGCGCACCGGTCTCGGTGTGCCGGGCGTAATTGGCCAGGATCTCCGGGCGGGCCATCCACATCTCGTTCACCTGGGACGGGAACTCCACGAAGTCGCGCGGCACCTCGGTGCCGGAGAAGCTGGGAAAGCGCACATCCGAGAACAGCCCGTGCAGGGCGTGGCCGAACTCGTGGAACAGGGTGCGCACGTTGTCCCAGGTGAGCAGGGCCGGTTCGCCGGGGGCGGGCTTGGTGATGTTGAGGTTGTTGACCACCACGGCCTTGGTGCCGAAAAGCCCCGACTGGCTGACCAATTCGTTCATCCAGGCGCCGCCGCGCTTGGACGGGCGGGCGAAGAAGTCGCCGAGGAACAGGCCGAGTTCGCTGCCGTCGGCGTCGAACACCTCGAAGACCCGCACCTCGGGGTGGTACCCGGCCAGGTCTTTCCGTTCGGTCAGGGTGATGCCGTAGACCTGTTCGGCGGCGTAGAACACCCCGTCGCGGAGCACGCGTTCCAGCTCCAGGTAGGGGCGCAACGCGTCGGCGTCGAACGAGAAGCGTTCGGCCCGGATCTTTTCCGACCAGTACAGCCAATCCCAGGCGCGCAGCTCGCCCGCCTCGGGGTCGGCCGCGGCCATCGCCGCCGCCAGTTCGGCCTGCTCGCGTTCGGCGTTGGCGACCGCGGGCGGCACCAGCCGCCCGAGCAACTCCGCCACGGCCTCGGTGGTCTCGGCGGTCTGCTCGGCGACGACGTAACTGGCGTGATCGGCGTAGCCGAGAAGCGCGGCGCGCTCGGCGCGCAAGCCGGTGATCCGCACGGCGAGCGCGGCATTGGGCTGCGGGGGCAGGCCGCGCTCGAGGGAGGCGCTCAGCACCCGTTGCCGCACGGCGCGATCGGCCAGTTCGGCGAGGATCGGCTGGTTGGAGACATTCTGCAGGCTCAGCGCCCACTTGCCGGCGTGCCCGCGGGACTCGGCGTTCCCGGCCGCGGCGGTGATCGCCGCGGGGCTCAGCCCGGCCAGCTCGCCGGCGGTGTCGAGCAGCACCGTCGCGGCGTTCATGGCGGCCAGATTGTTCTGGCCGAATTCCGTGGCCGCCGTCGCCAATTCGGCGTTGAGCTCGCGCAACCGGGCCTGCCCGGCGGCGTCGAGGCGCGCGCCCGCGCGCAGGAAGCGGGTGTGGTGCTCCTCCAGCAGCCGCAGTTCCTCGGGCTCCAGGCCGAGGTCGAAGCGTTCGCCGTGCAGCGCCGCGATCCGGGCGAAGAGCTCCGGGTTCAGCAGGATGGCATCGCGATGCGCGGCCAGCCGCGGGGAGATCTCGGCCTCGATGGCGTCGGTGCCCGGCGTGGAATCCGAGCCCGCGACATTGAAGAAGACGTTCGTGACCCGGGTCAGCATGGTGCCCGAACGTTCCAGCGCCACCACCGTGTCGGCGAAGCTCGGCGCGCCCTCGGTGCTGGTGATGGCGGCGATCTCGGCCAGCTGCTCGCTCATGCCGCGCTGGAAGGCGGGCAGGTAGTGCTCCTCGCGGATCTCCGCGAACGGCGGCAGCTGGTAGGGGAGCGCGGAGGGCTCGAAGAACGGATTGCTGGTCACCCTTCGAACTCTAGGCCGGAAACGGGCCCGCGTGCGGTGGACCTGCATTCGGGTCTCGCTTGGATAAAGGTGGCCAGCAAATAACTGATCTCCGGGTGCCGGGTGGTTGCATGGCCCCATGACTTCGAGCGGGAACCTGTCCGGCCGTGTCGACGGTTTGCGGCCCGAGCTGACCGATCTGTTGAAACAGCTGGTGGCGATCCCGTCCATCGCGTTTCCGGGCTATCCGCCCGAGAATGTCCAGCGCGCACACGACTTCGTAGCCGATCAGTTGCGAATGTCCGGTGTCGAGGATCTGCGAGTGCTGGACCTGCCGGACACCGCCCCGGTCGTCTACGGCCGCATCCCGGCTCCGCCCGGCGCGCCGACCGTGCTGCTGTACGGGCACTACGACGTCCAGCCCGCGGGCGACGAATCGCTCTGGCGCACGCCGCCGTTCACGCCCACCGAGCGGGACGGCGCGCTCTACGGCCGCGGCGCGGCCGACTGCAAGGCCAACGTGATCGCGCACCTCGGCGCGCTGCGCGCGCACGGCGGCAAACCCCCGGTCGGCATCACCGTCGTCATCGAGGGCCAGGAGGAGTACGGCTCGGCCCTCGACGATTACCCGGCCGCGCATCCCGAACTGTTCCAGGCCGACGCCCTGCTGATCTGCGACGCGGGCAATATCCGCGCGGGCACTCCTACGCTGACCACCGCGCTGCGCGGCGTCGCCGACGTCTTCGTGGAGGTCCGCACCCTCGCCGCGCCGGTGCACTCGGGCCAATTCGGCGGCGCGGCACCGGACGCGCTGCTCGCGTTGCTGGCCGCGCTGAGCACCCTGCACGACGCCGAGGGCAATGTCGCGGTCCCGGGCCTGCGCCGCGACACCTGGACCGGCGCGGACTTCACCGCCGCCGAATTCGCCCGGATGACCGGCATGGCGCCCGGCATGCCGCTGCTGGGCACCGGGCCGATCGGCGAACGCATCTGGTACGGGCCCGCCATCACCGTCATCGGCCTGGACGCGCCGCCGACCGCGACCGCGGCCTCGGCGGTGGTGCCCTACGCCAAGGCGGCACTGAACGTGCGGGTGCACCCGGATCAAGATCCCGTCGAGGGACAGCGCGCCGTCATCGAGCATCTGGAACGGGTGCGGCCCTACGGCATCGAGTTGCAGGTCACCGGCGGCGAGGTCGGCGCCGGCTACTCCGCCGCGACCACCGGCCCGGCCTACGCGGCGATGCGCGAGGCCATGCGGCGCGCCTGGGGCGCGGAGGTCGTCGACTCCGCCATGGGCGGCTCGATTCCGCTCACCAACGCCCTCGCCGCGGCCAACCCGCGGGCCGAGATCCTGCTGCTCGGCGCCGAAGACGCCGAGTGCAACCTGCACGGCTACAACGAGCGCGTGCTGCTGGACGAGTTGTGCAGGGTCGCGCTGGCCGAGGCCGAGTTCTTCCAGCTCTTCGCCGAGCGGGCGGGCCGATGAACGCGGCGGTGACGGCCGAGCCGGAACAGCGGAAGCACTGGTTTCCCTCGACCTACACGATCCTGGCGGGCGTGACGCTGGCGGTCTGGCTGCTGGCGTTCCTCATTCCGCCGGGCGCGTACCGAACCGACGATCGCGGCCGGCCCGTGGCGGGCAGCTACCACCGGCTGGAAGAGACGAAGTCCTTCGGCGCCCGGCTGCGCGATCTGTTCCTCGCGCCGGTCAACGGGCTCTACGGGATTCAGGATCCGCAGACCGGTCAGGTCGGCCCGGATCTGACCGGTGAGCTCTACGGCGCGGCCGCGGTGTTCCTGTTCGTGCTCGCCGTGGGCGCGTTCATCACCGTCGCCTTCGCCACCGGCGCGCTCGATCGCGGCATCGGCCGCCTCTCCTACCGCCTGCGCCACCGCAGCCTGCTGCTGATCGTCGGGATCATGGTGGTGTTCGCGATCGCCGGCACCATCGAGGGTTTCGCCGAGGAGACCCTCGGGTTCTACGCGCTGCTGGTGCCGCTGACCCTGGCGCTGGGCTACGACCGGATGACCGCCGCCGGCATGATCATCTGCGGCGCGGGCGTGGGCGTGCTGTGCTCGACGGTGAACCCGTTCGCCACCGGCACCGCCTCCTCGGCGGCCGAGATCCCGCTCGGCCAGGGCATCGTGCTGCGCGTGGCCATGCTGGTGGTGCTCACCGCCGCCACCATCGCCTACGTGCTCTGGTACGCCCGGCGGGTCGGATCCGATCCGGCCAAGTCCTGGTCGGGCTGGCTGCCCGGCGACCGGGACGTGCAAGCCGAAGAGCACGAACCGGATCCGCTGACCGGACGGCAGCGGACGGTGCTGTGGCTGGTGGTGCTCACCTTCGCCTTCATGATCTTCGCGATCATTCCGTGGGCCGAGGTGATCAGCGGGCCGGACGCGAAATCCTATCTCTGGCAGCTGGATTGGTTCTTTCCCGAATTGACCGCCCTGTTCCTGGTGGCGGCGGTGGTGATCGGCTTGGTCGGGGGCCTGGGGGAGACGCTGATGACCGAGTCGCTCGGCAAGGGTTTCGGCGACTTCGTCGGCGCGGGCATCGTGATCGTGCTGGCGCGCGGCGTCACCGTCATCATGAACAACACCCAGATCACCGCCACGGTGCTGCACGCCTTGGAGGGCGTGGTCCGGGGCAACTCCTCGGCGGTCTTCGCGGTGGTGGTCTACCTGGTGAATATCCCGCTGGCGCTGCTGATCCCGTCCACCTCCGGGCACGCGACGCTGGCCATGCCGGTGATGGCGCCGCTGGCCGACTTCGCGAACGTGCCGCGCTCGCTGGTGGTCACGGCCTGGCAGTCGGCTTCGGGGTGGGCCAATCTGGTCACGCCCACCACGGCCGTGGTCACCGGCGGCCTGGCGCTGGCGAAGGTGCGCTACGACCGCTACGTCAAGTTCGTCGCGCCGCTACTGGGCATCCTGTTCGTCCTGACCTGCGTGTTCCTGGTGGGCGGGGCGCTGCTCGGATAGCACGCGCACCGGCACGTCGTCCTCCCAGGGCTGGCGGGTCACCATGTCGGCGACCCGCACCTCGCCGTGCTCGAATTCGCCGGTGGCGGCGTCGACCAGGCGGTAGCGCTGGGTGGGCCGATGGATGGGCTGGGCGTCGAGCAGCACCACCCGCACCTCGCCCGGTTCGAACCGGCAGCGCCGCTGCATGGCGGCGATGAGCTGTTCGTTGTGCAGGTGCCCGTCGCCGAAGTTCCAGCCGACGGCGGTGCTGCACAGGCGTTCACCGTCGGTGAGCACGTAGTCGCTCTCGCGGCCGTCGGCCATGGCCCGGTGCACCAGCGTGAACAGCGCGCGGCCGTGGGTGTTCATGGCGCGGAAGGCGTATCCCATGAACATCGGGATCTCCATGCGGTCCTTGCCGTAGAAGCGTTCCAGCTGCGCCTGCGGCATGCTGGCGATGGCGACGATGTGCTGCTCGATCTTCGCGGCGGCCGACGGCTTGACGCACCACAGGGTGGTGTCCCAGTTGCCGGCGTAGTAGCGCATGCCGGGCAGGAAGGAGATCTTGCGCGGGAACAGGTTTCCCGCGATCACGATGCCCGCGATCAGCAGGAACAGCAGGGCCACCGGCACCGGGTGGAGCAGATCGCCCAGACCCGAATCGGCGTGGGCGACGAACAGGGTCAGCAGCCCGAAGATCATGAAGACGTTCCACTCCAGCGGCACGCCCATCGGGATCGCGGTCAGGATCGCCAGGTGCAGCAGCACCAGCAGCACGGCCGCGACGGCGGTCGCCCGCCCGCCGGAGCTGAACAACAGCACCACCGGCGTGATCAGCTCGACGGCCGTGGCGCTGTGCGCGACGACCCGGGACCAGCGGCCGGGCCGCAGGTCGTCCGGGAAGTTCTCGAAGAACTTGCGCTTCATCGGCTTCCAGCGCACCACCGGGCTGTTCGACATCATCGTCGAGATCACGAACGGGAAGTGCTTGTTCAGCTTCGAGGTCGCCGCGCCCATCCAGATCACCACGAACACCACCTTCGCGGCGACGATCATGTCGGCGCCGAACAGGAAGGTGACGGTGAGCGTGGCGTACACCTCGCCGCGCGCCGCCAGGAAGATCACCTTGTCGCGCACGCCGAGGACGGCCAGCAGTCCGAGAATCAGCACGATCGGCCAGACCGGCAGCAGGCCCACCGTGGTGTCCAGCGCCGGGACCGGCCCGGTGCCGTCGAGGAACAGCGTGACCGCGGTGGCCAGCAGCAGCGCCGCGTACAGCGCGGCGTCGACCGGCGTGCGGGTGTCGCCCGCGGTCAGCGGCACCCGCCCGGGCCACGGCGGCAGCCGGATCGTGCCGGGCCGCAACCAGTACAGGATCGAGCCCATCGGGGGAAAGAACCGGTTGTTCAGCGGTCCGAAGCCGCAGCCCAGGCCCAGCACTTCGAACAGCAGCGTGTACAGCACCAGCTTCTGGAACACGATCGGCTCCGACCACCAGTCGCCGACCCGGGTGAAGCCGTCGATGCCCGCGGTGCTCAGCGCGATCAGCCAGGCGCCGAGCAGGTAGAGCAGGATCTTGGCGACGTAGAACAGGTGCAACGCCGCGGGCGAGCCGAACCCCACCTCGGCCCAGTGCCGCGCCATCGGCCGGATCCGTTCGCCGCGTGTGCCTTTGCGCCACTCCGCCAGGTCGACCACCGGCAGTTCGGGCTGAAGAAACCCCATCGCGCACGCTCCGATCCGAGACTCCCCGGGCGTGGACGGTCCGGGTTTTCGACACGGTGGCAGCGGTGCCGCGGTCCGTCAATCGCCAGTCCTGCACGGTGGGACGGGGACTTGCCGCGGGGATGGCGGGTGGCGGCGGCACTGGCCTACGCTGGCCCGATCGCGGATCGAGGGTGGAGACATCGGTGAAAAACGTACTGATCAAAGGGCAGAACGGCGAACTCGCCGCGGCGCGGGTCGTGGTGGCACTGCGGGCGGGTGTGGCCGCGGATCTGTCGGCGCTGCTGGTGACCGCGGCGGGCAAGGTGCGCTCGGACGCGGATTTCGTGTTCTTCAATCAGCCGAGCGCCCCGGGCGTCGAATTGCGCTCGGGCGCACTGTCGGTCACGCCGGACGGCCTGCCCGGGGAGATCGACCAGCTGCGTGCGGTGCTCACCCTGGACGACGCGGGGGCCCGTTTCGGCGGGGGCGCGCCGCCGGTGGTCACCGTCGCCGACGACACCGGAAACCTGTTGTACGAGTACGTCGTCGAGGGTTTGGACACCGAGTCGGTGGTGATCGCGCTGGAGCTCTACCGGCGCGGCGCGGGCTGGAAGGTCCGCGCGGTCGGGCAGGGCTACGCGGGCGGATTCGCCGATCTGGTCACCGATCACGGCGTCAGCGTGGACGACGAACCGCAGGCGCTCGAAATCCGCACGGTACCGGGCGAAGCCAAGCTCTCGCTGGACAAGCGCGAGCGGCTGGATCTGCGCAAACGCGCGGTGGTGGAGGTGCTGAGCAGCCGCGACGCCGCGGGTGCGCGGGCCCGGGTGGTGCTGGTGATCGACAAGACCGGCAGCATCGCCAAGCAGTACAACACCAAGGTGGTGCACCGCGTCGTGGACCGGATGATCCCGATCGCCACCCAGCTCGACGACGACGGCACGCTGGAGGCGTACCTCTACGCCCTGCGCTTCCTGAAGCTCCCGGATATCACCGTCGCCGACAGCGAGGCGTGGTCGGCGACCTATTTGCACCTCACCGGCACCCACGCGGGCCTGGACTACGACGAACTCGGCCTGCGCAACGACGAATTGCCCATCATGCGCGCTCTGATCGACACGCTGCGCCCGGGCGCCGGCCCGACGCTGGTGCTGTTCTTCACCGACGGCGGTTTCAAGCAGAAGTGGCACATCACCGAGCTGATGCGGGAGGCGTCGCGGCTGCCGGCGTTCTGGCAGTTCGTCGGGCTGGGCAAGGCGAATTACGGTGTGCTGCGCAATCTGGACGAGATGGACGGCCGGGCCGTTGATAACGCGGGCTTCTTCACCACCGACGACATAGATCACATGGACGACGCCGAACTGTACCGACGGCTGCTGGGCGAGTTCGCCGAGTGGTTGCACGCCGCCCGGTCAGCAGGCATCGTGGCACCCGCTCTCCCGACCCGATAGGAACGACATGCGCTCTTTCAAGCTCGGCATCCTCGCCTGCGCCCTCGCCGTCGCCACCCTGGGCGCCGCCGCCCCGGCCTACGCCGCGGAACCCGAGGAGAACGTTACCCTCGACATCAACCTGCTGGGTTGTTCACTCAGCGCGGGCCTGGGCGGGGAACTGCTGGCGGCCTTCGGAACCGGGTCCAGCAGCGGGTCCAGCGGCAAGATCTCCACCGGCCTGGCCACCCGCCTGCGCCTGGCGGGATGCCTGCCCTGGCGCTGAGGACGTTGCTTCAGCTTGGTCGCAGTGCGGTTTCACGCACTCGGCGACCGGTATCCGGCGGTGAAACCGGCTTCGGGGCCGTTCAGTACGGTCTGTTCGTAATACCCGGACTTGTAAGTTAGGTTAACCGAACTTATCATTCAGGCGTATGAAGGTTTGGTTGCACACTGATCGGCGTGTCCCCTTGCGTGCGCTGGTCGCGGCCCTCGCCGCGGTCACCGCCCTGGCGCTCACCGGCTGCGGCGGCAGCACCGCGCGCGACGGCAAACCGGTGGTGCTGACCACCTTCACCGTGCTCGCCGATATCGCCCGCAATGTGGCCGGTCCGCACCTGACGGTCGAGTCGATCACCAAGGCCGGCGCGGAGATCCACGGCTACGAACCCACCCCCGGCGATATCCGCACCGCGGCGAAGGCCGATCTGATCCTCGACAACGGCCTGAACCTGGAGGCCTGGTTCGCGCAGTTCGTCGGCGACGCGCGGGTCGAGCACGTCGTGGTCAGCGAGGGCATCACCCCGATCCCCATCGGCGAGGACGCCTACCGGGGCAAACCCAACCCGCACGCCTGGATGTCGCCGCTGAACGTGCAGATCTACGTCGACAACATGGTGCGCGCCTTCGAGAAGCTGGCCCCCGCGCACGCCGCCGACTTCCGCGCCAACGGCGCCGCCTACAAGACCCGGTTGCAGCAGGTGCACACCGATCTCACCGGTACCCTCGCCGCGCTGCCGCCCAACGAGCGCGCGCTGGTCACCTGCGAGGGCGCGTTCTCCTACCTGGC
The DNA here is from genome assembly GCF_040655395.1 of Nocardia sp. NPDC050435. Classification (NCBI taxonomy): domain Bacteria; kingdom Bacillati; phylum Actinomycetota; class Actinomycetes; order Mycobacteriales; family Nocardiaceae; genus Nocardia; species Nocardia sp. NPDC050435. Next base: position 190,416 of record NZ_JBFAJW010000011.1, read on the forward strand.
GCGCGACGCCGGCCTGACCGAGAAGTACATCTGGGCCGTGAACGCCGAGCAGCAGGCCACGCCGCAGCAGATCGCCTCGGTCATCGAATTCGTCCGCGGCAACCAGGTGCCCGCGGTGTTCTGCGAATCCACCGTCTCCGACGCACCGATGCAGCGGGTCGTCGAGGCCACCGGAACCCGGTTCGGCGGAACGCTCTACGTCGATTCGCTGTCGGAGGCCGACGGCCCGGTGCCCACCTATCTGGACCTGCTGCGCCACGACGCCGACACGATCAGCGCCGCACTGACGGGAAGAAAGCCATGACCATCGCCATCGAAGTCGACGCCGTCACCGTGCACTACGGCGACGTGCTCGCCCTGGAAGACGTCTCGATCACCGTGCGGCACGGCCGGATCTGCGGGCTGGTCGGGATGAACGGCTCCGGCAAGTCCACGCTGTTCAAAACCATCATGGGCATGGCGGCCCCGGATCGCGGGACCGTGCGCATCGACGGCGGCTCGCACGTGGCGGCGCGGCGGGCGGGCACGCTCGGCTACGTCCCGCAGAGCGAAGACGTCGACTGGAGCTTCCCGCTGTCGGTGCACGACGTGGTCATGACCGGGCGCTACGGGCACCTGGGTTTCACCCGCAGGCCGCGCCGGGCCGACCGCGCGGCCGTCGCGCACGCCCTGGAACGGGTCGAGCTGACCGACCTGGCGCACCGGCAGATCGGCCAGCTCTCCGGCGGCCAGCGCAAGCGCGCCTTCGTCGCCCGCGGCCTGGCCCAGGGCGCCACCATCCTGCTGCTCGACGAGCCCTTCGCCGGCGTGGACAAGCGCTCCGAGGCCACCATCACCGGCGTGCTGCGCGAGCTGGCCGCCGCCGGAGCGGCCGTGCTCATCTCCACCCACGATCTGCATTCGCTGCCCGACCTCGCCGACGACGCGATCCTGCTGATGCGCGGCGTGCTCGCGCACGGCGACCCGCACGAGGTGCTGCGGCCGGAGAACCTGGCGCGCGCCTTCGGGATCGACGTGCTCGACCGCGGCCCCGACGATCTCCCGAAGGCCGGATGACCATGACCCCCACCGAATTCCTGATCGAGCCGCTCGGCTACGACTTCATGACCCGGGCCCTGCTCACCTGCGTCATCACCGCCGTGGTGTGCGCGGTGCTGTCCTGCTGGCTGGTGCTGATCGGCTGGTCGCTGATGGGCGACGCGGTCTCGCACGCCGTGCTGCCCGGCGTGGTGCTCGCCTACATCGTGGGCGCGCCGTTCGCCGTCGGCGCCGTCGTGTTTGGCTTTCTCGCCGTCGCGCTGATCGGCGTGGTGCGCAGCACCAGCCGGGTGAAGGAGGACGCCGCGATCGGCATCGTCTTCACCACGCTGTTCGCGTTCGGTCTGGTGCTGGTGTCGGTGACGCCCAGCCAGACCGATCTGAACCACATCATCTTCGGCAACCTGCTCGGCGTCAGCCGGTCCGAGCTGGCGCAGGTGGCGATCCTGGCCGTGATCGTGCTGGCCGCGCTGGTCGCCAAGCGGCGCGACTTCACCCTCTACGCCTTCGATCCCACGCACGCGCACGCCCTCGGCCTGCGCCCGCGCCTGCTGGGGGCGGCGCTGCTGGCGTTGCTGGCGCTGACCGCCGTGCTGGCGCTGCAGGCCGTCGGGGTCATCCTGGTGGTCGCCATGCTGATCATTCCCGGGGCCACCGCCTACCTGCTCACCGATCGCTTCGGCCGGATGCTGCTGATCGCGCCGACCGTCTCTGCCACCTGCTCGGTCGCCGGGCTCTATCTCAGTTACCACCTCGACACCGCGCCCGGCGCGATGGTGGTGCTCGTGCAAGGTGCGGCTTTCACGCTCGTTTATCTCTTCGCTCCGCGCCAGGGCGTGCTCGGCAAGCGGCTCGCCGCCCGCCGCCGCACCGCGCTCGCGGCCAAGGCCTGAAAGTTCACCGCCTACTCCCGCGCATCGCGCAGACTGGTGGCGTGGCGAATGACCGGACTCAGTTGATCGTGGTCGATGCGGCGAACGTCGTCGGCTCCAAACCCGATGGGTGGTGGAAGGATCGGGCCGGCGCGGCCCGCCGGCTGCTGCTGAAGATCGCGACGCTGAACGAGCGTCCCGGAGACGTGGTGGTCGTGCTGGAGGGCGCGGCGAAGGCCGCGATCACCGGCGACACACCGGAATCGGACGTGCTGCGGGTGGTCTCGGCCGACGGGTCCGGCGACGACGCGATCGTGCGGGTCGTCACCGCCGCCCGGGAAGCGGACAGCAAGCGCTCGATCATCGTCGTGACGGCCGACCGCGGACTGCGCGACCGGGTCGAGGCGCTGGGCGCCGGCACCGTGGGCCCGCGCTGGTTGCTGGACCGCTTCGAACCCTGAGCCGGCCGCGAATCGGTTTAATTGAGCGGTGATTCGTGTGCTGGTGGCCGAGGACGTGCGGATCCTGCGGGAGGCGCTGATCGGGCTGCTGACGCTGGAGCCCGACATCGACGTGGTGGTCAGCCTGGACGCCGGTGGCGGGATCGTCGACGCGGCGCTCGAGCATCGGCCCGATATCGCTGTACTGGATATAGAGCTGCCCGAGGTGAACGGTCTGGACGCCGCGCGCGAACTGCGGGAGCGGCTGCCCGGCTGCCGGGTGCTGATCCTCACCGGCCTCGGCCGGCCCGGAAACCTGCGCCGGGGCATCGCCGCGGGTGTCGCGGGCTTCCTGCTCAAGGACTCCCGGCCGCAGGATCTCACCGACGCCATTCGCACCATCGCCCGGGGCGGGCGGGTCCTCGACCCGCAATTGGCCTATGCGGCGCTCGAGGTGGCGGGCAGCCCGCTGACCGATCGGGAGACCGATGTCCTGCGCCTGACCGCGACGGGCGCGCCGCCGCGCGAGGTGGCCGCCCGGCTGCACCTGAGCTATGGGACGGTGCGCAACTATCTCGCCTCCGCCGTCAGCAAATTGGGCGCGCGCAACCGGGTGGACGCGGTGCGGCTCGCGTCCGAGGCGGGCTGGCTCTGAGGCTGCGGCGGCGCGAGCGCGGTCAGCGTGAAGGTGTCGCCGGTGCGCTGCGTGCCCAGCGTCCCGCCCACCGCGCGCAGCCGCGCGGTCAGATTGGGCAGGCCGGACCCGGGCGGGCGCGCGGCGGCGGCCGCGCCGTCGTTGGTGACCCGCAGCCGGACCGTGTGCTGGTCGGTGGTGAGCGCGATCGCGGTGTGCTCCGGCGTCGCGTGGCGCACCACGTTGGTGACCGCCTCACGCAGCACGACGGCCAGGACGTCGTGCTCGGGCGGCGGCGTCAGCAGCTCGACGGTGACCCGGGAACCGGCCGCTTCCAGCACCTTTCGCGCGCTGATCAGTTCCTCGGCCAGCGACAGCCCGGTCGGGCCCGCGGCGATCGAACGCAGGTCCTGCAGGGCCCGGTCCGCGAGACCGAGCAGTTCGCGCGTCTTGGCAGCGGGGTCGGGCGGCGGGCGGCGGGCCGCCAGTTCGGCGTCCAGGGTGATCGCGGTCAGGGTGTGGCCGAGCACGTCGTGGATATCGCGCGCGACGCGCAGCCGTTCGGCGAGCACGGCCATGCGCAGCGCCGCCGCGCGCGTGCGCCGCAGGCCCGCGGCCACTTCGGGAACGCGGCACAGCGCGTACACCGCGATCGAACCGGTGAGGATCACGCTGGCCCAATAGACCCGCACCGCGGGCGAGGCCGGAATGCCCCAGGACTCCATGGTGAGCGCGAGCAGCACCGCACCGGCCGCCGTGAACACCCACGACCACACCGTGCGCAGCCGCACCAGCACGGCGCCGAAGAACAGCAGGAACGGCGCGAACCCGACGGAGTCGGGCCAGGGCGGCAGCACGAGCGCGAGCAGGCCCACCGCGCCGTGCAGCGCCAGCGTCCACGGCCAGGCGCGGGGCGCGCCGCCGTCGGCGCGCGGAGCGCCGTGATAGAGCTGCAAGCCGCAGGCCAGCACCATCAGACCGGCGAACAGCACGAACTGCGGCCGCTGGTTCGCCTGCACCTGAAGCAGATTGGACAGCGCGACCGCGGAGTAGTTGAACACCATGGCCAGGACGAACCACCACGCGAACGCCGAGCCGTGCTCGGGCGTCGACGTCGCGGCCGGGTTCGGGACCGGTTCGCGCCGGGTGCCCGCGATGGACCGGGCGGTGGCCGAGGCCCGCCGACTGAGCTCGGCGACCCGGGCGAACTCCGGGCCGCTCGGTGGCCGCCGGAGTTCGCGCAGGACCGCCCCCAATTCGGCGCCGAGGGTCTCACGCAGGCGCGCGGCGGTGTGCAGGCGTTCGGCCTCGACCGCCGCGGTCGCCAATCGCGCCTGCTCCCTTGCCGTTTGGTCGAGCTGGCGGGCCAGATAGGGGATGGCGAAGAACATGAAACCGACATTGAGGCCGAGCGCCGCCGCCACGGCGCCCTCCAGCGGGCCGCGCAGCAGCCCGGACACGACCGAGTCGGCGAGTACGACGAGGCCGAACAGCGGCCAGGCCAGGCGCGGGCGCAGCGTGAGGGCCAGGCCGGCGGCCGCGATGCCCGCGATCGGGCCCCACGCCGCGCCGAAGACGATGTACGGCAGGAACGTCAGCGCGACCAGCGGCACCAGCAGCACCCGCGGCCACCAGCGCCCGACGATGACCAGCCCCTGCACCGCCATGATCGTCACGATGATCGCGGCGCCGGCGAGTGCGAACCGGTCCGGCGGTGCGAAAGCATAGAAGGCGGCGAGCCGCGCCGTCGTCTGCCCGAGCAGCAGCACCGCGACCAGTATCCAGCCGGGCTGCCGAACCACCGCGCACCTCCGAAACCCCTACCCATGCATTCTGCACGCAGGTCGGTGCATCAGGCACTACAACCAGGCTTTTCCGCGACGGAGACTGACAGGACGGAAATCCGCCACGGGAGAGAAGGAACCCATGACCGCCACCGAAAAGGCTTCTGTCGCATTCTCGGCCGAGGAACGCGCCGCGATGCGAGAGCATTCTCAGGAGCTGAAAACCGCCGCCCGGCGCGGCGCCAAGGCCAGCAAGGCCGACGGCGAGAGCGACGTGCTCGCCAAACTCGCCGAGATGTCGGACTTCGATCGCACGCTGGGCGAGCGGGTGCACGCGCTGGTGAAAGCCGCCGCGCCGGAACTGATTCCGAAGCTCTGGTACGGCATGCCCGCCTACGCCGACGCGACGGGCAAGATCGTCTGCTTCTACCAGTGCTCGGACAAGTTCAAGGCCCGCTACGCGACGTTCGGCTTCAACGATGTGGCGCAGCTCGACGACGGCGCCATGTGGCCCACCGCCTACTCGCTGACCGGGGAGATGACCGCGGCCGACGACGCGCGGCTGAGCGAGCTGGTGCGCCGGGCCCTCGGCTGAGGTCGCTACGCCCGTGCGTGGCGGACGAATTCGCGCATCAGCGCGTGGTCCTTCACGCCCCGGGTGGACTCGACGCCGCTGGAGACGTCCACGCCCCAGGGCCGGGCGGCCGCGATCGCCGCGCGCACGTTCGCGGGGGAGAGGCCGCCCGCGAGCAGCCATTGCCCGCTCGGGCGCGCGGTGTGCAGCGCGGCGAGATCCCAGCGCTCACCCGACCCGGCCACCGGCGAGTCCAGCAGCAGCCACTCCTCGCCGTAGGCGCCGGTCCGCACCTCGGTCTCGGCGGTGAGCGCGGTGGCGCGCAGCAGCCGCAGCCCGGCCAGCTCGGCGAAGGCTGCGCGCGGATACGCCCCGTGCAGTTGCAGCGCGTCCACCCCGGCCGCCCGGGCCAGCGCCCCGGCCTCGGCCGCCGGAATGCCGTGCACCACACCGACGGACAGCACGTGCGCGGGCACACCCGCCAGCAGCCGCCGCGCCGCCTCGACCGAGATCCGGCGCGGACTGGTGGTGAAGACGAATCCCACCGCATCCGCCCCGGCGTCCACCGCGGTCGCCACATCCTCCTCGGTGCGCAGACCGCACAGCTTCACGAACATGCCGGAAACCCTATGCGACCTGCTCGGTCGCTGTGCCGGAGGCCACAGGTCGGCGGCGAGAACGCCACGCGGCCAACGGCATTCAGATACCGCTCAGTCTTCTTTGCGTTACTTAGCGCACCTATCTTTCCGGCCGTGAAGGCACCCCAGGACGCCCTCGTCCCCGCCCCCTTGCTCGCTGTGGCCGCGATGGTCAGCATCCAACTCGGCTCGGCTGTGGCCAAGCACCTCTTCGATCTCCTGGGCCTCGGCGCCACCGCGAGCCTGCGGCTGCTGCTCGCGGGCGCGCTCGCCCTACTGCTGTGGCGACCCGCACTGCGGCTCGAAAGAAGTTCTCTGCCAAGTATTCTCGGTCTGGGTGCGGCCATCGCGGGGATGAACTTCTGCTTCTACGCCGCCATCGATCGCATCCCGCTCGGCATGGCGGTCACCATCGAATTCCTGGGCCCGCTGACCGTCGCCGCCCTCGGCTCCCGCCGCCCCCGCGACATCCTCTGGGTACTGCTCGCGGCCCTCGGCGTGCTCCTGCTCACCGACTCCGCCGGCCCGATCGCCTGGACCGGCGTGCTCTTCGCGATCGCGGCCGGCGCCTGCTGGGGCGCCTACATCGCCTGCGGCACGATCGTCGGCAAGCGCACCACCGGCCACGACGGACTCGCCCTGGCCATGGCCTGCGGCGGCATCCTGACCCTGCCGGTCGCGCTCGGCACCGCCACACCGGCGCTGTTCGACCCGCTGGTCCTGCTGAGCCTGCTCGCCGTCGCGCTGCTCTCCTCCCTGCTGCCGCACGCCCTGGAAATGACCGTGCTGCGCCAGATTCCGGCCGCCACCTTCGGCGTGCTGATGAGCCTGATGCCCGCCGTCGCCGCCGCGGCGGGCCGGGTCCTGCTCGGCGAGACCCTCGACCTCACCCAGTACGCGGGCATCGCGGTGGTGGTGGTCGCCGCCGCGGGCGCGGCCTACCGGCCCACTCCCGGTGGTGAATTCCCACCCCCGCGGCGGCGCGCAGCCCGCCCCAGGGTGTCTCGTGGACCGGCCGTTTCTGCTCGAACATTGGTGCTCACCGGCCCTTCCCGTAGAGAGACCCCGCCGTGAAACACCTCGTCAGCACCCTTATCCTCGCCGCAGCCGCCCTGCTCGCCGTGCCCGCCACCGCGCACGCCGAACAGGCCGACGACGTCGTCACCATCCAGCAGGTCTCCAGCGGCCGCTATCTCGACGCCTGGGCCGACGGTACCCACGACTACAACGTCGTCACCCGCCCGAACCAGGGCGACACCAGTCAGCAGTGGCGCATCGACTGGGACGACAGCGGCACCGGCACCGGCACCATCCAGCAGGTCAGCAGCCACCGCTATCTGGACGCGCACGAGATCGATTCGCTCGACTACCACCTGGTCACCCGCCCGGCCCAGAACAACCCGACCCAGCTCTGGCGCATCACCTCGATCGGCAACGGGCGCTACACCATCCAGCAGGCGTCCAACTCCCGCTACGTCGACGCCCACGAAATCGCCGACAAGGACTACGGCGTCGTCACCCGGCCCGCGCAGAACAACCCCACCCAGCAGTTCATTCTGGTGGTCGTCGGCCACTGACCGGCTTGTCGTAGACCAGCGCATACCGCCAGAACAGGCGGCGGCGGAGCCGGGCCCCGGGCAAGGACTCCGCCGCCGCCGCGCGTATCTCGGCGAGCGTTTCCCGCGGGGCCGCGACCGGCGCGGTCATCGCGACCGGCGGCCGGTCCACACCCCGCGGATGCGCGCGCAGGCCCCTCGCCAGGTTCGCCACCAGCGCGATCAGTCCGATCGCGCCGTCGGCCGGACCCGACTCCCGGAAACAGCCCACGACGACCAGCCGTCCGCCCGGCGCCAGACACCGGTCCACCGCGCGCAGCGTCTCCGGCAACGGCAGGTGGTGCAGGCTCGCGACCATCGTGATCGCGTCCCACGCGCCCGTCGTGCGAGCCGGGTCGAACCGCGTCTGCTCGATCACCACCGCCGGGTCGCCCGCGAACCTGGCCGCCGCCAGTTCCGCCACCCGCGGATCCGGCTCGAGCCCGGTGATCTGCCGGTTTCCGTTCCGCAGTCGATCGATCAGATTGCCGGTGCCGCAACCGATATCGAGCACCCGCCGGGCCGCACCGACCTGCCCGGCCACCCACGGACCGTAGAAGTCGTTGTGACTCCACGGATGCCGCCTGTTGAACCGATCGATTCGCGCGCGCAAGCTCACGCCACCACCGTAACGAGCGCGCACCGGCGAAACGGCCTGCCGTGTTCGCTCCAGATGTCGGACACCCCTCCTATGGTTGGACCTATGACCGACATATCGCCGCTAGCCGCCTCGGCCCGGGCAGTCTTCGGTGAGCCAGGGGTGCACGCCGTCGTCCGGTCCGGATCCACCGTGCACGCGGTCACCCTCGGCCACTGGGTGGGCGGGGAGGAAGTGCCCGAACTCATCTGCCGGACCGGCGTGGCCGGCTGGTCCCCGGATGCCCTGGTCCCCACGCGCGCCGCCCTCACCTGCGCCCGCTGCCTGCGCCGCCTCGGCGTCAGCTCCGGCGCGCAGTCGCGCCAGCTCCCGCTGTTCGAGGCGGCCGCCGACCTCGGGTGAGCTCGCGCGCTTGACTTGGAGCGCACTCCAGCTCCTACCGTCGCTCGCATGACACTCACCCGGCAGCGCGCGATCGGTTCCCCCTTCGGCGCGCACAGCACCGCCGAACAGGTCCTGTCCGGAATCGACCTGTCCGGCAAGACCGTCCTCATCACGGGCGGCTACTCCGGCCTCGGCAAGGAGGCGACCATGGCGCTGGCCCGCGCCGGCGCCACCGTCCTGGTGACCGCCCGCCGCCCCGATGCGGCCCGCGCCGAATTGCGCGGCGTCGCCCGTACCGAGGTGCACGACCTCGATCTCGCCGACCTCGACAGCGTCCGCCGCTTCTGCGATCGATTCCGCGACACCGGCCGCACCCTCGACATCGTCCTCTGCAACGCCGGTGTCATGGCCTACCCGCGGCACCGCCTGGCCTCCGGCTGGGAGGCCCACTTCGCCATCAACCACCTCGGCCACTTCGCGCTCGTGAACCGGCTGCGGCCCACGCTCGCGCCCGGCGCCCGCGTGGTCGCCGTCGCCTCCGCGGGCCACTTCCTGTCCGGCATCCGCTGGGACGACCCGCATTTCAGCGCGGACTACGACCACTGGCTCGCCTACGGGCAGTCCAAGACCGCCAACGCCCTGTTCGCCACCCACCTCGACACGCTCGGCGTCCGCGCCTTCGCCGTGCACCCCGGCAGCATCCTCACCCCGCTACAGCGCAACATCCCGCACGCGGACCAACTCGCGCAGGGCTGGCTCACCGCCGACGGCCGCCCCGCGGACGGCTTCAAAACACCGGCGCAGGGCGCGGCGACCGCCGTCTGGGCCGCCACGTCCGCGCTGCTCGACGACCTCGGCGGCCGCTACTGCCAGGACTGCGAGATAGCCGCCCCCGCCCAGTCCGATGACATGCTCGTCGGCGGAGTGAAACCCTGGGCCGTCGACCCCGACGCCGCCGCCCGGCTGTGGACCCTGTCGAGCGAACTCACCGGAGTGAACGGGTTCTGACCGGCCGCGCCGGTGCCGCTCGTAACGGCGAACGGCCGCCGCACCGAATCGGTGCGGCGGCCGTTACTCGGCGAACTCGCGCTACTTCCCAGCTTTGGACCCGCTGCTGAGCGCGGAGGAACCCGCCGACAACAGGTTCCCGAGCTCGTGGAACCAGCTGCACCCACCGGGCGGGAAGGTCACGCAACCCGAGACCGGAGCAACCGGTTCGGCCTCGGCGGCGGTGGCGGTAGCCATCGGAGCCAGCATCAGCGCACCGGCCAGACCAGCCGCGGCAAGTGATCGTCTCATCGAAATCCTTCTGCTCAACAAGTTTCGGACAGCCCACTGCGTCCGAACCAGTGCCGATCACGCTATGCAACCCCGGCCGCACTCCACAGACCCCGGTTCCCTGGCCCATACCGCCGGGGGCACGCCGCCGCTACCGCCCGGCGTGCTGGGGTTCGGGTGCGGCGGTGAGGGCGGTGGGGACGAGGACGATGGCGCGGACGCCGCCGTAGTCGGATTCGGTGAGGCGGACCGTGACCCCGTGCCGTGCGGCGAGTTTCGCGACCACGAACAGGCCCAGGCGGGCGTCGCCGGAGAGGGCGGCGACGCTGAAGTCGGGCGGGCTGGACAGCAGGGCGTTGCGGGCGGCGAGTTCGGCGGGGGACATGCCCAGGCCCTGATCGGTGATCTCGATCGCCACCCCGCGCCCGACCGGGCTGCCGTTGATCTCGACGCGGGAGTCGGGCGGGGAGTAGGCGGTGGCGTTGTCGGCGAGTTCGGCGAGCAGGTGGATGACGTCGGCGACCGCGCTGCCGGCGACGTGGGCCTCGGGCAGCCTGCCGACCTGAATCCTGGTGTAGTCCAGGCTTTCCGCCACCGCGCCGCGGATGACGTCGAAGAGCGGCACGGGGTTGCTCCAGCGGCGGCCGGGTTGCGCACCACCGAGAATGATCAGGTTCTCGGCGTTGCGGCGGGCGCGGGTCGCGAGGTGGTCGAGCTGGAACAGCAGGTCCAGGTAGGCGGGGTCCTCCTCGGTGCGTTCGGCCCGGTCCAGCAGCGCGAGCTGGCGGTGCACGACGCTCTGGGAGCGCTGGGCGATGGTGAGGAACACCGCGTTGACGCCGTCGCGGGTCTGGGATTCGGCGACCGCCGCCGAGACGGCCGCGAGGTGCGCGCGATTGAAGGCGTTGGCGACCTGACCGACCTCGTCTGTGCCGTAATCCAGTTCGGTCACTTCGTCTTTCGACTCGATCTGCCCGGCGGACAGCCGCCGGATGGTGGCGGGCAGACGCTCGTCGGCCAGTTCCAGGGTGTCCCGCCGCAGCCGGCGCATCCGGGCGACGAACCGGTTCGCCAGCACCAGCGCCGCGACGAAGGCCAGGGCGGCCAGGGAGAAGATGCCCGCGCCACCGAGGTAGGAGTTGACCAGCACCTCTTCGCCGTGTTCGGCGGCAGCGTGGTGACTGTCGGCGCTCTGGTCTTTCCACAGCTGCATCAGGTCGGTGCGCACCGTGCCGGCGACACGTTGCCACCCGGCCAGGTCCAGCGGTAGCTCGGTGGTGGATTGCCTTGCGCGCGAGCTGGTTTCCGTGCCAGGGTAGGGTCCGCGCTCGATGATCGCGTTCTCCATGGCGACCAGCTGCTGCCACTGCGCGCTGCCGGTGATCGCCTGCAACTGCGCCAGGCGTGCGCCCTGGAGCGTCGACCCCACATAGGCGACCTCCCCGCGGCCGTCCCCGATGTAACCGCCGAGCTCGGTGAGCAACTGCGGCGACACCTCCTCGGTGAGCAGCGCGACGGCCCCGAGACTGCTTGTGCGGGAGACGGATTCGGCGGCCCGCAGGGCGTGCACCGCCTTGTAGAGCTCGACCGCGACCCGCGCCTCCGGCGCCACCTCGGCCACGTGCAGGGACGCGCTGGTGACGGTGTGCACGATCTGGCTGAACGCCGCGAAGACCTGCTGCGCGGGGACGGCGCGCGCGTCGATGCCGCCGCGCAGCATCGGGAGCTGCTTGTAGAGCGTGCGGTAGCCCTCGATGGGTGCGGTGAGGTCGGGGCGCAGCTCCTGCATGGTCGCGCTGGTGGAGACCAGCGCCGCGAGTGCGGCGTCGGAGTGGTCGCGGGCGGCGGGCAGCGCCGCGGCGGCGGTGCCGTCCCCGGCGAGGTGCAGCAGCGAGACCCGGCGCTCCTCCTGGAACGACTCGACCATGAGGATCGCGGGAGAGATTGCGGAGGCGGACAATTCGGCGAATCGGTTGGCCTTGCGCCCGTCCTGGATGAGGTAGACCGAGCCGCCGATCCCGGCGGCGAGCAGGGCGATGCTCGGGATCAGGACGATGGCCAGCAGCCGGGCCCGGACGCCCGCGATTCGCCGGGCCCAGGGCAGCGTGAAACCGGGAAACTTGGTGCCGCTCACCGAAAATCTTGCCTACTTCCGGGCACCGCTGCCCCCTGACCACTGGGTGCAGGCAACGTAACCGGTGCGATTGCCCTTCGCAAGCAATTGCTTGGTATGGCAGGTGCCCGCAGTTTGCCCGCAAATTCCCAGCTAGATCGAATTGCTGTAGGTCTGCTGAATGCCCGGCGAGGTCCGATCCCGTCCGGCGTGGCCCGCGAATACCGGCATACCCCTGTGTTTCACTCGACTGTCGAGTCCTTTGCTGATCACTTGCTGGCGTTCGAAGCGGGCATTCGCGGTACGCCGAGGGAAAGGAAATGATGGGGATGGGTCAGACACGGTGGTCCGAGGCGGCGAGCCGGGCGGCCGCCCGGTGATGCGGGAAGCGCCCGGTCCGGGCGAAACCGGCGAACTGCTGCTGCGCTCGGCCCGGTACTTCCGCCCGGGCACCCCGGCGGCGGATCTGCACAGTGAGCAGATCGTCGGCGGCCGGGACGGCGACGTGTTCTACCGCGACCGCTGGAGCCACGACAAGATCGTCTACTCCACCCACGGCGTGAACTGCACCGGCTCCTGCCGGTGGAAGGTCTACGTCAAGGACGGCATCATCACCTGGGAGACCCAGGCCACCGACTACCCCTCGGTGGGCCCGGATCGGCCTGAATACGAACCCCGCGGCTGCCCGCGCGGCGCCTCCTTCTCCTGGTACACCTACTCGCCGACCCGGGTGCGCTACCCGTACGTGCGCGGCGTGCTGCTGGAGCTGTATCGCGAAGCCCGCGCCCGCCTGGGCGATCCGGTCCTGGCCTGGGCCGACATCCAGGCCGATCCGGAACGCCGGCGGCGCTACCAGCAGGCGCGCGGCAAGGGCGGCCTGGTCCGCGCCACCTGGGACGAGGCGATCGAGATCGCCGCCGCCGCGCACGTGCATGCGATCAAGACCTACGGCCCGGACCGCGTCGCCGGGTTCTCGCCGATCCCCGCCATGTCGATGGTCTCGCACGCCGCCGGCGCCCGGTTCATGGGTCTGATCGGCGCGCCGATGCTGTCGTTCTACGACTGGTACGCCGACCTGCCGGTCGCCTCGCCGCAGGTGTTCGGCGACCAGACCGACGTTCCCGAGTCCGGCGACTGGTGGGACGCCGCCTATCTGATCATGTGGGGCTCCAACGTCCCGGTGACGCGCACCCCGGACGCGCACTGGATGGCCGAATCCCGTTATCGCGGACAGAAAGTCGTGGTCGTCGCCCCCGACTACGCGGACAACGCGAAGTTCGCCGACGAGTGGCTGCACCCGCATCCGGGCACCGACGCCGCGCTGGCGATGGCGATGGGGCACGTCGTGCTCAAGGAATGCTTCGTCGACCGCGAGGAACCGTTCTTCGGCGACTACGTGCGCCAGTTCACCGATCTCCCGTTCCTGGTCACCCTGACCGAACGCGACGGCGCCTACGTGCCCGGCAAATTCGTGCGCGCGGCCGATCTCGGCGACACGGGGGAGGGTGCGCAGTGGAAGACCGTGCTGCTCGACGAGACCAGCGGTGAACCGGTGATTCCCAACGGCTCCATGGGTTTTCGGTGGACCGAGTCCGGTGCGGGCCGGTGGAACCTGGATCTGGAGCAGGTCCGCCCGCTGCTGTCGTTGCACGGGCGCGGCGAGGGGGTGTCGGTGCTGCTGCCGCGCTTCGACACCGAGGGCGGCGAACACGGCCAGAGCCGGGGCGAGACCGTGCGCCGCGGCGTCCCGGCCCAGCGCGTCGGTGGTCAGCTGGTCACCACCGTCTTCGACCTGCTGCTGGCCCAATACGGCGTGGCCCGAACGGATCTGCCCGGCCAGTGGCCGAGTTCCTACGACGACGCCGCGGCCCCGGGCACGCCCGCGTGGTCGGAGCGGATCACCTCGGTGCCCGCGAATCGCACGATCAAGATCGCCCGCGAATTCGCAGCCATCGCCGCCGAATCCCGGGGCCGCTGCATGATTCTCATGGGCGCGGGCACCAATCACTGGTTCCACTCCGAGACGATCTACCGGGCCTTCCTGTCGCTGCTGCTGCTCACCGGCTGCCAGGGCCGCAACGGCGGCGGCTGGGCGCACTACGTCGGGCAGGAGAAGTGCCGCCCGGTCACCGGCTGGGCGACGCTGGCCTCGGCCAACGACTGGTCCCGGCCGCCGCGCCAGATGATCGGCACCGCCTGGTTCTTCACCAATACCGACCAGTGGCGCTACGACAGGTTCACCGCCGACGTGCTGGCCTCCCCGCTGGGCACCGGCCGGTTCCAGGGCATGACCGGCGCCGACGTGCTGGCCCAGTCGGCACGGATGGGCTGGATGCCCTCCTACCCCACCTTCGACCGCAATCCGCTGGATCTGGCCGACGAGGCCCGCGCCGCCGGCAAGCCGCCCGCGGAGCACATCGTCGACGAATTGCGCAGCGGCCGTTTGGGTTTCGCCAACCAGGATCCGGACGCGCCGCAGAACTGGCCGCGCGTGCTCACGCTGTGGCGGTCGAACCTGCTGGGCTCCTCGGCCAAGGGCGCGGAGTATTTCACCAAACACCTTCTGGGAACCCAGTCCTCGCTGCGCGCCGAGCCCGCGCCGCCGGAGGTCAGGCCCCGGGACGTGGTGTGGCACGAGGAGGCCCCCGAGGGCAAGCTCGACCTGCTGCTCACCCTGGATTTCCGCATGACCTCCTCGACCATGCTCTCGGATGTGGTGCTGCCCGCGGCGACCTGGTACGAGAAGCACGACCTGTCCTCCACCGACATGCACCCCTACGTGCACTCCTTCGCGCCGGCGGTGGACCCGCCGTGGCAGGCGCGCACCGACTTCGAGGCCTTCTACGATCTGGCCGCGCGCCTGAGCGAACTGGCGGCCGGGCACCTCGACACCCGCCACGACGTGGTGGCCACGCCGTTGCAGCACGACACGATCGCCGAGACCGCCCAGCCCGGCGGCCTGGCGCTGGACTGGCGAGCGGGGGAGTGCGAACCGATCCCGGGTCAGACCATGCCGGGCCTGGCGGTGGTGGAACGCGACTACACCGCCATCGCCACCAAATTCGCCTCGCTGGGCCCGCTGGCCGAGAAACTCGGCCTGCCGGCCAAGGGCATCATGCTGCGCCCTGACGAGGAGATCGACTATCTGCGCGGGATCAACGGCGTGGTGGCCTCCGGCGTCGCGGCCGGGCGCCCCGCGCTGGACACCGCGCTCAAGGCCGCCAACACCATTCTGGCGCTGGCGGCGACGACCAACGGCCGCCTGGCCGTGCAGGGCTTCGAGACCCTGGCGCGGCGCACCGGTCAGCACATGGCGCACCTGGCCGCCGAGAAGGAGGGGGTGCGGATCACCTACGCCGACACCCAGGCCGCGCCGGTCCCGGTGATCACCTCGCCGGAATGGTCCGGCAGCGAATCCGGCGGGCGGCGCTACGCGCCGTTCACGCTGAACACCGAGCATCTCAAGCCCTGGCACACCCTGACCGGGCGCCAGCACTTCTTCCTCGACCACGACTGGATGCACGAGCTGGGCGAGGCGTTGCCGGTGTATCGGCCGCCGCTGGACATGAAGCGGCTCTTCGGCGAACCGGCGCTGGGACCCGACGGCCAGCGCGAGGTCACGGTGCGCTACCTGACCCCGCACAACAAGTGGTCGATCCACTCCGAGTACCAGGACAACCTGTTCATGCTGTCGCTCTCGCGCGGCGGACAGGCGATCTGGATGTCGGTGCCCGACGCCGAGGCGATCGGCGTCGCCGACAACGACTGGATCGAGGCGGTCAACCGCAACGGCGTCGTCGTGGCCCGCGCCATCGTGTCCCCGCGCATGCCGCGCGGCACGGTGTACATGCACCACGCGCAGGAGCGCACCGTCAACGTCCCCAAATCCGAGACCGACGGCCGGCGCGGCGGCATACACAACTCGCTGACCCGGGTGCTGCTCAAACCCACCCACCTCATCGGCGGCTATGCCCAATTGTCCTGGGCTTTCAACTATTTCGGGCCGACCGGCAATCAGCGTGACGAAGTCACGGTGATCCGCCGCCGGGCCCAGGAGGTGACGTACTGATGCGCGTGATGGCACAGATCGCCATGGTGATGAATCTCGACAAATGCATCGGCTGCCATACCTGCTCGGTGACCTGCAAGCAGACCTGGACCAACCGCTCCGGCATGGAGTACGCCTGGTTCAACAACGTGGAAACCCGTCCGGGACAGGGATATCCGCGCCGCTACGAGGACCAGGAGCAGTGGAAGGGCGGCTGGACGCTGACCCGGCGCGGCAAGCTCAAGCTGAAACAGGGTTCGCGCGCCTGGAAGCTGGCCAGCATCTTCTCCAACCCGGTGCTGCCCACCCTGCGCGACTACTACGAACCCTGGACCTACGACTACCGCAACCTCACCGACGCGCCCCTGGGCGGCGACTACCCGGTCGCGCCGCCGCGCTCGCTGGTCACCGGCAAGCCCATGTCGATCGAGTGGTCCTCGAACTGGGACGACAACCTGGGCGGCGCCGCCGAGCACGGGCCCGAGGACCCGAACGTGGTCCGGATGCGCGAGGAGGTGGGCGAGCGGATCCGGTTCGGGTTCGAGGAGAGCTTCATGTTCTACCTCCCCCGCATCTGCGAGCACTGCCTCAACCCGTCCTGCGTCGCCGCCTGCCCGTCGGGCGCGATCTACAAGCGCGCCGAGGACGGCATCGTCCTGGTGGATCAGGACCAGTGCCGGGGCTGGCGGCAGTGCGTCACCGGCTGCCCCTACAAGAAGATCTACTTCAACCATCAGACCGGCAAGGCCGAGAAGTGCACCTTCTGTTATCCGCGGGTGGAGGTCGGCCTGCCGACGGTCTGCTCGGAGACCTGCGTGGGCCGGCTGCGCTACCTCGGGGTCATGCTCTACGACGCCGACCGGATCGCCGCCGCCGCGGCCACCACGGACGAAAAAGACCTCTACCGTGCGCAATTGGAATGCTTCCTCGACCCCGAGGACCCGCAGGTGCGCCGCGCCGCCGAACGCGACGGCATCTCCCGGGAATGGCTCGACGCCGCCCGGCGGTCCCCGGTGCACGCGCTGATCAGCAAGTACCGGGTGGCGCTGCCGCTGCATCCGGAATACCGCACCATGCCGATGGTCTGGTACATCCCGCCGCTGTCCCCGGTCGTGGACGCGGTGGCGGGCAGCGGATTCGACGGCGAGGACGCCGGCAACCTGTTCGGCGCGATCGACGCCCTGCGCATCCCGGTGCAGTACCTGGCCGAACTGTTCACCGCCGGCGACACCGTTCCGGTGCGCGCCAGCCTGAACCGGCTGGCCGCCATGCGATCCCACATGGCCGACCTCAACCTGGGCCGCACCGTGACCGAGGACAAGGCCGCGGCGGTCGGCATGACCGCCGCCGAGATCGAGCAGATGTTCCACCTGCTCGCCATCGCCAAATACGAAGACCGGTACGTGATTCCGACCGCCGCCATGGCCGAGGCGCACAGCCTGGAGGAGGCCGCGGTGGGCGGGTGCAGCCTCGACTACGAGGGCGGGCCCGGCATGGCCGAGGACGGCGCCTTCGGCGGCGGCTCGGGCCGTAAATCGCTGCCGCTGGTCACCATCGAGAGCTTCCAGGCCATGCGCGATCAGCAGACCGCCGACGTCCCCCGGGAGCCGCAGCCGTGAAACCGATCGACGACGAGGTCGCGATCGTCTACCGGGTGGCCGCGGCCTGCCTGGCCTACCCGGACGACGAATTCGCCGCGGACCTCCCCGCGTTCGACCGAGCCCTGGCCGGTCTGCGGCATCCGGGTGCGGCCCTGCTGCGCGAGTTCCTCGGCGTCAGCGCCGAACTCGGCCCGGACGCGCGCACGGCCGCCTACGTGGACACCTTCGACTTCGCCAACCGGCACAGCCTCTACCTCACCTGGTGGACCGACGGCGACACCCGCAACCGGGGCGCGGCACTGGTGCGGTTCAAGGACCGCTATCGCGCCGAGGGCTTCGATTTCGACGACGACGAACTGCCCGACTTCCTGCCCGCCGTCCTGGAATTCAGCGCGCTGGCCCGCACCGGCGCCCTGCTGCTCGAGTACCGGCCCGCCCTGGAGCTGCTGCGGATCGCGTTGCGCGAGCGGCGCGATCCCTTCGCCGCCGTGCTGAGCGCGGTGTGCGCGACCCTGCCCGGCGCCGGCCCGGCCGACCGGGCCCAGGCCCGCGCGCTGGCGCGCAGCGGCCCGCCCCGCGAAACCGTCGGCCTCGAGCCCTACGGCCACCTCGGACTGCTTCCCCTGCTGACTGGAGACCAACGATGAGCATCTTCCTCTGGGGTGCCCTGCCGTATGTCGTCATCGGCCTGCTGGCCACCGGCCTGGCCTGGCGCTACCGCTACGACAAGTTCGGCTGGACCACCCGCTCCTCGGAGCTCTACGAATCCCGGCTGCTCAACATCGCCTCGCCGATGTTCCACTACGGCATCCTGTTCGTCTTCGTCGGGCATCTCATGGGCCTGTTCATCCCGGCCTCCTGGACCGACGCCGTGCACTTCGACGAGCACGCCTACAACCTGCTCTCGCTGCTGGGCGGCACCGCGGCCGGGGCGCTGGCCGTCCTGGGCATCGGCATGCTGATCTATCGCCGCCGCACCAACGCCGCGGTCTTCCACGCCACCACGAACAACGACAAATTCATGTACCTGGTGCTGGTGGGAGCCATCGTCAGCGGCATGTACGCCAAGCTGACGCACTCCAGCTTCGACGAGGGCTACGACTACCGGACGACGATCGCGCCCTGGGCGCGCAGCGTTTTCACCCTGCGACCCGAGGTCGACCTGATGGCGCAGGCGCCCCTGGCCTTCCACATCCACGCCGTGATCGGCATGGCGCTGCTCGCGCTGGTGCCGTTCACCCGGCTGGTGCACATGTTCAGTGCGCCGGTGCAATACCTGTTCCGGCCCTACATCGTCTATCGCAGCCGGGATCCGAAGCGGCTGTCCGAGCGCGCGCCGCGGCGCGGGTGGGAACGAATCGACTCCGGGCGATGAGCGACCCGCGCGTGCGACGGCCGCATCCCGACGCCAACGCCAACCCCGGAGCCCTCGGCGCGAACGTCGTCTTCGTGGCCGCCGCGGCGGCCATGGGCGGCTTCCTGTTCGGCTACGACTCCTCGGTGATCAACGGCGCGGTCACCGGCATCCAGCACGACTTCGACGTGTCCTCGGGCACCATGGGTTTCGTCGTGGCCGCGGCGCTGCCGGGCGCGGCCGTCGGCGCGCTGGCCGCGGGCTGGCTGGCCGACCGGTTCGGGCGCACCCGCGTCATGCAGATCAGCGCGCTGCTGTTCGCGGTCAGCGGCGTGGGCAGCATGTTCGCCTTCGGTGACGTCGATCTGACGGTGTGGCGCTTCCTCGGCGGCATCGCCATCGGTCAGGCGTCGGTGGTGGCGCCGGCCTACATCGCCGAGGTCGCGCCGCCGAGCTATCGCGGGCGGCTGGCCTCCTTCCAGCAGCTGGCGATCGTGCTCGGCATCGCGGTCGCCGCGCTGGTCAACTACCTGATCGCCATGGCGGCGGGCGGATCGAACGAGGCGGAGATCGGCGGGCTGGCGGCCTGGCGCTGGATGCTGGGCGCGGAGGTGGTGCCCGCGCTGATCTACGGCACCGTGGCCTTCCTCATCCCGGAATCACCGCGGTACCTGATCGCGAACGGGCGCGAGGACGAAGCCCGCAAGGTGCTCGCGGAGGTGGAGAACGACGACCCCGATCACCTCGACCAGCGGGTCGCCGAGATCCGCGCGGCCATGGCCGGGGAGGTGCGTTCCAGCCCGAAGGATCTGCTCAGCCACAGTCGCGGCTTCCTGCTGCCGATCGTGTGGATCGGCATCGGCGTGTCGGCGTTGCAGCAGCTCGTCGGCATCAACGTGATCTTCTACTACTCGTCGCTGCTGTGGCAGCAGGTCGGCATCGATACCTCGAATTCGCTGCTGGTGTCGATGATCTCGTCGGTCATCAATATCGTCGGCACGATCATCGCCATGTCGCTGGTGGACCGCGTCGGCCGCAAGCCGCTGCTGCTCGTCGGCTCCGCCGGCATGACGGTGACGCTCGGCCTGTGCGCCTGGATGTTCACCTATGTCGGCGGCACCTCCGACGATCCGTCGATGCCCGAGGTGCCCGGCACGGTCGCGCTGATCTCGGCGAATCTCTATGTGCTGTTCTACGCGCTGTCCTGGGGCGTGGTGGTGTGGGTGCTGCTCGGGGAGATGTTCCCCAACCGCATCCGCGCGATCGCGCTGTCGGTGGCGGCGTGTGCGCAGTGGCTGGCCAACTGGCTTGTCACCGTGTCGTTTCCGACGCTGTCGGCGTGGAGCCTGGCCGGGGCGTACGGGCTGTACGCGCTCGCGGCGCTCGTCTCCATTCCCTTCGTGCGCCGCCTGGTGCGCGAGACCAAGGGCCGCACACTGGAATCGATGGGCTGAGGTCCGGTCAGCCCAGGTCGATCACGACCTTGATGTCGTCGTGGCCGGAGGTGAAGGCGTCGAGGGCTTGGTCCAGCGGGAGCCGCCGGGTGATCAGGCCCTCGAGCCAGTCCGGGTCCGCCGCCGCGAGCGCCTCCGCCGCCTGCCGATAGTGCCGTTTGTTGGCGTTGACCGAGCCGAAGATCAGGTCGTTCTCCAGCACGATGTTGCGATTGGCCGCGCCCGCGTCGAAGGTGACCTCCCGGCCGACGGGGGAGACGCCGGTGAGGCAGACGATGGCGGCGGAGGCGTTGTGCGTCATCGCGTCCACCGCCACCTGCGCCGAGCCGGTGGCCTCCACGATGAGGTCGGGCTCGATCTTTCCGGCCACGGTGGGCAGCGGGTCGCTGTGGTAGGTGGCGCCCAGGGCACGGGCCATGGTCGGCTGGACGCCGTCGTCCCCGAGGGCGAGCACGTGCACGTCCAGGCCGCGTTGCCGGCCGATCATCGCGGCCAGCAGGCCGATCGGCCCGGCGCCGGTGACCAGCACCCGCTTGTGCTCGTACCAGGCGCGCCGGCTGACCAGATCGATCTGCTCCCAGGCCTTGGCGACGACGGTGGTCGGTTCCATCAGCACCCCGGTCCGGGCGAGCGCGGGATCCAGTTTCACCGCGTAGTCCGCCTCGACCCGCCACAGCTCCGAGGCGTAGCCGTCGATTTGCTTGATGCCGCGCTCGGTGTACTGGTTGTTGCGGCACATATCGAACTCCCCGTGCGCGCAGGCGCCGCACGGCACCGGGTCCGGCCGGCGCACGATGCCCACGACCAGATCGCCCGCGGCGAACCCGCTGTCCGCGGGCGCGGTCAGCACCCGGCCCAGCGATTCGTGGCCGATGACCAGACGCTCGTGTCCGCCCGGGGCCCAGCCGTACTCGCCCCGGGCGATCTCGCGGTCGGTGCCGCAGACGCCGACGGCGACACCCTGTACCAGCAGGTCGCCGGGTCCGGCCACGGCGTCGGGCACCTCGGTGACCGCCAGCGATCCGGCCTGCTCGGGAACGACGGTGAGTGCACGCATGTGACCTCGATTCCGCGGCGCGGCCCGCACGCCTGCCTCGGGGATTGCTCAGTGGATGCCGTCAATCCATCGTGCCTACGCGGGCGCGCGCACAGCCAAGGTTTCGGGTCAACGATTCGATCTCGATCACCGCAGTAAGGTCGAGACGGGCATACGCCCGCAGGTCATTGCCGAGGAGGATTCGATGTCGAGCGCAGGCCCCCGGATCGTGGTCGTGATGGGGGTGTCCGGGTCGGGCAAATCCACCGTGGCGAAAACACTGGCCGACGAGCTGGGCTGGGTGATGCTCGAGGGGGACGAGCTGCACCCGCCCGCGAACGTCACCAAGATGGCGGCCGGTCACCCGCTCACCGACGCCGATCGGTTGCCCTGGCTGGAAACGATCGCGCACTGGATCGCCGAGCGCGCCGCCGCCGGCGAATCCGCCGTCATCGCCTGCTCGGCCCTCAAACGCGCCTACCGCGACATCCTGCGCAGCGGCGTGACCGGCCACCCCGAGGCGACACTGACCTTCATCTACCTGCGCGGCACCCACGAGGAACTCGCCCACCGCGTCACCACCCGCCACCACAAATACATGCCCGCGTCCCTGCTCGACTCCCAGCTCGACACCCTCGAGGAGCCGACCGACGAGCCGGACGCGGTCACCATCGACATCGAGCGGCCGCCGGGCGAGGTGGCCGCGGCGGCGCTGGCCGCGCTCGGCTGAGGGGGCGGTTCGGCGGCCGGTGTGCCGGATGGCTGCGGCTGCGGATGATCAGCGGGTCAGCTGGGCTGCTGCGTCGGTGACCGGGGTTTCGCCGGTGGTGAGTTCGATGATGGCTCGGCTCACGGCCGGCTCGTGCAGCACCGCGGCGAGGAAGGCGGCTACGTCGTCGCGGGGGATCGAGCCGTACTCGATCGCCCAGCCGGCGGTGACGCGACCGGTTCCTGTCTCGTCGACCAGCGTGCCGGGCCGGACGATCACCCAGTCCAGGTCGGTGTGGGTCAGGTAGACGTCGGCGGTCTTCTTGACCCGCATGTAGTGCTCGAATCCGGCGGAGGTGTCGCGGTCGCGTCCGGCTTCGGGGAACACCGAGACCAGCACGAAGCGCGGTACACCGGCGCGGGCCGCGGCGTCGGCGGCCTTTTCCAGGCCCTTGCCGTCGATCAGCGTGGTCTGATCCACGCCGGTGCCGTGCGCACCGGCGGAGAACACCACGGCGTCGTGCCCGGCGATCTTGCCCGCCAGATCTTCGACCGAATCGGCGATGAGATCGGCGGCCAGGGGCGTGGCGCCGGTCGCGCGCACCACCTCGGCCTGCTCCGGTTTGCGGTACATCCCGGTGACTTCGTCGCCGCGTTCGGTGAGCAAGCCGCTGAGCCTGCGCCCGACGCCACCGGCGGCTCCGATCTGGAATACCTTCATAGCGATCCACTGTAGAGAACGGCCGGACCACCCGGCGGTGGCGCTGAGATCATCCGGGCCACTGATGCACCCGGGTCTGCGGCACGGGTGCGTTCCCGGTGTTGGGGCTCGCTGGTTGCTGCACGGGCGGCGGTACGTACTGCTGTGTCCGCGGGGCCGGGGCGATCGACTCGTGTGATTCGGCCGGTGGCAGGGTGTCGACGGGTTGCGGCGCCGGGACCGGCGTAGTCGTCGGAGGCAGGGTTGTAGCGGTATTCGGCTGCGGTGCAACAGTTGTCGTGGTCGGGCTACTTTCCGGCGCCGTGTCCTCGCGCATGGAGAACGCCGCACCCACGATCACCCCCACTCCGGCCAGCAGCAGACCCGACACCATCGCCATCCGCCGCCCTCGCGATGTCCGCAGGGCGGTATGCGTGTCGGCGCGGCCCGGCGGGGATGCGTGGGCGTCGGCAGGAAGATCTCCAGCTGCCCCGACATCGGCACGGTGTGCCGACTCGGTCTCGGCCCGCCCAGCGTTTCCGGTCGCAGCGGAGGACCACCCCGGCCCGCCCTCGGCGTCCAGCGGCGGGCCGGGGTGGTCCGCGCCCGGCGTGGGCGTCCAGCGGACGACGGTCGGCACCAGGGACTGGTCCGGCGGTGCACTCGAAAAGTATACGGCCCCTGCGTCTTCCAGCTCATCGGGCGATCCGGCGGCACCGTCGGGCGGCGCCGGTCGCGGCAGCGCGGCGGCCGCGGCTTCGGCGAGATCCGTGCAGCTGGCGTACCGATCCCGGGGAGATTTGGCCAGGGCGGTAGCGATCACCTCGTCCAGCTCGGCCGGTAGCCCGGGCCGCCGGTCGCGGGGCGCGGGCGGTGCGGTGTTGAGGTGCGCCCCGATCACCGCGGCCTGGTCCTTGCGCGGGAACGGCGGCTCACCGGTCAGCAGCTGGAACAGGGTGCAGCCCAGCGAGTAGATGTCGGCCCGGTGATCGGCGGCGGCTTCGGTGAACCGCTCCGGGGCGGCATAGGCGAAGGTGGCCGCGATCCCGGAGAGGGTGACGGTGTCGTCGAGCGTGCGAGCGATCCCGAAATCGGTGAGCACCGCCCGCTCGCCGTGCCGGGGACTGTTCTCGATCAGCAGGTTCGCCGGCTTCACGTCCCGGTGCAGCACGCCCTGCCGGTGCGCGTAGTCCAAGGCGTGCGCGGCGTCGCTCAGCAGGCGCACGGCCCGGGCCGGTTCCAGGCCGCCGGGGTGCGCGTCGAGCAACGCGGCCGCGTCACCGCCGTCGATGTAGCGCATCGCCAGCCACAGCGCCGGATCGTCCCGGTCGCTGCGGTCGTAGACCGAGACGATGTTCGGGTGCTCGAGCCCGGCGGCGACGGTGGCTTCCCGATCGAACGCGGCGCGCGTCTTCTGGTCCGCGACAAAGGCATTCGCGAGCACCTTGAGGGCGACCGGCCGCCGCAGGCGCGGGTGCTGGCCCAGATACACCGTGCCCATGCCGCCCACCCCGAGCGTCCGCTCGATGGTGAACCCGGCGAATCGGGCCCCCGGCTGCAAACTCACGACGTTCCTCCCCGGCACACCGGCCCGCACACCCGAAACGTGCTGCGACCCTGAGACAATCTAGCCGACCCGGCCGGACGGGGCCCCGGCTCGCCGGTCCCGGCGCGAGTCCGTACACGGCTGTATGTTACTGTTTGTTACATCTATTTCGGGGCGGCCGCGACCGCCATTCGCCGAGAGGAACCGACCCGCGATGACGTGGCTCGTCACCAGCCTGCCACCAGCGCTGCGCAACGGCTGGGCACTGACCTTCGGCAACGGCATCGAAATGCCCACGCGCACACCGTCGACCGTCCTCTACGACCGCCCGCACCGGCAGCTGCGCCGCTTCGATCGCGACACCCCGGCCACCGGCAATCCCGTCCTGCTGGTGCCGCCGCTCGCGGTGGACGCCTCCTGCTACGACCTGCGCCCGGGCCAGAGCCTGGCCCAGTTCCTGCTCGACACCGGTCGCCAGCCGTATGTGATCGACTACGGCCGCATCACCGCCGCCGACCGCGACCTGGGCCTGGAGGAGTGGATCGACGACATCGTCCCCACCGCCGTCGCCCGAATCAGCGCCGAGCACGGCGGTGCGGACGTGGACGTCATCGGCTGGTCGCTGGGCGGCATCATCAGCCTGCTCACCGCGGCCGACCACGCCGAGCTGCCGCTGGCCTCGGTCACCACGCTCGGCTCGCCCCTCGACTTCGGCAAGAACATCCTGCTCAAGCCGGTGCGCATGTTCGCCAAGTTCACCGGCGGCCGGGAAATCTCCTATACGACACACCTTTTCGGCGGCATCCCCGGCTACTTCGTGCAGGCCGGCTTCCGTGGCATGTCCCTCTCGCGCGAGCTGACCCGCCCGCTGTTCATCGCCCGCAACGCGGGCGACACCGAGGCGCTGGCCCGCATGGAGGCCATCGACCGATTCATCGACGCGATGCCCGGCTACCCGGGCCGCCTCTACCGCCAGACCTACCGGCAGCTCATCGTAGGCAATCAGCTCGCGCGCGGCCGGGTGCGGCTGAGCGCGGGCCGCGACATCGATCTGACCAAACTCAGCTGCCGGGTGCTGCTGCTGGGCAGCAACGGCGACACCCTCGCCCCGTCGGCCACCATCGCGCCCGGGGTGGACATCCTCAGCGGCGCGGCCGAAGTCGAGTTCGCCGACGTGCCGGGCCTGAACCACCTGGCGCTGATCGCCGGGCCGCAGGCCCGCACCACGACCTGGCCGCTGATCGACGACTTCCTGACTCGGCAGCCGCCGCGCCCGGTCTGACGCACGAAAACGCCGCCCGGCGCGCGTGGCGTCGAGCGGCGTCCGGTGGGTCGGATCAGCAGTTGGAGGGCGCCCCGAGCCCGGCGAACCGGTCCGACAGGTAGCCGACCGCCCGCATGGCCCCGGGGAACATCGCGGTGGCGTGGTCCGCGCCGGGAATGACGTCGAACTGGACGGGCGTGCCCGCCGCGCAGTAGCGGCCCGCGGTGGCCTGCGCCAGATCCAGCGGCACCTGATCGCTGCCGCCGTGCCACTGATAGACCGGCACCCGCGGCACCTGCGGCACGATCTCCAGCGCGTTGGCGTGCATGGTGGCGATCAGCACCGGATCGTTTTCCATGCCGCGATGGAAGATCTCACCGATGGAACGTCCGTTGCCCGCCGAGATGATGTCGTCCACACAGGAGTTGGCGATACGGTCGCGCAGCGCGAAACCGGCCGGGGTGAGCGCCCGGTCCAGCGGCATCTCGCCGGGGTACTCGCGCTCGATCCCGAGCGCGACGGCGAACCCGAGGCCGAACAGCGGGTGCGGCGCGTCGCCCACCTGCAGCGCCATCTTGCCGGGGTTGACCGGCACACCGCCCTGCGCGACGCCGACGATCGGCAGTTCCGGCGCGTATTCCGGCGCGAGCGCCGCCGCGAAGCCGGTCGACATCGCCCCGCCCGAGTACCCGGCCAGGCCCACCGGCGAATCGCCGAGCCCGGCGGGTGCGAACCGCTTGGCGGCGCGGATGCCGTCCAGCGTGATCTGACCGCCGAGCCGCGCCGCGCCGTAGGCGCTGGTGGGGCCGAGGTGGTCGGGCACCGCGATCGCCCAGCCGCGTGCCAGCAGCAGATTGAGCGCGGCGGATTCCTTGAGGCCGCCGTCGAACAGCGCGTGCGACGGCGCGCACTGCAGGCCGAGCGAATTCACGAACGGCTGGTAGGAGACCAGCGGCCGGGCGCCGCCGCCGGGCGGCACGATCAGCGTGGTCACCGCGGCGATCGGCGCGCCCGCGGAGTTGGTGGAGCGAAATGCCAACTGCCACACCGTCGAACCCGGCCACCCGTGTGCGGGAACGAGCCGCGAGCGCAGCACGTCGCCCGGCGCGTAGTTCTCCAGATCGCCCGGCCCGTAATAGAACCCGTCGGGATCGGCGACCGGGTAGACGGCCGCCGAAGCGGCCGGGGTGAGGGTGCTCAGCAACGCCGTCGACGCCACGGCGGCGACGAGCACTCGAACCAGCACCTTGCCTAGCGGTAAGCGCATCTTCGGTCCTTTCACGGGAGCACGGTGTCGGTTGCGTTCGGAAAAACCTGTGCACGAGCGGGTTTGGTGCAGGTGAATTGCATGACGTCGAGATGTCCGGAACGAAAGTGCGCGGCGCCGTCCAGCAGGTAGCGCAGATAGGTGTCGTAGGTGGCGGTGTCGGTGAGCGCGACGGCCCGGTCCCGGTGGTCGATCAGCGCGGCGGCCCAGTGGTCCAGCGTCTTGGCGTAGTGCGCCTGGAGCGGCTGGATCCGGGTGACGGCGAAACCGGCGTCCTGCGCGAATTCCCGGACCCCGCGGGGAAAGGTGCCCAGCGGCTGCGGCAGCCGGCCGCCGGGAAACACGGCCTCGCGCAGGAACCGGATGAACGAGGTATCCGCGCTGCTCAGCGAAATCTGATGGGCGCGAAGGTGGTTCAGGCCGTACATGACCATGGTGTGCAGCAGCATGGTGCCCCCGGCCGGCAGCGTGGCGTGCGCGAACTCGAAGAACGCCTCGTGGCGCTCGGCCCGGAAGTACTCGAACGCGCCGATGCTGACGATCCGGTCGGCCCGGCCGGTGAAATCCTCCCAGCCCTGGAGCCGGACCTCGGCGCGGCGACGGCCGGGTGCGCGCCGCGCCAGCTGGGCGCGCACGTACTCGTACTGACGGGGGCTCACCGTCAGGCCGATCACGTCGATGTCGTAGGTGTCCAGGGCGCGCAGCATGGTCGAGCCCCAGCCGCAGCCGATGTCGAGCAGCGTCATTCCCGGTCGCAGATCGCATTTTTCGAGGGCGAGATCGATCTTGGCCAGCTGGGCCTGTTCCAGCGTGTGGTCCGGCTGGGTCCAGTACGCGCAGCTGTGGGTGCGGGTCGGATCCAGGAAGAGCGCGAAGAACTCGTCGGGCAGATCGTGGCGGGCCTGTGGGTACAGCGGGGCGCAGCGACTCATTCACATACCTCCGGGTGGACTGGCAGTGCTCGGCGTCGATCTCAGTTACTTCGCACAGCAGGTAGCCGGGGGTTGGCCAGGCCAAGTGATGTGTATCACAGGTATGTCAGATTCGCGGGTAACCCTCGCGGGATCTCATGTCGCCGCGCCCAGGCGGCAATCTCACAGCGACATCGGGTGTCAGCCCCAGGTCGCCTGATTCGGCACCGTGGACGGGAAGACCACATAGAAGAACTGCCCGGGCGCCAGCTCGTTGATGTCGTGCCAGCCGCCCTGCGGATCGCGCTGATAGAACCGCCGGATCCCGGTGCCGTCGTCGTAGCAGACGATGTTCGAGGTGCCGAACGGGCTCCAGTACACCCCGGCGCCCGGACGCGGCGCCTCCAGCGGTGTCCGGAAAAGGTGGCCGCACGGCGTGATCACCGGGTGGTAGATGGACGGCTGGGCGGCCGCGACCGGGGCGAATCCGAGCACCCCCGCGGTGGCGAGTGCGGCGGCGGACAGTGCTCGGCGAACAGTGCGACGCATCGATGCGGCTCCTCACTGGCGGACGGGGTTTCGCCTGCGTTTCGGCGATCCGGGCCGAACGTTACTCGCTGCCGGGCGCCGGAGGCGAGGCGCGAGGACGAGGTGATCGCCTGCGAGTTGGTCCGCGCGGGAA
Source organism: Nocardia sp. NPDC050435 (assembly GCF_040655395.1). Taxonomy (NCBI): domain Bacteria; kingdom Bacillati; phylum Actinomycetota; class Actinomycetes; order Mycobacteriales; family Nocardiaceae; genus Nocardia; species Nocardia sp. NPDC050435. The sequence continues at coordinate 218,935 of NZ_JBFAJW010000011.1, forward strand.
GATTGCCCCTCGGGTGCGAACAGACGATTGTTATGGGTGTGTGGCGACGTCGCGATGCGCTCGAGACGGCAACGGTGTGCCTGGCGGCAACGGTCGCCGGGGTGACGGTGATGGTGCCGATCGACCCGGTCGTAGCCGGGGCGGAGTTCTCCTCCGCCTGGGTCGACCTGGCGGTATTCAATGTTCCGCGGGCTACGACGGCCGCCGCCTTCGTCACCGTGCTGGCCGCCGCCTTCGCGGTGATGATGAGTGCCGCCTTCGCCTGGACCACCGTCACGGTGTTCGCGATGCTGCTCTTGACCGATCAGTTGCTTTGGAATAGCCACCTGGGTTCCGCCGCCGGGCTCACCTACATCGATTCGCTGCTGGCCGGCACCATCATGGGGATCGTGGGGACGCTGGCCTGGTCCCGCCGGGCCACCGCGAGCGGGTTCCTCTTCGGCGCGTTGACCGGCATCCTGATCGGTGACTTCACGCCCGCGCCGCAACCGGGCGTGCCCGTCTCGTTCGTCGACCGGTTCCTGCTCGACTCGCCCGCCCTCCCGCTGGGGGTGCTGCTCGTCGCGGCCGCCATGGCCTGCGCGCTCGCTAATTGGTATCGCTCCGCGCCGGTTCGCCGGCTGGCCGACGTGATCCCGTTGCGCTCGATCGTGTCCGCGGGCATCATCTTCCCCACCATCCTGCTCACCTCGGAATGGTTCGCCCGCGACGGCAACGACCTGCTCGTCCAGATCGTGGGCGTGGTCCTGATCGTGGGCGCGAGCCTGCTGGCGGCGCTGGCCCTGCCCGGCCGCGACGGCATGCTGCTGCTGTTGATGGTGGCCTTCGCCGCCGCCGGCAGCACGCCCACCACCCTGCCCCGGCCCGATTGGGCGAGTGCGCTTTTCGTCGTCGCGATCGCCGCCGGCCTCTACACCGGCTATCGCCGCGGCCTACCCCTGCTGGCCGCCGCCGCGACCGCGGGCCTGGCCGTGCTCTCGATCGTGACCGCCCTGACGGGCGCGCACGGCACCCCGCTGGCGGTATCGAGCGGCCTCGCGGTCGCCTTCGTCGGCGGCTACTGCCTCGGCGCGGCGGCCCCGCTGTTCCCGACCGTCCCCGCCCTCTGCCTCGCCGTCCTGTTCGTGCCCTCGGCCGCGGTCGCGCTGTGGGGCCGCGATTTCGAACGCGTCGCCTACTCGCCCGCCTGGTACCGCGCCACCGAACCGGCCCGAGCCCTGGCTCCCGGCCTCGTCGCCCTGGCCATCACCGCGGGCTGCGCCGCCGCCATCGCCCTGCTCTACCGGCTGCGCCCCACCAGCCGCGAAGCCGTCCGCACCCGTTGGGCCCACCTGCGCACCGCGGCCGAATCCATCGCCACCCCCACCGCCCTGATCCGCCCCGCGCGGCCGCTGCGGCCCCGCCGCGACGCCCTCGGCTGACGCTCAGGCTTTCGGCAGATCCGAGAAGTGCACGTCGTGGGCGACGGCCGTCACCAGCAGGCCGTCCGCGCTCGGGGTGATGGCGGTGAGGCGGGCGCCGACCGGCAGTTGCCGCAGCGGCACCACGAAGGTGAGGTTGTTGCGCAGCAGGGCCAGCGAGATCGTCGGCCCGCCGACCGCGGACTGCACCGAGATCGGGGTGATCTGGATGCCCTCCTCGGTCGGGGCGACGGTCACCACGACCGTCGCGGGCACCGGAATCCCCTCGATCGAGAAGGTGCCCTTGGCGCGCAGCCCCTCCGGGCTGTAGGAGAGCGACTCCACGCCCGACGGCGCGAAACCCTGCACGGTGTCGTAGGGCACCAGCGCCGTCGCTGTCGCGGTGGCCGCCACCAGGTTCGAGGTGCGGCTCTCCAGCAGGTCGTTCAGCGGCGCGGTGACGTCGCTGAGCCGGATGTCGAGATCGCGGACCGAGATGTCCTGGTCGGTCCAGGCTCCGATCTCGATGTCGACCTGGCTGTAGCGGCCCTCGACCGCCTGGGTCAGGAACGGGAAGCCGCCGATCCGCACCTGCGGCTCCTGCGGCAGGGTGTACTCGGCGGCGATCTCGCGCCCGATCTCGTTCTGCGCCAGCACGACCGCGACCCGGTCGCCGGCCACCAGCGCGATCGCCAGCACCAGGATCGTGATCAACAACGCGCGCATACGCTCACCAGCTCGGTCATTCCACCATCATGCTGTGCTCCGGGCCCGGCGGTCGACCGCTGGGCCCGATCGCGTGTCAGCCGGGAAGTTTGCCCAGCAGCCAGCTGCCGGCGCCTTCGGGGTCCTCGTCGAAGTAGTAGTCGTGGATGGCCCGCAGCAGATCGTCGGTGCCGATGAATCCGTCACCGTCGGTGTCGAGCCGGCGGTGGATCGCGCGGGCGTCGTCGGCGGGCAGGTGCATGAGTGCGCCGGTCCAGCGGACGTGCTCCTCGGCGTTCAGTCTGCCGTCGCCGTCGGTGTCGGCGATGTCCATGATCGCCGTCAGGAACGGCCGATACCCTTGGTCGAAGGATTCCCGGGTCACCAGCAGACCCTCCGCGAAGGCCTGCTTGTACTCCGCCAGGTCGACGGATCTGTCGATGTTCACATCACCGGCCGAGGCCAGGCGGCCCCACAGCTGCACACTCAGGTGCAGCAGACGTTGCGCGGCGGGCGAATCCGGCGCGTGACCGAACTCCGCGGCCACCGCCTGTGCCGAATTCTCGAAGTCCTCGCGTTCGATCCGGCCGTCCCCGTCGAAATCGAAGGTCTGGAACCGGCGCTCCAGTTTGCGTGCCGTGAACTCGCTGATCTCCATGGCTGGAACCCTTCCTGCTCGTAGCATCCCCGGGCGATTCTCTCGCGAGTGCGGCCGTGGCACGCCGGGAACTCCGGGGAACAGGCTCAGCGCTGGGAAATCGTTCTGCCGGTCAGCATTCGGAGAAACAGCGCGGCGAAGCGCAGGTGCGCGCGCACCTCTCGCGCGCCCCAGGCGACCGACCAGACCGTCCGGGTCGTGCTGGGCGGCAAGGGCTTGCCGTCGAACCGATCCGCCAGCCAGTTCATGGTCAGGGGCGTGCCGAGATAGAGCAGGGCGAGATGCAGGCTGAGCCGGTCGCGGATGTAGTGGATGTGCGCGCCCGCGTCGCGGTAGCGCTCGACGTGCCGGTCCACGTCCCGCACCGCGATCAGCTCGTCGTTGACCCCTTGCAGGACCAGCATCGGCATCGCGGGCGCGGTCACGCCGGGGCGGATATCGTCCAGGACGCGCCGCATTTCGGGGTGGCCGAGCAACTCGGCGAAGGTGGAGTCGCAATATCGGTCGAGGTTCTTGCCGGCGAACCGGGGCACCAGCGACAGGGTGGTGCGGCTGGCCGCGTCGGCGAGCAGGGCATCGAACTCGGGTCGCGCGTGCGCACGCAGGAGCCGGGCCAGCTCCGGGTACGCGCGCCGCAGCGCCGCCACGCAGACCGCCGAGAACCCGGACAGCAGTGAGCCGTTGAGCCGGAGGAAGGCCGCGCGCGGGTCGCCCACGGGCGAACCCGCCACCGCTCCGACGATGGTCAGCTCCGGCGCGTACCCGGCGGCCAGCTCCGCGGCCCACGCGGTCGCCAGCCCGCCGCCGGAATAGCCCCACAGCCCGATCTCGGTGGACCGCGACAAGCCGAGGGGCGCGAAACCCAAGGCGGCCCGGGCGGCGTCGAGGGAGCGGTAACCGGGCTCGCGCGCGACGCCGAAATTCCCGCCCATGCCACCGTGATCGGGAATCGACACCGCCCAGCCCCGGGCCAGCGCCTCGGCGATGACGGGCAACTCCAACTGGGGGATCGCGCCGAGCGCCCGCGCGCCACGGCGCAGCGCGTAGGAGGGGAAGCAGTTCGAGCTGACGCCGTCGATCGCGCACTGGAACGAAAGCAGTGGCCGGTCAGCGACTTCGGCCCCCGCCGGCAGCAGCACCGTAGTCACCGCGACATCGGGAATCCCGTGCAGATCGCTGGTGCGGTAGAGCAGCTGCCAGGCCCGCAGCCGCTGCCGCACCGCGCCGAAGAGCGCGAGCTCGGCGACCCGGGTGCGCAGGATCGTGCCCGGCGGACGCAGTGCGAAACCCACTGGCGGGCAGTAGAAATCGTCGTGCTCCGGGCGTAACGGCCCGATCATGACCGGGTGGTCGGTGACGACCGGCGGTGCGGCATCCGAATCGCAGGGCAAGCTCATCCTGGTGGTCCTTTCGCGCGCCGCACGGTCGCCTGCGCCCTCTCAACCTAGCCCCGATGATTCTCGGAAGTAATTGTCGTGCAACATAATTGGTGGTTCACAAGTTGCTCTCGGGAGAGCAACCGTCACAGCTTTCCGCTGCCGCCGATCAGCCACGGATTGAACGCGCACACCAGTGGCCCCGCCGCCGCCGGATCCAGCGCCGCCAGCGCGATGCTCGCCGCGCGCGGCGAGTACATCAGGGTGAGATGGTCGGACAGATCCTGATCGCAGCCGTCCTGCAGGGTGATGTTGTGCACCGTCGCGCCCGGGCCCGCGCGCAGGAACGTCAGGTCGTAGGGATTGGTGACTTCGTCCCAGCGGGAGCCGACCACGGTGTAGTCCACACCCGGCACGGTGTCGCCGCCGGCGTTGAGGGTGGCATAGAACGGCGATCCGGCCGCCTGCTGGATATTCGACAGCCCCACCAGCGGTTCGGCGAAGCCCATGATGTCGACGCCGAGATTGTTGATGAATCGCCCCAGTGTGGCGATGCCCAGCAGCGCCGTGCCGTGATGGGTGGCACCGAACGTCACCAGCTTGCCGACCTTGTCCGCGCCACCGTCGAATTTCAGGTAGTGGTTGGCCACGGTGCCGCCCTGGGAGTGGCCGATGATGTCCACCTTCTCGGCACCCGTGGCCGCGCGCACCCGCTCGACGAATTCCGCCACCTGGAGCGCGGATTCCTCCATCGGCCCCACGCCGTAGCGCCCGGGCAGCACCGAGCCGAGGCCGCCGCCCTCCATTAGGCCCGAGCGGCCGAAATTCAGTGCGTACACGCAATATCCGGCCCGGGCCAGCTGCGGGGAGAGGGCGGCGAAGGTGTCGAAGGAGTTGAGCCAGGTGCCGTGCAGCAGCACCACCGGGCGCGGATGCTCCGGGCCGGGCCGGCAATTCCAGTTGTTGGCGCCGGCCGGCGCGACATCCGGATCGAAGAGCCCGTAGGCGAACGCCGCCAGCGGCGCGGTCAGTTCCGGGCCGGTGCCGACGGCGGCCGCGGCCGAGCTGCGACCCCAGGCTGCATTGCCGCCCGAGCCGCTGTCGAGGACGGCCTTCGGCTGCCTGCCGTCGGCGGCGGGCGCGAGCCCGGCGGAGAGCGTGTCCGCGAAGGCGGACAGGTCCGTGGCGGGAGCGGCGCGCACCGAGCCGGGCCCGGTGCCCAGGGTGAGAATCGCGGTGGCGGTCAGGGCGGCGCACGCCGTGGCCCAACGTCTTTGTCGCGGCTTTGCAGACACTTTCGTACTTCCCATCGAATCGTCGCCGGGTCACCCGGAAGCTATGGCGCAGAACACAATGCGCCGGAATTGTGAGATGCGACGCGGCGATACAGCGAGTCTGGCCCGGCTGCACGGCGGCGTCACTGCACGCACGAACGAAGTACGGCTCGCCGCTGTTGTCTTCGGAGACAAATTTGCTCGCTGCCTGTTCGCTGGCTTGCCGCGATTCCCTGTCGCCGACGACAATCGCCCTATGTCTGCCGCTCCGCCGCTGTTCGCCGCAGAAGCCTCGCTGCTCACCCGTCTGCTGACGCGATGGCCGCAGATAGCCGAACGAATGCTGGCCGCCGGTCTCGGTGCTACGCCCGCCGCCGCGGATCTGCCCGAGGGACACTTCCGCCCGGAGGTACTGCCCGCCATCTACGCCTGCGGACGGGCGGTGTTGCAGGCCATCTCCGAGGACCGCACACTCAGCCGCGCCGAGGTCGCCGCGTTCGTCGCCCCGGTCGCCGAACGCCATGCCGAGGACCGGTTTCCGCTGTCGCTGCTGATGGAGGCGATCCACGGGTCGGCGCAGTCGGTGCTCGCCGAGGCCGCCGCCCTGGCCACGCCCGAGGAGACCGAGCAGCTGGTCGTCATCGGTTCGGGCCTGCTCGATCTGCTGATGAACATCAACATCACCGTGACGCAGACCTACACCGAGGTCGGTCAATCCATCCACCACGCCGATCGCGAAGCCCGCCGCGAACTCTGCTCGGCGCTGCTGCGCGGGCGACCCGCCGAGGCGCTGTCGGCGCGCGCCGACGTGGCGCTGGCCGAGCGCTACACCGTCCTCGCCATCCACGCCAAACCCGAGGAATCGGCCAACCCGGCCGCGGACCTGCTGGCGCGCAGGCGAATTCGGATTCTGCACCGTGCGCTGGACGGCAGCACGAACGGCGCGGCACTGCTCACCTTCGACGGTTCCACCGGCATCGCCCTGGTACCGGTGCATTCCGACGCCGCCCCGGTCCTGCGCACCGACCGCTTGGCCGCGCACCTCGCCGAGAAGCTCGGTGTGGCAACCTATCTCGCCGAATCCGCGGCGGTGCCGCGCGCGGAGCTACCCGCCGCCGCGGCCGAGGTGACCGAACTCGCCGCGCTCGCCCGCGGTCTGGGCCGCCCGCCGGGCCTGTACCGGCTCGATGATCTGCTTTTGGAATACCAGCTGACCCGACCCGGCGTCGCCCGCGACCGCCTCGCCGCCCGCCTCGATCCGCTGCTGGGCACACCGCACCTGCTGGAGGCGCTGGAAGCCCACCTGCGCTACGGCGCCGACCGCAAGACCGCCTCCGCGCACCTGCACGTGCACCCCAACACCCTCAGCTACCGCCTGCGCCGCGTCGGCGAGCTTACCGGCATCGACCCGGCCGAGCCGAACAACTCCCGCCTGCTCGCCGCCGCCGTCACCATCCATCGCCTCTACGCGCCGGCCCGGGGCCCGGAGAGCTGAACGCGCTCACCGTGCGGGCGTGCGCCGGGGCCGGGACGCGTCGCGTTCGCGGATGGCCTCGCCGACCATGGCGCGCACCGCGTCCGGCAGGCCGTAGAGCGGCGGGTGGGTGGCCGGACCCGCGCCCGGGTCCTCGCGCAACTCCTTGAGCAACGCCCAGCACAGCGCCAGCATGACCAGGACGAACGGCAGGGCGACGAGAATGGTCGCGGTCTGCAGCGATTTCAAGCCGCCCGCGACCAGCAGGACCGCCGCGACCGCCGCCATCAGCACGCCCCAGGTGACCACCAGCCAGGACGGTGGATGCAGCGCCCCGCGGCTGGTCAGCGAACCCATCACCAGCGACGCGGAATCGGCGCTGGTGATGAAGTAGGTCATCACCAGGATCATCGAGACCCAGGAGGTGACGGTGCCCAGCGGCAGCGCGTCGAGCATCCCGAACAGGGAGGCTTCGGCGTCGGTGGCGTACTCGGCGAGATCGGCCCGGCCGGTCGCCGTGAGCCGGATCGCGCTGCCGCCCATGATGCAGAACCAGACGGTGGTCACCGCGCTCGGCACCAGCAGGACGCCGATCAGGAACTCGCGAATCGTGCGCCCCCGCGAGATCCGCGCGATGAAGGTGCCGACGAACGGTGCCCACGACACCCACCAGGCCCAGTAGAAGATGGTCCAGGCACCGAGCCAGTCCGAGTCGGCGTAGGCGCTGGTGCGGGTGGCCATGGGCAGCAGATTGAACAGGTAGGTGCCGATGCTGGCGGGCAGACTGTCCAGAATATAGACGGTCGGGCCGAGAACCAGCACGAACAGCATGAGCAGCGCCGCCAGCCCGATGTTCAACGTGGACAACCACTTCACGCCCTTGTGCAGCCCCGAGAACGCCGAGATCACGAAGGCGGTCCCGAGCGCGGCGATGATGATCAACTGCACGGTGACGGTGTCCGGCACCCCGGCGGTCAGGTGCAGGCCCTTGGCCACCTGCAGCGTGCCCAGCCCGAGGCTGGTGGCGGTGCCGAAGACGGTGGCGAAGACGGCCAGCAGATCGATGCTCTGGCCCACCCAGCCCTGGGCCCGGCGGGCCCCGATCAGCGGGACGAAGGTGGCGGAGAGCCGATTGCTGCGCCCCTTGCGGAATCCCGCGTAGGCGAGCGCGAGGCCGACCATGCCGTAGATGGCCCACGGCGTCAGCGTCCAGTGGAACAGCGAGTACCGCAGCGCCGTCTCGGCCGCGGCGGTGGTCTGCGGCGCGATGGCGGTCCCCGGCGGCGGAGAAACGAAGTGCTGCAGCGGTTCCCCCACGCCGTAGAACATCAGCCCGATGCCCATCCCCGCGCTGAACATCATCGCGATCCACGCCAGATTGCTGAACTCCGGTTCGGAATCGTCGGCGCCCAGCCGGATCCGCCCGAGCCGGCTGACCGCGATCACCACCCCCAGCACCAGAAAGACATCCGCCGCCACCACGAACAGCCAGTCGAAATTGCCGAGCACCCAGCTCAGCGCGTTGCCCGATACGGTCTCGAAGCTGTCCGTGCCCAAGGCCGCCCACGCCGAAATCGCGATCACCGCGCCGACGCCGACGCCGATCAGGCGGAAGTCCGGCGTGCGCTGGTCGAACTGCTCGGTACTCATCACGCCCACTATCCCCGGCGGCTAACGGTTAGCTAATTCGGCGCGCCGAGCGGGCCCACACCGGCGGACCCGTCCCCGGGCGGGGGACGGGTCCGGGTGGCCGATCAGCCGACGGGTACCGGCGCGGGTGTGGCTGCGGTAGCGGTGCGGCGCAGGCCGAACGCCGCGATGACGACCGCCAGCGCCGCCGCGAGCACCGGCACCAGCAGCGCGGTGCGCAGTGCGTCCACGCCGGCCGCGCCCGCGGCCTGCGCGGCCACGTGCACCGCGGTGACACCGGAGATGCCGAGCGCGAACCCGAATTGGATGGCGGTGTAGAGCAACCCGCCGGCCAACCCGTGCTCGGCCTCCTCGACGCCGTCGGTGCCCGCGATCGTCAGCGGACCGTAGACCAGTGCGAAGGAGACGCCGAGCAGCAGCAGCGCGGGCAGCATCGCCGCGTAGGCGCGGTCGACCTCCAGCGGCAACAGCAGCAGGTAGGCCACCGCGGCCAGCGCGACGCCGCCGAAGACCACCCGCGCGTTCCCGAACCGCTCCACCAGTCGCGGTGTGAGCAGCGGCGCGAGGAGCGCGTCGATGCCGATCACCGCCATCGCCAGGCCGGTCTGCACCGTGCTCCACCCGCGCACCTCCTGGAAGTACAGCGCCGCCAGGAACTGGAAACCGGCGAACGATCCGACGAAGAGCAACGCGATCACGTTGGTGCGCACCAGGTTCGCCGAACGCAGGATGCCGAGCCGAACCAGCGGTTCGGGCACCCGCCGCTCGTTGATCACGAACACCGCGAGCAACAGCAGGCCGGCCCCGAACACCGCGGCGGTCACCACCGGCCGGTCCCCGGCGTGCTCGAGCCGGACCACCCCGTACACCAGCAGCATCATCGCGCTCGTCACCGCGAGCGCACCGGTCACATCGAGCTTGCCCCGAACCTGTTGCGGCCCTTCGGCATCGCGCACCAGCGGCACCGCCGCCGCCAGGATCAGCGCGGACAGCACCACCGGCGCGAAGAACACCCAGCGCCAGCCCAGCGCGGTCAGCAGGCCACCGGCGACCATGCCCAGCGAGAAACCGCCCGCCGCGACACCGGAGTAGACCAGCAGCGCCCGGTTGCGCACCGGCCCCTCGGCGAAATTGGTGGTGATCAGCGACAACCCCGCCGGCGCCATGAACGCCGCCGCCACACCGGTGACGAACCGCGCGGTCAGCAGCATCCACCCGCTGGTCGCGAAGCCGCCGAGCCCGGAGAACACGACGAACACCGTCAGCCAGAACAGGAACACCCGCCGTCGCCCGAACAGATCCGCCACCCGTCCGCCCAGCAGCATGAAACCGCCGTAGCCGAGGACATACGCCGACACCACTCCGCTCAGCGTGCCCGTGGACAGATTCAGATCGGCGCGAATGGACGGCAGCGCCACATTGAGCATCGCGACATCGATGCCCTCCAGGAAGATGGCCCCGGACAGCACGGCCAGCACCGCCCAGGCCCGGGTGGACATTTCCGAGAAGACCGCGGTGGGTCTGGATTGCAACATCGGATTCTCCAACGATCAGTTCCCCGTGGTGGGGTCAGTTACCTCTGGTTACCAAGGAGAGCTTCGGGCACGATCGTCGAGTTGTGAAGACGGCACATTCCTGACACTGGGTATCCACGGGGATACCTATCGCGACCTGGGGCGGAAACAGTCGGAAATAATCTTTCGCAACCGATGAAAGGTCGCCGTCGAACGGTCACACTTGAGGTGCAGTCGTACGGAGGGGCATCGATGGGAATCCGACCGCGGCAACAACTTCTGGAGCTCTGGCGCGCGCACCTGCAAACCTCGTATCGGGACGAGACGTGGGTCTGGGGCGGGCGCGACGGCCGCAATGCGATCAGCGACGCCGAGCAGTTGATGTGCCTGCTGTATCCGGCGTCGGAGCTAACCGTCTTCGCTGTAGACCCGGACAACCTGGCTACCGCCGAAGACGTCGCCTCGGTGCTGTGGGTCCTGGGTGACGATACTCGGATCGGGGGTGCCCTGGTCCGGATGATCGAGGAATTCTTCGACGAATACACCGATGCCGACGGCGAACCGATCTTCGCCGGCGGCAGCTACTTTCGGGATGCCGGGCACGGTCCGCCCTCCGAGGCCCAGCGGAGCCTCGACGTGGTGGATGCATATTCGATGTCGCTGAGCCTGTGTATCGCGGCGTTGCGCTTCCTGCGCGGATTGCAGCGCTCTCTGCATCAGGAGGTGCGTCGCGAGGCGAAGCTGCTACACGATCGGATCAGCGCGCTCACGCCCCGTGTCAGCGCGCGCCTGACCGCCGCCATGGCGGGGCTGATTCGCAGCTTCGTCATCAACGCGCCGCCCTTCACCTCCGCAGCCGGGCAAGAGATTCTGAAACAGGTCAACCAGACTGGCGTGCCGACAAAGACTGTCGTGAGTGATCTCTCCGCCACGCTCGAGCAGATTCGCGTCCAGGCATCCAACGACGTCCGGGGCGGTCATATCGCCGACATCGATCTGCGCGATGACAACTCGGCCTTCGAATGCGGCTGGAGCTGGGGAATCGACAGCGGGGCCGGTGAGCTGGCCGACGTCCCGAGCCGGATCGCGAGACAACAGGGCTACGCCGTCGCCGAGCCGTGCCTGTACTTCACCCTCGTCGCCCTCGACGGCATCAAGGACCTGTACTCACAACGCACCCAGGAACCGGACCTGCTCGATAGCCATCAGTTGCAACTCGCCGAATCCCTGAAGCGGCGCGCGGAGCTGGCGCAGCGGTACTGGTCGACGATCGCGCGCTTCGGCACCGGACGCTGGCCGCTTGAGGATCTACCCTGGCGCACCTCCGCCGGCCAGCAATCCGATTACTACAGCCTGGCCGTGACCGCTCTGCTGATCCAGGATCTGCTGGAACGAGAGTCCACCGCTGATCTCCCGCGAACCGTCGCGGTGCTCGAGCAACTCGCTCAGCGCGGCAGGATCGTAACCCGGGAAATCCCGGACGATCCGGCCGCCGCCCTGCACCATCCCGGAGTCACACTGACGCTCGCGGGGGCCGAGCGCGTCGACGGCGGCCCGTTGATCGGCTATTTCGCCGCCGACTTCGCGACGTTGCTGCTCCGGCGCAGTCTGCAGGCAGCTCGCTTGGCCCGCGACGTCGAAACCCGGGAACGGCTCTTCGATCTCGCCGCTGCGGCCATGGACCACATGCGGAGCAGGACCATCGACACCGGCCGCGCGGCCGGTCTCTGGGACAACCTAGCCCCGGAGGAGAACGCACCATCCTGGTTCCTGACCGAGCGCATGATGGAGTGCTTGGTCGTCGCGCACAACACCTATCGCCGACCGCCGCTGGCGGCCTCGGCGATGGTGGCCACGGCCGTCGGCAAGATCAGCGAAGCCGAGCACCTGCTGAATCAGGAGATGCTCCAGACCAGTGACTCCGGCTATTCGACGCGCCTGGCGTACTTGGCGGAGATCGAAACCTCTCTCGACCGCGCCAGGGCCATTCTGACGAAACGGCCGCACACCGCCGAAAGCCTGGCGGCCGCCGCGTTACTGCGTCTCGATTCGCTGGCTTATGCCCGAGAAGACGCCAACCGATGAGACACCGGGGCAGTGCACCGGTCCTGGTCTTCGCGACTTCCGCAAAGGGCGGAACCGGCCGGACGGTCACCAGCTGCAACATCGCCTATCGGCTGTGCCTCAACGGCTACAACGTTGCCTATGTCGATTTCGATTTCGGCTTCCCGACGGCCGGCGCCGTGTTCGAAATAGGCCAGGCCGCATGGGGGATCGACGAGGGAACAGGCATCCATTCCTACCTGCTCGACCAGATCGGTGAGCCGTCGCGGGTGGATGTCACCGGCTACACCGACCGAGCCGCGCTGCGGCGTACCCCGCGCTGTAGTGGTCGGTTGATGCTCTTCCCAGGCGAGGTCGGCGGCGGCGAATTCATTCGATGTGACGATGCGATGGTGACGCGGGCGACAGCTCTGCTGTCGTCGCTACTGAGCGAATTCGACGTCGTCGTAGTCGATCTCAGCGTGGGTCGCTCGGTCGCGTTGGAGTTGGCGCTGGCCGCTACCGCCTCGGACGCACTGCGGCACAACTCGCATCGGTGGCTGGTCTTCCTGCGCTGGACATATCAACATGTTCTGGCGGCCGGTGGTTTGGTGTACGGACCACACGGGCTGGTGGAAGCCGGGATCGCGTGGGGACACGATCCCGCTGCGCTGCTCGCGTCCACCCGCAGTGTGCGCACCGCGGTCGCCAGCTCCGCCCCGGCGTTCCGGGACTCCGGGCCGGAAATTGCCGCGTGGCTGGAGCAGCAGGCCAACGCGTTGCGACAACTGGCGGCGGCACACAGAATCGGTGCCGCCATGCTGCTGGGGGAGACGCCGCGCGAGCCGCTCCTGGAGTGGCGCGAACAGCTGATTCTGGACCACGACGTCATCGCTCGAATCGCCAGCGAGGCTACGGTCACGGCTTACGCGAATCTGGCCCGGCGGCTGACCGACCCTTCGACCTGGGATATCGATTGATGAATTCGCCGACCTATCGTGAAGCCACCGAAGAAGTGTTCGTCGCGCCGTTACCCATGGCACACCTGTCGATCGAACTCGGCCATTTCGCGTTCCAGGAAATCCTGGACGAGACCGAACGAGTCCGCACCGAATTCCGCGGCGTCGTCCCCTTGGTCCAGGCCTTCACCGAAAGAGCGCGCGTCGAATTCGGTTCCGGCGCCAGGGTTAGCACCTGCTACCTGCTCGACGATTACTTCCAGCCGGATGTCGAACCGGCCAAGGTAATAGACCGGCTCCTCGACGCCGCCGACGATGCCGGATTGACCATCGATTATCTGGCCCGCGAATCCGGGTGCCACGAAGCGGCGGTGTTCTCGGGCGGAGTCGCCGTGGGCGACCCGATACCGGTGGCCGAGATGGTGGCCGCCCGCCTCGTCGCCCAACCCGAGGAAGAGGGAACAGCGAACGGGCGACGCCCGCCCACCACGGAATCCGGATGGCTGTGCAACGGACGCCGGGAACGAAGCGGCCGTTCCCAATCGGCGATGCATCCGGAACCGTATCAATTCCCCCAGGAATACGGCCGCCGTGAGCATTCGGTTTTCCTCGACGTAGAACTCTGGCACGACCGGCAAGCCTCGCGCCGCTGGTCCTGCTCGTTCCTGTCCGCGGTCTGGCACCTCCTTCGGCTGGGCCTGCTGCGCTATGACGGCGCGGTGGTGGCGGAACCGCAACCGTGGTCCGGCGATCGGGAATGGCCGGAGCAATGGCGGGACCTGCCTCCGGTGATCCAGTTGAACGGCAACGCGGAACCATTCACCGCCTACCGGACACTGTCCATATTGCCCAAGCGCTACCTGTCGATCGAGCACGCTGTGCGCGTCATCCTCGACCACGTCGAGCTCGACGACGACGTAGCGGCTTTCGTCACCGCGGCGGGTCTGGCAGAACACGTCACAGTGCCGTTCGGAGTCGCCGGCCGCGTGGGACATCTACTGCTGGACGGAACCTGACAGTGACACCTATCGCCGAGACCGCGTACGACCGCCGGTCGATCCGCAATGTGCCGGCGCCACTGGTGATGCTCGGCGAAATCCGCACGTGCCTGCTGCCGAACTCGACGACTTTGGACGGCGAGGCCACTCGTGACCTCCTGGCTCTGGTTCCGGGCGCGACCGTGCGCCGCCGGGAACGACCCGGCCCCCTGGCCTTTTCACCACGCCGGGCGATCGGCGTCGACTGCCATCTGCCCTGGGGCGCGACCGATTCGGCACGGGTGGTGGGCACGGTGGCCTCGATGGCGGTCCTGGTCGGCGGCCGGCTGTCACAGACGTCCGTGCACACGATCGTGGTGCGAGCGCCACAGAAGAAGCGCCGCCCCTGGTCGCACTACCTCACGCAGGTAGGAGTGATCGAGGCGATCGGCGCGCTGCCCCCGCGGGCAGTCGTCGATGAAGAATTGGTCACTGGTCATTTCACCGCCTCTGGCCTCCACATGCTGGACCTGTCATCGATCTGCGCCCGGCATATGGATGATTTGCGCCTGTCCCGGCAACTGGATCAGCGTCCACCGCTGCGGGCTCCGACAACCCAGCTGCGGTGGACGGCCCAGATCGGTGGGCGCACCGGGCCGGCCGTGTCCTTTCGCGTGGCGGATGACCTGACCAGAACCGCGAACGTTATCGTGCGAGTTCCCGGCGAGCTCCCGGACGCTTTGCGTTTCTGCCAGGATCTCGCGGTACACGACTGGTTGTTGACCGTCATCGACGCGAAAGTGCAAGCGGCCGAGGCTTTCAGTGACGGACGCCAGGTCGCGATCCTCGCTCCGGTGCTGGAGCATCTGGCCCACCTCTGGATGCCGGGCGCCCACGTCCCCGGCACCGTGCGCTCCCTCTGGCGTGACCTCCAAGCGGAAGCGAACTTCTCCAAACAATGGACCTCGCGAGTGGAGCAGGTACAGCGGCGCATCGAGGTGGCGATGTATTACGCCGCCCGTGGTGAAGGGTTGCAAAGAAGCTGGTGATTCCGGCTCGAAATCCTGTCCGAGCCCGGGTGTCAACCAAGCGGGCCAGGTGCGACCGTGCGCCTTCCACCACCGCACTCCGATCGAGCGGAGATCTCCTCTCCACGCCCGGTTCGGGGTCAGCTCCCGTCGCGAATGGGCAGCCGGCTGCGCCGTAAATGCCTTGTGGCCGGGATCGGCAGAACCGGATAGGCAGGCTTGGCTCCCTAGGGAGGCATCCGGTGTTATCGTATCGGCGCTCCGCCACGGAACGTCACAGGCGGCGAGCATCAATCCCCGATGGTCCGATTTGGCCCGAATGTCGGCAAATGTATTGCGCGCCGTAGCTTTTGGCTGGATCGTTACAGGGGGAGGACGGAATTTTTCGGAGTGCCGCGCGTCAACGAGGTGCGTGGCCAGTTCGGCACGTCAACGCTGTCGAGGTCGCTTCGGACAGCAGTTCCGTGCTGCCTGGAACGAAGGGTGGAGTGCGGCGGCGTGAGAATCCAACCGAGGCAACAGATCCTGGACATCTGGCGTGCCATGATGTCTACGTGTTGGGATGGTAGCAAGTGGAGCTGGGACGGGATCGTCGATCGGAACTCGATCAGCGACTCCGAACAACTGCTCTGTCTGCTGTATCCGGCCACCGAGATCGACAACTTCGCTCTGGATAATCCGGCGCGGATCGAAGGTGACGTCGGCTCGGTGCTGGAGCCGCTCGGCACCGAGGAACCCATCCCGAGTGCGATCCTGTCGCTGCTCGAAGGATACCTTCTCGACAACACGCGCGAAGACGGTCAGGCAGACTTCTCGGCAGGCTCCTATTTCAGCTCCGGTGACCCGGAGCGGGAACCGACCGAAGCGCAGCGCGCCATCGAAGTCGTCGACGCCTACTCGATGTCGCTGACGCTGTGCATGGCCGGTTTGCGATTCGTTCGCGCATACGAGAGCGTGACGAAATCCGAGAGTGTCAAAGGGCGGATCAAGACGCTGACGGCCGGCCTCAGCGCCCGGCTGACCGCCGCCATGACCGGGCTCATGCGCAGCTTCGTAGTGAAGAAGGTGGCTCCGAAATCGCCTGAGGGCCAAGTGATGATCGGAATGCTGAACCGGACGGGCCAACCGGAAAAGGTTGTCGTCACAGGGATCGCCCGCAGCTTGGAGCGGGTCCGCGCTCGCCTGCGCAGTGATATCAAACTCGACGAGGTCACCGTGGCGGCCCTGGACGACGAGAACATGCTCTTCGAGTGCGGGTGGAGTTGGGGGATCGTCCGGGGTGCCGCGCCGGTGGACTACATCAATGAGTCCATTGCGCACGAGGCGGGCATCGGGGATCCGCGACCATATCTGTACTTCACGGTCATCGCTCTCGACGGTATCAACGACTTGATTTCGCAGCGTACCGGTGAACTGGCGCTGCTCGATGAGAAGCAGCACCGGCTGGCTCAGGCGCTTCGCACGCGCTGGGAGTTGACCCAGAGCTACTGGTCGACGGTTGCGCGTTTCGGCTCCGGAGTCTGGCCGCTGGAGGACATTCCGTGGCGTACGAGCGATGGTGAGCAATCCGACTACTTCAGTCTCATCGTTTCCGCCGTCCTCATTCAGGACCTGGTGGCGCGCACCGCTTCCGACGACGATCTGACCCGAGCCGTCGCTATTTTCGACGAGCTGGCCGGCCGCGGCCGGATCATTCGCAGGCGTTTGAGCGAGGATCCCGCCGTCGCCCTGCACACGCCCGGTGTTCGCCTGACCTTGCGCGGTACCGAAGCGGTAGATAATGGCCCGACCCTGCAGTGGATAGCTTCGGACTTCTCGGCGGTGCTGCTCAAGCGCATGCTGCAGGCGGCACGGTTGTCGAATAATATCGTTGCTCGCGAAAAGCTGATGGAATTGGCCAATCTCGCCATGGACCACCTGGCTGCACGCACCATTCGCACCGGCCCGGCGAAGGGTTTGTGGGACGATCCGGACGCGATCTTCGGTGCGAGCGAATCGGCGCAAACGGTACGGCCATCGTGGTATATGACCGAGCGAGTCGTCGAATGCCTGGTCGCGGCGGAACGCACTTTCCGTCAGGCGCCACCGAACTGGCCGGAGCTGCAGCCGCTGGTGAAGATGCTGGTGAACATCGCCGAGCACCGCTATAACCAGGAGATGCTCAATGTGAGCCGCGAGAGCATGCCGTCGGCGCTCGAGCATGTCGAGGAACATATCGATCAGGCTCGCCTCCAGATTCGCGAGGACGCCGCTGCCACGATTGTTCGCGCGCTGGACGCACTGCGCGAATTGGACAAGTTCGCGACCGGCCGGCGCGACGCGGCGAGGAGTGCGTGAGCACATGATCGTTTTCGCAACCTCGGACAAAGGCGGCACCGGACGCTCGGTGACCAGCTGTAACATCGGATACCGGCTGTCGGTCAAAGGTTTGCGCGTTGCCTACCTGGACTTCGATTTCGGTTCGCCCACTGCCGGTGCGCTATTCGAAATCACGGATGCCGAGCGTGGTGTGCCCGATCATCAGGGGCTGCATTCCTATCTACTCGGTGACGCGCCCAGTGTGCGGCGCCTCGATATCCGAGAAATGACCGATCGTGCCGAACTGAAGAAGACCCGGGGCAAGGCCGGCGAACTCGTCTTGTTCCCCGGCGACAAGGGTGGTGCCGAGTTCAAATCGATCGATGACGACGTGGTGGACCGCTGTGTGCAGCTGCTGTTGGAAGTCGAGCACGAATTCGGCGTCTGCATAGTCGATCTCAGTGCCGGCCGCTCCATGGCCATGGAGTTGGCGCTGCGGGCCACCGTGCGGTCGCAATTGCTCGCGTGCACGGTGCGCTGGCTTGTGTTTTATCGCTGGACTCGCCAACATATCTTGGCGGCCAACGGGCTCGTGCACGGGCAATACGGTTTGCTGGCCAGCGGCAAACAGGTGGGCCATGACGAAGATAGACTGCTCGAAAACCTCCGTTACGTGCGAACCGCGGTGCCGGATCCGGGTTCCATCAAGGGGGGAACCGGAGCCCAGGCTGCCTGGTTGCACGCGCAGGATGTGCAGTTGAAACGGTTGTCTTCGACCAGGATCGGCGCGGATGTGCTCGGAGAAACACCTGTGGAGCCCATGCTGCAGTGGCGAGAGCAGGTTGTGCTCGATATCGATGTGCGCAACGAGATCGCGAACAAATCCATTGTCGAAGCTTTTACGCGACTCGCCAACCAGCTGACCGACCCCAGGGCCTGGTCGAAGTTATGACTCGGACGATCGGCGAACCATCTTCTCGGAAAGGGGTTTCGAACCCAGTGGAAACCGTTGCAGGCTACGTCGAGGCGACCGAACGTCCGCGCGTCGCCGAGATACCCCTGTCGCATGTGTCGATAGAGGTGGGGCACTTCTACATGATGGATCTCGCCAACGGTGCTGACCGGATCAGGGCGCAGTTCCGCAAGGTCTCCCGAATCGTGGAAGCGCAGCGGTTGATCGCCAAGGCGGAGTACGGCGCGGATGCGCGGGTCAGCACGTGCTTTCTGATCGACGACTACTTTCGGCTCAGCGGCAGGAAGCTGCAGCAAACCCATCCCACGGTCATCGTTCCCAAACTGCTGGCTGCGGCCGCGGAGTTCGGCCTCACCATCGACTACCTGGCACGCGAGGCCGGCTGCTGGCGGGTGCCCCCGGCGGCGCCGGACGGCGCGGTCATCAAGCTGGCCGAAATGGTACGCGAGCGGATCGTGCACCAGCCTTTGCCGGGTATGAACGGCCGCCGCCCACCCGCCAAGGAATCCGGTTGGTTGTGTAACGGGCGACGTGAATCCGATCACGTCTCGGGGCAGGCGATGCACGGATTGGACTATCGGCCCTCGGAAGAACTCGGCCGTCGTGAGCATTCGATCTTTCTCGATGTGGAGATGTGGAGCAACCGGCCGCCCAAAAAGGGCTCTGCGCCGACCGGGGATCCGATCAAATGGTCGTGCCCGTATCTGGCCTCGATCTGGCAACTGCTGCGCCTGGGGATGCTGCGCTACCAGGGTGAGGCCGTTGTCGAGCCATTTCATTGGCAGCCCGATCCCACGGGTGCCCACTGGCCGGCGGAGTGGAAGGACTGGTGGGATATGCCCGCCGTGCTCCAACTCGAGCCGAAGGCCAAGCCTTTCGCCGCCTACCACTCTTTTTCGGTACTGCCGCAGCGATATCTGCGGATCGAGGACGCGGTCCGGTTGATACTCGAGCATGTCAGGCTCGACGACGCCGTGGTCGATCAAATCGTCGAGCGCGGGCGTGTCGAGGGCGTGGATGTTCCACGTGCGGTGACGGATCGGATGACGCAGTTCACTGTGAGCGGATCCTGACATGCCGCAGCCGTGGTTCCCGGCGGCGCGGCCGGTATCCGTCGACCGTTCCAGTCCGGCCCTGCGAGTGCAGCGTCGCGCAAGACGCGTCCGCTTGCTCACCCGCAGTGCGGGCAGCCAGCCGCGTACACCCGCGCCCGAGGGCCCGCTGATCGAATTCGGTGAGGTGGTTACTGCGCTCCTGCCGAATTCGACTGTTATGCACCGTGATTCACTGAACGAGCTGCTCGGTCTGATGTCTGATCTCGGCATCGCGTGGCGGGAACGGCCGATCCCGCTGGCGACCTCTCCGGACATCACCGAGGGAGTGGACTGCTTGCTGGTGACACCGAGGCGGTCGGAGATGCGCGCGATCGGGACGGTGGCTCTGCGCGCGGTGGTCTATGGTGGGCGCGTTCTGCAGAGTTCCGCGCAGACTCGGGTGGTTCGAGCCGAAAGCGACAAGCGGCGCCCCTGGGAGCATTACCTGGATCATCATGGTGTGCTGGAGGTGGTTTCCAAGGTCACCCCGACCACCTCCGACGAGTTGGTCGCGGGGTTCCTGTCGAACGATTCGATGCCGGATTCGTTGAATCTGAAAGCGATCTGCGACCGATTGCTCGGACGAATCAGGATGAACAAGCAGCTCGATCAGCGTGTGCCTCTGCGCACGCGTCCGACCCGGATGCGCTGGGCAGCCCGGATCGGGCGGCCCGGCCAGCCGCGACTGGTCTTCAAACTCGGTGCGGATCGGGTCCGGACCGTGCTGATTTCCGTGCGGAACGAGGCCGAGCTCGATCAGGTGCCCCGATTCTGTGAGGATCTCGGCGTGCACGATTGGCTGTTGACGCTCGGATCCGCAGCGCTGGCCGATACCGACATCGCGGCTCCCGATCAACAGCAGCACATAGACGTGCTCGCGCCGACACTCACTCAACTGGCGCATCTCTGGATGCCTGGCGCGCACACGCCGACAGACCTGCTCGATCTGTGGAGTTCGCTGCAGGAGCGACCAGGTTTCACCCGGGAGTGGCACGCGATTGTCGACCAGCTGCGGGACCGCCTGTCTCTGGCGGTCTTCGAGAGCCTGCGCGAGAACATGATCAGGTCGGTGTAGCCGGCGATCAGAGCCGGAACCAGCGCCGCACCAGTAGCGCGAAGAACACGGAAATGAGCACGATTCCGGAGTAGGACTCGATGATCAGCAGAATTCGTCCGGTCGTGTTGACGTCGTCGAGATCACCGAAGCCCACCGGGTTGAGGAAGTTGACGAGCACCATGTGAATCGCCGAACTCAAGGGCAGCGATGTTGTCGACCACAGCCCCGCGGCGAAGATCAGCAACAGCGCCGCCATCCAGCCGAGAAGCCAGAACGGCCGGAAACCATAGCCGCACAGAAGATCCGAAAGCCAACCTGGCAGCCGGCGCCATCGCGGGAACACCGCTTGGCGCCGCGCTCTCGCCAAGGCCAGGCCGCATCTGTCCTGGCCCGCGAAATCCTCTTTCTGGCGGTGCAATTCGGTGCCACGCAGGTAGGCCAGAGCCGCATGGGCGGCCAGCCCCATCGTAAGCAGTCCCTGGCCCAGCGACTCGTAAACTCGGGCCAGCCGGGCGCTTTGGGTGCGGCTCAGGCGTCGTGGGCCACGCAACTCCACCTCGGCGGCCAGCAGGGCACTCAACAGGGGCTTGAGCTTTTCGACGTTCGGGAGATCCGGTTCGGCGGCCACATTCTTCCATTCTTCGGCCGCGGTGAGATAGATCTGTTCGAAAACCGTACGGTCACCCATGGCTGAAATGCGAGCCCTGACATACACGTCGATGAGCAGCTCGACATAGGTGTTCATGCTGTCGAGCAACTGCTCCTCGTCCGGGTGCGTTACGCCCGTACCGACCTTGTCGAGGTGTTTCGCCACTTCGGGGGCGTAGCTCTTTTCGCAGCGCCGTTTGATCACGTCGGCCATTGCGGCTATCGCTTCCGCCTTCTTTTTCGCTTCCGCCGACAGATCTTCATGATCGAACATGGTGCTCCCCCCGGGTGCTCCTACATCGTTGTTCTGATGTGACACCCACCATAGCAATGCATTTCAGCTACTGATTGGACGAGCGTTTCGTCCACGGGTCGCGGACATCCGTGGCTGATGGCGGGTGCAGGTCACGGACCAGGACATTGCGCGGCTCTCCTATGCCGAAGTACTGGTCGTCATGGCTGTCGTGCCGGAAATTGCAGGTCGTGTACAGATTGTTGGCGACCCCGTCGGCCGGGCGAACTGTCAGATACACGCTATCGGCCAGCGCGGCGCGACCGTTGAGGACCGCGCGTTCCAGGAGTGCGCGACCGAATCCATAGCCCCGATAGGTTTTAGAGATCGCCAACGTCATCACCCAGCAGCGGCGTCGCGCATCGATGCCGACAACGGCATAGCCGATGATCGCCCCCCGGTGTTCGGCTATCACCCAGTGTGGACCGTTCAGATCGAACAACTGGCGTAGTACCCAGTAGGGGTAGGCATCGCCTCCGAACAGCTCGCGCTCCAACTCGATGATCGCCGAGAGGTCTTCCACCTGCACGCCACGGAACACCACCCGCGTTCCGGACCCGATATCCAAAGCTCACCTCTGTCTCCCCGATGTGAGTCTTCTTCCAGCGTAAAGCGTTGGTGGGAAACGGGGTTCGGATTCCGGTCTTAGGTGATCGTGGGTCGAGGGAGTTTGTAGATCAGGATGTCGCGCGGCTCGCCGTCGCCGAAGTACCGGTTGTCGCGCTCGACAAGCGAGAAGCCGAAACCTTCGAAGAGGTTGTGGGCGGGCTCGTTCGCCGGATCGACAGCCAGCAGGACCTCGTCCACGCCCTGCTGCTCCCTGTACAGCTGCACGCAGCGTTCTAGAAGGCCGAAACCGATGCCCCGTCCACGGTGATCCGAGGAGACCGCCAGGCTGACCAACCAAGCGCGCTTGCCTTCGCCGATGCACAGCGCATATCCGACAAGCCGGTCGGCGTGGTTTTCGCCGGGTCGCACAGCGACGAAGCTACGCGAGCTGGACGCTTCCAGCAGCTGGCGGAGGACGAAAAACGGATAACGATGATCGGGAAACGCTTCCCCGTCCAGTATCTGGATCCCGGCCAGATCCCCCCGACTCGGCGTTCGGTACAAGACGGGTGTCGAATGCGCGTTCGCTTCGGTCATGTCCTCTCGCGCTCATACACGAGTTCATCGAGGTCGAGCCGCCTGCCGCGACTGGACTGCCAATATACTCGGCGATATCGAGGGGCCGGCGGGAGACGCTTCGAAGTCGGCGGAACTCTCACCCTGATAACGCTCATCCGAGCACGGCGCTCAGATCCAGACGGGCCAGCCGCTCCCGGTCGGAAAGAATATCGATACCGGTGATGCGGTCGTCGGTGACGGTGAAGCCGATGATCGAGAATGGTTGCCCGGCAACGGTATTGACCAGACCGACCCGTCCGTCGACCAGCGCCGGGTAAACGGTGCACCGGGTGGCCATGCGGTGGAAGGTCTCCGCTTGCGCGCCTACCGCGGCCGCACCGCGGATCACGCGCATCGCCTCGCCGGCATCGGCGCGCAGCACCACGTCGGGGTCGAGCAGGCGCAGGAGTTCATCGAAGTCGCCGCCGCGGGCCGCGGTCAGGAACGCGTCGACGACGCGGCGGCCGCGGGGCAGATCGGCGTCCGGTCCGGGTGTGGCGCCCTGGACGCGGCGGCGTGCTTGGCTGGCCAGCTTCTTGGCGGTTTGCGGGGTGCGGTCGACGATGGGCGCGATCTGCTCGTAGGGCAGGGCGAACAGGTCGTGCAGGACGAAGGCGAGACGTTCGGCCGGGCTCAGCGATTCGAGCACCACCATGAGTGCCAGGCCGACCGAATCAGCAAGTAGCGCTTCGTGTTCCGGGTCGGTCGCGGTCTCGCTCGTGACCACCGGATCGGGGAGTCGAGCGTTGTCCAGCGGCTCCTCGTTGCGAGTTCGGCGGGAGCGCAGCATGTCCAGGCAGACCCGGCCCACCACGGTGGTCAGCCAGCCGCCGAGATTGCCGACCTCGGTGGTGTCGGTGCGCGCCAGCCGCAGCCACGCCTCCTGCACCGCGTCCTCGGCCTCGGTACGGGAGCCCAGCATCCGATAGGCGACGGCCCGCAGATGGGTCCGATTGGCTTCGAACCGTTCGGCCAGTAGCTGAGTGTCGTGCACGGGTCCTCCTCGATCGTGTCTCGCACTGATGACGAATCGGGTCCGGGAAACGTGACCGGGCTGGGGATCCGCCCGGCGGAGTCACGTTCGGTTCGCGCCGTACGTCAGGGCAGCAGAACATCCGCCGCGTCCGAGTGCGGCGGACCGCAGGGAAGGAAAACCCGTGGACACGATCGACGTACACGGCACCGTCGCCCCCGGATTCGAGGACGTGCGTACCGAATTCGCCGCCGCCGTCACCGAGGCGGACGGCGCTCAGCTCGCCGCCTTCGTGCGCGGCCGCAAGGTTGTGGACCTGTGGACGGGGCCCGAGGTGTCGGGCACCACACTGACCGGGCTGCATTCGACGACCAAGGGCGCCGCGGCCCTCGTGACGGCCTTGTTGATCCAGGACGAAGCCCTGGACATCGACCGGCCGGTCGCACAGTTCTGGCCACGCTTCGCCACAGCGGGCAAGTAGCGCATCACGGTGCGGGACGTGCTCGTGCACCGATCCGGAATCGTCGGCGTCGAAGGCGGTTTCACCGTCGCCGAACTGGCGGACGAGCGGGTCATCGCCGAGCGCGTGGTGGGTCAGCGGCCGCTCTTCGAGCCGGGCGAGGTACACGGCTACGGCGGCTTCGTCACCTACGCCATCGTGGGGGAGGTGGTGCGAGCGGTCACCGGCAGCACCGTCCAGCAGTTGTTCGAGCAGCGAATCCGCGCACCCTACGATCTCGACGTCCACCTCGGGCTACCGCCCGATCTCGACCACCGCTACCGGCCGATCCTCCCTTGGCAGGCGACCCCGGCGATGACCGCGGCCTTCGCCGCGAACTCACCCAACCCGCACAGCATCGCGGGCATCTCCTACAACCTGAACGCCCGCGACTTCACCCCCGCCGATGTCATGGCCCTGCCGAACGATCCCACGCTGCGCAGGCTCGGCCAGGCTTCGGTCGGTGGTGTCGGCAGCGCGCACGGCGTAGCGGCGATGTACGCGGCCGCCACCACCGGCATCGGCGACCGGGAACCACTGCTGTCCCTGGACACCATCACCACCATCGCGGCGATCCATTCGAGCGGCTTCGACCTGGTGCGCGGCGACCGCGCCCCCTACGCCCTCGGATTCGAAGCCAAGAGCGTGCTGTACCCGTTCCTCGGCGCACACGCGTTCGGCCACACCGGTTCCGCCGGCTCGGACGGCTTCGCCGACCCGCACAGCGGACTGGCCTACGGCTACACCCGCCGTCGCGCGGCCTTTGCCTTCAACGCCCCCGAAAACCTCCGCCTGGCCGCCGCTCTGCACCGCGCCGCGACCTCCATCACCGCCTGACAGAACCAAGGAGCACACCATGACCACCGCACGACGTTCACGCGCCCTGAAACTCGCCCGCTGGATCCCGGTCACCGCCGTCCTGGCCGAAACCGCCGTCGGCGCCTACTGGGACCTCGCCCGAATCGCCTACGTCCGTGAGTCTTTCGATCACCTCGGCTACCCCATGTACTTCGCCACCATCCTCGGCGTTGCCAAGACCGCCGCCCTCGCCACAATCCTCACCCCGGGGCACCCCCGAGCCAAGGAATGGGCCTACGCGGGCCTGGTCTTCGTCTACGGCGGCGCGGCGGCCTCCCACCTCGCCGTGGGCGACGGCCCCGACAAATGGGCGATGCCGGTCGTTTTCACGGCCGCGACCTTCGCCACCCGGGCGACGCTGCAGGGGAGGGGATTTCGCGAATCGATCGGAGGTCGGTCAACACGTTCAGCCGTTATCGCATAGGTGAACAGTTGCTCCGAGAGCATCGCGGGTGCAGGACCAGCCGGGCATTCCGAGCACGCACTCCCCAGCGCGCAATGCAGTCTGATCGGGCGAAAGACATCGTCGTACAGGGTGACGAAGCAGGTCAGGCGAGGCCATTGCCGCAGTGCCGACTATGGTCCGAAAGAAGCCTCTACCCAACAAGCACTGTCGTGCGCAGGGTGCGGGATTGTGGCGCCAATGCCACGCAGACAGTTGTTCGGGACCAGCGCGAGAACGTGATCTCGCGCTGTATCCGATCGACGAGTTCGGCAGGCTCTCAGCTCATCCTTTCTGGTCGTCGACGAGGTGCCCGTGCGGTCACGAGGTCCAGCCCGCGAAATCCTCGTACCAGCGCAGATAATCCGCGGAGAAGATCGGCGCGAACTGCAGATCGGGCAGGTCGAAGCCCGCGCAGAGGGTCGGCAGGTGGTCGGCCAGGATCGCGCGATTCCGGCGCAGTTCGTGTCCCACCCGCTCCAGGTCCGGGTGCGCGCTGAACCATGCTCCGTGGCTGTGCACACACTCGAGCGCGAAGGTCGCCGCGGCGGCTTCCGCGAGCCGGCGAGCGGTCGGCTCGGTGGTGCTCATCGACTCCAGGTGCAGGCTCGTGGCTGCCAGCCGCTGGGCGGTCGCCTCGGCCAGTTCGACCGCGGCGGTTTCCGGGCCGTCGGCTCGGCTCGCTGGGTCCAGGACACCGTTGCGAAGGCTGTCGGCGATCCGGCGTTCGCGTGCAATCAGCATGTCCAGGTACCACGGCAGGTCCTCGGGAGTGCCGGGCAGTCGCAGATTTTCGAGCCCCGGCTGCTGGCCGGCTTTGACCTGGAGGATCCTGTTCGCGCCCTCGGCGGTGATGATCGCCTTGGTATTGCCGATCCAATCGCTGATCAGATTGCTGCGCAGCGCGCCCTGTGCGCCCGCGAGTTGCTGGCACGCCGTCAGAATCTTCAGCGTGGTGTCGCTGAGCAGTGGTTTGGCGAGCATCGCCCACAGGGCGTGGACGCGGTCGTCGGAGTCGGAGGCCGCGCGCTGGTCGCGGATTCGGCGCCCGAGCACACTGCACGCGTACACCGCCGCGATCCCGGAGACGAGATCCAGCCGAACATTGTCGCGCTCGGCCATCACCATGCCTTTCCCGGGGCGCCGCTGTCGCGAATAGCCTGTCAACCCGGCCAATCCGGCGCGTGCGGAGGCAATCGCGGCGTTGGCGAGGTCCAGCCGTCCGTCCCCGAGGACGGCGATGGCGCGATGGAACCGCGCGTGGTGTGGCACCTCGCACACGAAGCGCCCGTCCTCGGTGATCTGTGCCCAATCGCCGCCGAGCAGCGCGTCGCGCGGCACCCACACCCGGGTGAACCGATACAGACCGTGATCCATCGCCGCGGAACTCTTCGGCGGTAAGGTCGCTGCCTGGAGCCCCGGAGCCAGCCCGGTGGACACCCGCAGCCGCCGGGCGATCTCGGACTTGGGAGCGAAAGCCCGCATGAGAGCGAGCATTACGCGCCTGCGCCGCGTCGGCGTGGTGCGCAAACGCACCAGGAACGGCAGCACACCCTGGTCGGCGCCCTCGACCAGGAGTCGGGCGGTGACCACCGCCGTTTTCGGGATCGTCGAGGCCGCGTTGGGCATGAACTTCCACGCCTGCGCGGTCCGAGTGGTGATCCAGAAGCCTTCGGTGCCGGCGTCCCACTCGGCGACGGCCTGATGGTCGTTGCCGTTGGTGCCGCCCAGCTCGGTCAGCATGAGCACACCGATGGTTTTCCCGCTGTCGAGTTCGTCCAGGGCCTGCTGTTGATAGGCCGAGCCGTTGCCCAATCGGGTGATCGCGCTGATCGTCAGCGAGAAGTGCCCGGTCAGGATCAGCAGCAATCTGGGGGCGGACACTTGAGCGGCGTCGCACAGCGCGCCGCGAAGCTGGTGGTCGGCGGCGATCTCTCTCGCAGGCCGCCCCAATCGGGCAATCACTTGCCGGAGCAGGCCGGGCGCGATCAGGGTTTCCTCGTCGTAGGTGAGCCCTGCTCGGGGTCGGTCGCCGAGATCGGCTACCACAGCCCGCAATTCCTGATGGAGCGACCAGTGCCGGCCGAAGATGATCTGCCGCAATGCGGTAACAGGCCCGGGGTCGGTCGAACCGAGCGGTGGCTCGGAAGAATTGTCGACCACGTCGGTAGGACCGGGCAGATTGGTTATTGTCATGGTGTACCCACTCAGCATCATTGCCCCGCGCCCAGATACCCGCGCTTATGGCACGGTGTCGGCCCGGACGCGGAAAGTCCAGCGGCCGGGGCCTGATACTCCGGTGGCCCCGGTCTTCGTACGATCAAACATTCATCGTCATCCCATGCAATCTCCTACCGCCGAACGTGCGACTTCAAATCGGGCCGAGTTGGGGGGCCGAATACAGCTCACGCGGTACCTGCGGCGTCGGGGCGAAAGTGACGGGCAGACTGACCAGACCGCGTGCGAAAGGTCCCTTCCGCCACAGCAATTGCTGTTCGGGCACCGCCAGTTGAATATCCGGGAGAATGTCGAGGAGCGTGTCGATCAGGCCCGTGATCAGCGTGTAGGAATGGTTCTGGGCATGCTGCGGGCATTCGTGCGGGCCGAGGCCCCAGCTGAAATGCCACCCGTCGTGGTAGAAATCCTGCTGCACATTCAGACTGGGGTTGCTGCTGCACGCCGCCATGCTGACGATCACCGGTTCGTGCGCGGGCAGCCACCTGTCCTCGACCAGCACCGGATGCCGGGGATAGGTCAGCAGATAGTTCGCCAGCGGCGGATCGTTCACCAGCACCTGGATCAGCGCGGTCTTGGTGGACAAAGCCGTGCCGTCCGGGCTGAATTCGGTGAGGATCAATCGCAGCGCGCTGGCGGCGAGATCGGCCGGAAGTTGAGTACCCGCGGAGAGACAGGTGACCAGCTGCTGCACGATCTCCTCGGTCGACAGCGCGGCCGGATGCATGATCAATCGCGACGTGATGTCGTCGCCGAGAGTTTCTCGTTTCATCATGATCAAGTCGGTGAGCGCCGATTCCAGCTGCCGGTTCGTGTCGGCCGTATCCTGTCCGTCGAACAGATCGGCGCTGGCCTTGGCGATTCTCGCGATGATGTCCGGTGTCGAACCGACCATGTAGTTCAGCATCGCGCCCATGGTCGGCAGGATGTAGCCCGTAACGAGATCGAAGGGGTTGTCGACCCCCGCTCCCTGTGTGCAGAAGGAGTTGATCTGCTCATGCGCGACGACCCGCAGCTGTCTCTCGAGTTCGGAGAGCTTGACGCCCGCGAGCGCGTCCTGGGTCGCGGTGCGATACCGCCGGTGCACCGCGGTATTGCCGTCGCTGCGCAGGGCATTGGTCCGGTATTCCACCATCGGCATGAAGTCGAACTTCCGGCCGGGCCATTGGTGGCTGAGAATCTGCTGCCACATCCGCGGGTCCGCGGAGAAGTGATCGGGATCGTGCAGAATTCGCTTCGCCGTGTCGTAATTGATCACCAACGTGGCGGGTACGCCTTCATCGATCTCGATCGGAACCAGTTTCGGGTGACGCTGTCGCATGGCGCGATAGAAACTGTGCGGGTCGCGCGCGAAGTCTTCGGTGAAGATGCGAAACCGTTGCTCGTCAGGGCCGCTGTCGGCCGCCGGCGGTGTGGCTCCGCCCGGGTGATTGAGTTGGGGAGGCTGCGACGAATGCACGATGGAGGGGCTCCTCGAATGGGCCTGACGGACGATGGGAAGAACGGGGGAGTCGCCTGGGCGGCGACGATCGAGCAGCGCTTGGGGCTAGGTCGATAACGGAAACCACCCGGTCCCAGGCATAGTCGAGCGCTGAGGTGACTCGGCAGAGGCGGCCACGGCCGGACGAGACGTCATACCCGAAACTCCTACTCGCCGGTACGTGAAAGTTGCTCGACCGCAGCAAATCTCGGCGCGATCAAACCGACTCATCATATCGACCGGCGGCCTTGATCGCAGCTCAATCCTGCGCTGCCCTCCGGTTGCCAGTGCCCCGTACGGCACCGGATACGACCAGGAGGATCGTCGCTCCTCGCCCCGGCCTTGCCCGAAATGTCCAGTCTGCGTAAAGGTTCCCGGCCCTCGGTCGGGTGTCCGACCAGTGCCGTCTCGACTGCTACCGGGCTGCCGCCCACCGACTTCGGTTCGCGTCTCGAACGCTTGAACGATGAATCAGCTCGGTTCGCCAACTGCTCGCCACCGTGACGGACGCGACACTGCTGCGCTCAGGAGCAGTGCCCTGGCCGGTCGGGCGACAGTCGCCGAGGGGCCTGGACGCGCGTTGGTCGAACGCCCGATTCGTCGAGGCTTTCGGGGTGCGAGCGGGACTCCAGCGCGCACCCGATTCTCGATCTCGAGCTGTGTGCTCGCGGTTCTCAGATCACGCGAGTTGTCGACCTGCCGGGCGCAGGTTCCATTGCTCCATGAGCCGTCCGCTGGCACGGTATATCGTCAGCCGGCACCGACGTCGCGAGCGGTCCGCTGCCGAGAGCCGGCACCGACGTCGCGAGCGGTCCGCTGTCGAGGCAGAAGCGTGTGGGCTCAGCTACACCGGCAATGGCCGGTCACCGCGTCGGGCACCATGTCGCATGCCGGGCAACGGGTTCCGGTTTCCGGCGGCGATGTCGGGCCTGCGAGCGCGGGGCGGGCTCTGTTCCGGCGCGCCTTGCCGACGGCCGCCGTCTTCCCGGCCTGCGGCTGTAGATCCATTCCGCGGCGAACCCGCGCGATCATATTCATGGTGACAGCGTGCAATCCGCTGCGATGCGCTGCTTCGTGGCAGGCGGAGTCGAGGGCGCTCGGGTGCCGGGCCAGCCAATCCCTGATGAAAGCGAGTCGCTGCTCGGTGGCCCGTTCTTCGGCGACGACCGCCGCGGCTTGTTGACGTTGCAGCCGTGCCGCGGCCCTGTTCTGTTCGATCTGCCGCGCGATCCTGGCTTGTTCGTCGAGACGCTGTGGGCCGCGGTCACGGCCCTGCGTCGGCTTCGCGGCTCTTTCCGCGGCGAGGGCCCGCCGCACACTCGCTACAGCCTTCTTGTCGATCGGAAATCCGGCCCGCTGCGCGGCCGCGCGGCACTGCGAGTTGCCGGCGTTGGGGTGTTTGTGAAGCCAGCTCCGAACGAACAGCTCCCATGGCGGCCGCGCCCGCTCGGCTCGGGTTCGGCGGTGCGCCTTCGTTTTTCTCGCCGAGGGTTTTCGCTTCGCCGCCGTCGCGACCGGCTGCTTGCGCGGCCCGCGCTTCTCCGGACGCACCATCCATTCGCGCTGGGGTAGCTCTCCGAACTGCAGGCGATCAGGTCGATCGTCGCTGGCGAAATCGTAGCGGGGATCGAGATCGCCTCGGTGAGCCCGATTCTGATACCAATCATCGATGCTGCCCACCCCGTGTCCCTCCCACTGACACTGCCGCGGACAATGGCCGACGCCAGTGTGCGTCAGCATAAAGACCGGCCACACCGGCTGTTCACGAATTCGCGTACCTGACGGGCCGTGGACGTCGCGAACGTCCGGCCGCGGAGCGAGGGTTCGCTACAGCGCCGATTCCCGGCAGATCGCCACGGGTGCGTAGTAAAGGGTGCGCGAGAGGGGACTCTTTCCCCTCAATACGGCATATAGGCCACAACGGGGTGTTCGAGCGGATCTATGTCACTTTATCTGGAGTGAATAGTAGCTGCTCAGGGGTATAAAGAGAAGCTCGGAATCGAATCAGCGGTGAGGCACGAGCCGTGCGGGGCTCAGGTCTCACGATCCTGGGCGGCGGCGATGAGCTGCCGCACGGGTGCGCTCGTGACGGACCAAACGCCCCATCCGCCGTCACCTACTCGCTCGGCTTGCGCCGCGACCTCCCAAAGGGCATCAGCCAGAGCGCCGTCGCTCACATCGCCGAGCACGGCGGTGCGGAACTCACGGTCGGTCACGAGCTTGGTCCACCACGGCTCCGAGCGCCGCGAGTAGTAGCTGCCGAAGGACGGATAGAACTCGCTTCCCCATGTGGCGGTCGCTCCGGGCCGCGGCTGGGACGAGCTGTGATGACCCAGTGCCGCGATTGCATCGAAACAGCAGAGCGCGTCCAGGATCGGATCCCTATCCGGTATGTCGGAGCCAGGTTGTGGATCGTAGGCGCTGTCGTCGGCCACCTATGGGTGCAACGCGGGCAGGCGGTACGGCTGATGTCAGCCGATGTGGTTGCAGGTATTTGACGAGGCGAATGCGCGGGCGGGACAAAGGCATTGCTAGACCTCGTCAGGCAGTTTCTCGCCTGGACCGATGTGCTCACGCTTGTTAGACCAGTATTTCTCCTCCCTAGTTCAGGGTGGCGCGGCCGCACGATATTGCTGCCGCCGCGGCCGGCGCGGTTCTGCGTGCTGTTGGCGCGCACGGTGTTCGCCATTTCTGGTGTCGTAGCGCGGGATGGTGCGATGTGCCGTTCGCCCGAGGTGTTCTCGAGGCGGGTCAGGTAGGTGTTGTAGGTGCGCAATGTGCTGGCGGTGAGGGAAGCTCGAACCAGCGGGATGATCTATTTGAACCCCGGACCCTCAACGGTCTCGGTGCGCGGGATCGTGGCAGTTATGTTCATCTGCACCAACAGGATTCGCGTGGCCTCGACTGCTTGCGTATCCCCCGTGCGGCGACGTCCACGGCTATGGTTGTAGCGTCGCGTGGGGCATGCTGCCGAAGATTCGTATAGTGCTGCGGGCGGATACATCCGGATATGCTTTGATCCAGGAAATGCGACGAACAGGATCCGGTGAATTCGCCTCCGTCGCGACAGAATTAGGTGTCCGGCGTTCCGTCGGCCGCACTGGCACGTGCTTCGACAATGCCTGGGTAGAATCGTTCAACGGCACCCTGAAGAACGAGCGTGTCAACCGCACCGAGTACCCGACAC
The DNA here is from genome assembly GCF_040655395.1 of Nocardia sp. NPDC050435. Lineage (NCBI taxonomy): Bacteria > Bacillati > Actinomycetota > Actinomycetes > Mycobacteriales > Nocardiaceae > Nocardia > Nocardia sp. NPDC050435. The sequence goes on from NZ_JBFAJW010000011.1 coordinate 251,196, forward strand.
GTGAGCATGCAGGGTAGGACCTCACGAGCTATATCGAGTTGCGGTACAACCTGATTCGGCTTCATTTCGGAATTGACTGCCGCACCCCAACCGAAGTAGAGTCCGAGTGGTTCGATCGGAATCATGCAGCGTAGAGAAACCAAATATCCGCTGTCTGAAATCTTTCCGGCCCCTCAAGGTGAAGACATCGAAGACGTGGTCAATCGCGAGGTCGGCCGATATTCATGATGGACCGATGAAACACCCGTCTACACCTCGGCGGTATTTGTTGCATTTCGACAACTGTTGCGGTGCATCAGTATGACGAAGCCTCGAGTTGGTCCAGGGAATGCCGTTCGGTGCCGTGCAGTGGTGGATTGAACACGCTCACCAGTACTAGATCGTTGTCCCGGTCCGCACGCAGATAATGCCGGTCGTGGTTGTCGAGCGCGTACAGCACGCCTGGGGTGATCCGGTGAACGGTACCGTCGACGTCTTCGATCTCCCCAGAACCGGCCACGCAAAAGCAGGCCTCCAAATGGGTGCGGTACTCCAGAAACGAACAAGTACCTGCCCGGACAATCGTGTGACAGACGGAAAACCCCATGTTATCCGCCGTAACGAGCAGGCGCCGACTGATGCCATTTCCCCAGTCGACCTCGTACTGTGTTTCGGCCACCCCGGCCAGCGATCTGATCAACAACGAAAACCCCAGTTTCGGTGGAAACCCCAGGAACTACTTACTGAATAGTCAATCGAAGTCACAGTCTTGTCAAGCGATTGGCTTGCTACTTCAGCTTGCCCATAAATCTTCTACCAGCGTTCGCATTTGATACGCACGCAGGGACAGCAAGTTTCCTGTGCCGACGAGCAGCGCGTCGTTGCGAGTGACGAGGGCTGTCATCCGAAGATCGCGCCAGTGCCGTTCGATATCGCTGCCCGGGGCCAATGCGGGTGCGCCGATATCGGCGACCACACTGTCCACAACACGGAAGCAGGTCTCCGAAGCGCCGACCTTGAGCAGGTTGGACCGCACGGTGACATGTTCGTTCACGCGGATGCCCGTGGTTTCCCCTGACAATTCCTGCTGATGGCGCAGCAACGCCCCGGTGACGGATTCCAGCTCCCATACTGCTCTGGCGAGCGAGGCCCGCGGCATGCTGCCGACGGCTCGTCTGCGCGCGAATCGTTTGCGTGCTGGTCCGCCGGTGGCTTGTTCGATGACATGCGCGGCGGCCCCCACCCACGATGCCGCCCAGCCGAGATGAGCGAGCCTGCTCCAGCGAGCCTTCGCTACTCCGGAGAACCCCAGCGCTCCGCCGATCAGCAAATCCTCGTCACCTTCGGCTTCCAGTACGAGCGAACGGTTCTCGGTGGCACGCATACCGTTGAGTGGTGAGCATTTCCGCATGCCCGCAACGCCGTCCAGAGTCGCGGACGCAGGTACCCACGCCATGGTGACGGTGTTGGAGTCCGCACCCGCGGCGGTGACCAGGAACGCGCCGGCGTGACGCGCGGCGGATACTACAGGAGCGTCCCGTTGCAATAGCCAAGAACCCGGTGACCTCCCAGCAGCCAATGACGTATTCGCAGTGGCGATGCCGGGGTACAACGTGTCGGCGCCCTGCCGTTCGGTTGTTACTGAGCAGAGTAATTGCCCGTCGTCGATCACCTTCCGGGCGGCCTTGCGGACCACCGGCGACCCGTGCCGGAACACGAGGTCCGCCTGCTGGCAGTGCATCACCCACACATATGCGGTCGACAGGCACGCTGCGCCGAGACTGACGGCAGCTGCGCAGAACTGACCATCGGTGAAGCCCAGGCCGCCCGCCTCTGGCGGGACCATGGCATGTAGGAGGCCACTCGCGCCGAGATCGGCGAGCGTTTCCTCGGAGAACGCTGCCTCGGCATCGGCTGAAGCGGCACGTCGGCCGATTCGTTCGATCGCTTCGGTGAGTGGGGCAGTGGGATGCTCGTGGCCGCTCACGTCGCGAACCGCCGAACAACCTCCAATGTGGACTCGACGGTGGCGAACGTATCCCCCGTGAGGTATTCGTTGGGGAAGAAAAAGTCCAGCTCGTCCTCGAGTGCCGTGACGAGTTCCACCAACCGCAGCGAGTCCATCCCCATTTCCCATAATCGGGCATCCGGCGGCAGGTCGGCAGTCTCGCTGATCCCGCACGCTCGGCGGATCGCCACTTCGGTTCGCGTTGTCACGGTATCTTGGTCAGCCACAGGCACCTCTCAACATCGTTACCCTTGTCGCACCGAGCACATCCGTTCCGTCCACGACCACCTCGGCGGGCAACTGACGGGACAAGAAGCCTACCGCGCTGGCGGAAAGTCCGTAGGCGCCGACGTTCGGCACCCGGACGATGTCCCCGACCCCCACGTCCATCACGACTTCTCGATTGAGCACGTCGAACGGTGTGCACAGCGGTCCGGTCACGGTCACCGGGCCAGGACGGCCCGCCGGTGTCCGACGGTGCACCACCTCGACATCTATCGGGGCCGGGAGGGTTCGGCCACTTGCCTGCAGTCCCGCGACGCAGTTCACGCCCGCGTCTAGCACGAGGTACTCCTTTCCCTTCGAGCGTTTCCGGTCGAGCACGGTCGCGTACATGGTTCCCGCTGCTGCGGTGAGAAAGCGGCCGGACTCGAAGATCAGGGTCGTGTCAGCCATCGCAGGTGCAGCGGCGAGTTCGGTCAGCAGTGCCGCTCGAAGACCGTCGAGGCCGGTCCGCCCGGCACGGCCGAACGGCGCGGCGAACCCGCCACCGAGGTCGAGGATCGACGGCTGGAAGCCATACAGTTCGGCGCACTCCTGCACGAAGCGCAGCGCGTCGCTCGCAGCGCCGCCGATCACCTGGACGTCGGGTTGGTTGGACATGGCGTAGATCTGGAACCCCACGATGTCCCCGGCGCCTAGATCGTGCGCTGCCCAACCGTCCTTCAGGTCGGCATCGTCGATACCGAACTGGCTTGCTCGCCCGGACATGGTCAGTGACGCGCCCTTGCGGTCGGTCGTCACGTTGACTCGAACCAGAATTCCGGCGAAGCCGCCGATGCGGCGAATCTCGGCCAGCTCTCGGAAGCTCTCAGCTGTGACGTAGCCACCCCATCGTTGTGCGAACTCGGACAGTTGTGCCCTGGTCTTTCCCGGTCCCGAATAGATGATCGAGGAAGACGGCGTGCCGGCGGGGATCGATGACCATTCGCCGTCGCTGCTCACTTCGACACCTAGATCGACCGCTAGGCAGGCCGCGACGATATCCGGATGCGGGTTGGCTTTCAGTGAGTAGAACACCTGAGCGCCAGCCGGAAGCGCGGCCCGCAACACTGTCGCCGCGGTGCGCACCTTCGCCAGGTCGTAGACGTAGAACGGCGTGCCGACCTCGTTCGCGAGCGCGAGTACCTGGTCGGTAGAAAGCGACATGTCAGGGACTCTTTCTGTCGGCGAGCCCACGCAGCAGGGCGAGATCGACCTTCCCGCGGTCGTTGACCGGGAGGTGCGCGAGGACTCGGATGTCGTTGGGTATTTTCCACGTGCCGACGAGTTCGCCGATGCGTCGCCGGATCTCAGTTTCCGTTGCGGTGCCCTCGATGTACAGGACCGGTTCACCGTTTCGGCCGGATATCAGCGCGGCCATGCTGACCGTCGCAAGGTCGGTCGCAGCGCGCTCGATCTCGGCAGCGGACACCCTGGTCCCGCGGATCTTGACCTGCCCATCGCGTCTGCCGTGCACGTAGAGCCTGCCCTCGGCATCGAGATGACCGTTGTCGCCGGTCAGCAACTCTCGGACACCGTGGTGTTCCCGGAAAGTGGCCCGTGTCCTCTCCGGATCACCCCAGTAGCCGGACATGACATGCGGGCCACGCACGATGACCTGACCGATCTCACCGGGGGCGGCCGGATGTCCGTTCTCGCCCTGGATCCACACCGTGGTGCCGGGCAGTGCGCGACCGACGGTGCCCGGTGCCGACAGATCCTCGTCTACGGCTGAGATCGTGGTCCGCTTGCACTCGGTGAGTCCGTACATCGAGACCAGACCGGCACGAGGGAAGAGGTCGCGTAACGCGGCGCGGGTGTCGTCATCCCAGTGCGCGCCGGTACTGGTGATCAGGCGGACGCCGGTCCGGACCGAGGCGGGCCAGCGGGCGGCGAGTGACAGACAAGACCGTGCGAGCGCGGGCAGAACCGGGAGGACGGTTGGTTCCCATGCGCTGGCTCTGGTGAATGTGGCGAGGGCATCACCGGGGGCAGCCACGGCGAGACTCGCGCCAGACGCCGCGGTCAGGAAGAGTTGGTAAAGGCCATAGTCGAAGGAAAAAGGCGGTATCGCGAGGACTCGATCAGTGGGCAGATAGTCGAGCATCCGAATGATGGCGCCGACGCTGAACGACACCGCTTCCCGTGGGCAGACCACACCTCCTGGCTGTCCTGACGAGCCTGAAGTGTAGATGACCAGAGCGGGGTCTCCGGTCTGGTCGACCATTCCGCCAGGACCGGCTTCAGTGATCATCTCGCCGTGGTGCTCGGTCAGGATGAGGTGTGGCGCGTAGTCCTGCTCGATCATCTCGCGCTGGGTATCGCTGTACCGGTCGCCGATCACGGAGACGGTCGCGCCGAGATGTGATGCGGCGTAGACCGACATCGCCGTGAGCGTGGCGCTGCGCACCGCTACCAGAACGCGGCTGCCCGGTCCGATCCCGTGGTCGGCAAGAGACCTTCCGAAATCCCGTACGGCTGCCCATAGCTGGGCGTAGGTGAGGTCGGCGCCGTTCTCGGCGATCGCGACCGCATCGGGGCGTCGCGCGGCGGATAATTGCAGCAGCTCGGACAGAAATGGTGTGTGTGTCTGCGCGCGGCCGGTCATCAGTGTGTACCCAATTTGTCACGCATGGGGGTAGTCGTGGCATGCCGGAGATGAATCCGGCTATGCCGCAGCACGGGACACAGCACGTTCCCCCGATTCTTCGTTGTTCCGCCTGTAGAGGGTGCGAACGAATTCTGGTATGGCCCAGTATGTTCGCTGCCAGCAGTATGTTCACATTCGGTCCGGTTGTAAAGCGTGTCGAAGGACATGAGGCGGTGAGGTAACAGCGGTGGACGCAGGTGTTCAACTTGACAGGTAGACGGTGAACACGAGAAGGTTGAGCGTCGGATATTGATCGCTTATTTCATTTTGCTGCGACCACTTTCTCATGTAAAGATTGCTCGAAAGCAACCGAAATTCGATAGTGGTCAAGACTCGCATTTGAACATGGACACCGTGGTACCGAGAATCCGCCGGTATCCGGCCGACACCGCAGTGGCAACCGCGTGCCAGCTCAGTTCCCGTTCGGCGCGGCGGAGCCCTTCCAGGCCCATCGCAGCGCGCAGCGGCGGGTCGGTGATCAGCTCGACCAGAGCGGAGGCTATCGCCGCAGGCCGGGGCGGGACGACAAAGCCGTCCACCGAGTGCCGGACCACATCGTGTGCTCCCGGGAAGTCTCCGCTCACCACGGGCTTGCCCAGCCGCCAAGCTTCGGCGAATACGACGGGAAACACCTCGGCGCTCGATGGTAGGCACAGCACATCCGCCGCGGCGATGGCATCGTGCTTTTGTTGTTCGTCGACGACGCCGAGGTCGATCATTCGCGGATCGGCGTGCCGTTGGAAGATTGCCGCGGCATCGGGTTCGGCATTCGGCCCGGCGAAGGCGAAGACGGTGTCGGGCAGCGCCTGCCAGACCAGCGGCATGGTCTCCAGCAGTCGTCGGTAACCCTTGAACGCGATGCGCCGACCCACGAAAAGCACCAGCGGACCGCTGATCTCGTACGCTCGCCGGAAGCGCTCGGGGTTCGCCACTCCAGCCACATCGGGAGCCGCTGGGATGCGGGTGATCCGATCGGGTGAGACCCCCTTGCCCACCAGAACTCCGTCCTCGCCTTTAGTCATACTGAACAGCATGTCCGCCTGTCGGCAAAGGTGATCGCCCGTCACCGGGTCGGGCCACACGGAACTGTCCGTCGCGGGGGTCAGCGCGAAGGGGATCTCGAATCGTCGGGCCAGCTGCCAGCCATGGTCAGCCGACTGCGGTTTGCCCAGGTCGAACGCGTGCGCGAGCTCCGGTTGTACCGGGAGTTCCGTCGTGTCCGCCGGCAGGCAGCGGACATCCACCATGGACGGTGAATCGGTCAGCACGGTGATGTCGTGTCCCTGGTGGGCAAGACTCTCCACGGTGCGCCACGCCATGCGTTCGGCTCCGGAGTAAGTGCCCTGGTAGGTCCCGAACGTCACGACGACGCGGGTCACCGGGCGTACCACTCGTAGGTCAGGCGCAAGCCCTGGTCCAGCGGAACTCGGGGCTGATAGCCGGTCAACCCGCGCAATGTGGTCAGATCGGGCAGGCGACGTTCGGGTGAACCTGGTGGCGGAGCGAAGATCTCGACCCGCGGCTGGACGCTGGCGACCTCGAAGACACGATCCGCGAGGTCGCGGGCGGTGATCTCTTCGGTGTCGTTTCCGATGTTGACGACCACACTCGCCCCAGCCGACTGGGCGACCGCGACGGTCGCGGATACCGCGTCCGCCACGTAGCAGTACGCGCGGGTCTGGTCCGCGCCGTAGACCGGGAAAGGATCTACGCCGTCCAGCGCTCGACGCAGGAACTGCGGAATGACATGGGAATTTCCCATCCTGGGGCCGTAGACGTTGTGGTATCGGCCGATCCGGACAGGGAAGTCCTCGGCGTATTGCATCACCAGTAGTTCGCCGGTCGCCTTACTGAGCGAGTACGAGGTCCTCGGCGCCCATAGTTCAGCTGCCACATAGGGCACGGACTCCGGTGCGGGTAGTCCGGTGAGGCCAGTGGCGACCGCACCGTCCGCAACCTCGCTGGTGGAACTGAAAAACAGCATGCCTGGTGGCTGCGACGAACACCAATCGAGCAGATTCAACGTGGACACGACGTTGGTCCGCAGTACATGGACCGGATTCTCGATCGTGCGCTGGACTCCGACGACGGCGGCGAGATGGTAGACCCCGTCGAAGTCCCCGGACAGCAGGCCGGCGGGAATCGGCAGGCGCAGGTCGTGTTCCACCACCAGAGCGTGCTGGCGCAGCCGTTCGAAATCCTGGTCCGGTTTACTTCGAGAGAAGTCGTCGAGGATTGCGACTTCGGTCCCCTCCTCGAGCAGCCGCCAGGCGAGGTGATGACCGATGAACCCGCCGCCGCCGGTGACGAGGACCCGGTCAGCCACGGCCGAACCGTACATAGTTGATGCCGTCGGCGTCGACGAGAGCGTCCTCAGCGATGCCCCACATGTCCAGCACGAGCCGTGGGCCGCGCATCAGCGAACGTATTTGATCAGCAGTGATGTCGCGATATCGGGGATGATCTACCAGTAGCAGGGCGCCATCCGCGTCACGAAGGCCGTCCTCCAGCCCCGTCGGTTCGAACCCGAGTTGACGCACCACGTGGTCGCGGACCAGAAAGTCGTGCCCGGCCAGGGTTTTGACCTCACTGCCCAGTAACCGTGCGACCGTGCTACTCGCGGCGCCGCGGACATCGTCAGTTTCCGGCCTACCCTTGTAGGCCATGCCGCACACCAGGATCTTGGACTCCGCGAACGGCCGATCCGAGAGTCGGGTGAGCTGTTGGGTGAAGCGTTCCACGATCCGGGTGGGAACCTCCTCGTTGAGCCGTCGTGCCGCGGCCACCATCGGCGGGGAGTAGCCGGCCGAGGCCGCGGAATGGATCAGCAGGTAGGGATCTTTGGTCAGGCAACTGCCGCCGACATACCCAGGTGATGCGATGTCAGGCCGCGGATAGTCGGAATTGGCCGAACGGATGACCTCATCGGCGTCGAGGCCGAGGGCTGTCGCCATCAGCGCGACTTCGTTGCCGAAGCCGTAGATCAGATCGGTGTGAGCATTTCCGACCAGTTTGATCATTTCGGCTGTCTCGAGGGACGAGACGTGTACACGCCGTGCGGTCAGCGAGGAGTGTAGAGCGTCAGCGGCGGTGCGGGAGCGCTCGTCGAGTGCGCCGATGATCTGCGGGAGGCTGATCGTTTCAGCAAGGGCGGTGCCCTGGATCAGCCGTTCCGGGCAGAACGCGAGCATGGGACGGGCGACCTTTGTTCGCAGCACAGGCAGTACAAACTGGCGGCAGGTGCCGACCGGGACCGTGCTGCGGACGACGACCAGCGTGTCGTCACCCATGCATGCGGTCGCGGTCTCCGTGGCGGCCCGCAGGTGTGACAGGTCGGGCCGCAGGGTTTCCGGATCGGTCGGGGTGCCGACACAGATGATGACGGCCCGCGGCGGCCCGGCGGACAGTGGCGCCTCGGCAACGGTGAGCATGCCGGCGGGGAGCCGCTGCAACGCCTCGCTGAGGCCGGGCTCGAAGAAGGGGGCCTGCCGCTCCCGTACGGCGTCTCGGATGGCGGGATCAGCGTCTACCCCGGCGACGCGGATACCCTGTCCGGCCAGGGACACCGCGAGCGGTAGGCCGACATATCCGAGACCGATCACTGTGACGTACTCAGCCATACCGGTGATCCTGGTGGGCGGGCGACGGATCGTCCAGGTCTCGCCCATGGACACCCCTGGCTTCGCTACTGTGCCCCGAATGATCCAAACGCAGGACTGGTCCCGGCCGATCCTGGTCCAGGAGGCCAGCGAGAACAATCTTCGTTCGGTCACGCTGGAGATCCCGCGCCGAGCGATCACAGTGGTGACCGGTCCGTCCGGTAGCGGCAAGTCCTCACTTGCCTTCGAGACAATCTTCGCCGAAGGACAGCGGCAGTACCTGGAGAGCCTGTCGCCGTTCCAGCGGCGTGGCTTTGTTCAGCTCCCCAAACCGAAGGTCGCCGCGATCACAGGTCTGGGGGCGGCGATCGCGGTCCGCCAGCACATCCCCGGCCGTAACCCCCGTTCGACAGTCGGCAGCATTACCGAGATCGGCAATCTGATCAGGCTGCTGTACTCCCGTGCCGGCGAGCACTCGTGCCTGACCTGCGGCACCGAGGTGGCTCCGCGCAGCATAGAGGAGTTGATTTCCGTCGCGGTCGACGCCATCGGAGCTGGTTCTGCGGTACTCAGTCTGGTCAAGAGATCGACACTGGGCACCGGCGATATCGTTCGTCGGGAGCTGACCAGTCAACCAGCGGGCCGGACCGCGGCCGAGCTCATCGCCGTGCTGCGGAAGTGTTTTGCCTACGCCATGCGTACCCCTGATGCGGTTGTCGCGGTGGAATGTGCCGGGCAGTCGGCCAGGTATCTGGACACTGGTTGGACCTGTGAGAACTGCGGACGTGTCGCGAGGGCGACGTCCTCGCAATTCTTCAGCCCGAACTCGCCGGAAGGTATGTGCCAGGAATGTGAAGGGCTTGGGAGTCGCTTCGAGGTGTCCGACGAGTTACTCGTCTCCGACGAGGACGCCTCGATCCGGGCGGGCGCGCTGGCCTTCTACGGCGACCGGCGCCGCGAGCCGAAGAAGACGTACTGGCCGATGCAGGAACTACCCCAGCTGCTCGGCCTTTTCGGATCGACCGTGAACACGGTTTGGCGCGACCTCTCACCTGCACTGCGCGAGCTTGTGTTGCGAGGCCGCACCGAATACGCACTGTCGGAGGAGGTCGAGTCGTATCTGGCCGGCCGGACCGACACCGGCCTGGCGCCGAATATCGAGCGGTTGTTCCGAGGGGCCTCGACCTTGGAGCGCAAGGAGTTCTATCAGCAGTACATGACCGCGGTGCCCTGTACCCGGTGCGGTGGCAGTAGGCTGACGCCCGATGCGTTGGCGGTGCTGCTCAACGGCGACAACATCGTCCGCGCCATGGGCCGTCCTGTACAGGAGTTGCCAGCCTGGCTGGAGGAGGTCCTTTCGCTGGACCTGCCGCCCATCGTCGCCGCAGCGGTCGAGGAGATCAACGCGGAACTGTGTCGCAAGATCGACCACGTACTGCAGGTCGGCCTCGGCTATCTTGCCCTGGATCGCCCAGTCCCTACTCTCTCCGCCGGTGAGGGGCAGCGGCTGCGCATCGCCAAGCAGCTCGGCAGCACCCTGATCGACCTCGTCTACGTGCTGGACGAACCCTCGGTCGGCCTGCACCCCGCGGATACCGGCCGATTGACCACAAGTCTGCGTCGGCTGTGTGACCTGGGCAATACCGTCATCGTCGTCGAGCATGACGCCGAAGTGATGCGCGCTGCGGACCACCTTGTCGATGTCGGTCCGGGAGCGGGTGAACTGGGCGGTCGGATCGTGGCCACGGGCTCCCCGGACGAGCTGATCCGCTCCGGCGACTCCGCGACCGCGCGGTATCTGCGCGGCGAGCTGGTGATCGGACGCGCTCGCGCCCGTCGGCGGCCGGAACCCGGCGCGGATCTGACGATCGCCGGCGCGCGTCTGCACAATCTTCGCAACGTGACCGCCCGTTTTCCGCTTGGGCTCCTGACCTGCGTTACCGGGCCGAGTGGCAGTGGGAAGAGCTCGCTGGTCAGCGGCCTGCTCCAGCGCGCCGCCACGATGGCAGTGGATACGGGACGCATACCTGCCGGGCCGTTCGCCGAGCTGACCGGGATCGAGTCGTTCCGCCGTCTCGTCGCTGCTGCACAGGACCCGATGGGCCGCAATTCGCGGTCGATTCCGGCGACATATGTTGGGATCTTCGACGATATTCGCAAGTTGTTCGCCAGGGTGCCGCTCGCGGTGCGCAATCGGTGGTCCACCGCGAATTTCTCGTTCAACTCCGAGGCGGGCCGCTGCTGGACGTGCCGTGGCAGCGGTGAGCAGACCATGGAACTTCACTTCCTACCGGACGTGGTCGTGCCGTGCCCGCAGTGCGCGGGGCGGCGATACAACGACGACGTTCTCGCGGCGAAGTGGAACGGGTACTCCATCGCCGATGTGCTCGAACTCGACATCGTCACTGCGTCCGAGGTGTTCGCGGAGGAACCGAAGATCGCGGACGTGTTGCGGGTGCTCGGCGACATCGGGCTCGGCTACCTGCGGCTGGGCCAGAGCGCGGTAACCCTCAGCGGAGGAGAGGCGCAGCGGCTCAAACTCGGTCGCGAGCTCTGCCGCAGCAACCGAGATGCTCCCACCCTCTACATACTCGACGAGCCGACCAGTGGCCTGCATGCCGTCGATGTGGTCGTGCTGGTTGAATTTCTGCACCGGCTTGTGGACGCCGGGCACACCATGATCGTGGTCGAACACAATGTGGATGTTGTCGCCTCGGCGGATTGGGTCATCGACCTTGGCCCCGGCAGCGGTGCCGACGGTGGGACGATCATCGCGCAGGGTATGCCGGAGGACATCGCCGGACACGAGCGAAGTGCGATGGCCCCCTTTCTGCGCCGCGCGCTCATTCGCCCGGAGCGGTGAATTCGGCCTGTGTTCGCATGACCGTGGCGGTGCTGGCGGCGGTCGTGCACACTGCGGTGGATCAACCCTTCCCCTGTTCTCGGTAAACGTTTCAGATCGGGAGATCGACGACTCCATGACGAATTCCCTGTCGTCCGTGCGATTCACGTTGTCCGGTAAAGACGCGCTCTCCGCCGCGCAGCGGGTCGCCGCTATCGCGGCAGAACATGCCAGTGAGGTCGACCGCAATGCGGAGTTTCCTGCGGCGGCGATGGCGGCACTCGCGGATGCCGGGCTGCTGGCCGCGGTGGCCCCCGAAGCGGAGGGTGGACTCGAACTGGGCCTGCCCGTGCTGGCCCGCGTAGGTATCGAGTTGGCCCGTGGTTGCGGATCGACCGCGATGATCTGGGCGATGCACCAGATCATGCTGGCCTGTGCGCTCCGGCATGGCGGTCCCCCGGACCTGGTGTCCACGATGGTGTCAGGCAATCTGCTGCTCGCGTCGGTGACCAGTGAGAAAGGTCTCGGTGCCGAGCTATCCCGGTCACATGCCGTCATCGAAAATGGGCGCACGCTGGAGAAGGACGCGATGACGGTCTCCTATGGGCAGCAGGCCGACGCCTTTCTGATCACCGCGCGGCGTGACCGCGCCGCGGATCAGCGGGATATTGCTGCGGTCATGGTGGGCAGGAATCAGATCGAGCTGGCCAGGACCGGGATCTGGAATCCGATGGGCATGCGCGGGACCTGCAGCCCGCCCTTCCTGATCCGGGCCGAGTTCGAACCGGACCAGATCCTCACCGATCCTTTCCCGACGATAAAGGCTCACACCCTGGTTCCCCTGTCGCAGATTCTGTGGTCTGCCGTGTGGATCGGCCTGGCCGGCGAGGCGCTCGACCGGGCAGCGCGGGCGCTCGATGCCCGTGCTCGCCGGTCGGATGCGGCGGTTCTCGATCACCGGATGGCTTGGGGGGACCAGCTTTTGATCGGTCTTGAGACCCAACTGGCCGACGCGATCACATGTTTCGACGAGGTGTGGTCTGGGCAACGAGCTCCTGACGGATGGCTTGCCGCGAGGCTGAACGCGTTGAAGCTGGCGGCCTCGACCGCCACTGTGACAGTCGCGCAGCACGCGTTGTCGATTTGTGGCTTCTCGGGCTACCAGGAGGACGGACCGCTGTCGATTTCGCGGATCCTGCGGGACCTGTACTCGGCGCAGATCATGGTCTCCAATGACCGTTTGCTCGAAGCCAACGCGGCAAGCGCAGTGGCGACCCGGCTACCGCCCACCTGACACTGCAAATCCTTGTGCCGCAGGGTAGGTGGCGCCGAGCCGGGATGACTGACCGGACATGGAGCCTTGGTTGCCGCCATGCCGGGGTATTGCGAGAATTCGCGCCATGACCTCTGGGCAAGACAGGATCGCGCTGATCGACCTCACCGAGTGGCGCATCAACAGGAACGAGAGTGTCGCGCGGCAGCTGCTGGAGGCGTTCCGCGACACCGGGTTTGCCCACATCTCTGGGCACGGCGTGCCGGAGACAACCCGCGCTGCGGTGTTCGCTGCGGGTCGGCGTCTGTTCGCGCTGGATGGCCGTCGGCTCGACGCAGTGCACAACCGGCATGCCGGGCACTGCCGCGGTCATGTCGGGCTCGACGAGACACCGGGACCAGGTCCGCGTTACGAGACGTTCGACCTCGGTCTCGAGCTGCCGGACACGTATGAGGGGCCGGGATGGACGTTGCGGTCGACGCCGAACCTGTGGCCAGACCTGCCTGGATTCCGGTCCACCGTGGAGCGCTATATGGCTGCGGTCAGAGCACTTTCGGACAGTGTGCTGAGCGCCGTCGCCGTCGCTCTGGACCAGCCCCCGGACTTCTTCGCGATCCGATCCCATGAGCCCCATGCCTTGTTGCGGCTGCTGCACTATCCACGGCAGCCGCAGCTGCCCGAGGGCTCGTTGAGTGTCGGGCGGCACAGCGACTACGAAGTCGTGACAGTACTGGCACAGGACAGTGTGGGCGGACTCCAGGTACATGACCCGGCCAGCGGCTGGGTCGACGTCCGACCGGTACCTGGTGCGTTCGTGCTCAACGTGGGGGAGATGCTCGCCCGATGGACCAACGGTTTGCTGCCGGCCACCCCGCACCGGGTGCTCAGCCCGCGCGACCGGGACCGGTACTCGGTCGCGTTCTTCTACGCCACCAGCTATGACGTGCTGATCGAGCCGATCGGGGGACCCGCGGCGGATGGCTACGAACCGGTCACCACCGGAATGTACCTGGAGCAGCGCTTCGGTGAAGTCGGCAACTGACAAAATTTCCTCGTGACCGGCACTCGCCTGACCGGTAGGTCGCGGGGATTCAGTCGACGGCGTGAACCGCGCCGGTGGCGCCGTCCACCACGATGCGCATGCCATCCCTGATCACCTCGGTACCGATCTGTGTGCCCACGACACAGGGGATTCCAAGCTCCCTGGCAAGGATCGCCGGATGAGACGCCAGCCCGCCACGATCGGTCACCAGTGCGGCCGCGTGCTCGATCATGTCGGCGAAGCTCAGCGGGTCGGTGATCACCGTAACCAGGATGTCGCCGGCGGTCAGCTCCACCTCCGCGGGGCCGCCGCGGTAGACGCGTGCTCGTCCGGTTGCTGTGCCGGGGCTTGCCGGGGTTCCGCTGACGAGGGGGCGCGTTGTCGGTTGCACCATCGCGATCCTAGCGGAAGTGCATGCAGGACAATGGATCTCGGCCGACACGGTGTGCAACTGCTCGAACTGCGCAGTTGCACACTCGGATTAACTTAGGCGCAACAGGCACACCCGGTGTATGGGTCTGCTGCACGAAATGTCATGCGCGGACAACTATGTGCGACGTCGCTCGTCACCCGATGTGGGCACCGGTGGCTCTTGATCATCGTTGATGCGACTGGGAATCTGACGCGGGCCGTCTTTCACGACCGGCCGCGATCATGCCGAAGGACACGGTGAAAGCCGACGACCCGTTCGTCGTGGCCTGTGTCCGTCGAACGAGACATGGAGGTCAGCGAATGACGACCGTGGTGGCCACCACGAACGGCCGGGTGCGGGGCGCCGTCGTCGATGGCGTGTACGTGTTCAAAGGCATCCCCTACGGCGACTCGACCGCGGGTGACGCCCGGTTCGCTCCACCGCGACTGGCACCGGCATGGACCGGCATACGGGACGCGACCGAATTCGGCCCGGCCAGCCCGCAATTCCCGACGGCGCTACGCCCCGGTGACGCGCCGATCCTGGCCGCACTGTTCGACGCGCCGCTCCAGCATCCACAGAGCGAAGAAATGCTCACCGTCAACGTGTGGAGTGGGGGACTGGATGGCGTGGCGAACCGTCCGGTGATCGTGCACCTGCACGCGGGCGCGTTCCAATTCGGCTGGTCGTCCTGGCCCATGTACGACGGTGGGCGGCTCGCCCGTGACGGTGACGCGGTGGTGGTCAGCCTGACCTACCGCCTCGGTGTGCTGGGCTTCCTCTACCTCGCCGAGCTCGGCGGGCCCGAGTTCGCGCACTCCGGCAACGTCGGCCTGCTCGATGTTCTCGCGGCGCTGGGCTGGGTCAGGGACAATATCGCCGCGTTCGGCGGCGATCCCGGCAATGTCACTGTGGTCGGCGACTCGGCGGGCGCCGGTGTGGTGACCGGCTTGATGGCCATGCCTGAGGCGCGTGGCATGTTCCACAAGGCGTTCACGATCAGTGTGGGCGGGTCGTCCGGTGTCCAGCCCGAACAGGCGACCACGGTCGCCGAGGCGATTATCAAGGAGCTCGGGTTCAGCCGTGGCGACAATCTAGCACCGCTGCGTGAGATCAGGGTCGGCAGATTAGTGCGTGCCCAGCTGGCCGCGAGTGCGCGGATGGGGGAGTTCACCTTCGGCGGATCCTTTCGGTTCGGCCCGGTGATCGACGGTTTGCACTTGACCGATAGTCCGTTGCAGATCGCGGTTCGCGGCGAGGCGATGGATGTGCCGTTGTTGCTCGGCAGCGCCAAGGACGAGTTCACGCTGTTGGCCGCGGACATGGCGGCGGACCTGGACGAGCAGCAGGTGCGCCGGATCGCGCAGACAATGATGGGTGACTATGGCGAAACGGTGCTCGACACCTTTTGGAGTCGCCGGCCGGGCGCCACTCCGGGTGAGGTCATGCTCGCCATCTGGTCCGATTCGACCCGGATCTCCACCCTGCGGATCGCCGATGGCCATGTGCGGCATGGTTCGAATCCGGTGTACTGCTATCTCTTCTGCTGGGAGAGCCCGGTGGAGGGCGGGAAGTACGGCTCAACCCATATCCTCGATTCCCCTTTCTGGTTCAACAACGTCGACACCGCGCCGATCACCGGGGACGCACCGGAGCGCTACCCCCTGGCCCGGCGGATGAGCAAGGCCCTGCTCGCCTTCGCTCGAACCGGCGACCCCAACCATGACGGCCTGCCGGACTGGCCCGCGTACCGCGTCGGCGACCGGCCGACGATGATCATCGACCGCACCTGCGAGGTGCGTCTCGACCCGTACGGCGCCGAACGGGAAGTGATGACCCAGGTGTCCGCGCACGAGCTCAGCCACCGGGGACTTTAGGAGGCCGCGGGATGCCGGAGATGGACGAGGAGCGTCTCGCTGCGGTCGGCCGGGTTGTCGCCGACGTGCTCGGCCGTGAACGGGTCGGCCCGGACGACGGGTTTCGTGCGCTCGGCGGTGACTCGCTGCGTGCGGTGAAAGCGGCCGGGCTGCTCGCGACCTCTCCGGGCACCGAGGAAGTGCTCTTGGAGGCGTTGCTGGACGGTGCTTCCACCCGCACGCTCGCCGGGTTGCTGGCCGAAGAGACTGCCACGGCGGCGAGCGATCGGATAGTGGGGACCTCGGTGGCCGCCGGCACTCTTTCGCACGGCGAGGAGATGCTCTGGCTGGGGTGGCGATACCACCCGGAGAGCCCGGCCTATCACGTGGTGAACGCCTTCCGGATCACCGCAGACCTGGATCTCGCGGCATTGGACCGAGCCGTCCGTGCGGTCGTGGCAAGGCATCCCGCCTTACGAACCCGCTACGAGGAGGATATTCCGGTCGCGGCCGTCGGTTCGATCGCTCCGGACATCGTCCACGAGACGGTGGGCGATTGGACGCAGGCCACGCAGTCCGCTACTAGCGCGGCCAGGGAGCCGCTGGCCGTAGCAGAGGGTAGGCTGCTGCGAGTCAGGACGTATCAGGTCGGGGCGGACGGATACCTACTCCTGATCGTCGTGCACCACTTGGCGGTCGACGGCTGGTCGATGCGACTGATCTTCCGGGACCTCGCGGCCGGTTATGTCGGCGGGCTCACCGGGAACGCCGGGAGTTACCGGGAATTCGCCCGTCGGCAGCGTTCCACCGCAGCAGCGGTTGCTCAGGACTGGGCGCGACGGTTGACCCCGTTGCCTGACCGTCTCGAGCTTGCCGTGACCGGCCGTCGGCCGCCGAGCCGATCCTTGCGGGGAGACGTTGTGTCGCAACGCCTTTCCCCGGACATCGTGACCGGATTGACGGAACTAGCCAATCGCACCGACTCATCGCTGTTCCTGGTGTTGCTGGCGCTGTTGCATGTGAGTCTCGTTCGGCGCACCGGACAGTGGGACGCCTTGATCGGCACCGTAGCGGCCGCACGAATGCACGCACGGGATCATGAGACGGTAGGTTTCTTCGCTGGCACAGTGCCGGTACGGGTGACCGCGTCGCCCGAGGACACCGTCGCGGAGGTTGTCGCAGGCCTGCGCGATGAATGGCGTTATGTCCTGAGTCACCAAGACGTTCCTTTGGAACAGCTCGCCACCCTCGTTCGCGAGGCTCCGGATCCGGCGCACGCACCGCTCGTCGACGTCGTGCTCGTCCTCCAGGATCTCGGCGAGGGTGAGCTGGCGTTGCCGTGTTGTGCGGTTCGGGCGCAACGCATTTCGACGGGCACCGCGAAATTCGATCTGATGCTCGAGGCCACCCCGCACGAGGACGGCGGCGTCGAGTTGCTCTGGGAGTACGCCACAGACATTCTCGACATGCCGACGACTGTGGATATCGCGGAATTCTTCACCCACCTGGCCGGGCTCGTCGCGGTCGACGGCGGCATCGCGGTCCGGCAGGCAGTCCGCGTCAGCCCTGCCGAGGCCGTCCGGATCACCGAGTCCGGATCGTCCAGCGAGGATGTTCTCGACCAGTGTGTCGTCACGGCTTTCGACGCCGTGTGCACCTCGGCGGACACCGCTGTCCATCTCGGCACCGACCGAGTCAGTTTCGCTGAACTGGGTCGATTGCGTGATCAGGTGGCAGGCGCGCTGCTCGCGGCAGCCGTGCGGCCAGGAGATATCGTCGCGGTCCGGCTGCCGAGGTCTGCTGTGTCCATCGCCGCCATGTTCGGCGTCTGGACGGTCGGTGCGGTCCTGCTGATGCTGGACACCCGGCATCCGGCCGAACATCAGGAGCGGCTCATCGGTGCTTGCGACCCCGTGGTGATCATCGGACCAGGCGGGATCAGCGCCGACGATATCGTGGCCGCCCCGGCTCGCCAGGTCCCGCGGGTGACTCGCGCTCCGGCGGATCCGGCCTGGCTGGTGGGGACGTCCGGCAGCACCGGTGTGCCGAAGGTGACAGTCGGATCGCATCGCGCTCTGCGCAATCGGTGTGCCTGGGAACGCCAGACCTGGCCCGGCACTCCGGACGACGTCGTCGCGATCCGCACGCCACTGGGATTCGTGGATGCCATCGCCGAGACCGTCGTGCCATTACTCGACGGCGTGCCGGTGGTTGTCGTGCCGGAACCGGCTACCTGGGACATGCCTACGCTGCTGGACATACTCGCCCGCCATCGCGTCACGCGGTTGCTGGTCACGCCATCGCTGATGCGCACGGTGCTGGACACCAACGCCGACTTGTCCGCGCTGGCGTCGCTGCGGATGTGTAAGTTCAGCGGAGAGGAGCTTGAGGCAGACCTGCTCGATCGGGTGCGCACCGCGCTGCCCGATTGCCGGTTGGTCAACCTCTACGGCAGCGCGGAGGTCGCGGGGGACGCGACCTTCGCGGACGTCACGGACTGCAATTCGCCGAATGTCCCGCTGGGTCGTCCGATCGCCGGTACAGAGGTTCGGGTACTGACCACCGATGGTGAGCCCGCGCCGCCCGGTGTGATCGGCGAACTGGTGGTGACCGGTGCCTCCGTCGGGCTCGGCTACCTGTCCGAGGTGAGCGAAAACGGCTACTCGGCGGTGGCGGGGGAGACGGCCTATCGCATGGGTGATCTCGGGTGGCTCGCATCCGACGGCGAGCTGCACTTCGCGGGCAGGCGAGATCGGCAGGTCAAGATCCGGGGCTGCCGGGTCGAGATGGATCAGGTTGAGGCCGCGCTGCGCGCGGTCGACGGAGTGCGGGAAGCCGTGGTGTGGGCACAAGCCCGTCCGGCTGGGCCACGGTTGCTGGCGGTGGTAGCCGGTCCCGGGCTCTGTGGTGAGCGTATTCGCGACGAACTTCGAGAGCGTCTGCCCGCATACATGGTGCCGTCGCGAGTGACTGTTGCCGCGGAACTCGCTATGAGCGCCAACGGCAAGCTCGACCGCCGCCGTGCCATCGCGGAGGCGGACCTGCGCCCGCAGCCGGTCGGCGCGGTCCTGGAATCCGAGCTGCAGCGTCGCATCCACGCTGTCTGGGGCATGGTGCTCGACGACGAGACGGTCGGGCCGGGCGTGGACTTCTTCACCGCGGGCGGTGACTCGCTGGCCGCCAACCGGATGCTGGCCGAGGTCATGCGGGACACCGGTACCGTGCTGGAGCTGAGGGCTTTTCTATCCAATCCGACCATCGAGGGTCTGGCCGAATTGGTCGAGGCGACGCTGTGACGCCCGGGCGGCTCACCGCGGCTCAGCGTGACCTGTGGCTGCTGGCGCAGCAGAATCCGGCGGACCCGGCCTACCACGTGCCGTTTGCTGTCTGGGTGGATGGGCCGCTGGATACCGATGCCCTGGTCGATGCGGTGAACGCCGTCGTCGCGCGGCATGCGGCACTGCGTACGGCGATCACGGTGCACAACGGCGAGCCGGTGCCCACCGTGCTCGGCGAGCTGCGGCTCACCTGTCCGGTGACGCCGGTGGGTTCGGCTGCGGAAGCCTGTGCCGCGGCCGAGAAGCTCAGCTCGCAACCCTTCGACGGTCCACTGCTGCGGGCCCGGCTTTACCGAGTGGCCCCCGATCAGCACCTGATGGTGCTGGTAGTGCATCACATGGTCTGTGACGGCGCTTCACTGTGGATCATCCTTGAGGAACTGGCCGCCTCCTATAACGGTGAGCCGGATCTCGCGCCGGTCGTTCAGTTCACCGAACCCGGATCCGATGACGGCGCCGCCCAGCGTATTGCCGAGCGGATCGCCCCGGCGCCGGATGTCGTGAACCTGCCGTACGACTTGGGTACACCGCATCCGGATGCGACCAACGGGCGTGTACTGCTCACACCGCTGCCTACTCACGTTAACGACGCGCTCGAGGCCATGGCACGTGGTCTCGCCACGACCACGAATGCGGTTGTGCTCGCCGCCTACTCGGCGGTGCTCGAGGTGCTGACCGGCTCGGACGACATCCTTGTGAGCATCCCGGTCTCGCTCCGTCGCACGCCCGACCAGCAGCGGACCGTCGGTTACCTGGTCCACAGCGTGCCCATGTGGCTGCGCCCCGGCGCGCATGACACGGTGGCTGCCCTCGTCGCGCACAGCGCGCAAGAACTCAGGCAGGCCTGGGCCGACTCCGGTGCGTCGTTCGGTGAAGTGGTCGAGCAGATCCGGCCCCTGCGTGTACCAGGGTTGAACCCGCTGTGCCAGTGTGAGTTCTCGAGCCAGACTGTGCCCGATCGGCTGCCCTGGCTCGGGCAGGCCGAACTCAGGTACCAATACATCCACAACGGTGGTTACAAGTTCGGTCTCGGTGTCGAGGTGGTCCAGCAGGGTGGCGGCCGCACCCTCGCCGTCGAGTACCCCGCCGATCTTTTCCTGCCCACGACCGTGCGGCGGATCGCTGGTCTGCTGCTGCATGTGTTGCGGCAGATGGTCATGTCTCCCGCGCTAGTTCTGGCGGATCTGGGGCTGGCAACGGTCGCCGAACGTGAGTGGCTGGCCCAACGGGCAGGCTCGTCGCAACGAACCCAGCACCCGGCACTGGCAGACCGGATCGAGCGGTGGATGGCTGAACGGCCCGCCGCGACTGCGGTAATCGACGCTACCGGCGAGATTACCTACGAAGATCTCGACCGGCGGTCCGCCGAGGTGGCGGAGTCGTTGCGTGCGGCCGGAGTCCGTGTCGGCGACCGGGTGGCACTGTACGGAGAACGCACGGGTGAGTTCATCGTCGCGGTGGTCGCGGTCGCGCGGCTGGGCGCGAGCTTTGTGGCAATGGCCGACGATCTGCCGGTTGGCCGGATCACCCGGGTCCTCGCTGTGGCGCGACCGGCGGCGATTCTCGTTACCAGTCGTGATCTGCTCGCGAACCTGCCGGGTGAGGCGCGGCCCGGCCCGGCTGGGTGGCTGATAACCCTGCCGGATCCGGTCACGCGACCCGATGAGGCGTACGTCGTCCTCACTTCGGGCTCGTCGGGCGATCCGCGTGGGGTCAGCGTTTCCCACACGGCCTTGGCGACGGTCGTGGCGGCGTGGGGGCACGAGTTGGACCTCCCGGCCCGGCCCGGCCGCCATCTGCAGCTTGCTCCCTTCTCGTTCGACGTCTTCGTCGGTGACCTCACCCGTGCATTCGGCTTCGGCGGCACACTGGTGCTGGCCCGACGGGAGGAGATCCTGGACCCGGTCCGGCTGCTGGATCTCATCGACCGCCACGGCGTCGACACGGGCGAGTTCGTGCCTGCGGTGGTGCGGCTGCTCCTGGACAGCGTGGACCGACTGCCGTTGCGCCGCATGATGGTCGGCTCGGACGCCTGGTCGGTCGATGAAGCCTTGGCCTTGCTGGAGGTCCTGCCACCGGACGCGGAGCTCTACTGCACGTACGGCACCAGCGAGGCCACCATCGACTCGACGTGGTATCGGATCGATGCCCAAAGATTGCCATCGCGTGGCGGTGTGCCGATCGGTACACCGTTGGCAGGCACCCTGGTATCAGTGCGTGACCGGCGTGGTCGCGTCGTACCGCCCGGTCTTCCCGGCGAGCTGTGGCTCGGCGGCGCCGGTCTCGCGTCGGGCTATCTGGACGAGAACGGTGCACCGGTGCGCCGGCAGGGGTTCACGAGGCCAGGCTGGTATCGGTCTGGCGACCGGGCGATCTGGGGCCGTACCGGAGAACTTTGCCTGCTGGGGCGGCTCGACGAAGAGACCAAGGTGCGCGGTGTCCGGGTCAATCCAGGTGAGGTGGAAGCCGTACTGCGCCAGCACCCTTCGGTGCGCGCCGCCGCCGTGGCGGTCACCGACGCCGCGCCGGAACGGCGGCAGCTCGCCGCCTTCGTGACCGGCACCTCCGAGGTGGCCGAAGTGATGAAGTACGCGCGGGAGAACCTGCCCGCTATCGCGGTCCCGTCGATCTGGCGGGTGGTGGACCGCCTGCCATTGACCCGCAACGGCAAGGTCGATCGTCGCGCCCTGGTCGAGCTGGCCGGTGCGGCGGGCACGGTGCAGCTTACGACGCCGCTGACCCCGACCGAAGCGTTGGTGGCCGCGATCTGGCGGGATGTGCTCGGTGTACCGCACATCGGACCTGCGGACGACTTCTTCGCCCTGGGCGGGTCATCGATCCAGGCGGCCCGCATGGTCTGGCGAGTCGGTACCGCGTTGGGTGGGCGCGTCGCGGTTGCTGACCTTGTCCGCCGTCCCTCTCTCCGAGGCTTGTGTCAGTCGCTCGATGCCGTCGATCCCGAGCGGACCGAAGCGCCGGCACAGCTGGACGTGACCTTTCCAGCGCCCCCGGCGTCCACCCCGTGGTCGGGGCGAATTGTGCTGGCCGGTGGGACGGGCACGCTCGGTGCCGGAATCCTCGCGTGCCTGTTGGCGGCGCCGGTTGCGAAAATCATTTGTCTCGTCCGGCCCGAACGGGGCCGTGAGCGGCTCCGCGACGCCTTTCTACGGCACGGAGCCGATCCAGGTCTGCTCGACGATCCCAGGCTTACCGTGTACCCGGCTGACCTGACTGTCCCGAAAGCCGGGTTGAGTCCTGAGCATATGAACGAAGTGCTGCACGCGGACGCGGTGGTGAACGCGGCGGCCTGGGTCAACTTCGTCTACCCGTACGAAAAGCTCGCCTCGGTGAACGTGCAGGGCGTGGTGACGCTGGCTGACTTTGCTGCCACGGCCAAGGCGAAGACCCTGCACCACTTGTCTACCCAGTCGGCTGTTCCGGTGCCCGGCGAACGGCTGCGCGGAGGCTACAACCAGACCAAGGCGGCCGCGGAGGAAGTGGTCCGGCGCCTGTCGGCCACGGGAACGCGGACCAGTCTGTACCGTCCAGGGTTCGTCCTCGGCAGGTTGTCCGGAACCCCGGAGCGGGCCGGACTACTGGAGAGCTTTCTCCGGGAGTGTCTGAGGCTCGGTCGTGCGCCCGAGCTATCCGGTTGCGTGGCCGTGGTCTCCGTCGAGCATCTGGCGCGGACGGTCGTAGGCAATGTGCTGGCCGAACGTCCGGAGTCCGTGGTGGACATTCTTGCCGAGCCGGCGCTCGAGTGGACAGCAGCCTGGGAGATGTTGCGGGATCGGGGCCTATGGCTCGAGGTAGTGCCAGCAGACCAGTGGGTTGCCGCGGTCTCATCGGACGCGCTGTGGTTCGAGCCTTTTCTGCCGTTGCTCGCCGAAGTCCCACTGGCGGATCTGTTCGACGACTCACCGCCGCCGACCGGCGCGATGCGCGCCGCCGAACCCGCCGAACAGGTCTGGCACGCCATCAGCGATCAGCTCGCCGATGCGCTGAAGCTCGCAGGAGGGCGACGATGACAGGGGAGGAGATACTTATGCCGGAGCTGTCCCCGGTGAAGCGCGCGCTGCTGGAGCAGTGGCGAACCGGTAGGCGCGTGACGTCCCCGCAAGATATCACCCGACACCCGGCCGGGAGCGCCACCCGCGGGTCGATCCAGCAGAAGGAACTCTGGAACCTCCATCAGCGCTCGACGGGGACGACCAGCTCGAACATCACCTTCGCGGGTACCGTGGCTGCCGCTCTCGACGCAGGTGCGCTCCGCGAAGCCGTCGCGGCACTCACTCGTCGGCACGAGATCCTGCGCACCACACTGTCGGTGGACGACAACGACACGGTCTGGCAGCACGTGCATCCCGAACCGTTGACGGAGCTCACCGTGACCGACCTGTCCACCCTCGACCCGCAAAAGGCTCTGGCGAGGGCGCGAGCACTGGCCAACGAGGCGGCGGCGAAGCCGTTCGATCTCAGCGCAGGCCCGCTGCTGCGTCCCGTGCTCTATCAGTTGGGGCCCGACCAGTCCATGCTGGCCCTGATCGTGCACCACGCGGTCGCCGACGGATGGTCGCTGGCGATAGCCATGCAAGAGATCAGCCAGTACTACGAGGCCTTGATCGATGCGCGACATCACCGGCCCGAGTCAATGTCCGTACAGTACAAGGACTTCTCAGAGTGGCAGTGGCGGTGGATGGACAGCCCTGAAGCGCTCGCGCACGCCCGTTACTGGGAAGACAAGATGTCTCAGCATGTCGCGACCTTGCTGCCGACCGACTTCCCCCGTGGCGAGAAGAAGGACCTGCGAGGTGGTCTGCTGGAACTGAACCTGACCGCCGATCTGTCCACGGCGGTGCGTGAGCTAGCTCAGCGCGAGCAGGCCTCGGTGTATATGGTCTTGTTTGCCGCTTTCGTTGTACTGCTGCGCGAACAGACGGATGAGGCCGTGGTGAGCATCGGCACGCCGGTGGCCGGGCGAAACCGGCCTGAGACGCACCAGCTGATCGGGTGTTTCGCCAGCATGGTGCCGACCGTGACCACAGTGGACGACCAGAAACCGTTCCGCGATCTGCTGCGCGTGGTACGAGCCGAGCTGGCGAATGCGGTTGCGTATGAGGAGTACTCGCTGGACATGTACCTCAACTGGGTCGAACCGGACCGGGATTTCGTTTCGAAGCCGATGTACGCGGCGATGTTTGGGATGCAGCCACCGATGCGCACATTCGAATTGGCTGGTGCCCGGGTGCGGCCGATAAACCTCGACCGGGGGGAGACCCGCACCCCGATCGCTGTTCACCTGTGGAACGCCGAACCGATGATCCACGGCACGGTGGGGTACGCCAGAGCGTTGTTCCGGGACTCCACGGTCGAATCGATGATCACGCGGTATGTCGAGATCCTCCGGTCGGCCACCGGTGATCCGGGCCGTCGGGTCCGCGATCTGCTCGTATCAGAGGTGGTGCGCTGATGTCCGCCGCCGCGCTCGAGGATCTCTTGTCTCGCAACGCGTCCCGCTTCGGTGAACGCGCGGCGATCGAGGGCTTCCACGACGGGCGATGGGAAATCATCTCGTGGATACAGTTCGCGGAAATGGCCGACGCAGCCCGGCGCAGGGCAGTAGGACTGTCCGGCACTGTCCTGTTCGCGCTGGACAACAGCGCGCCTGCGTTGGCGGCGCTGCTCGGACTGAGCTGTGCGGGAGTCACGCTGGTGGTGGCCGAGGCGGACAGTGCGCATCTGGCAGACCCACGGTCGGTCTTCCACACCACGGGTGCTCGACATCTGGTCATGCCGGGCAGTCGTCGCGCGCCCGCCGGATACGAGGTCGTATCCGCTGTGGATCTCACGGAGCCGGGCAGAGTTCCGCCGTACAGTGCCACGAACACGGTCGATGGTGTGGATCCCGTGATACTGCAGTCGACTTCCGGATCGACCGGCGAGCCGAGACTGGCTATTCAGACACTCGGGAACCTGCTCACAGGCTCGCGACTGTACGAGCGGATCTACTCGGTGACGCAGAGCGACCGGATTCTCGCTGCCGTACCCGCCGCGCACTCGTTCGGAATGGTCGCCGGCTTGCTCACCGCGGTGATGTCCGGAGGGACACTGGTCACGTTCAACGGGTTCAGCCCACGCGGGGCCCGCGAGGCGATCGAGCGGGGCGCGACGCTCGTGCTGGGCACACCCCTCGTGTACGAATTGCTGAACCGAACCACACCCGCCTGGTGTGGTGAAGTCCGAACCGCGCTGTCGTCCGGTGGACCGCTGCCAGCAGAGGTGGCGCGGGCCGCGAGTGCTCGGTTGGGTACGGCGGTGCTGCAAGCCTACGGGAGTACCGAGACCGGCCTGATCGCCTGCCAGTACCCGAGCGTCGAACCGTGGCCCGACGGTTGTGTCGGCGCACCCGCGCCCGGTGTGCGGCTCGAATTGTCCTCGGACGGTGAACTGTTCGCCTGGACCGGCACGATGTTTCGCGGCTACCACGGTTACCGCGCGGCGCCGCTGGACGAGTTCGGCTACCGGACAGGTGATATCGCCCGTCTCGACCAGGAGGGTCACCTATACCTGGTGAGCCGCAAGGACACGTTCATCAACGTCGGTGGTCGCAAGGTCAACCCGGTCCGGGTGGCGCGGATCATCGGTGAGCACCCGGACGTCGTCGACTCGGCGGTATACGGCACGGTCGCCCTGGGTGGTGAGGAGGTCACGGCCGCGGTGGTGCTGGCGCGCGGTGACGTGCCCGCACTGCTGGCCTACTGCCGGACACGCTTGGCCGCCTACGAGGTTCCTCATCGGGTGCATGTGCTGGACCGATTGCCACGCAATGGAATGGGCAAGATCGACCGGAGCAAATTGCCTGATGAGGAGCGAACGCGTGGATAACGAACAGTGGCGGGTCTGCCTGTCGGACACGACCGTTGGCGCGGAGGAAATCGCCGCTGTGACCGATGTTCTGACCAGTCGGTGGCTGTCGGTAGGCTCGGTCACCGGCGCGTTCGAGCAGGAGTTCGCCGAGGCGATGGGCAAGCCCGACGCCGTCGCCGTCAACAACGGTACCGCCGCTCTACATCTCGCGCTGCTGGCGTTGGGCGTCGGTCCGGGCGATGAGGTGATCATGCCTGCACTGTCGTTCGTGGCGGCTGCGGCGATGACCGTCGCCGTGGGAGCCACGCCGGTGTTCGCCGACGTCATCGCGCCGGACGACCTCACCGTCGATCCGGTCGATGTCGCCGCACGGATCACCAAGCACACCAGGGCGATCGTGGTGATGCACTACGGGGGCTACGCCGCCGATATGACCGCGCTGAAGGGCGTGGCCGCTCGCCATGGCCTGTTGCTGATCGAGGACGCAGCCCACGCACCACTCGTCCGGCATCAGGAAGGGATGCTCGGCGGTCTTGCCGACATCGGGTGTTTCAGCTTCTATGCCACGAAGAATCTGACCACCGGGGAGGGCGGCATGGTGGTCGCGTCCGATCCGGATGTCGCCGCCCGAAGCCGGGCGGCCAGGTCACACGCCATGACGACGTCGACTCTGCAGCGAGATCGCCTGGGCGCCCTGACCTACGACGTGACAGCGTTGGGCTTCAACTACCGCCCCAGCGACATTACCTCGGCGATCGGCCGTGCCCAGCTGGCGAAGCTGCCAGCGGACCGGATTGTGCGGGCCGCCTTGGTGGCCCGTTATCGTGAGCTGCTGACATCGGTGCCCGGCCTGATACTGCCGTTTGCCCGGCGGACCGACATCGACTGTGGGCATCACTTGTTCACTGTCGTCCTGCCGTCCGGGATCGACCGCGACGGATTCCGTGAAACGTTGCAGCAGGCCCGGATTCAGACTTCGGTGCACTACCCGCCGACGCATCGTCTGTCCTTCTACCGCGGCGATACAACGCTCTCCGTCACCGACGCGATCACCCACCGGCTCATGTCGCTTCCGCTGCACGCGCGGATGTCACTCGCCGACGTGGAGTATGTGGCGGAGCAGGTCTCGGTTGCCTTGGACTCGGTGTCGTGATCGGCGTCGTCTACCACCCGAGCACCGCCGGATGCCGGATCTGGCAGGACTGGGACGCAGGCGTGATCGACCGTGATCTCCGGCGCATCGCCGAGGCAGGGCTGCACGTCGTCCGAGTGTTCGTCTTCTGGCGCGATGTCGAACCGATCGAGGGCAGCTATGACGATACGGTGCTCGCCCGCGTGCGGGAGTTTGTTCGCATCGCCGGTACCCACGACCTGATGTGTGTTCTCTCGGCGTGCACGATATGGATGAACGGCCAGCGCCTCGATCTGCCTTGGCGACTCGGCCGCAGTCTCTGGCGCGATCCGACCATGCTGATCCGGGGCGAGCAGTACGTCCAGGCCGTCGCCGGCGCCCTCGCCGAACTGGACAACGTGTACGCCATCGATCTCGGCGATGAGATCGCGAATGTCGATCCCGCAGAGGTGGCCTCATTGCGGGCAGCGGATGTGACCAGCTGGCAGCGCCGCCTCGCGCAGGCAATCGTTCAGATCCTGCCGTCTACCCGAGTCACGCAGGCCAATGACGTATCCGGTGTACTGGGCACCTCGGTATTCGGCCCCGATACGAATGAAGGTCTCGACCTGCTGGCCGTGCACGGCTGGCCGTTGTGGTCACCGGGGACGATCGAGTCCACCGCCGCGTACAAAGCCAGCCAGTTGCCGGGGTTCCTGGTCCGATATGCCCGCGCCTACGGCCCGGTGTTGCTCGACGAGATCGGTAGCTACGGCGTGAGCGAAAAGGTCGCCACTGGATATCTGCGGGCCGCGGTCGCCTCGGCCCTCGGGGCGGGAGCGGAGGGAGTGATCGCCTGGTGCTGGCAGGACATCAGCTCGGTGGCCGAGCCGTATCACTTGCGGCCGGGGGAGCGCCGCGTGGGATTGATCGATGTGGCCGGCGTCCACAAGCCGCGACTGGCCGCGCTGCGGGACGCGTCAGCGCTCGCGGACTTCCGGCCGGATACCGCGGACACGGGCCTGTACATACCGGAGTTGGCCCGGCAGCGGTCCACGTCGTATCTCGACGTCGAGGGCGTGAACGTCGGCGCTTTTTATGCGCACATGCTGATGCAGCGCGCGCACATTCCGTACGAGGTCTTCACCGGCCGGAGCCCGGGTCGCGATTACCGGCTGGTAATCGTGCCGTCGGTGACCCGGCTCACTCTTGCCGACCGAGCCGTGCTCGAGCGCCTCGCCGAGCGTGGCGCGACCGTATACCTCTCGGTGGCAGACCATGTGCACGGTTGGCCGGATGAGGACTTCGCTGGGGCTGGGCCGTGCGACTTCAGTCTGCTCACCCCGACCGCGGCTGGACTGACCTGGAACGGTGAGGTGTGGCCGATACCCGTCGACGGGCTGGGGCCGCGGCGGATCATCGTCGAACCGGGCAAGGCCGAGGTGATCGCGACGTTCGCCGATGGCACTGCGGCGTGCACGCTCAACCAGGTCGGAGCCGGACAGGTGATGGTCTGTGCTGCCCCGTTCGAGCTGATGCTGGACCGGCCCGGACGCCTGGAGGAGCTTGCGTGGCACGGTTTCTACCGACGGATCGCGGAGCTTGCCGGACTGCATCCGCCCGACCTGGAGCCCGAACTCGAGGTCGTCACCGGTGGACCACTGACCCTCTTGATCAACCACGGCGCCCGGCCGCTGGCGGGGATAGCGGCCAAAGGGTGGGCACTTTTGCGCAACGGTCGAACCGTGTATCAGTGTGGCTGAACACATTTCGTGTGAGGAGGACGGTTATGAGCGCTGTGCTTGCGAAGGCTGCGGGCCGGCTGCGGGACCGCTGGTGTGCCTGGGCGCGACTCGCCGCGTCGCTGCCCAGAGCCGGTGTGCCGTTGCTCGTCCTGGCGTCGCTGGTCGCCCTCGTCTGCGGTCTCTTGCCGATCACCTTCATCGTGTCCATGGGATATGTTCTCAGTGAGCTCGCCGCTGCTCCCGGAGCCGATGGAGCGGATGCGTTGCGGGCCCTCAGCGGCACGCTGGCCCTCGCCCTTGGTGCTTTTGCCCTGCAACAGCTCCTCGGCCCGCTGCAGGCCATCCTGACCGATCTGATCAGGCGGCGGCTGGACGGAGCCGGTATCGCCGAGGTGATGTCGTCGGCGATTCGCGCCCCGCTGGCCAGGACCGAGCAACAGGAAACGATCACCCGGCTGACCACCACAACGGTGAACTTCCTCTACCTCGGGCTGACCGCAGGCCGAGGCGCCGCCGCGCTGTTGCCGATGATCACCAGATACGTGGATCTCATCGCGGCCGTGGTGGTGATCGGCGTGACCATCTCGTGGCTGGTCGCGATCCTGCTCGCGCTGGCCGCGCTGGTCATCCGATTCGCCCGCCGCGGCTCGCTCGGCCGGTACTCGCGGATGTGGAGTGCGTTACGTGGTGACCGGCAAAAGCTTTTCTACCTGCAGTCGATCGGAATCGACGACGAGTCGGCGAAGGAGATGCGCGCCCTGCGCCTGGCGCCTTGGCTGACCGAGCGTCATCAACGTGACAGCCAGGCATACCTCGATCCATTGTGGAGCGGCCGAAGGCGGCTCTACTTCGCTCCTTTCATCAGGTACTCCGTTTTCGGCTGGTCGGTCGCCGCGCTGGCCTTCGCTGCGATCGCGTGGCAGACCAGTGGTGAGGCCGAAGTGCTCGGTCTGGCTGTGGCCGTCCAGGCTGTACTGGTACCGCTGCGCTTCGGCGCGAACTTCATGGACAGCGACACCGAGACTCAGTACGGCTTGCAGGCAGCGACGGACCTTGCGGACCTGCATCGCGATCTCGCGGGCCCACCGGAAGAGCCGCGAAGGCGGCTCGCGCTCTCGGCGCCGCCGACGATCCGGTTCGAGAAGGTCACGTTCGCTTATCCCGACAGCGACCACACGGTGCTCAGCGGTATGGATCTCACGTTGCCGTCCGGGACCGCCACCGCCGTGGTCGGGATGAACGGCGCGGGCAAGACCACGTTGGTCAAACAGCTGTGCGGCCTGTACGTGCCCTCGGCAGGCCGGATCACCGTCGAGGGTCAGGATCTGCGGGGCATCGACCTACCTGATTGGCGCAGGCACGTCGCAGTGATCCTCCAGGACTTCGTGCAGTACGAGACGACGTTGCGGGACAACGTCTTTTTCGGGGCCCCAGGGTATCCACTCGATGAGGAGGCGCTCTCGGACGCCATCGAGCGGGCCGGTGCGCGCGGCATCGTCGAGGGACTCTCAGCCGGGCTGGACACGATCCTGTCGCCGGCCTACGAAGGTGGTGTCGGGCTCTCCGGCGGGCAGTGGCAACGCCTTGCGCTCGCCCGCGCCCTGTACGCGGTGAACATGGGTGCGCGGTTGCTGGTGCTCGACGAGCCCACCGCGCAGCTGGATGTTCGGTCGGAAGCCGCATTCTTCGACCAGTTCCTGAACCTGACCGAAGGATTGACCACTCTGGTGATTTCGCACAGGTTCTCCACCGTGCGCCGGGCCAGTGCGATCGCGGTGCTGGCCGACGGCCGGGTCACCGAGTACGGCGGTCACGATGAGCTGATGGACCTGGACGGGACCTACGCCGAGATGTTCCGGTTGCAGGCCGACCGGTTCACCGACGATGTCCCGGCAGACATCGCCGCAGCCGCCCGTAAGGATGGCGCATGAGGGCGTTTCGAAGCGTGCGCGCGCTGCTCACCTTGGGACTGAGGCTCGACCGGAGACGGTTCATCAAGGTCGTGCTACTCATGGCCGCCCGCGCCGCTGCGGCTCCGCTGATTGCCGTCGGGCTGGCCTGGTTCGTCGACGCGGCACTGGGCGGGGACACCGGCCGCGCCGTGTGGGTCGGGGTTGTCCTGGCTGCGCTCGTGGTGATCGATTTGACGTTCGAGCACTTCGCGCACCTGTCGTACTCCGAACTCGGCGAACTCGCCCACCGAACATTGCACGAGGAGCTGTTCGCGCTGGCCAACGATACTGCCTCGCTCGAGCGCCGGGAACAGTCCGACTACGCCGACAAGTTGCAGCTGGCCAGGGAAGGCCTGGGCTCGACGCTATTCGCGTTCAAATCCGTGTTGCAGTTCTGCGGCCTGCTCGTTCAGCTCGTCATCACCACCTATTTGCTGGCCGCGCAGGATCCCGTGCTGATCTTGTTGCCGCTGCTGGCTTTCGGACTCGTGGTGACCAGCCAGTCCGCCCATCGAGTCCGGCAGCGAGCCGAAGAGCGGGGTGCGAAATTCACCCGCCAGTCCAATCATCTGCTCGAACTGGCCACGTTCTCGTCATCGACGCTGCTGGAACTGCAGATGCTCGGCTTGGAGGACGCGATCATCGCCCGGCAGCGTCTAGCCTGGGACCGCGCCACGGCCAGCAGGTGGCGTGGCCAGCTCACCGCTGCGCTCATCCAGTGTGGCGGCCAGTTGGTCTTCATTGCCGCTTATGCCGGTGCGGTCCTGCTCGTGCTCTGGGAGGTCGCCGCGGGCCGTGCGACCGTCGGAGTCTTCGTGCTGGTGCTGGCGCTCACCGTGCAAATGAGCGGACAGGTCATCGCCTTCGTCGACCTGCTGACCCAACTGCAACGGTTCGGCGTCACCCTCGAGCGGGTGGACTGGCTCAGGGGGCTTGGGGCGGTCGGCAGTCCTGCGGGTCGTCGAGTCGCGATCGCAGGCCGACGGGGAATTCGCCTGGAGGGAGTGGCATTCCAGTATCCGGGCCGGGAGACACCCGCGGTGCAGGACATCACCGTAGACATCCCGGCCGGATCGGTGGTGGCCCTGGTCGGTGAGAACGGCGCGGGCAAGAGCACTTTGGTGAAGCTGCTGTGCGGGATGTACACGCCCACTGCGGGCAGGATCATTTACTCGGACGGCACCGAGGTGACACCTTCGTCCGGCAACGAAGGAATTCGTGACCGGGTCAGCTGTATGTTCCAGGACTTCGCGCGGCTTCAGTTGAGTGTGCTCGACTCGGTAGGTGTCGGCGAGGTACGCGACCAGGGCCCGCAACAGGTCTGTGCGGCCCTATCGGCTGCGGGCGCGGACGAGTTCGTGGCGAGCCTGCCGAATGGGCTGGCGACGAACCTGGGCACGCGGTACATCCCGGGTTACGAGCCGTCCGGCGGGCAATGGCAGAAGATCGCGCTCGCCCGTGCGCTGATGCGACCCGATGCCGAACTGGTCGCCTTGGACGAGCCCGCCGCAGCGCTCGACGCCGCAGGGGAGCACGCGCTGTTCGAACGTTTCACCGAAACCGCACAGCAGACCACCGATCGCGCCGGGATCACGCTGTTCGTCTCACATCGCTTCTCGACCGTCCGGATGGCCGACTACATTCTCGTGCTCGAAGGCGGCCGGATCACCCGGGCGGGACGGCATGAGGAGCTGATGCATACCAGCTCGGTCTACGCCGACCTGTACCAGCTGCAAGCTCGCGCCTACACGTAATCGCGTTGTCCTCCACGCAAAGCGTACAAAGCAATCGTCTCCACAGGAGGGTGCATGCACACCGTCGAACTGGGTCACACCCCGGCTGTCTGGGTGAACGGAACGCCGATGCCGCGTAGGGCCGGTGTCCACGGGGCAGATCCGTGCTCGTGATCCCGCTGGCCCGAGCTCACGACATATCGGTGGTCGGCGGAAAGGCGGCCCGGCTGGGCGAACTGATTCGACTGGGCGTGCCCGTTCCGGCCGGGTATGTGGTTGTCGACCACTTCGAGGACAGCGTGCTGAGTGGATACCCAGCAAGCCAACGGTTTGCCGTGCGTAGTTCGGCGTCGGTGGAGGACTCACGGCACGCGAGTTTCGCCGGACAGTTCCGGTCTGTTCTGGATGTCGAGCGAGCCGCGGTTCCGGCCGCGATCGTCGCGGTACGGCAGTCTCTGTTGAACACGTCGGCGGCCGCCTACGCCCGCAGTCGCGGGATACGCCTGCCCAGCAGTCTTGCGGTGATCGTGCAGGAACAACTTCGGCCGATCCGGTCGGGCGTCTGCTTCACCGTCGATCCGGTCACTGCCGCCGCCGAACTCGTCATCGAGTACGTCGACGGTCTGGCGGACCTGATGGTGAGTGGCCATATCGATCCGCTGGCGACCGTCCGCATCTCCCGCGCGGCACC
Source organism: Nocardia sp. NPDC050435 (assembly GCF_040655395.1). Taxonomy (NCBI): domain Bacteria; kingdom Bacillati; phylum Actinomycetota; class Actinomycetes; order Mycobacteriales; family Nocardiaceae; genus Nocardia; species Nocardia sp. NPDC050435. Next base: position 284,555 of record NZ_JBFAJW010000011.1, read on the forward strand.
CGTGCACGAAGAGCTGGGTTCCGTGGCCCGGCTGGTACTCGAGGTGGAACGGTTGCTCGGGGACGGCCCACAGGACATCGAATGGGCGATCGATGCGGCAGGTGTGTGGATCCTGCAGAGTCGCCCAGTCACCACGTTGGCCGAATCGGAAAGGGTGCCGAATGATCGATGAGTTCCTCGACGCCGTCGGTGTGGCGTTCATCAACGCGGGACAAATCGTGCCGTGGCCGATGCATGTGGCCCAGATCGGCCCGTTCTTCGGCGACCTGGAAGCGGCTGATCTCGTGCGCAGGTATCTGTCCGCCCGCGCCGGGGGCGTCCCAGCCGGCGAGCTGGCCAAGCTCTATCCCAGCACCAGTTCAGCGAAGTCGCTGATGCTGGACCTCGTACCGGGCATGAAGGTCGCGGGGATCCCTGCGACCGACAGAGTCGCGTTCGTGACCGGGATACTGGCGGGGGCCGCGGAGCTCGAGACAGGGGACGTTCTCTGCCGAGACGGCGGGCACCGGCTGCTCGGTGCGGAGGAAGTGCAGCGCCTGGCAACGGGGCCGGGGTGGGTGAGCGGGCCGGATCCGGCCCGCTCCGCGTTCACCCTGTCCGGTGCAGCCCAGGCCCTGGTGTGGTCTGTGCATTTCTACGGCTGGACCGATATTTCGTTCGTCATTCACGGGCCGTACCAGGTCGGCAACCAGATCATGATCGTTCGGGACTTCTTCGATCTCGAACCGCGAGAGTTGTGGCCGGACCTGCCAGGCCCGGCGTGCCGCGAGTTGCGGGTTCTGTCGCTACACGACGCCACCGATACGTTCCGCATTGATATCTTCAATCACCTGCTGCACGAACGGCCGCTGCTGGAGTCCACTCGAGCAGTGCGGATCGTCGTGGACGGCCATGACGTGGCGGGCGACGAGCGACCGGCGGTGCTGCGCAAGGAGTTGGTTCACCTGGTGCGACAGCAGAAGACGGCGATCGGACGACTGTCCGAACGCGAAGTTCTCACCAAGTTCGTGGAGAGCAGGTACTACGCGATGCGCACGTGGCGCACCCGGGACGGGGACGCGTGGCAGCCGCCACCGGAGGTCTACGACCGGATCGCCCGGCTGCCCATTCCGCCGGCGCCAACCGATGACGACGATGAATGGGAAGTACTGCGAACCATTTTCGATCCCAGAGTCGACCTACCAGCGAACTAGACAGGACAAGTCGTGCAGATTACTCAACGAACAGCCGTGCTGAACGCCGACGCGGTGGCCACGTACCGGCGCACCGGATTCTTCCTGGCCGCCGGATTGCTGCCCGCGGACGTCGTGGGTGAGCTCTCGGCCGCCGCGGCGGGGATCCTCGCCCAGGACAGCCCGCGCCGGATCACGGAGCGCGATGGCGTCACGGTCCGCTCGGTCTATGGTCCGCATCAGACCGATCCGGTGGTCGCACGGGTGTGCCGACGACCGGAACTGGCCGGGGCGGCGATGGACCTCCTCGGTGAGGACGTATATATCCATCAGTCGAAGGTCAATGTGAAGGCGGCGTTCGTCGGTGACCAGTGGGAGTGGCACCAGGACTACATCTACTGGCTGAAGGACGACGGAATCCGAACTCCAGATCTGGTGAACGTCGCGGTGTTCTTGGACGAGGTGACCGAATTCAACGGTCCGCTGACCTTCGTTCCCTGTTCACACAACGAAGGTGTACTCGCCGCAACGGAGAAGCACGGTGTGCCGGTCGGTTACGAGGATGCCCCGCAGTGGGTGTCGACGCTGACCGCGGACGAGAAATACCGGGTCCGGCACGACGTGATCGCCCGACTGGCCACAGCGCACGGGTTGGTGAGTCCGAAAGGACCCGCCGGATCGGTTTTGTTCTTCCACCCCAACATATTGCATGCTTCCTCGCCCAACATCTCGCCCTTCGGGCGAACCACGCTGATCACCGTCTACAACGCCGTGAGCAATCCGCCGACCAATACCGGCAACCCACGTCCGGACTTTCTGGCCGCGCACGGCACCACGCCGGTGCGGATCATTTACTAGCGCCGATATTGGTCACCTGCATGCGGGTGTATTCCAGCAGGCCCCAGTATCCGTATTCGACACCGATCCCCGAATTCTTCATACCGCCGAACGGGACGTTGTGCCGCAGATCCCCATGCGCGTTGATCCAGACGGTGCCTGCTTCGATCTCCTGCGCCAGCGTGACGGCTTGTTCGGGATCGCCCCAGATCGACGCTCCCAGGCCGAAATCGGTGCCGTTGGCCGCAGCCACGGCATCTTTCAGGTGCGTATAGCCGAGCACGGGGATGACGGGGGCGAACTGCTCCTGCATCTCCAGGTCGGTTTTTGCGGGAAGTTCGGTCACCACTGTGGCGGGGTAGAAATTGCCCGCGCCGCAGGTGGGTGTCCCGCCAGTCAAAACCTTGCCTCCGGCGCTGGTCACGAGCTGGGTGACCCGGTTCACCTGAGCCGGATCGGTGAGCGGTCCGTGCGTCGACTCGGGATCCATGCCATGCCCCATCCGCACCTCGGACGCCAAATCCGCGAGCATGCCAGCCAGTCTGACCCGGTCCTGATCTGGTACGTAGATCCGCTTGACGGCGGCGCAAAACTGCCCGTTGTTGATCGTCGACAGCGCGAACAATGCCGGGGCGACATCGCCGAGTGGGGTACCCGGGAGCACGATGGCCGGATCGTTGCCGCCCAGCTCCAGTACGACGCGACGCAGTCGCGCTCCGGCTCTCTGCGCGATCGCCTTGCCGACGTCCACCGACCCGGTGAACGACACGAGATCGATCCCTGCGTGATCGGTGACCGCCGGTCCGAGAGCGGAATCGCCGGATACTGCGTTGAGTACTCCAGGCGGTAAAGTGGCCGCGAGCAGGGAGACCATGCGCAAGGTGGACAGGGGCGTCAAAGGGGACGGCTTGACCACGACGGTATTGCCCGCGAGCAGCGCGGGTGCGATCTTGCAGACCGACAGAATGATCGGGAAGTTGAACGGTGTCACCGCGGCGACGACACCGTGGGGTACTCGGCGCATGGTGATGCCGTCGTCGAGCACTTCACCGCCTGGATCTAGATCGGCGGTATGTCCGAACCACGATGCTGACAGGTCCACTTCGGCTAGTGCCTGGGCAAAAGGTTTTCCCTGCTCCCTGGTCAGCAGTTCGGCCACTTCGTGCCGATGGGCCGCCAGGATGTCACCGCAGGTTCTCACGTAGGCGCGCCGTTCGTTCAGTGAGCGTGCGGCCCATTCCGGGAACGCCGCGCGGGCAGCGCGGATTGCCTGGTCCAGCTGCCCCGGGGAGCAGACCGGGCTGTGCGCGAACACCTCCCCGGTGGCCGGATCGGTCACCGGGGAGGTGTCCGCGGTGCCGGTGGGCTCGCCGCCGATGGTCATCAGCACGGTCACGATCGCTCACTTTCCGTCTATTCTGTAAATCTCACTGAGATGTACATGAGATCCCTTGTACCGCAATGAGTTCAAGGACGGCAGCAGTGCCGGGCGATGCGGTTGACACAATTGCCCGCCGCACGGGCGGCGTGCTATCCATGGGGACGCTTTCGCTGGTGCGTCGATTGAGGGGGCCATGGATTTCGGCATGTTCTTCGAGCTTCAGCTACCGCGCCCGTGGGCCGAGGGGGACGAACAGGCGCTCTTCCAACATGCCCTCGAATGGGCGGAACTCGGTGAGCGGGCCGGTATCGGTTACGCCTGGGCGCAGGAGCACCACTTCCTTGAGGAGTACTCGCATTCCAGTGCGCCGGAGGTGTTCCTGGCTGCGGTCAGCCAGCGCACCCGCAGGATGCGCTTGGGACACGGCGTCAACCTGATGCCGCCCGCCTACAACCATCCGGCTCGGGTCGCCGAGCGGATCGCGACCCTGGACCTGGTGAGCAACGGCCGGGTCGAGTGGGGGACAGGCGAATCCAGCTCGCGGTTGGAGTTGGAGGGGTTTGGTGTCAACTACGTGGACAAGCGGGCCATGTGGGCGGAAGCTGTCCGCGAGTCCACGCGCATGCTCGCCGCCGAGCCGTATCCGGGCTACTCCGGCGAGTACTTCTCTATGCCGGCCCGCAACATCGTGCCCAAGCCCGTGCAGCGTCCGCATCCGCCGATGTGGCTGGCTTGTACGAACCGTGAGACGGTGAAACTCGCCGCACGACTGGGCCTGGGTGCGCTGACGTTCTCGTTTATGGACGGCGCCGAGGCCGCGTTCTGGGTCAACGAGTACTACGACACATTCCGGGCGGAGTGCCGGCCGATCGGGCAGACGGTGAACCCGAATATCGCGATGCTGGCAGGGGTGATGATCGACGAGGACGACGCCGAGGCGATCCGGCGTGGCCTGGCCGGACAGCAGTTCTTCAAATGGGCACTCGCGTACTACTTCCGATTCGGTACCCATCTGCCGGGACGTTCCCGGTTATGGGCCGAGTTCGAGAAGTCGGCCGTGGACCCGATGGCCGGTGTGGCGGCAGTGGGGTCTCCTGCCCGAGTGCGTGAGCACCTCCGGCAGCTGGAAGAGGCGGGCGTGGACCAGGTGATCATGTTGCAGCAGGCGGGGGACTACCCGCATGAGCATGTGTGTCAGACCTTGGAGTTGCTCGGTGCTCGAGTCCTGCCAGAGTTCTTGGAGCGCGGCGAGGAACGCAGGTGCCGTAAGCAAGAGGAACTGGCGCCGTACATCGAGAAGGCCATGCGCAACGTCGTGCCGGTCGAGCAGGCCGAGCCGCAACCGGTAGAGGCGTACCCGGTGCTGTGGGACCGGCTCGGCGTAGACGCCGAGCAGTGGGGCGCCCGGCGTTCCTTGGACGCCGCGCAGATGTGGCGGCTGAACGTCGGCGGCGGCAACCGGTGAGCCCGGCGACACTACTCGATCTCCTGCGCACCAGCGCCACCCGAGAGTCCGGTGGTTACGGGTTCATCGTGGACGGCGAACCGGAGCCGGACAGATTACCGATGGCGCAGCTCTATCAGCGGGCCCGAGCCGTTGCTGCCGAGATCGACGCTCCACCAGGTGCTCGTGCAGTGCTGCTCTATCCACCGGGGTTGGACTTCGTCGTGGCGCTGTTCGCCACGATGCTGGCGGGTGTGGTCGCTGTTCCGGTTTACCCACCGGGCGCGGGCGGTCCGGCGGCCGGTGCGGCGGCCCGGCTGGCACAGGTACTGGCGGACTGCAGGCCCGAGTTGATCCTGACCACGGCCGATGTCCTCGCGGCAAAGGACACGACCGGGATCGGCGCCGAATCGGTGCGGTGGCTGGCGACTGACACCGTCACCGCGGAGATGGCGCCGGGCTGGCAGCCGCCACGCGTGCTCGCCGACGACATCGCGGTCATCCAGTACTCGTCAGGGTCGACCGGAATGCCCAAGGGCGTGGTTCTGCGGCACCGCAATCTGATCGCGAACCTGCTTGCGATCGAGACTGCGATGGGTCTGACGCGCGACAGCGTTGTCGTCGGTTGGGTGCCCTCGTATCACGACATGGGCCTGATCGGGTACATCCTCGCGGCCGTACACACCGGGTGCTGGTCGTATCTGATGTCCCCGTTGGACTTCCTGCGCAGGCCGGCGTTGTGGCTCGAGAGCATCTCCCGGTTGCGCGGGACGGTGGCCGGCGGGCCGAACTTCGGTTATGACCTGTGCCTGCGAAGGGTGACCGACGCTGAACAGGCCGCTGTGGACCTGTCTTCGTGGCGGATCGCGTTCAGTGGCGCGGAGAAGATTCGGCCGGATGTCCTACGCCGGTTCGGCGAGAGGTTCGGCCCTCAGGGCTTGGTCGAGCAGGCGTTGTACCCGTGCTACGGCCTGGCGGAAGCCTGTTTGCTCGTCAGCGGATCGCGGCCGGGCGCGGGACTGGGAAGTGTGTGGCTGGATCGTCGGGAACTCGAACTGGGCAAGGTCTCGGCGACCGCCGATACCGATCCGGATGCTGTGGAGATCGCGACGTGTGGCCGGCCGTCGAAGGGCAACGAGGTGCTCATCGTCGACCCGGCTGCCGAGACCTCGCTGAGTACGGATCAGGTTGGTGAGGTGTGGGTACGCGGCCCCAGTATCGCTGGTGGGTACTGGCGTCAGCCGGAAGTATCCGCGGCGACCTTCGGTGCAACGCTCGGTGACGGCAGCGGACCGTTCCTGCGGACTGGCGATCTCGGGTTCCTACATGACGGGGAGCTCTACCTGACCGGCCGTATCAAGGATCTGCTCATCGTCGGGGGCCGTAATATCTACCCGACCGATATCGAGGCGGTGGTCCAGGCGGCCGACCGCCGCCTTCGCGCCGGGTGCGGCGTCGCGATCGAACTGCCAGGGCCCTCGCGCGACCTCGTGGTCGTCATTCAAGAGACCGCTGAGCAGGACGAAGACGAGCTCGCCTACCTATCGGTGGCGGCGCGCCGCTCGGTGGCGGAGCGGATGGAACTCGTCGTCGACACGCTTGTCCTGGTCGAACCGCGCACCGTCCCGAAGACCTCCAGCGGGAAGCTGCGACGGTCCGCGGCCCGTCAGGCCTACCTGGAAGGTCTGCTGTCCCCGCGGTACGAATGGCGCCTGCCCGGTGTCGGAGAGGCGTAGATCCGCACGATGTATTCGAACCCAACACACCTGCGCGACTGGTTGATCGAGCGGGTCGCGTCCTACTGCGGAATACCGGCCGCCGAGGTTGATCCGGGTCTGCCGTTCGCCGCCCTCGGCCTGGACTCATCCGCAGTGACCGAACTGGCCGCGAACCTATCTGGTCACCTCGGCCGCGCTGTTCATCCGGCGATACTCTTCGAGCACCCGACCGTCACCGGCCTCGTGGCCCGGTTGGTGAGCAACCCCTCGCTCGTGCCGGTTCGGACCACACGGGCGCCGCAGGCCGATGCGATCGCGATTGTGGGCATGTCGGCGAGAGTGCCCGGGGCGCCGTCGCTCGATGCGTTCTGGCAATTACTGTGCGACGGTACGGATCCCATCACCATGGTGGGCCGGGACGGCTGGAGCCGAGATGGGCTGTCCGCGGGTGAGCTTGGGGCGTGTTTCGCGGGCTTGATGTCCGATGTGGATCGTTTCGATGCGGGCTTCTTCGGCATTCCGGATGAGGAAGCCCGCCGGATGGATCCGCAGCACCGACTGCTTCTGCAAGGTGTCTGGGAGGCATTTGAGGACGGGGGGATCGTCCCCGACCGGCTGCGCGGCACGTCGACCGGTGTGTATGTCGGCATCTCGTCCAACGAGTACGGGCGGCGGCAGGTCGGTGTCGTCGAGAACGCCCACGCATTGACACCGACCGGAAATGCGTTGTCCCTCGCGGCCAACCGGGTGTCGTACCTGTTCGACCTACGCGGGCCGAGCGTGGCGGTAGACACCGCCTGCTCGTCCTCGATCGTCGCGCTGCACCTCGCTGTGCGCGCGTTGCGCACTGGTGAATGCGAGACAGCAGTGGTTGCGGGGGTGAATCTGGTACTGGAGCAGGACATCTCCATGGCACTGGCGCGGGCCGGCATGCTCGCGCCGGATGGGCGCTGCCGGAGCTTCGACGCCGAAGCCAAGGGGTATGTCCGGGCCGAAGGGTGTCTGTCCGTCGTCCTCAAGCCCTTGGCCGCGGCCGAGGCCGCTGGGGATCGGATATATGCCGTGGTCAAAGGCACCGCGGTGAACCAGGACGGTCGATCCAACGGCCTGACCGCCCCCAACCCGGCCGCGCAGCAGGCGGTACTCGCTGCGGCGTACGCGGACAGCGGAGTGACACCGTCCGAGGTGCACTACGTCGAATGTCATGGGACCGGTACTCTGCTCGGCGATCCGATCGAGACCCGGTCTCTGGGCAGCGTGGTCGGTGTGGGACGTGAACGGCCCTGTCTGATCGGGTCGGTCAAGTCCAACATCGGCCATCTCGAGGCCGCCGCGGGATTGGCCGGGTTGGTCAAGGTCGCACTCGCGCTGCGGCACGGCTATATCCCGGCCACGTTGCATTACCAGAAGGTCAACCCGCACATAGATCTGCGGAAATTGGGGTTGCAGGTGGCAGCAGCCGGTCTGAAATGGCCGGACGGCGGGTTCACGCGTCTTGCCGGTGTGAGCAGTTTCGGATTCGGCGGAACGAACGCCCATGTTGTGCTAGCCGGGGCGCCCGCGACTGATCAGGAGATCCGCGCGACGACGGGCCCGGTGCTGGTCCCAGTGTCCGCGCGCGACCCGCAGGCTCTCATGGACGCGGCATCGGCCCTTTCGGACAGGCTGGCGAGAGCGGCGGACCTGTCCGCTGTTGCCGCGACTGCCGCGCTCCGTCGCTCGCACCATCCGCACCGCTTGGCGGCGGTCGGGGCCAGTGCACGGGAGATCATCGGAGTGTTCCGAGACGCGGTTCCGGCCAGTGTGCGGATCTCTGACGATGCCCCGCTGGTATTCGCCTTTTCCGGGCAGTCCGCGTTCGCATACGACGATCTGCGCATTCTTGCCGAAGCCGATGACCGTGTCGGCGCGACGTTGCGCCGGTGCGACGAGGTGATGGCGGACATCGCGGGCTGGCATCTGCTCGATCTGCTGCGCAATCCCGAAGACCCGGCGCTGAACCGGCCGGACGTGGCCCAGCCGGTCGCGGTCGCGGCCCAACTGGCGCTCGCCGCGATGTGGGGCGGTCTGGGCGTTCGTCCGCACGCGGTGATCGGCCATAGCCTTGGTGAGGTCTCGGCCGCAGTCGTGGCCGGTGCGCTCACGTTCGCGCAAGGCCTGCACGTCGCCTTCGAACGTGGCCGGGCCGTCCAGCAGAGCTTGGGCACCGGCAAGATGCTGGCGTTGGCGGTCAGTGAAACCGAGGCCCTGGGCCTGGTGACCAAATACGCGAACCGGATCGCGCTCGCCGCGGTGAACAGCCCGCAGGCGGTCGTGCTTTCCGGCGCCGCCGAGGCGCTGGCGGAGATCGGACATGAGCATGAGTCGGCGGGCGGGATCGCGAGGTGGATCCCCGTCGACTATCCGTCGCACAGTCCCTGGATGGCTGGTGCCTCGGGGGATCTGCGGTCGGCGCTAGCTCACCTGCAAGCTGCCCCCGCTCGAATCCCCTTCTTCTCGACGGTGACCGGTACGGGCTACGACTCGGTACTGGACGCCGGGTACTGGGCGGACAACCTACGGCAGCCGGTCCGATTCGCTCGGGCCGCGGCGCAGCTGCTCGAAGCCGGTGCCGCTGCGTTCGTGGAGCTCGGACCTCATCCGACCCTGCGCACACCGCTGCGTCAGCTGGACAGCCCGCCGCCGTTATTCGTGTCCACGATGGAACGCGGAACCGAGCCTTGGCGGCATGTCCTGGAAGGCTTGGCCACGCTCTATGAAGCCGGTGTAGACCCGCGATGGGACCGGGTCGCCCAGCCCGCGCCCAGGACCGACTTGCCCACCTATCCATGGCGCCGCAACAGCTACTGGATCCCCCGGTCGACCGCCCGGCGCATGGCGGGACATCCGTTGCTGGGTGCGAAGCTGGATCTGGCGATGGGCGGCGATGTATGGGAGTTGGTGGTCGCGGATGAGCCGCCCGCCGTGACCGCCGGTCATGTGATCGATGGCAATGTGATCATGCCCGCGGCCGGTTTCGTGGAGATGATGCTGGCCGCCGGACGCGAGTTGGGTATCGCAGGCGTCCTCGAAGCCCGAGATATCCGCTTCCACGCCTTTCTCTCCCTGAGTGGTGGACCACTGCGCGTGCAGACCGTGGCGGATCTGGAAGGATCGGGTTACGCCATCCGCGTTCTCGCCAAACCCGTCGAGGGCGAGAAGTGGCGACTTCATGCGACCGCCACGGTGGTCGCCGCTGCGGCAGGCGAAGTCGCCGAGCCGGATTTGAGCGCAGCGCAACCGGTTGCGACCGGGGACATCTACGCGGCCTTCGAGGCGGCTGGGGTGACCTACGGCTCGGACTATCGGATGCTGCGTGACATTCGGGTGTCTGGGCGCACCGCCGCGGCCACGCTCACCGGTTCGGGAGCCGAGGCCGGACTCGTCCTGGATCCCAGACTGCTGGATGCGGCATTCCAGCTGAGCCTTCCCGCGGCGGGGCTCGGCACGGGCGCGCGACTCGTGCCCGAGCGGATCGGCAGTGTCGTACTCGCCGCAGTGGCGAGCCCGAGCAAGGCGTGGGCCACGGTCACGGGGGACACAGCCGATGTCGCGCTGGTGAGCGCGACCGGCCGCCCGGTTGCGATCGTGCGGGGCATCGAGGCCGCCGCCCCCCGGATTACCCACCGGCCGCGGAGCTTTCGATACGAACCGGTGTGGCGAGCGCAACCTCGTTCCGGCCCCGATGAGTCCTTTGCCGACGGTATCTGGCTGGTGGCCGCGCATACTGCACAGGCGGCCGAAGCAGTCAGCGAGAGACTTCGGGCCGAGGGAGCGGCCGTGCACGCGGTCGTGACCGGCGATCGGTACTCCTACCAGGCCGCCGGTGTGTCCATGGTGGACTTTCGGCTTCGAGCCCAGTGGTCACGATTGCTCAACGAGCCCGGAGCCTTCGCGGCGGACACGCTCAACGTGGTCTATCTGGCGAAGGACATGGATCGGTTCGATCCGCACGCAGCGCTCGAAATCGTCCAGAGCTCGGCGGCGCTGGTTCAGGCGTTGTCGGTGAAGACGCTGGCACACCGGAGATGGTGGATCGTCACGCGAGGATGTCACGCCGTATCGCCGGATGAATTGGTGGTCGGTGCGGCCGGAGCGGGGGTCTGGGGGCTCGCCAGGGTCCTGCCGTTCGAACTGCCGCTGGTACAGACGCGATGTGTGGATCTGCCCTCGGCAGCACATCCAGCGGACGGCGTCGACGAACTGCTCGACGAACTGTCCCGGCCCTCCACCGAGTCGGAGGTGGCCTTGCGCGCTGGCCGGCGATATGTGGCCAGGTTCGTCGTCGCCGCTGAGGCCACGGCTGATGCGGGCATCCTGATCCGTGCAGATGCGGCTTATCTGATCGCAGGCGGGTTGGGCGCGCTCGGTCTGCGGGTCGCTCGCTGGCTCAGCGAACAGGGCGCCCGCCATATCGGAGTGATCGGACGGCAGACCCCCTCACCGTCCGCTGCCGGTGTCCTCGCGGGCTTGTCCGCGACAGTGCATGTCTTCAGCGGTGACGTGGGCGATCTTGGGTTTGTCGAAAACGCCGTCGCACGGATGCGCGCACATGCGCCGCTGGGCGGAGTGGTGTCGGCAGCCGGTGTGCTCAGGGATGGTCCGTTGCTGGAGATGAGCGCCGATGCGTTGGCTGCGGTCATGTGGCCCAAGGTCATGGGTGCCGCTTGCCTGGACGCGGCGACCGAGGGGGACGAGCTGGACTGGTTCGTGCACTTCTCCAGCGCCGCCGCACTGCTCGGCTCGCCGGGGCAGGCGGCTTACTGCGCTGCCAACGCCCTGGCGGATTCTTTCGGCGCATGGCAGCGTTCCCGTGGCCGCAACGCTGTTGTCATCAATTGGGGGCCGTGGGGTGCGGCCGGGCTCGCGGTCGACGCGGTTCGCGACGGCAATCGAATGGCAGCCGCGTACACGGCTCTTGAGCCGGCCGATGGTATCCGCGCGCTCGGGCAACTGCTCGGCGAGCGACGGCCGCAGACCCTGGTCATGCCAACCAACCTACGGAACCTCGTCCAGTACTTTCCCAGCGCACTGGGCATCGACCGGTTCGCGGAGATCACGGCTGGAAACGAAGCACTGTTGCGCGGCACCGGCCTGGGAGTTCAGCGTTCCGGGCGGCCGTCGCTCAAGCAGGCATATGTCGCACCGCGTACCGATCTGGAGCGGCGCATCGCGGACATCTGGCAGAACAGCCTCGGCTTCGAGCGGGTCGGTGTGCACGACGGGTTCTTCGAGCTCGGCGGTGACTCGGTGTTCGCAAACCAGCTGGTTCTCGAGGTCAACCGAGTACTTCGGGTCAGCCTCGATCCGGCGGCGGCGTTCGAGAATCTGACCGTCGCACACCTCGCGGGGCTGGCCGAACAGGACATGCTGCGGCAGCTGGCCGGGCTGACCGATGAGCAGGCCGAAGCCCTGCTGCGTGAGGGAGAATGATCGTGCGAGGCACTGTATTTCGTGGTCCTTACCAGGTTGAACTGCGCGATCTGCCCGTTCCCCGGGTGCGCGACGCCAGGGATGCCGTCGTCCGGGTCACCGCATCGGCCATCTGTGGTACCGATCTGCATCCGTACCGGGGCGAATTACCAGAGTTCGATGTCGGGACGGTGCTCGGCCACGAGTTCGTGGGGGTCGTCGAGGAGGCCGGGGACGAGGTCGCCCATCTGGTCGGGCAGCGCGTGGTCGCGTCCGACCTGGTGGCCTGCGGCCGTTGCCGGATGTGCCGGTTGGGCTGGCACTATCAGTGTCACGAGGCCACGCTGTTCGGATATTCCACGGTGGTCGGGCGGTCGATCGACGGCGGCCAGGCCGACTATGTGACGGTTCCGTTCGCCGACGTGGTGCTCACACCCTGCCCGGATGAGCTCACCGACGAGCAGGCGCTGTTCGCCGGGGATGTCCTCGCGACCGGGTACATCGCGGCCGAGCGGGCGCAGATCCCGTTGGGCGGCACGGTCGCGGTGATCGGCGCGGGCACCGTCGGCCTGCTCGCCGGGATGTGCGCACAAGCGCGCGGAGCGGCCGCGGTAGTGATCGCGGATCCCTCGCCGGCCCGGCGCGCCGCGGCAGCGCGCTGCGGGTTCTCGGCGGCGAGCCCGGAGCAGTTGGCGGCGACTATTGCGGATGCTTCGTCCGGCCGCGGCGCGCAATCGGTCATCGAGGCGGTCGGGAGCGACGCCGCGCTGCGCCTCGCGGTCGAGAGCACTGCGCCACGCGGCACGATCGTGGCCGTCGGTGCCCATCATTCGGATGCGGCGCCCTTGGACGCGGGGCGCGCGTTCGGCCGGGAGTTGACCTTGCGATTCGCGGTCGGCGACCCGATCGCGGTCTGGGATGAGGTGTTCGCACTGGTCAGAGCTGGCCGGGTGGACCCGACGACGGTGATCTCGCATCGCCTGCCGCTCGCGGAAGTCGAATGCGGGTATCAGCTCTTCGATCGGAAGGAGGCGACGAAGGTTGTCCTGGTCTGTGGCGACGTCGCCGGATAGGTCGACGAAGTGAAGGAGATCGCTATCACTGAATACATCCTGCCGGTAGAGCGTTCGACGGGCGCCCGGCTGGTCCCGCGCCCGGCGACTGCCGAGCCGGTGACTCGAATACCGCCCGAGGCCGGAACGCGCAGCGCACCAGAGCACGTGGTGATCATGGCGGGCGGGCGGGGGCTCCGTTTGCACCCGCATACGCTGACGAGCCCGAAGCCGTTGGTGACGCTGGACGGACAGCCGATCGTCGAGATCATTCTCCGGCAGTTGCGAGGATTCGGCATCACGCATGCGACATTGTGCGTGAGCCACCTGGCGTCGATGATCGAGGATTTCCTTGGCGAAGGTACTCATCTGGGCCTATCCCTGGACTACTACGTCGACCCCGATCCCCTGGGTACCGCAGGACCGCTCGCGGCGTTGCCCGACTGGGACGCACCGATCGTCGTGATGAACGCGGATGTGCTGACGGCGTTGAACTTCGGCGACCTGTACTCGACACACCAGGACCGCGGCGCGGTGCTCACGGTGGCCGCTCATGTGACGGAGACGCCGATCAGCCAAGGGCTGCTGGCGCTTTCGGGCGACAGTGTGCAGGGCTTGTGGGAAAAGCCCCGGTTGGAGCTGGATGTCTGTGCCGGTGTTTACGTGCTCTCGCCCGAGGCACGTGCGGAGATCCCCGAGGGCAGGCGTTGGGACATGACCGACCTGATCCAGTCGCTACTCGCCAAGGGGTGCCCGGTCGTCGCGCACCGCTTCACCGACGCTTGGCACGATATGGGCACCCCCAGCGGCCTTGAGCAGGCGCGGCGCTCCTTCGCGGAGCATCGGTCGGATTACCTGCCAGGACTTTCTCACGCAACCGGATCGCGCGCATGAACGAGAACGCACTCGATGCCATCCCAGGGCCACGTGGCCCGGCCATGTGGCGCGTGCTGGCCGGTCTGCAGCGTGACCCTGTAGGCACATACTTGCGCAACCATGCCAAGTATGGCGACGTGATCCGCTTCCGAGAGCTGGGCGGCGCGTCATGGCTGTTCGTCGCGCACCCGGACGCGGTAGCCAGGGTGCATCAGGGAAACCATCCCAACTATGGCCGCGGCCGGCTGAACGTGCCGTTTGCCAAGCTGCTGGGGAATGGCTTGCTCACCAGCGAGCGAGATACGTGGACCGCCCATCGCCGCACCCTCGCACCGCCGTTTCGCGCCGAGCACCAACACGACTTCGGCGACACCGTGCGGACGGTGACCGACAGCATGCTGACGCGCTGGCATACGCGGATCGGACAAGCTTTCGACATCTGCCATGACTTGGAGCGATTGACGTTCCGGGTGGTCTCGCGGGGGATGTTCGACCTGGACCTCGGTGCCGAGGAAGAGCCGGTGCTGTGGCACCTGACCGAGGCGCTGGCCTACGTCAGCGGGCAGAGCTTCCGGATGTACCCGCTCCCGGCCTGGCTGCAGGCTCGCGGTCAGGCGCGTTTCGAAGTCCACGTCGCGGCGTTAGACCGTGCCGTCGAACGTGCGACGAGCGGGCAGCGGGGTGGTGTGCCCGGCAGAGGCCGGGTCATGCAAGCCCTGCTGGAATCGGATCTACCGCCCCGAGCGGTCCGCGACGAACTGCTGACGATGTTACACGCGGGTCAGCACACCGTTGCCAGCTCGATCGCGTTCGCGCTGTACCTGATCGCTACCCATCCCGAGGTCGACGCCCGGTTACGTGCCGAGCTGGCCGGGCTGGGCGGGCGGGCGCCCGGGGTCGACGATGTGGCCGGGCTGCCGTATCTGCGGAATGTGCTGTCCGAGACGATAAGGCTCTATCCACCGGCGTGGGGTGGGGTCCGCGAGTCGCTGGGGGAGGATAAGCTCGGCGGGTACTCGGTGCCTGCGGGGACGGCAGTGGTGTTCTCCCAGTACGTCACCCACCGGCATCCGGTGTTCTGGCCCGATGCCGAACGGTTCGACCCGGACCGGTTCACCGAGGCTCAGTCGGCCACTCGCCCCCGGTTCGCGTACTTCCCGTACGGCGGCGGTCCACATCTGTGTATAGGCCAGAACCCCGCACAGTTAGAGCTGGCCATCGTCGTGGCGATGGTGCTGCAACGGTACCGGTTACGGATGGCGCCTGGTGCCAGGGTCGTGCCTCGTGCGCTGCTCGATCTGGTGCCCAATGCCGTGCCGGTCGTACTGGAACTCGCCGAGAGAGCATTGTGATGGGGAGCAGGCGTGCCGCATACGCCCGGCGCTTGGCGGTGGCGTCACTCGATCGTGGCGACCCGACTGGTTGGTTCGAAGAGTTGTATGACGCGGCCCTTCGCGGAGAAACGAAAGTTCCGTGGGCCGACCTCGCGCCGAACAAGTATCTGGTCTCGTGGAGCGCGCAGCGGTCCGGTTGCGGGAAGCGCGCGCTCGTGGTGGGTTGCGGATTCGGTGACGACGCGGAGTTCCTCTCCGAACTCGGGTACGACGTGGTCGCGTTCGATGTGGCTCCGACGGCGATCGGAAATGCGCGATCTCGATTCGCCGGATCCAAGGTCGACTACGTGGTGGCGGATATTCTGGACCCACCACCGGAGTGGCGTGCGAGCTACGACCTCGTGTTCGAGGCGTACACGGTTCAGGTGCATCAGGCGTCGGCTCGGGCTGAGGCAATTCGTCGCATCGCGGCGATGCCCGCGCCAGGAGGAACTCTGCTCGTCCTGGCACATTCTCGCCGGCTCGATGGCGAGGCAGGCCCGCCGTGGCCGCTCACTCTCGCCGAGGTCGAGTCATTCGCTGTCGATGATCTCGCACCCGTCGAGATCGCCGAGATCGCCGACGCAATCCCGCCAGGGCAACGATGGCGGGGGGAGTTCCGTCGGCCGACCTCGGATCAGTAGGGCCACCGTTGCAGCCGTGGGCTGATCACCTGATGGCAGCCTTCGCAAGATGCGCTGCGATTCGTTCTTGGGTGATCGCGGCGTTGTGCTCTGCCCCGGCCGCGTTCACGCCGCCGGTCACGATGCCATAGGAGGGTTTGTAGTGATTCAACAGGCGGATCGCGGTCGGGAAGACCGTCACACCTTCGTCCTGTAGCTCCTGGAAGGCAGGTCGCAGGTCACTGTAGGACAACTCGGCCGACCCCGCGGCGGGAACCGGCAGTGCGTGCGCGGCGTGAGCTACGGCCTGCCGATCCGTATTCCAGCGATCGAGCAACGGTATCCACTGGGTGCCGCCGGTCCGGCGGGCGTTGAATTCGGTGACGTGGAGGAGGCCGCGATCATCGAGCAGGAAGTCGATGCCGAACCAGCCACGGAATCCCATCCGTATGGCGATCGCCGCGATGCGACGGGAAAGGTCGTCGATCTCTTCGGCCACAGCCTGGCTGATCAGTCCCGCGCCTATGTTGACGCTGACAAAGCGATGGCTGTCGACCGTCATCACGCTGAGGACCAGGTCTGCGACACCTTCGTCGGTCAGGAGCATGTCGACGGCCGGGTTGGCGTGCTCCTCGTGGTGCGGTAGGTACTCCTGAACCAGCAGGGGGAACAGACGTAGCAGTGGGTCGTCGCGAAGCGAGCGCCAGAACATCTCCAGCCCCGCCGGGCTGGGCTCGACGACGGAGGTGCCTTCACCCGAGGCGCCGTATCTACTGCGAACGATGGCCTTCTTCCGTTGTGTCCGAAACAGTTCCAGCGCGCCACGCAGCTCCGGCCAAGTGTCCGCGGATATGGTGGAGGCCACCCGCAGCCCCGGTACTTCGAGAGCAAGATCCACACAACTCTGCTTCGAGTCGAAGTACAGGCTCGACCAGTAGTTCTCGGCCTCGGGTACATCGAGGAGGACTTCGTGTCCGAATCCGCGAATGGCTGTGATCAGTCGGTACAAATCCTCGGTGGCGCCCCACGACGCCAGCTGAACCCGTTGGTGATCACGCAGATGATCACGGAGTTGTGCCATGGCACCCACGTCCGCGAGCAGATCCTCGGTGATCCGGCCGGTGCCTCGCGCCGGTGACAAGACCGGTGGCAGACTGTCTTCCAGCGCTCGGTGGACGTCGGTGAACCAGCTGCGATCGATGCCGGACGGCATGAGCAGAATCCGTGGATCCATTGTCCAAAAGGCGCTTTGCTCAGCCATTGCTTCGCCATAAACGATGAAGTTGTTCTCCGTCGCCGGATCGAGGGCCAACCGTGGATGGCGGATGTTGAACTCCGCGATGTTGGGGACGACCAGTGTGATGGTGTCGGACATGGATTCCCGTCGTCGGTCTGAGTGCATATCACTGTCGAGCACGGGTTATGCCACAGTTATTCAGCGGTCGGCCAGCTCAATCTATTGAGAGTGGCGTGTCGTGGTCCGGGCATTCGTGCTTCCACAGATAATAGCCGTTCTCATGAAGTGTGCAGAGTTGACACTTCGGACCGGTGCTGGGTAGGTTCCGGTTCGAGCTCGCCGAGAGCTCGAATAAAATATGAAAGGAGGGGTTCCGATGTTCGGTATTACGAAAATGTCGCGTGCTGTCGGCTCCGATAAGGGTCGGCAGTGTGTGAAGCTGGAATACGCTATCAGGCGCGCCGCGACCGAATGGCAACCAACGCTTCCCGCGCATGACCACAGCATCTTGGGTGCACGTTTCCACTGGCAGTAAACGTGGTGAGTGTGGCTGGTAAATCCCGCCACACTTTCGTTTCATACTCGTTCGAAGGCTACCGGAGATATTCATGCGAGCACATCCGGCTCCGATCGGAGTCGAAATTTACGCGCTTCGGCAGCAAGAGTCGCTGGTGCGCACCCCCAATGGTGAGATATTCGAGATCAACATGATGCCGGCGGCACTCGATTCGGCATTGCAATTGTGCGACGGCACCCGCTCTTTCGACGAAATAATCGAGCAGACCGGGCCGGGCTTCCGGTCGATACTGGAAGTCCTGGCAGATCGACCGGGCGATTCGACAGAACGGGCCATATCGTCCCCTGTCGTGGTTGTCGGCGTTCCTGCCGCACTCGATGTGTGGCAACATCAACAGGCGATAGACGCCGACCAGTGGCAGCCCGGTTTGGACCCGAGTTTCCTCGAGCGAACGCCTGGGGGCACGGTCGTCGTCACCGTCCACGCCCGCCGCGATCTCGACGAGTTGCGCCGATGGGATTCCGCAGTAAGCGAATCCGAAGTGGTGTGGGTTCCGGTAGTCCTGGACTACAACGTGGCGTGGCTAGGGCCCGCGGTGCGAGTCGGCTGTGCGCCGGTCTATCAGGACGTGCTGGACCGAAGGTTGGCAGCCTCGTTCGATCTCGACATCACCGAGGCCCGGATGGCCGCGCCCGTCGGCACCCCGCTACCCGAGACGACGGCGGATCTGGCCTGGCTCGGCGCTGTGGTCGCTCGCCAGGTGAATCGATTGCGCGCGAACCAGCCCTGCGCGCTGTTCGGAAACGAACTCGAATTGGATCTCGACACCGGCGCCCTCCGGCTGCACCCCGTTCTGCCGATGCCGGACCGCGCACATGTGCCATACCGCAACGACATGGTGAGCGGACCCGATCTCCTGATGGACAAGCTCACGGGTCTCGTGGCCGAAGTGGAGGATGTGCCGCTACTGCCCGAGATGCCCAGGAGTTTGATCACTGTCGCGGCACGGGTGGGAGACGTCCGGCGACTCGGCGTCGAGTGGGGTGTGAACACGATCGCGGGGTGCAGCATACTGGGCGGGTCCCGTGAGCACGCGCTGGCGGCGACCGTCGGCGAATCCGTCGAACGCTACGCTGGCAACTGGATTCAGCTGGATCGCACGGTCACGGCGTCGTACCGCCAGATGTCCAGCCGTCCCGAGCGGGTTCTCGATCCCAGCTCCGTGGCCCTCTTCTCGGACTCCCAGTACGCCATCCCCGGAATGCCCTTCGTTCCCTTTACCCACGATATCGAGGTGCGTTGGGTACTCGGCAGATCCGTCTCCTTCGATGAGCCAGTGTGGGTTCCGGCGAGTATGGCGTGGGGAAACTACAACCTCGGATCCACCCGTGACGAGCCCGCTGTGCACCCCACTTTGTACGCGGGTCTCGCTGCGGGCCCGACCTCTGAAGAAGCCATACGGGCTGGACTCGAGGAGGTCCTCGAGCGCCACGCCTCGATGTGCTGGTGGTCGCATCAGGCCTCGATCCCCCGGGTGCGGTTGAATGACGAGCTGGATCGGCTGCTGCGGGATACCGACGCGGCACCCCGTCTGGAGGGCTGGCTGCTGCACGTGCGAAATCGCTTCGGGCTACCCGTTATCGCCGGTGTGGTGAATGACGAGCGACGTCAGCTCACGACCGTGGGCTTTGCCCTCCGCGAGGATCGCGAACTGTGCGCGAAGAAGGCTCTCGGAGAGGCGCTGTCGAACTTCCTGTGGGCCGTTGATCTCCTGAACGAGCATGGCGCGTATTGGAGCGAACTGCGCGAGGCCACCGATATCCGGGGACGCAGCGGCAAACTCGGCTATCTTAAACCGTGGCGCGCCGACAGACGCTACCTCGACTCGTTCCGCGCCGATTTCCGTGACGTCGGTGATCTCGAGTCGCAGATACAGCTCAATTGTGACCCGCGAGCCCGCGCAAGAGCGCTTCCGGTGTTGGCAGGCCAGGGTGTACACGACTTGTCGAGCGTCGACAACCTCACGGACCGCTCGTTGCTGAGCTACCGTGCAATTGTCGAATCGCAGGGTTTCGAGATCATTACCGTCGACCTCACCACGCCGGATGTGCGACTCAGTGGCCTGAGTGTGGTTCGAGTGCTGGTGCCGGGCCTGGTCAATAATTTCGCCGCGGCGTTTCCGTTGTGGGGAAACGACATTATCGCCGGGGAAGCCGCACTACTCGGATGGGACAGCGCGGCGGGAACCTCCGGCTTGAACACCTTCCCGATGCCACATGCTTGAGGCCGTGGCATCACCGAACGTCGCGCCATTGAGTCAGCGCCAGTTCAGGTTCTGGTACGAATACCTGACCGCGGCGCCGGATCGGCGAGGATATATGCACCACACCCTCGTGGTGCCGGTCGATCCATCGATAACCACACGGGATGTGCAGCGCGCGCTCGATGTCGTCGTTTCGCGACACGACATGCTCCGGACCACGTTTCAGGTCACTGAGTCCGACGGCCTGGTGCAGCGGGTTGACCCAGCGGCCGCGAGCACCCTGGTGGTGCTCGACCTGTCGGATCCGGCGGACTTGCGGGACTCGTCGGCAGCCGTGGTGCGCGAATTCATCTGGCGCCCTATGGATCTGAGAAATGACCTGCCACTTCGCGTGGCGGCGATTCGGGTCGCGGGCAGGTTGGCCGAGATTCTGCTGGTCGTGCATCACGTCGCGATCGACAAGCATTCGATTTCGGTACTGCGTACCGAGTTGGCGGCAATGTTGCAGAAGGCCTCCGCGCCGGCAATCGATCTCGCTGCTCGGGAACCAGGAGTTCTCGCCGATCTTGTCGCAGCGGAGTCGTCGGATTCGGTGGCCACTAGACGCAGGAGGGCGCGAGAATACCTCGGTAAGAACTTGAATCGCATTCCGAGCGTGAACTTTCCCTACGCACGCAGCGGTGATCAAGGCATACAACGCGTGGCTGAGATCAAGTCGAGCGTACTCGCCAACGCCCTGTCGAGGCTCAGCAGAAGTGCCGGGGTGCCTTTGTCTGCCGTGACTTTGGCGGCACTGAGCGTCGCCGTCCGGGCCTACACCGGGGGCGATGTGGTGGTGTGGGAGTCTCTGGTGGACAACCGGCCGTCAACCCTGCCCGAGCACACCGTCGGCTGTTTCATGGATTTCGCGTTCACCATCGTTGATTCGGGCGATGCGCGGACGTTCACAGAGTTTGCGCGAGAAGTGTTGTCCGCCATCCTCGTTGCGCACAGGTACAGCGACTGCGATTACGCCGACCTGGTCGAGGCCGAGGTGCACACGACGCTGGCGCGCGGAGCGGGATCCGAGGGCGATATGGTCTACAACTTCAGGTTGAAGGGACGTCCCGGCACGGACCTGTCCGATGCCCCGGCGGTCGAGAACCCGCCTTCGCAGATCATCTGGAGCGAACGACTCGACCCCGCACTGGTATTCGTTTCCGTGCACGACCGTGACGATTTCACCCTGTCCCTGGCGGTCCGTTCGGCAGTTGTCCCGGAGCAGGACCACCGCGACATCGTAGCTACGCTGGAGCGGATAGTGCAGCGAGCCACACATGATGCGGACATCAGCGTCGCCCACCTGATCGCGGAAACGGCCCCACCGCACTGGCCGAGACAGCCGGATTGGACCCTAGTGTCCAGAAACCGATGGGTAGATCTCGGCGCCATTCGGGAGACCTTCGAAGGATTCCCTGACGTCGCCGCGGCTCACCCGGCCGTCGCGCCGACCGGCGATCTCACCGTGACGATCGATGTCGCCACGGAAGACCCGAGTTCGACACTGTATTCACCGACGATGCTCGACACGCCTGGACTGGCAATGCCGGACAGCATCGTTGTGCGTGCCCAAGGATGCGAGTCGAGACATTTCACCGGCGCGGACCTTCGTAGCGCCACTCACAGTATGGTTCCGGCGGCGGAAGCCATACTGCTCGAGGCCCTCCGTGATACCGGCGCGCTCCGTGACGCCGACCCGACGTTGAGCTATGTCGAACAAGGCGGGAGAGCACGGGATCTGATCGCGGTGCACTACGCGCTGGCCGATCGCGGCTTCCCGGATATTGCCCCGAAGAGTCTGCTCGGGCCTGCGACGCTTCGACAGGTCGCCGCGGCGTTCGGTCAATGGCCCGCCTGCGCGTCTCGATGACGGCTTCCGCGGGTGATCGCGTAGCCACGCACCTGCTTGCTACGGAGGAGAATCAGTAGTTAAGGTCGCGATCATGGGGAACTCTGCACGGACACTGCAACCGCTGCGCGAGGACTGGCAGCGTGCGCTGTGTGTAGTCGCGCATCCGGACGATCTCGAGTACGGGGCGGCCTCGGCGGTAGCCCGCTGGACCGCCCAGGGCAAAGAGGTCAGCTACCTGCTCGCCACGCAAGGCGAGGCGGGCATCGACGGTGTTCCTCCGGAGAAGGCCGGCCCGCTGCGCATCGCGGAGGAACGAGCCGGCGCGCTGAAGGTGGGGGTCGACAGCGTCGAATTCCTGGACTATCCCGACGGAATGGTGGAGTACGGGTTGCCGCTGCGGCGTGATATCACGCGAGTCATCCGGCGGCGCAAGCCCGATGTCATCGTGAGTTACGCCTTCACCGAGCGGTTGGCCGGGCGCATCACCAATCAGGCCGACCATCGTGCGGTCGGGTCGGCGGCCCTGGATGCTGCGCGGGATGCGGGCAACAGATGGATCTTCCCGGAGCTGGTGACGGACGAGGGCCTGCAACCGTGGACCGGGGTACGTTTCGTGTGTTTCGGCAGCGCCCCGCAGCCGAGCCACGGTGTCGATGTCACAGAATTCCTGGACGCCGGAATCGCTTCGCTCAGTGCGCATCACGAGTACATGCTCGGACTCGGCGCCTCCGCGTTCGATCCCGTCGACCTTTTGACCAGCGCCGCCACCGCGTACGGTGAGCGCCTCGGCGTCCACCGCGCGGTAGCGTTCGACGTCTTCGAGATCATCCCAAACACCGCGACACTCGACATCGAGCATTGAGCCCGGTGTGACCGGCTGTCGGCGGAGCTGGACTTCGAACACCGGCGGCTGTCTCGATAGATGTCATAGGGGTACAACTGATCCGCTGTAGCTGACGTCGAGCTCCGACCGCACCTTGCCGCGTTGCCGGTCCCACCATGCGGTGCCAAGCAGTTCGGTACCGATGCGGTCGTAGGCCTCAAGTACCCGCACATCGAGCGAGTCGGCCGTGGCGGCCTGTGTCGCGATGCGTTCGGCCCATTCGTCCTTGCAGGCGCAGTCGATCTCGGTCAATCTGGTGACGACGCCGAATCCCGCTCCGGCGTTGAAAGCATCGAGGCCCCGGATCACGGTCTCCCGGCACTGGGGGCAGGTGGTCGGCGCATCGCGCAGCGGATCCGATACCTGATCAAGCCGATGCGGGTCCGTCGGCGAGGCTGAGTACCAGGAAAGCGCGACCGAGCGCGTTGTTTCAGGCCCCAGCCGCCGCAGCGTTTCCACCAGCGACCACAGCGATGGCACCCGGTAGATGTTTCTTTCCCAAAGCCATTCCTGCAACGTCCAGCCTTTGACGTTGGAAGGGAACAGCACACAAAGGTGGCTGCCGTTGGTCAGAGCCCAGCGAATGGTGCCGACAGTGGACTCGATGGCCTCCTCCTCGGTCAGGAAGGGGGCGCCGAGCAGGATATTGCTTACCGGGTACGCGCCGTGTTCGCGCAGTGTCGCGGTGGCGGCGCGATAGCTCTCGGTACTGAGCGATTTGCCGACGCAGTGCGCCTGCACCCAAGGGTTCGCTGTTTCCAGTCCGAGGTTGACGAACAGTCGCTTGCCCCGGAGCCGATCGACCGTCTCCTCGATCAACGCGGTGGATAGGGTTTCCGGGCGCGACTCGCAGGAGAAGATGTTCGCGTCGGTCTCGGCGGCCATATCGAAGATCGCATCACGTGCCTCGGCGGGCACCTCGGAGACATCGAACATGTTGCCGAACGGCGAAATCCCCAGTGCGTCGTAGTGATTCTGTTCGCGCAACGCCTCTCGGACGCTGGAGATGATGTTCCCGGTATCGACTCGCTCGGCTGCGGCGTAGTTGCACATGGTGCACTCGCCCGCACGGTCGAAGCGACAGCCGAACGAGCGGAAATAGACGAAGGTGAGTGTCCGTTCCACACTGGGGCGGGGGTCCATCGTGACCTGTTGCCGCCGCACGGCATAGCGCCAGTTCTCCTGTTCGCGCGGTCGTCGCGCTCTGATAGAGATATTCGCCTTACGAATCAGTGAATTCGCTTGGAACACTCGCGTACCCCTTAGCTGTCATGATGCGGCGGCCGAAGCGAGTCTGGGCTACACGCGCGCCAAATCGGCTTTCCCCGAACGACCATACGATGCTGCGGTTGCTTGTTCAAAGGGCTTGTCGCGCAGGCGTATCAGCATTCGGCGGGCGAGGCATTGCTTCGAATTGGAAGCGCTGGCACGATCCGTTGACATGAATGCTGCAGACGACGCCATAGCGGTCGTTGACCTGTCCGGGTGGCGCACGAACGCCGACGAGAAAGTCGCCCTTCAGCTCACGGAATCGTTCCGACGCACCGGATTCGCGTATGTCACGGGCCATGGCGTGCCAATGCAGACGATCGCTGATGCTTTCGACGCCGCTCGTCAGTTGTTCGGTCAGAGCGCGGAAGAACTGGCCTCAGTGCACTATCGGCACGCCAACAACTACCATGGTTACGTGCCGCCCGGGGTGACCCCGGTAGGGCTGCATGAACTCTACGACTGTGGGATGGAAATTCCCACCACCTACCGGGGGCCGGGCGATGTACTGCAGGCTACTCCCAACCTGTGGCCGCCCAAGCTTCCTGGCTTCCGGCCGGCGATCCAGCAGTACCAGCATGCAGTGCGCGAGCTCGCCGACTCCGCATTGTCCGCCATCGCGTTCGGCTTGTCGCTGCCAACGGACTTCTTCGGAGTTCGCTGTGCGGAGCCCCATGCACAGATGCGGTTGCTGCACTACTTGCCGGCACCCGAAGAGCCCGAAGATGTCTTCAGCGTCGGCCGGCATCGCGACTACGAAGTGGTGACCGTACTCGCTCAGGACGAAGTCGGCGGTCTGCAGGTTCGAGGACGCGACAAACAATGGATCGACGTTCCTCCGATCGAGGGCGCGCTGATGCTCAACTCCGGCGATGCGGCGGCCCGGTGGACCAACGGCGTCATACCGGCCACACCGCATCGTGTGGTCAGTCCGAAGAACGACGAGCGGTTCGCGATCGCGTTCTTCTATGCCACCAGTTACGACGTGGTGATCGAACCTGTTGTGGCTGCGGATAATCCGGATGCGCCATCATTCGAACCGATCACCACCGGAGCCTACATGTGGAAGCGGTTCACCGAAGAAGGCATCTGAAAGGTCTGCGGATGGCTATCCGATCCGGGGCGGTCCCGCGTCGACGATCTTGAGTGACAGTTCCAACGGGTCGAAATGGATCAGTGATTCCATCCACCAGGTCATCCCGGCTTTGTGCAGTCCGTGGACGTCTACCTCGATGGGTTCTTGCCACGCATGGCTGGCGTTGCCCGCGACGGCGACGTCGAATGGCCGGTCGCCGATGAGTCCGGTCTTGTGCGCCGACGCGAGGATTGCGGTGAGCTCTTCAGGTGTGAGCCGATGCCCCTCCGGGTTGGGGAATATCCCGTCACAGCCGGCGGCCCGTCGCAGGACTTGCGGTTTGGCCGTCGAACAGCCGACCCAGATCGGGATGCGGTGTGGCGCAGGCGTTGTGCGCTTGAGTCGGACTGTGTAATGCACGCCATCGTGCTCAGCGGGATGACCAGACCGCATCGTCTTGATGATGTCCAGTCCTTCGTCATACAGCGCTGCCCGTGTCCGCAAGTCAGCTGGTTCACCGAAACGACTGAAATCTCCGGACTCGTCCGAACCGAGCCCGGTACCCAGGACGAAACGGCCGCCGGACAACAGGCTGAGCGTCTCCGCGTGTCGCGCGACAACCCATGGGCGCCGCCGGGCAAGTGGGGTGACCATGGTGCCGAGCCGGATCCGGTCCGTGGCATGGGCGATCGCACCCAGCGTTGTCCACGGGTCGACGATCGGCATGGCATCGGTCACGAGGTGGTCCCACAGGAACACCCCGTCCCACCCGGCGGCTTCCGCGCGTATCGCCAGATCCACCAGGACAGTGGGATTTCCGAAGGGTCCGAATGGTGGCAGATAGACGCCGTGCCGGAGCGATTTGTTGGGCAAGAGAGGTCTCCGTGATATCTTTAGGCAGCCGAAACAACGGTATGCTATACCCTACGAGACTCGTCCCCCTCGTACCCGCGCGCCACGCGCGCATTGTGTCTTCCCTTTCCCTTTACCGCCAGAGCGCGTGAATACGAGGAGTGTGGCTTTGATCAGGCAAATGTTGAAGAAGGCTCGTTACTCCAAGGCGTTCCAGCAGGTGCACCGGACGGTGACCTTGGAGTCGCAAGAACGGATGCTGGACATGGCATTCGCGTTTGCGCGCTGGGGACGACTACCCGGTGACTATCTCGAATTCGGTGTATACGACGGCTGGACGTTGACCGCGGCATACCATCTCGCGCAAAAGCATGGGTTGCGGGAGATGCGCTTTCTCGGCTTCGACTCGTTCGACGGCCTGCCAATCAGCGACGATGTGGACCGCTATCCCTTTCAGCAGTTCACACAGGGCCAACTCCGCTGTGACCAGCCATCAGTCGTCAGGAACCTGCGGCGCGACGGTGTCGACATGTCCAAGGTCGAACTCGTGAAGGGGTGGTACAGCGAAACCTTGAGCGATGAGACCAGACAGCGGTTGAACTTGCGGCACGCCGCGGTGGTCTGGGTGGACTGCGACCTCTACGCGTCGACGGTTCCGGTGCTGGACTTCATCCTTCCGGTCCTGCAGGACGGCACCGTGCTGATCATGGATGACTGGTTCCTGTTCCGCGCGCATCCGGACCGGGGCGAGCGGAAGGCGTTCGACGAGTGGCTCGCACGTAATCCGGATATCGAGGTCACCCCCTTCGTCAAGCCGGGCTGGCACGAAATGTCCTTCATCGCACATCTGCGTGGTCAAAGGGCGCCGCTCGAGCAGTTGGTCGAGTCGCGTTCGATCGCACACTGAGTGGCGTGTCATGCAGATCGACGGATCTGTAGCGTTCGTGACGGGCGCGAACCGTGGCCTCGGTCGCGCGTTCGTACAAGCTCTGCTTGCGCGCGGCGCCGCGAAAGTTTATGCGGGAGTGCGGACACCGAGTGCGGTGTCGGAACTCGACGTCATCCCAATCGAATTGGACATCACCGATCGTGAGCAAGTCGAAGCGGCGGCCGCATTCGCGAGTGACGCTGACATAGTCGTCAACAGTGCGGGCATCGCGACGCCCGGCCGGCCGCTGACGGTATCGCTCGCCGATGCCCGCCGGGATCTCGAGGTCAACGTGCTGGGGACGTTGTCCGTCGCCCAGGTATTCGCGCCGGTGCTGGCCGCCAATGGCGGGGGAGCGTTGGTCACCATGCTGTCTGTCATGTCGTGGGTGACGGCGCCCCCGATAAGCGTCTACGCAGCATCCAAGGCCGCGAGTTGGTCGTTGACCAATGCGCTGCGCATCCAGTTGCGTGACCAGAACACACTGGTCACTGCCGTCTACTGTGACTCCGTGGCCACTGATATGACGGCAGGGTTGGCCAAGCCGATGCTCAGCCCGGCCGAGGTGGTCTGTCCGGTGCTCGCGGCCGTCGAGGCCGGGGCCGAGGAAGTTCTCGTCGGCGAGTACACCCGGACGGTCCGAGCCTCCCTGCCAGACGAACTCCAGCTGCTGTATCCCGACGGGCATCGATAGCTATCCTGACCTGCGCCAGTTGGGGGCACAGACCGGAGCGGGCACGAGATCGGCCAGTCGCGCTGCCAAAGCCAACGTGGTCTTGTCCTCGAGATAGGCGCCGGCAACGGCGACCCCCACCGGCAGGCCCCGGCTGTCGCTGCCGATCGGCACCACCGTGCTCGGCAGATAACTGACTCCGGTCAAGCCCGCCCAGACGATCTGGTCCCAATACGGTCGTGATGCACCGTTCACGCGGATGTCGCGGTCTTCGAATGGTCGATTGTCGAGTCGTGGTACGAGATTCGGTGTGACGGGCAGCAGGATGGCGTCGTAGCCGGTGAAGAACTCCGCCCACCGCAGCCGCATCTGTGCGCGTCTCTCGTCCGCGGCAGACCACTCCCGGTGGCGCTGTGCGATGAACTGCGCGCCCAGTTCTGCCCCCGCGGATTCTTTGCCCGCCGCGATCCGCTCCAGCCGCTGTGCAGAGTACCCGCTGGACGCCGCGCCGGTGAGCATCCGGCGGAATACTTCGTCGCTGGCCGCTAGCGAGATGTCGAGGCCCAGCTCTTCCGGTGTGCCGACATCGACTCGGATCCCGTCGTCGCGTAACGCGTGCACGGCTGCGGAAACTGCGGTCTGAACTTCTGCGTCCACGGGACAGTAGGCATCGTCGAGCCAGGCGGCTACTCGACGGATGGGCCGTGGCTTCGGCAGCGTGAGGTGCCATCCTGGCCGATCCATCGGGCTCGGCCCGGCAATGATGTCCAGGAGCAAAGTCAGATCCGGGACCGACCTGGCCAACGGCCCGATGACCGCCATGTCGGGGGCCAGGTACTTGCGGGGGTAAGGAATGTGACCGTGCATCGACACGATGCCGAAGCTGGGTTTGTGCCCGGCAACGCCGCAGTACGCGGCGGGTAGTCGGATCGAACCGGCCACATCTGATCCCAGCTCCGCGGGGGTGAGTCCGGCGGCAACCGCCCCGGCCGCGCCGCCGGAAGACCCACCGGTCGTGTACTCCCGGTGCCAGGGATTGCGCGCCACCGGGAACAACGGGCCCCCAGTCTGGACGTCCGCCGCGTACTCGGGCAAGTTGGTCTTGCCGAACACGATCGCCCCCGCATCGCGTAGAGCCATGACCACCTGGGCGTCCTCGACGGGCACATGGTCGGCGAAGTCGGGCGTTCCGCCCGTTGTTCGCAGTCCCGCGGTGGACAGGCTGTCCTTCACGGTCATGGCGACGCCGTGTAGTGGCCCGAGGGATTCACCATGTGCGACCGCCTCATCGGCCTGGAGCGCTGCAGTGTCCGCCCGCTCATCGAGGGTGACGACAAAGCCGAGATCCTGGTTCAACTCGGTGATCCGGTCTCGCTGCGCAGCGAGGTACTCTCGGGCGGACAGCCGTTTCGCGGCGATCTCGGCGGCCACCACAAGGGCTGGCCACCTGCATAAATCGTGGTCTGACAACGCGTTTCCCCGCATCCCTTCGACCCCTACATCGCCTGGTTGCCGCGCTGCTCCACCACTTCGGCGAACCCCTGCCACATCACCGCGTACTGCCGGGCGATGTCCGCGATCAGCACGGCGCAGTGCGGCGGGATGGACGAGACCACCCATTCATTCTCATCCGGTCGCAGGGCATGAACGTCCAGCCAGCGCAGTAGCCGTCGGCCGGAGTCAGTGAACCGCAGGGAGGGATCTTTTCGCAGCGACTGCAGGGTCGATGTCAAGTCATGCGATTTCGCGCGTCCGAACGGGGCTACCGGTTCTGCGGGACCGTCGTTCGCAGTCTGCGATGCCGCGGGGTCGTCCTTGCGGCGTTTGTCGGGAACTGGATCCAACCCTCGTTGGACACGGTCGCGGACATCGCGGGCCGTGCCGACCGCTATGCCGGCCTCTTTCGCAATTTCCCGTAGCGAGGCGTTGGGCTTTTCGGCGAGCACGCGTCCCGCTCGTAGTCTGCCCTGCGTGGAGTCGATGGGTCTGATCCGGCCGTCGCGGCCGATTCGCGCGGTAATCCCGTCGTTTCCGGTGGCCGTGCCACGCCGGATACCGGCGACCGCATCGGCGGATAACCCGACGGCTGCGGCGATGGCGCGGTCCGACCATTGGGCGTGCTGCTCGATGATGCGCTGAGCAGCTGCTTTCCGATCGGCCAGCGAGAGTGGCAGGCCGTGCGCGAGATTGGCCTCGACCGATAAAAGATAGGCGCTGTCCTCGTCACCGTCGAAGAACTTGACGGCCAAGGTTTGCTCGCCACGCAGGATCGCGGCCCGAAGCCGGTGCACGCCATCGATCACCCTCATGGTCTGGCGGTGTACCACAATGGGCGGAAGGTTCCCGAATATCTCGGCCAACAGCCGGGTATGAGCCGGATCCTCGCCGGAAAGGCGTGGCGAGTTGGTCAATTTGAGAGAGGCGATGGGGACGCGTGTAATGCCTTCATCCGAATTTTCGATGGATTCTGATTTCGACATGCCAGCGTCATTGCCTTGCGACATATATGGAACCCTCACTGAGATAACCCGCGATGCGGGCGTTCTCGAATACGGTCAGACGAATCTCAAAGCGCTGTTGGAATAAAACTATCGTCGACCGATGACCCCCCGGGCGTCAGCTAATTCTGAGTGACACAACGGCGTTAGTGTATGTCAAGGGCTATGGACAGTCAACCGCTCACATGCTCGAATGCTTGTCAAGTGTTCAAGTGTCGGCCTCGATTGTCGTCGAGCTCTGGACACTATAGGTGGGTTCATGTTATTCAACAGTTTTCCGTGTCGAGTGGCCGCCGGATATCCCTCCAACTTGCATGTGATGCACATCACTTCAGCTCGGTTGCGGGGTTCTGGATCTCATGTTTCAATCCTTTCAACTGAAAGGGATGGAAGGGGCTGTGCGCTGTGCGGCGACGATTGGCGGAAGTCGAATGTCGTGTACCGTCGGGCGCTATGTGGAGATTGTGGGAGGCTGCAGCGATGACATTGGGGCGATTTTGCTGATTCACTTACCTGTTCAATAGGTATAGCTTGCGGCTTGGTCGTGAGATGGTTGCAGCCGCAATGATCTCCTGCTTCTCAGCTCGGAAGTTCGATCGAGTGTGTCCGGCATAGGTGGCGTCCAAACGACTTGACTGCTGAGATACTCGACCTGTCTGGCGATGTTGTGAGCTTCGGGAAGTATGTTCGCTGAACATCCACGAGGGGGGATGCTGATACTGCTTGCCGATATTCTCAGCGAAGCGGCATATGAGTTCCCCTAAGTGCGGTGCATGATGACGAGTTTGTGTGTGTAATGCGACCTTTTGATCGGTGTCCATATGCTGTGGTTGCTGGATGTACCGTCGATGAATCGCTGGTTGTCGAGCGCAGCCATTTTCGGCATGCCTGATTCACGATTCTGCCGAATTGAGAGGAGGGACGCTTGTGGATGGCATGGCTCCCCACCCGCGTGCTGAGGCCGGCGACTACGCTGCGCACCCGGGCGGAGTGTCCATCGGATACCCGTTGGCGAACTCTGATGTGTATGTACTGGACAGCGGGTTACAGCCGGTGCCGATCGGCATCGTCGGCGAACTCTATTTGGCCGGAAACAGCATTGCGCTGGGATACTCGGGCATGTCGGCGTTGACTGCGACGAGGTTTGTCGCGGACATCTATGGGCCGCCGGGAAGCCGTATGTACCGCACCGGAGACTTGGCGCGACCGCGCATGGACGGCGAGCTCGAATATGTCGGCCGGGCAGATGATCAGGTCAAGATACGAGGCTTTCGGGTGGAACCCCGAGAAGTGGCCGATGCGCTGACTGGGCTACCCGGAGTGGGCGGTGCTGCGGTCATCGTACGGACCGGCAGCACTGGTCGGCCGAGCCTTGTCGGATATGTCGTTCCGAATTCAGACGCCCTCTTCGACCAGAACGCGTTGCGGATACAACTCGGGCGTCGGTTGCCGGATTATATGGTTCCGGCCGTCATCGTGGAGATCTCCTCGATCCCCTTGTCTCCCAATGGCAAGGTCGATCTCCGTGCACTCCCATCGAGTGCCCCGAAGGGCGGTGGCCGACCACCGGCTACCCAGTTGGAGGCGCGGATGTGCACGCTGTTCGCCGAGGCGCTCGGTGTAGACGAGATGCCTGCTGATGGAGATTTCTTCGCATTCGGCGGACATTCCCTTCTCGCCATTCGCCTGATCGGTGCGGTCCGCAACGAATTCGGGCGCGACCTGCCCTTTCGAGCTCTGTACGACAAACCGACGCCGGCTGATGCGGTGGCGGCGCTGACAGAGTCGAAGCGTCCCGCTCTGCTCCGCGCGTCACTGCCCGAGCGGGTACCGCTGTCCTTTGCCCAGCAGCGATTGTGGTTCCTCCATCGATTGGATCCGTCGGACGTCACCTATAACTTGCCGCTGGTCGTACGCATTTCTGGGCGCATCGATGTGGAGATTCTGCGCGCCGCGGTGGCCGATGTATCCGAACGGCAGCAAAGTCTGCGGACCGTCTTCCCGCAATCCACTGACGGCGTCCCCTATGCGCTGCTCGTCCCACGAGGTGCGGAGCTCGAGGTGCTCGTCGAGGACGACCCCGACGCAGCGATAGCCAGAGCAGCTCGTCACCCCTTCGATTTAACTGTCGATCCACCACTGCGGGCCACTGTCGTTCGTGGTCGTGACGACCGGTACGTACTTCTCCTGCTCTTGCATCACATCGCCGCCGACGAGTGGTCGGTCGGGCCTTTGCTCGCAGACCTGACCCATGCTTATCGGCAGCGCGCTGCGGGCAAGCGCCCGGAATGGCCGCAGCTTCCGGTCCGATACGCCGACTACGCGGTCTGGCAACGTGATACGGTGGCCGCGCTGCCGGACAGTGAACTCTCGTACTGGCGCTCCGCCCTGGCTGGCGCGCCGCATTCGTTGTCTCTGCCCACCTACCGGCCCGCTGACGACATGGACCACAGTGACGGTGGCACAGTGTCTTTCAGTATTCCCGCCGCGACGGTCCGGCATATCAGGGCCCTGGCTACCCGCACCGGGACCAGTGTCTTCGTGGTCCTACACGCCGCGGTGCTGGTGCTGCTACGCCGACTGGGCGCCGGCGCCGACCTGACCATCGGCACTCCGGTGGCGGGGCGTGCGGACACTGTGTTGAGGGATCTGGTCGGCATTTTCGTGAATACGGTGCCGCTGCGGGTAGACAGCGCAAAGGTCCGAACCTTCGACGAACTCCTCGAACTGGTCCGGCAGGCCGACGTGGCCGCGCTCGACCATGCGCACGTCCCCTTCGACCTCGTTGTGCGCGAACTGAATCCGCCGCGCTCGACCGGAAGCCACCCGCTGTTCCGAGTGATGCTGGGATACCTGGCTGATACTCGGCCGAGCGTGGAGCTCCCCGGAGCGACTGCCGAAGTCGAGGTGATTGGTACTGGCGCGGCCAAATTCGACCTTACCGTCCAGGTATACGACCCCGATCCGGCCGGTAGAGTGCGGGCCGGCACGGAGCTACATTGCAGCATCGAGTACCGGCGGCATCTCTTCCAAGACCGCGTCGTAGCTGCGATGGCTCAGCAGTTCGCAGAGATATTGGATGAGTATTCGCGCGCGCCGTACCGTCGGCTCGTCACCCCTGCCGAGCTAGATCGAGTGTTGGTGCGATTCAACGACACTGCGATAGATGATCCGATACACACCGCGCCGGAAATGTTCGCCGCGCAGGTAGCCGTGCGCCCGGAAGCATTGGCCGTGGTATGTGAGGACGAACGGCTGACGTATGCGGAATTGGACCGGAGGTCCGCCAATCTCGCCGCGTTGCTGAACGAGCGGGGAGTCGCGCCCGAGCACATTGTGGCCGTGGCAGTGCCGCGCACGGTCGACCTCGTGGTGGCGGTGCTCGGGGTGCTACGGGCCGGTGCGGCCTATCTGCCCATCGACCCCTCCTACCCGAAGGCTCGGATCGCGCACCTGCTGTCCGACGCCGCGCCTCAGCTCGTGCTGGCGACGACGCACACGGCGCAGCGACTCCCCGTGGACGACCTGATTCTGCTCGACGATTCCGATCTACGCACCGCATTGGCGGCTGCACCGGCACGGGTACCCACGGCCGTGTTGTACCCGAAGAACCCCGCCTATGTCATCTACACGTCCGGTTCTACCGGGCTGCCCAAGGGCGTTGTGATCAGCCATCAAGGGGTGGCCGCGCTGGTGGCCACCGCGACTCGATCGCTGGGCTGCACCCCGGAGTCTCGTTCGCTGCTGTTCGCTTCGATCGGCTTCGACCTGGCTTTCTTCGAGCTGGCGATGGCGCTGCTGGTGGGCGGTACCGCAGTAGTGGTCCCCAGCCACCGCCGTGTCCCCAGCCGCGAGCTGACCGACTACCTTTCCGAGCACGGCGTGACACATCTGTGCCTTCCACCAGCTTTTCTCGGCGCACTGCCTGCGGAGTGCAGTCTGCCTCAAGACGCGGTCCTGTTGTGCGGCACCGAGGCGGTCACGCCGGACCTGGTGCACCGCTGGGGTTCGACCGTCCGATTCTTCGATGCATACGGTCCGACCGAGGCTACGGTCAACTCCACGCTGTGGAGGCATCGCCCCGGCTGGCATGGTACTCGCGTTCCGATCGGCGTGCCGGATCCTGGAACTGTCGCCTACGTACTCGACACCCGTATGCGACCGGTGCCAGTCGGCGATGTCGGCGAGCTCTACCTCGGCGGTTCCGGCCTCGCTCGCGGCTACCTCGGCAAACAGGGGCTGACCTCGGCCCGATTCATCGCGAACCCCTTCGGGCCCCCCGGCTCCCGGCTCTATCGCACCGGGGACCTGGTGAGCTGGCAAGACAACGGTGAGCTGGATTTCCGCGGCCGCATCGACGATCAGGTGCAGCTGCGCGGAAACCGCGTCGAATTGGGCGAGGTCGAGAACGAACTGACCTCGCTACCCGATGTGGGACAAGCAGCGGCGGCCATTCGCGACGTCGCCGGCTCGCCCGCCCTCATCGGCTATGTCGTTGCGCGGCATGGTCGTACCCCGAGTGCGGCCGTGGTGCGCAGGCAGTTGCGTGAGCGACTACCGGATCCGTTGGTGCCGACCGCGATCGTTGTCCTCGACGTGCTGCCGGTCACCCCCAACGGCAAAGTGGATCGGGACGCGTTGCCGAGCCCCGCGTTCGCCACCGGCACCCCGAGTCGAGCTGCCCGAACCCCTCTGGAACGGACACTGTGCGCCGTTTTCGCGAGAACCCTCGACCTGGACAGGGCGACCAGCGATGGGTACGGAGCAGATACGCAATTCGTGGTCGGCGTCGAGGACTCGTTCTTCGATCTCGGTGGCCACTCCCTGCTCGTGGTGAAGCTGGCGGCAGGCATACACGCCGCACTCGGAGTCGACGTCCCGCTCGCCACCCTGATCGGTCATCCGACAGTGGCCGAACTGGCCCACCACATCGGTGAGCCCGCTTCGGGCCCGGTTCCGATCGGCGACCACACCGTGATCGTCGCCGATGCGATGCTCGAGTCGAATGTTGTTCGCCCTGATGCGGCCGCGCCTGCCGGCGGGCGCCTACATGCGCCCCTGCTGACCGGAGCTACCGGCTTCGTGGGTGCCTTCCTGTTGCGCGAGTTGGTGGTCCGTACAGATGCCACGGTTCGTTGCTTGGTCAGAGCCGTCGACCCGATCAGCGCTCGGCGGCGGATCGAAGAGGTGATGACCGCGTATGGGATCTGGGACCGCGATATCGCCCACCGAATCATTGCAGTGCCGGGCGATCTGGAACGGCCGAGGCTAGGTCTGGACGAACAGGCCTGGGAAAAGGTCGCGGCCGAGGTCGATGCGATCTACCACAGCGGGGCCAAGGTCAACCATGTCGAACCCTACGACCGGCTTCGTGCGGCAAATGTGGATGGCACGAGAGAGATATTGCGACTGGCCGGTGCCCGCCGAATCAAGCCGGTGCATTTCGTATCCACCGCGAGTGTTCCGGTCGGCGATTCCGCCGCGCTACCGACGGTTGATCTTCCGGTCCCGGCGCTCGAACGGTGGCGGACCGGTTATGCGGCAAGCAAGTGGGTAGCGGAATGTTTGATGGAACAAGCGGCTGGACAAGGTATTCCGGTTCAGGTATATCGGCTCGGCCGGGTCAGCGGGCACTCGACGACCGGGGCGTACCAGCTCAAAGACTCGATCTGGTTGCTGGCGCGTGCGGCTGCGCTGCTCGAAATGGCGCCGGATGTGCCCGCTGACGGGCCCACTGTCGCCCTGCTTCCCGTGGACTACGTCAGCGCCGAGATAGTCCGGCTTTCGACGAATACGGCGGGAATTCCCCAAGTGCACTACCTGAACAGCCCTGACCAACAACCTCTGCGAAATATCTTGGAAGTGTTGACCGAGCGGTACCCGATGACATTCGTTCCGGTGGCGGAATGGCTGGATCGGCTTGCTGCCGACCGCGGCGACCGGCTTGCGCCCGCCAGGTTGTTGATTCCGACCTATCATTCGCTGCTCACCGGGCAACGCTCCACAATCTCGCGTGACAGACCATCGCATACTTCCTTTTCTCCGCCACCAGGGGATCGAGACCTATTGCGAACCTACGTCGACTATTTTCAAGCGATCGGATTTCTGCCGCCTCTCGCCGGGGGGAAAGTATGAATTGGGCAGAAACTATCCCTTTGTCTGCCGCGCAGACCGAGGTCTGGCTGGGTCAGCAATTGAATCCCGGCGATTCGAACTACAATACCGCCGATTACGTGCTGATCGAAGGGGCGATCGATCCGCGCCGGTTCGAAGCCGCGTTACGAGTGGCGATAAACGAGGCTGAGGCGCTGCACGCACGGTTCGAACTGGTGGATGGCCGACCCGGGCAGTGGATCGAGCCACCGGACTGGCAGTTGGCCGACCTGGATTTCTCCGGCGAATCGGATCCGTGGTCAGCAGCACTTGCGTGGATGCACCGCGATGTCAGGGTCGCGGCCGACCTCCGTATGGGACCGCTGTTTGCTCAGGCTCTGCTTCGCCTGGCTGAGGACCGATGGATATGGCATCAGCGTATCCATCACATTGCGATCGACGGGTATGGGGTCTCGCTATTGGTCAAGCGAGTAGCCCAGCTGTATACGGACGAGAGCGCTGGAAAACCATTCGACCCCTTCCAGCGAGTACTCGACACGGAAGCGAGCTATAAAGAATCCGGACAGCGTTCGGCGGACCAGGAGTTCTGGTGCCAGTATCTCGCGGGACTTCCCGAACCACCGTCGCTTGCCGCTCGCCAGGCCCCTGTCGCTGGAAGCGTCCTGCGAGTCGACACCAGTATTCCACGCGAACAGGCCAGGCAACTCGGGGAGTTGGCCGTGGCCGTCGGCGTGAGCCGAACAGAATTGCTGATCGCGGCAACGGCGGGGTATGTACACCGCGCGACGGGCGCCGGTGAGGTGGTACTCGGGCTTCCCGTGATGAACAGGCTGGGCGGTCAATTGCTCTGGGTTCCCGCGCTCGTCATGAATATCGTGCCGATTCGGCTGCGGGTCGAACCGTCCGCTTCGCTGGTAAGTTTGGCCGCGGATGTGACCTCGCAATTGAAGGTGATCAGCCGACACCATCGGTATCGCCACGAGCATATTCGCCGAGACGAGAAGGCGGCGCGCGGCCGGACTCGCACGTTCGGTCCGGTTGTCAATGTCATTCCGTTCGACGACGAATTTCGCTTCGGACCACATTGCGGCCGAGTATCGAATCTATCGGCAGGTCCTGTGGAGGATTTTGCGATCGGATTTCGTGGCTCCGGCCGCAGCGAAATCGGCGTAGAATTCGAAGCCAATCCGGACTGCTACTGCGAATCGGATATCCAACGGCATCGCGACCTGCTGATGCGCCTGCTGGGCCGGTCCATCGATGAGCCATATCGGCCGCTCGGGCGCATTCCGCTTGCCGATCGGCCGGAACAGCGGCGATCGGTCGGGATGCGCGCCATCGATGTAGTCGCTGCGATCCGTAAGCACGTCACCGACAGTCCGACCGCGATTGCGCTACAGCAGCGAGGCCGTTCGATGACCTACTCCGAGTTGATGACGCGGGCTGAGCTACTGGCGAAACTGCTGAGGAGCCGTGGGGCCGGCCCTGGCGTGCTCGTGGAACTGCGCATGCGGCGATCCCCCGAGGCGATCGTGGCAATCTTAGCGGTGTTAATTTCCGGTGCCGGTTACCTTCCCGTATCCCCCGACGGATTCCCCGAGCGCACGGCAGGGGCGCAGATCTCGATCGGGGACGGCCTTGTTCTCGACGGGCGAGCAGGAGCTCACAGGCCGCCACGGCGGTCCGTGCGCGATTCCGACGTCGCCTATCTGATCTATACGTCCGGCTCCAGTGGCAGGCCGCACGGTGTGCTGATTTCTCGTGGAGCGCTCGCTCATTTCGCACAGGCCGCAACGGAGCGATACGGTGTTACTTCGAATGACAGGGTGCTCCAGTTCGCGCCACTGCAGTTCGATGCCAGTGTGGAGGAAATATTCATAACACTGTGCGCCGGTGCGACATTGGTGTTGCGGACCGATGAGATGACCGAATCACTCACGGAATTCAGCCGTGCTGTCGCCGAGGAGTCGATCACGGTATTGGATCTTCCGACCGCCTTCTGGCACGAGTTGGTCGCTGCGGGTAGGCGGTTGCCCGACGCGGTGCGCACGGTGATCATCGGCGGAGAGGCCGCGCTTCCCGGGCTGGTTGCCCGATGGTCGCGCATTACCCCGGGGGTCAGGCTCATCAACTCGTACGGGCCGACCGAAGCGACCGTGGCGGCAACGGCCGCCGACCTGGTCGGGCCGGTCGATGAGTACGTCGCGATACCAGCCGGAGGGAGCAATGATGACTGAGCAGCCGTTCCAGTCGAAATCAATGATTCCGCTATCGGCCCGGCAGGACTGGTGTTGGTCTTGGGTGCGCTGCTACCCAGAGCCCTATCCGCGTTCGCCGAATTTGATGTGCTGGTTTGCGCTTCGCGTCCACGGACGCTTGGACGTCGGCGCTCTGAAACAGGCTGTGCTCGTGATGAACACGAAGCACGAATCACTGCGAATGACATCTCATCTAGCCGATGACGGTACGTTGTGGCAGGCTGTCGAGCCGCATGCGCAACCGTTGGATGTCGTGCACTCGACCGGAGGCGTCGATCCGAGCGAATTCACATCGAGGATGCTCGGCGAGGAGCTGATCGAGGTCCCAGGGCGGATGTCGGATGCGACCTTGGCCCGAATGTCCGGCGACGACCACCTTCTGATCGTACGCTTTCATCACCTGGTGACCGATGCTATGTCCATCCACCATTACCGGCGCGAACTTGCGAGGATATATCGCGAGCTGGTGATCAACGGCGCGAGTCCCGATGTGGAGTGTGCGTTCAGCTACCGTAGGTT
This sequence comes from Nocardia sp. NPDC050435, assembly GCF_040655395.1. NCBI lineage: Bacteria > Bacillati > Actinomycetota > Actinomycetes > Mycobacteriales > Nocardiaceae > Nocardia > Nocardia sp. NPDC050435. The sequence goes on from NZ_JBFAJW010000011.1 coordinate 323,459, forward strand.
CGTACTTGCCGAAAACGGTCCAGGCGCAAAATCTGGTCTCGACAGACGAATAGCGGCGTGGGCCGGAACCCTCCGGGACCACGGAGCATCGGTGCCATTGCCGCGAGCGGGGGATACGGCCGCGCAGAGAAATTACGGACATGTCCCCATCGCCCTGTCCGCGTCTGTGACGGAGCAGATATTGGCGAAGAGCAGATCTTTCAGAGTTCCATTGCTCGCAACTCTCGCCGGGGCTCTCGGTCGTGCGATCGGAAAAATTTACGATCGCAACCGAATCATCGTATCCACTCACTATCATGGTCGTAATCGAGCGGAGCTCGATACCGCGCTCGGCCTGTTCGTGAACGTTATCAATATTCCGATTGATCTGGAGTGCGCCGATCTCGGCGAACTGCTTACCCGCGTCCGGCGCAGCTTATCGGAAGCCACTCAGACGGTGGACCTGCCGTTGAGCAAGTTATATGAAGCCGTCATCGGAGGCTCCGGCCACAATAGGTATTTCCCATACTCGCTCTCCCATGTATGGCTGCGTCTGGACGGAGTGAGCGGATGGTGGCCGACCCCCGCTCCTGCCGACGGTCGTGATTGGCCCGACTTGGAGGTACAGCGGATAGGCCCAGGAGCTCCACCGGCCACAGGGCACATCGTCCACCCCGCCGCAGTGGGGGCGGGGCAGGCGCTGGTGGTGGGTATGGAGATGGACGGCGTGCTACTGCGCGGCACTGTGAAGTACGAGACGAATATCTATTCGGCGCAATTGGTTCGAGAGGTCGTCGCTGCATTCGTATCGGAGCTCGACGCTATCTGCCGGTGGGACCGAGCAGAGCGGACCGGTCGCTGATCGCCATGACGATGACGGAAGAGATCATCGATGTGGCCGGGATCGGCTTCGGGCCATCGAATGTGGCCTTGGCCATCGCGATCGAAGAATTCAACGAGGCCGCCGAGCCCGCGAGCCGCCTGACCGCCCGATTCGTGGAGAACAAGGACCGCTTTTCCTGGCATCCAGGCATGCTGCTGCCAGGAGCGAAAATGCAGATATCCTTTCTCAAGGATCTGGTTACCCAACGCAATGTGCGCAGCAGGTATACTTTTCTGAATTATCTCGAGGAGCATGACCGGCTCACCGACTTCATCAATCTACAGGCGTTCCGCCCGACGCGCCTGGAATTCCAGGATTATCTGCGGTGGGCGGTTCGGTTGGTCGACGCCGACGTGGCCTATGGCACAACGGCGGTTTCGGTCCGGGCGGCTGAGGACTGCTTGGAGGTGGTACTGAGGGGCCAAAACACGGGTGTGCTGCGGGCACGTAATGTCGTGGTGGGAGTGGGGCTTTCGCCCCGGTTGCCGGACGGCGTGGTGGCTAACGAGCGGGTTTTCCATAATCATCAGCTACTGCCGCGGCTGGCCGCGTTGTCGCCACTGCGCCGACAGCGGTTCGTCGTGCTCGGCGCGGGACAGAGCGCGGCCGAAGTGATCGGCCATCTATATCAGACCTGCCGTCGCGCGAGCATTCATGCGGTTTTCGGTAGGTACGGCTTCAGTCCTGCGGACGACAGCCCGTACGCGAACCGGATCTTCGATCCGGCGGCGGTCGACGAATTCTATTCAGCCCCAACAGAACTGCGTCGGCAACTGATGAACTATCACCGCGGCACCAACTACTCCGCGGTGGACCCGGCGCTGATCGAGCAGTTGTACGCCCTGGAATACGCAGAACGGGTGGATGGTGATCGCAGGTTGTTCATGCACGGTGCGTCGAGGATTACCGGCATCAACGACGCTGGCGAGGACGTGACCGTCACGGTGGCGCATGGGCCGACAGGTCGTACTGAGGAGCTGGTCTGCGATGCCGTGGTGTGCGCCACCGGGTTCCGACCGGTCGATCTGCGCGGCATACTCGGTGAGCTGGCCGATGCATACGCTTTCGACACCGACGGCCCCCGGGTGAGCCGCGACTATCGACTGGTGTCGACCGCGTCGGCGCCGGGGGAAATCTATTTGCAGGGCGGAACTGAGCACACCCATGGGATTTCGTCGTCGTTGCTGTCCAATATTGCGGTGCGCAGCGGTGAGATCGTCAGGTCGATCGCGTGCGGCTCAATTGAGACGCGGCGAGCTGAGCGAGGAGGCCGCGCCGTAGCTCAGCGTTGGTCCGCGAGCTGGTCGCCGCGAGATGAGGCCGCATCTGGCGGGACCAAGCCTGGCCAGCGTTAGGCCAGGTGTCTGACACAGTTTGCCGGACAACCGATTCCGGCGTGAGGAGGATGCATGCGAGTAGCGATGTTCGGATATCAGACCTGGGGCCATCGCACCTTGAAAGCTTTGCTTGAGGCCGGTCATGAGGTCGTCCAGGTCGTCACCCACCCGCGGAGCGAGCATGCCTACGAACGGATCTGGGCCGATTCCGTGGCCGAGCTGGCCGAGCGGAACGGGGTGCCGGTGCTGGTCCGGAACCGGCCCGGCGACGATGTGGTCACTGCACTGAAGGCGGCAGACCCGGAGATCATCGTCGCGAACAACTGGCGCACCTGGCTACCGCCGGAGATCTTCGCGTCTGCGCCGTTGGGGACTCTCAATGTACACGACTCGCTGCTTCCGGCCTACGCTGGGTTCTCGCCGGTGATCTGGGCTTTGATTAACGGAGAGTGCGAAGTCGGCGTCACCGCGCACATGATGAACGAAGATCTCGACGCGGGCGATATCGTGCTGCAGCGTGCGGTGCCCGTCGGCCCGCGCGACACCGGAACCGATCTGTTCCACAAAACAGTCGACCTCGTGCCACCTGTCGTCACCGAGGCATTGGATCTGCTCGCTTCCGGTCGCGCACGAAGGGTCGCGCAGGACCGGTCCCGCGCCAGCTTCTTCCACAAAAGATCGATCGAGGACAGCCGGATCGACTGGACGTGGCCGGCCGAGGACATCGAGCGGCTGGTCCGGGCGCAATCCGACCCGTACCCGAACGCTTTTACTCTTCACAACGGCAGGAGGCTGCGTATCATTCAGGCTTCGGTCTCACAGCGCTGCTACGGGGGCACACCCGGGCGCGTATTCATACCGGAAGCCGATGGGGTGGTGATTGTGGCCGGGACGGACGCGCGGCGTGGACGCAACTACGGGCTGGTCGTGGAGCAAGTACGCACAGAAGACGGCGCGGAAATGATTGCCCGTGACTACTTCCTCACGATGGGCGACTACCTCGGTTCCTGAGCGGACGGATTCACCTGCCAACGGATATAGGGCCTTGACCTGAGCAGAAGCGAGAGGGTGTGGTTCGCAGGTCAGGCCTTCTGCGATCAAGGAACATGCCCCCGGCGCCGCGGCCGAAGACCACAGCTGAACCGCACCCGCAGGGCGGCTGGACCGTCTGCGCACGACCGTCCGCGCACCCTGGCACGAATCCCAGCTGTCAGGCCAGCATGACCACCACGCCGATGACGGCGAAGGTGCCGACGATCGCCGCGCCGCCGGTCAACAGCCCGCGCATGACGGCGCCGGCCGGGTCAGCCGGACTGCTCTTCTTGGCCAAAAGGCCGATGACCATGCCGGACAGCACGCCGAAAAGCGCGACGGCGATGCAGATCAGCGTGATGGTGGCGTTCGAGAGACCCACTTTTCGACTCCGTTCGGATTCCGAAGAGTCGAAGTCGGAGCCGGGCGGCTTGGATACCAACCCCAACCCTCACAGCAAGGATTGACGTCGGGATCAGGCTCACGCGTCTACAGTGCGGCCCTCTCCAGGCCCACCTAGTCCCTGCGGCGCGCATTACCCCCTCGCGGCCGCAGGGACATCCTGACATATCTCGGCGATCGAATCCCACGGTTGACCGGGCCCAACACGGCCGGTAGTCCACGAACGCGGGCCCTGGACGCCTGCCGCATCACCTGGCTGTTGTCGGTGCCCGCTCGTATCGTTGGACACGTGACCGACATATCGCCGCTGGCCGCCTGGACGCGGGCCATCTTCGGCAATGCCGGCGTGCACGCGGTCGTGCGGACCGGGCGCACCGTGCACGCGGTCAGCCTCGGCCAGCGGGTCGCCGGTGAGCAGGCACCGGGGTCGATGTGCCACACCGGCGTGGCCGGATGGTCCCCCGACGCGCTCCTGCCGACCCGGGCACAGGTCACCTGCGCGCGCTGCCTGCGCCGCCTCGGTGTCCGATCCCGGCGACCCAGCAGCTGCCGCTGTTCGGCGAACCCGCCGATCAGGGCTCGCCGGGCGTCGCGAGCACCAGAAACCGCACCGGCCAGCTGAACGGATAGCAGCCCGGGGAGTCCTTGAGCACAGACTCGATCACCGCGTGCTCGTCGTCGATCTCGAGCACCTCGAACACCGACAACCCCCGCAGCCGTCGTCTTGACCTTGTCTCCTATTTGCACGTCGGCAAGCATAATCGACCATGTGTTCGAAGATTGGGAGCCGGCGTACGATGTCGACGCGCGGGTCGTTGCGCCCGGTCGTCTCTACTAAGTCCGGGACGGGAAGTGGGCCGAACCGGGGCCGGTGGCGTGTCCGCGCGGGCATCGACTACGCGGCAAGGGGACCCTGGTCGGCGGAGTCTCCTGCATACGCTTCGGCCAGCACCGCACGCACCGATGTGGGAGGTGCGGGTATGTCGTGCACACCCCGCCCTGACGACGGGGTGTGCACATTGAGGCCCAGCGGCCCCTCGATTTCCTGCCCGAAATCGGAAGTCTCGCAGTAGGCCCGGTCACGGGTCCAGCCACGCGCGGCGTTGGAGAGGGCCCCGGCGGCCCTCGTTGTACGCGTCGGCGATCGGCGGCTCAACTGCGGCGTAGAGGCACAGCAGGTCAGTCATCGCGCAAGCATTTCGTGCGCTTCCGTGGCGTGGTCTCGATGGCGCGCGCACCTCGCGTTGCAGAACAGCGGCGCGGAGCGCATCGCCAGCGGTATTCTCATGGCTGGAGTGTCAGGACGCGCACGCGCTCCATTTCCGCCCGAGTCGCCCCGCCTGCGCCGGTTCGCGACGTCGACGGCCAAGGCCCTCCCAGGGGCCCGCGTAGTCTTCACACCTCTCTGGCTTGCCGCCTTCGTCGTAGGCAGGGGTGGCGTGGGCTCTCCTGCCGGAATCGGACGAAGACACGCCCAAGAACAGCAGCGCGCGCCGCCGCCGGAACCGGCGCGCCGCCGAGGAACAGAACGTGAAGTACGCCGCAGCAGTGCGCCTGGCGGATGAATCCGTGATCAAGGCTCAGGTCGAGCGGCATCTGCGGCCGCCGAAGATCGAGATCGACGGCATCAAACGCTACTGGCGGTACCAGGAGGGCGAGGCGCTCGATCAATCAGGCTGGCTCGGCCCGACTCCGCGGGATGTGGTCGCGGCAGCAGATGCGCTGTTGCCTCATATACGGTCGTTGCGAGCGGCCAAGCTGAAGCCGACCAACGTGGTTGTGCCCGACTGGCAGCGTCGCTGGGCGCCGCAGCAGGCCCGCTACGAAGAGTTCCGCGCGGCGATTAGTGAGGTTCAAGGGTTGGTCGAGCGGGTGCGCGAGGATGCGGACATCGTGTTGGTGGAGTGGCAGACGGTCGCGAATGCGGACTACCACATTCGTTTGCTCACTGGGTGGGCTGCTGCGGATCACCGCCTCCCGGTTGCGTGAGCGGATCGAAACGGCGGCGGCCGCCGCGCGCGTGCTGGGCAGGACGGCCGAGGCGGTCCACAGTCGAGGCTGCCCGCTCGGTTCCACCGGCGATGCCCGCTCGTGGGGCTACTCAGCATGCGAGGATGGAGCGCTGCGGGTGAAGCTGCGGATCTACGACTGGGATGTCGTGGTGAGCGCGGCCGGCTGCGCTCGGCACGCGGCCGAGGAGATCGTCTTCCACGATCGTGACGTCGAGATGGGTGACGTGCGCGTCGCGATCCTGGGCGGCACCGACGCCGATTGGGATGCGATCTACGCCCTCGCCGATGTGGTTCGCCGGGAGCGCCAAGAGTTGGAGCGGGAACGGGAAAGGAAGCGTACCGGGTCCTATTCATTGCCGTCCCCACCATGGATGCAGCGCCAGGACTGAGGTAGTGGCATGTAGCAACCTCCCTGTCTAGGAGGGTGCGGCGTGGTGTCGGCTGGGTTGGCACGACGGGCGGCGTGGAATGCCAACCCAGCCGGTATGTGTGTGCAGCGACAGGTTCGGGTCATCGAGCGGCGCACGGCGTGGAAGCGGCGGCCGCTCGACGACCGGACCCGGAGTCACCATCGCGCAGGCCCGCTGTAGGCATGCTCGAAGGCGCAGGTGAGGTAGACCTCGGCGGTGCCGAAATGATCCGAGGTCTGGATGCTCATCGATACTGGTGCGTCCGTGGTTGGGTCCAAGCGGTGGATGAGTTCGTCTGGTGGGCATCCGTAGGCGATCGCAGGCTGATCGCTTAGTCGCTGCGCGAACTCGGGGATCCGAACAAGGGTGGCGTAGAGATGCTGGGCGCGGGGCGCGTCGCGGTGGCGGGCGAACATGGCCGTGCACGCGGCGACGAATTGGGGAGCTTCGTGCTCCCAGCCCACGATGGCTTCCTGACCGGCCGGACTGAATGCCCATCGCATGTAGTTGTTTTTGGCTTCTGCGAGTCCGGGCATCGTCCGTTGCGCGGAAGGGTTGGCAGCCAACACATCCCACAAATATGTATGGGCCATCGCTCTCACGCCGTGCCGCTCGTGAAAGTCCAAGGTCTTTAATCCGCCGACAGCGATGAACCGGCTGCGTAGGTAGTCGGTCGCGGTGAGATCTAGTGGTGGATACCAGAGTTCGATCAACATTCGCGACTGCGCTTCATCGAGTTCGAGGGCGGTGATGAACTGGTCGAGGGTTTTGCGCTCGGGCAGATGGTTCCTTCCTTCGATCTTCGTCACCAGAGACAAACTGCAGTTGGCTTTGCGGGCCAGACCTTCCTGTGTCAAATTCCGGTGCTCGCGAAAGCGCCAGAACCAGAGGCCGAAGTCCGGGATGTTCTTGGGTGGCCAGGTTTTGACGCGTGACGGCGGCTTGTATCGGGCCTTGCCGGTTCTGTTACTCGAGTTGTTGCTCATCGTTGATTCCCTTACTCATGGGTGGTTCCGCTGCCCTTCATCACGAATCCGGATGTGCTGGCTGAGCGGTCGAGCCCTGAGCAAGAACAACGTGACTCAGCGACAATCCGACGAACTGTCTGGTATCAGCGGGGCGGCCCCCGAGATCCACAGTGAAACGGCCGGTGCACGATTTCGGATCCGGCCAGCCGAACCCGCGCTTGGTTTGCACGCGGAACACCGCGGCGGTCGGGGCGATCTGGAGTGTGGAAGCTCATGTGGCGGCGCCGCTCGTGCGGGGCTGGGCTTGCGTACTGGTCGTGCTGACCAGCAGCGTCATCAATCCGTGCTCCCGAAACGAGGGGCGCCACAGGAGCTGGTGCGTCGGCACAGTCATCTGGATGTGGGGGAAGCGTTTGAACAGGCTGTCGATCACGATGCGTATTTCGAGGCGAGCCAAGGAAGCGCCGAGGCAATAGTGAGGCCCGTGGCCGAATGCCAGATGCGTGTCTGCGTCGCTGCGGGTGAGGTCGAGACGATCTGGATCGGTGATGTGGCGCGGGTCGCGGTTGGCGGAGGCGAGACCGAGCAGAACCGTCGCGCCCGCTGGAATGCGTGCGCCGCCGATGGTCACAGTCTCGGTCGCGAACCGCCGGATCGCGAACTGGCTTCCGTGTGCGAATCGAAGCAACTCCTCGATCGCGGCGTCACTCAGGCCGGAGCCGTGCCGAACGAGGTCGAGCTGCTGCGGGTGTTGCAGCAGCGCCAGAACAGCCTTGCCGATGAGGTTCACCGGGTTCTCGTAGCCGGCCCAGAAGATCAGGAAGGCGAGCGAGAGCAACTCGGCGTCATCGAGGTTGCCCTCGGCTCGTGCTCCGGCGACGAGATCGGAGAGCAGATCATCGGCCGGGCGAGCTTGCTTGTGCGCCACCAGCTCTCGGAGGAACTGCTCGATCTCGGTCAGCGCCTCGATGGCCAAGTGCGGCTTGGCCGGATCAGGTGTGACCAGAGCGTTCGTCCCGGCACGGAACCGCGCGCGACGGTCTTCGGGGATACCGAGCAAATCACCGATCACCGCGAGCGGCAAAGGGACGGCGAGCGCGCTGACCAGGTCAACCTCGTCCCGACCAGCTATCAGATCGAGAAGGCGATCGGTCTCGGCCTGAATACCTGCGCGCATGCCTGCGACCCGACGAGGGGTGAAGGCTCGCGCCGCGTGCCGGCGTAGACGTCGATGTGTGCTGCCGTCGCGGTTGAGCAGGTTCGCATCCAACGCTGGTGGAATTCTGAATCCCGTGTACCCGTCGGTGCTGTGCTGCCGATCCACAGACAGGCGAGGATCGGTGAGAGCTTCTCGGATATCGGCTTCGCGGGTAAGAAGCCACACCTGAGCGCCATCGGGAAGCGCGATGCTATGGACGGGTCCGCTCTCGCGCAGACCGGCGTGCACCGCGTGCGGGTTCGCAAAATAATCGGCGTCGAAAGGACAGCGCGCGTTCACCGGGCTACCTCCGGGCTCGAGGAGGTCGTCCGCAGGGCTGCGAGCACGTCGGCGACGACCGGGGAGCGGGCGAATGCGTCGGCGACCATGAGGAGCCACTGCTGCTCTTCGTGCAGCGATTCGCCGGTCTGCTCATGCGGATCGAATTCGGCGCCGGGCAGGGGCGGGGGCGACTCCTCGGCGCGCTTCTTCTCGATCGCCGCCGCGAGATTCGCCGCTTCCACTACCGCAGCGACCTCGCGTTCGCTGAGGCCCTCGCGGTGCGCGCGTGAGCACGCTACGGCGGTAACCGTTGGAGAGTAATAGCGCTGCAACTGAATTCGGGCATCGCGAATCTCGACGATTCGTCGATAGAGACGGAAATCGAGCTGGCGGGGCAACCATCTGCCGGGCCCGCCGCTGTCAGGGCCGGCTAGGGCGATATCGGGCAGGACCTCGACGACGGCTCGCCACAACGGACCGAGACGTAGGTAGCTACGGTAGCGGCCGACCCGGGCCCATGCTCCCGAGAGCGGAGGAGCCCACGTCGGCAGCGACCAGCCCAACATCATCAAGATCGCAGCCCCCGCCGCGCCGATCCGAGCCACCGGCTCCCACGGATGGCCTGTACCGCCGAGATGGGGCGCGATGATGTCGGCCGCGCGGGCGGCGACGTAGACCAGGCCGAAAACGCTGCCGATAGTTGCCACGCGCAGGCCGCGGCGGAGTGAGCCTGGTCCCACCTCACCGGAATACCGCCAGCACAATCGCCCGGTCTCTATCAGGGTCAGTGCATAGCAGCTCAGATACAGCACCAGGTATGCCTGGTAGGTCGGGATCTGGGCGGAGTCCACCGCGAACGTGTGTGGTTTGGTGGTCATCTGCGGCACCGACAGCGCGAACAGTATTCCCATAGCGGCAATGACCAAGCCGGAGAAGGCAAGCCGTCGGCGTATCCGCCTCTTGGCTTCCTCCCATGGATTCGACCACGCGAGAACCACCAGTTGCTGCACCACGCCCGCTATCAATGCGCAGGATTGGGTGAGCACACCGGCCAAATTGGGGACGCCGAGGGTTGTGCTGACCGCGACGAAGACAGGAGGTATGGACAGTCCGAAGGTGAACATCAAGCTGACGAAGTAGACGCACAGAGCTGCCAGGCCGGGTTCGGGCTTTCGGATCAACGCAGGCAATCGGAGGAGTAAGGCGAGGAAGGCGATCAGGACGCACGCCGGATACAGTATGTAATTCATTGTCACAGCCTCGATTAATAGGGTGAGCCCAGAAACTTCTGAATTCTTTCGACAATGGGAGCGACCTCGTCGGGCACGATCCATTCGTCCTGTGCCGGCCGCCACTCGTGGAGGGCCATGCCCATGACCGATGCGAACAGCTCTGCCTCGGCCTCCTGCTCGTCGGAGTACGAGGAACGCAGCAGCATGCTGATCACGATGGAAGGGTCGATGTCCGGGAAATGGGCCTGCGAGAGAACCCGTTCGGCGTCGGTGATGCCGCGGTGCTCGAAGACCAAGTGTCCGATCTCGTGCAGGATCGTGTGGTTCTGGTGCAGCTTCGAGGTATTCGTCGAGAAGAAGATCCAGATCTCGTTCGGCATATGCGCCAAGAAGGCCGAAGGCCCCTCGGGTGGTAGCACGGTAGGAACGGGGATTATCGGACGTTCGCGCTTCGCGCTCAGGCTCGCCAGCAGCGACTTGAGATCGGGCGGCGTGCCGATTTCGTCGATGAGCGCACCGCAGCGCTGGTTCATGCGTGAGAACCCGTCGCGCGGAGCGCGTCCGAAGAAGGGGAACCCCGTCATGGTTGGTCTCCGTGTTCGAGACCGTGTAGCCGCGCGATCATTCCGGTCAGCAATTCGATGCTCGATGGTGACAGCTCGGAGATGCGAGCGAGGACGTCCTCGACGCCGGCGGCCTCCATGGTGTTGGCCAGGGCCTGAAGGCTTCGAAGCTGCTCGAGTTGCTGGTGGATCTGGCCGCTTCGTGGCGTATCGAAGAAGTACTCGGGATTGACACCGAAGAATTCGGCGAGCTTCTGCAGCGTGGCGCGGGTGGGGTTGCTCTTCTTGCCGGTGCGCAGCTCTGACAGCGCGCCGATCGAGATTCCGGTCGCGCGGTGCACTTCCGGATGCGACCACGGCCCACGGCCGCGCGGATGGACAGTGCGGAACAGGTAGTCAACCCGCTCCGCCAGAAATCGTCCTGGTCCTGGCCCTGCGGTGTCTTCGGCCACTGTGTGCTCCCTTGGTCTCACCCCGACTCTCCCTGCAGGCAACCCCCGCTGCCTATCTGTACGAAGATAGGTGCTGCGACTGGAAACTTCAACCGATAACTCCTGTGTAGCAACGGAACTGAGCCGAACTGCTGATTTGCTGACCGGTAGGTCGACACACCTGTCGCTGTGATGACAGCCTTCAGTCCTTAGAGGCGCTACTCGGTCAGCGAGCGCGACACGGCCTCGTTCAGGCTTGGCCCTCGCGTCTGCGCTGACGCGGATCGAAACTGATCTCGATCACTTGGGCGAACCGGACAGGATAGATCACCTCCGCTCGGATGGGCAAGAGTGGGATCGCGCAGTTCGCATGTAATCCAGCAGTTCGGGGTGGCTACTCGAAGGCTCCCCAAGCGGTGGAAGGCCGGCTGGCGGGGGTAAGCGTCGGTTCGCTCGTGGCTTGCCGTGCGTATGCCGAACTCCCGGCCTGCCTGAGGGGTAGTCGTGGAAATCCTTAAAGATCTTGAGTGACAAGGTCGTTACCGCTTCGCGGTAAAAGTGCAGCTACAGCCGGGTTTCATGATCGACAAGCGCGTTACTACTACACATCTTGTCACTCGAAAACCTTGCCTAGCTGCTGTTTTCGAGGTTTGGATAGTGGAGCAATCGCAAACATTCTGAAAGGAAACAATTGTGGATCCCTTTGTCGTCCTGCAGTGGGTGAACGGCCTCCTGTCGATCGCGTCCAACGGCGTCTTCCTGGCCCAACAGGTCATCGGGCTGATCTTCTAACCAGCGCTGACGAGGCGGTCTCCCCGGCCGCAACGCCGCCACCGGGAGACCGCCGGACCGCGCTGAAAAAATTCTTTCGATTCCCAAACTCTTTCACCCTGGAGAAGGGCTATTTGGCATGCTCGAAACACGACGCGAATGGGATAAACACCCCCTTCGGCGGGTTCAAAGCCCGGTCGCTTCCCGTACCGCAAACGACACCCGCTGCCGCGTCGCGGTCCTGGGCGCGGTGCCTGTCGCGGTAGTGCTGGCGTGTAGCGGAATCGCCTCCGCGGCAACGCCGCTAGGCGAAGTCGCCGACCAGCCCGGCGTCACCAGCCCCACCCAGCCCGGCTCCACACCCGCCCCACCACCACCGACGGAACCCGCTCCGCAGCCCGAGCCCGCTTACGAGCAGCCCCCGGAGATCCGCAACGCCGCACCCAGCCGTCCCGCCCCCTCGCCGACGGCGCCCGCACCGCCGGTCGACCTCACTGAACTGCACTGGCCCGAGCCCGTGCCGCCGGTCGCACCGATCGAGCCGCCGCCCAACAAGATCCGTGTCGGTCAGTGGGAAACCGAGACGCCGCCGTGGCTGCCGCCGGAAGTCCGCGACACCATCAATGATGTCGCCGCCGGTGCGGAAGCGCAGGTCGCGACCGCGCTGGACTCGGTCGGTATCCCGCCCGGGCGCTCGGACCGCGTCAGCGGTGCCACAACCGCGGGCCTGCTGGTCGGCGGCGCGGTCGGTGCGACCGTGGCCGGTGCGCCGGTCGCCGCCGCAGCGGCGCTCGTCGGGGGAGCGGTCGGGGGCACCATCGGCGGAATCGCCGGTGCCGCACTGGGAACCGTGATCCCGGTCCCGGTCATCGGCACCGTCACCTCCGGTGTCGCCGGCACCGCGATCGGCGCCGCCGCCGGCGCCGCTGCGGGCGCGCTCATCGCCGGAGCCCCGATCGCGGTAGTCGGCGCGGTCGTCGGCGGCACGGTCGGTGCCGGATTCGGTGCCGGAGTCGGGGTGGGGCAGCCATGACCACCGCCCAGAACCGACGTCTCCGTCCGGCCGTCGCGGCGCTGATGCTCGGCGCGGCAACAACTCTCACCACAATCAGTGCCGGTAGTGCGCAGGCGGTGCCGCTCGGGCCGGGCTGCCCGGGACTGTATGTCCTCGGGATCCAGGGCACCGGCCAGTCCTCACCCACTGCGGATCCGCTCGCCGACACCGGCGTGGTCGGTGCCCTGCTCGGCCCGGTCGTGGCCGCCGTGCCGGGGCTGGTCCAGCGCAGCTACCTCGGCTACCCCGCCGGGTTCGGTGGCATCGTGCCCGGCGGCGGCCCCGACCCCTATGTCTCCTCGGTCGGTGACGCGCGCACCCAGCTCGACGCCGCCGCCCGCCAGATCACCGAACAATGCCCCAACACCTTGCTCGCTGGTGTCGCCTACTCCCAAGGGGCGCACGCGATGTCGGCGTTCGCACGCGATGTGGGCGCGGGGCGCGGGCCTGTCGGCCCGGAGAAGATCGCCGCGATCGCGCTCTACTCCAACCCCAGCCGTTCCCCGGACAGCCCGATCTTCCCCGGCAGGCCGGGGCAAACCGTCCCCGACCCCGCACCCGGCACGGCCGGGGGAGCGGTCTCGGGCGTCCAGATCATCAGCACACCCACGGCGGGCAGCGGAATCGACAGCAGCACAGCCGGTTACGGAGCATTAGAGGGGCGTGTCGCCGACATCTGCGCCGACGCCGATCTCGCCTGCTCGGCACCGAGCCAGGCCAGCGTACTGCGTTTCGGTGCCCAGCTGCTGGGGCAGGCCAACCTCAACGACCCCTTCGCCGCCCTGGGTTCGATCAACGGCTTGTTCCACGCCGCTCTGGGGGAGGCATGGTCGACGACGATCCTCAACGACGTCACCGTTGGCGGCGGCAACGTCGACTACACGCCCAGCCAGAGCCTGTCGACGCGGATGATCGAGGCCGCCGACCCACGCATCCCCGCCCCGACCCCGCAGGACGCCGACCTCGCGCGGGCTCGCTGGGGCGAGATCACCGCCACGGTGGCCGCGAATCCGCTCGTGCTGGTGCCGAAGCTGGCCAGCCAGCTCGGCGCGGCGTGGGCGCAGTTGGTCGCCAACAACGCCGCCCTGGCCGACCCGAACGTGTGGCTGCACTTCGCCGGCACGGTCGCCGCCCACAACGGCTACGCCCTGACCGGCCAGCTCGGCTCCGGCATCGCCTGGCTCACCGCACTCGCCTACGACATCGGACCCCGATCATGACCGAACCCCAGATCGAGGACAGCTTCTACACCGCGCCCGCGATCACCGGGCACCGCAAGGGGGCGCTGCTGAAGACGCGCAAGATCCCGCTGCCCCAGCTGGACTCGGCGCAGGCGTGGCAGATCCTCTACGTCGCCAGTGACTCCTTCGGTGAGAAGCTCCCGGCGTCGGGGACCGTCATCGTCCCGGACTCCAACGCGGTCGCCGGATCCGGGCCGCTGGTGGCCTACGTGCCCAGCTTCCACGGCCTCGGCGGCAGGTGCGCCCCGTCGCAGCTGCTCCAAGACGGCACCGAACGCGAAATCGACTACATCGCCATGGCGTTGGATCGCGGCTGGACGGTCGCGATCCCCGACGGCCGCGGTCTGGGCGTGACCGGTCGCGGCCCGCACACCTTCCTGGCCGGCCCGTCCGGCGGGGCCGCGGTGCTCGACATCCTGCGCGCCGCGCAGCGGATTCCCGACCTGGACTGCTCGAATCCTGCGGTGGGGGTGTGGGGGTACGCCGATGGCGGCCGGTACGCGGTATGGGCGGCGGAGATGGCGCCGCTCTACGCCTCGGAGCTCGATCTGCGCGGTGTGGCGGCGGGCGCGGTCATCGCCGATCCTGGTGCGCTGGCCGAACGCTACGAGCTGGGCCCGTATCCCGGTCTCGGGTGGGCGGCCATGCTCGGGTTGGCGCGCGCCAATCCGCACATGCCGATGCTGCACATGCTCAACTCGGTCGGCCACACCGTGATGAGCTTTCTCCAAACCGCTACGGCCGCACAGGTTCTGGCGCGGTTCCGGCGCCCGGTCGGACAGTACTGCGATCAGCCCGACCCCTGGAACAACCCGCTGTGGCGGCACGTGCTGGCCTGCGAGCGGTCCGGGCAACAGATCCCACGCTGCCCGATCCACCTCTACCACGGCGCCGACGACGTCTTCGTCCCGATCGAAGGCGCCGAGCAACTGCGTGACACCTACCGCGAAGCCGGTGTCGAGGTGAGCTGGCGCGACTACCCGCACGGCCACTACGAAACCGCCGAACAAGGCGCGAACGAAGCCGTCACCCGGCTGGCCGCCTACCTCCAGCACCGGCCCGAACGCGCCGCCGATTCCCAGCCGACTCCGAGCGAGACGACCCCATGACCCTTCTCCGGGAAACCCTGCCCGCGCCCGCCGCCCCTCGCCCGGGCGCGGGCAGGCCCGCCGAACAGACCATCCACACGATTCGAGGTTGAAACACCATGACCCGCAACGATTGCCAGACATCGGTCCGCACCGACGGTGGCGTCGCGGCGCGCGTGTTGTCGGTTGTCGCTGTGACATGCCTGACCAGCGCACTGATCGCTGCCGGCGCGGCTGGCGCACAGCCGGACACCGAGGCCGCGCCGATCGACGGTAACTGCCCTGCCCTGTACGCCCTCGCGGTCCAAGGACCCGAGGAAAGTTCCGCAGGCACCGACCCCTCCCTCGATACCGGTGCACTCGGCCAGGCTTTCGGCCCGATGCTGGCCAGCGCCGACGGACTGGTGCAGCGCGCCTACATCCCCTACGGACGCGACGAGAACGGTGCGCAAGAACCCTACGAGCAGGCCATCACCACCACCGCGACACTGCTGGAATCCACCGCAACCGAGATCATCCGCCGCTGCCCGAGTACCAAGATCGCCGTGGCCGGTTACACCCAAGGCGCCCCCGCCGCAGCCTCCTTCGCCCAACGAGTCGGGTCCGGCCAAGCCACGGTCGATCCCGACCACGTCGCCGCGGTCGCGTTGCTGGCCAACCCGGTTCGGGCCGCGAACACACCAGCGATCCCAGGGCGAACCGGTCGGCGCACCCCTGAACCTGTGCCCGGCACCCGAGGCAGCGAGGTAGCCAAGATCTCCTTCGGGACCACCGCCGAGAGCGGCGCGGGAGTCGACCGCAGCGCTCCGACGGTTACCGAGTACGGGGCACTGACCGGCCGCGTCGCCGATCTGTGCGTGGCCGGTGACCTCACCTGCGCAACTCCGACCCAAGGACCGATCGCCACCGCGATCAGCAACATCACCGCCCAATCCGACCTGCGCGACCCCGTCTCGGCGATCACCACAATCGCGGACTCCCTGGCCGCCACCGTCTACAAGACCGCCGTCGGCGTGGTCAACGAAGACCTTCACGGACAACGCCTCGACGAACTGTCCTACGACCCCGCCAAATCGCTGAGCCAGCGATTCGCCGAAGCCTCCGACCCGTCGACCCCCACGCCGGGCCTGGACCAGGCCCTCGCCGCGATCCTGCGGGTCGGCACGATCGCCGTCAACGCGGTCACCACGGTGGCCAAGAAGGTCTTCACCCCCACCACGATCGCCGAACTCGCTGCGGTCGGGTTGGCCAACCCGACCGCAGCGCTGGCCTCCCTGGGCGCCAAGGTCGCGGGCGCCGTGGTGGAGCTGATCCCGCCGCGTACCGCCAACCGGTGGATCGAGCAAGCCTTCACCACCCTGACTACCAACATCGCCGACAACAGCGAGCTCTACCTGCTCTCGGCCAACACCCAATACAGCAGCACCTCCGGGCGCCACGGCTCCTACAACAGCGCCCCGGTGACAGCCAGCGGTGAATCCGCGCTCGCCGCGACCGCCGACTGGTTCACCGCCACCGCCCGCGACCTCGCCGCGACCGCCAACCAGCCTGCGGCATCGCCGCATCCGGCCACCAGTTCGGCGACATCACCACACCCCACGGCGCCAGCCCAGCCGCCGAACCCACCGACCCCATCCCCGCGCGGGCCCGTGCCCGCTCCCTGACCCCTTCGGGCGGGAGGCGGCTCAGCTCGGCACCCAATCACCGACACGAGCTGATCCGTAAGTCGATCCCGAGGCGCTCCCCCCGAAGGGCCCACCCCAGCACTCATCAAGGAGGTGAACGACATGGCCCCCGATCCCCGAACCAGCGACGCACACGGCTGGGGATGGCTCAACACCACCACAGCACCGCTACCCCTGCACCACCCAGGCCACCGAACAGACCAGCCCTCCGATGAGTGGGAATGGATCGCCGGCCCGCCGCCCCCCGAACCCGGCCCACGCACCGCGAACCCCACACACCGGGGCCATGGCATGCCGATGCCGCCGCTGGCAGTGTGGCTGAGCATCGCATTCGGCATCGCCGCCACGATCGCGATCATCGCGCTGCTCGCCCCGACAGCACAGTGGCGCGACAACGCACCGACCGTCGAACCCGAGTCGGCAGCGCCGAGCAGTGCGGTGCCCCTGGGCTCGACACCACCCGCGATTCCGAGCAGCCCGGCCTGCACGGGCTTGTCCGGCGCCCTGGTCACCGCCACCGTCGCACCCTCGGCGGGACCTCTGATGGCGGCGATCGCCGAATTCGAGCACGCTTACTACGTCGGTCGCGACCCCGACGCCGCCCTGCGGTGGCTGGCACCCGAGGCCGGAATCGCCGCCGAGCCGCTGGCCGCGGGCATCACCTCGATCCCGCCCGGCACCCAACATTGCGTGGCCATCACACCCATCGCCGAGACCACCGCGACCGTGCACCTGGCCGAACGGCGCCCCGACGGGCAGCGCATCGACTACCTCCAGGTGATCAACATCCGGGTTGCCGAGGCCGGCCACGCGGTGATCACCAACATCCAACGCCAGGGCAACCCATGAGCGCCGCCCTGGTCCGCCGCGAGGTCGACGGCCTCGACAGCACCGGCCGCATGGAACCGGCCACCATCGCCGCACCCCCGGCCGAACGGCGAGCCCCGATCCGGCACACCGCTTTACCGATCACCGGCCCGCACCCACCGTTGTTCGCGGTGCTGGGAGCCCACGGCGGAGCAGCGACCTCGACACTGGCGCGCTGGTGGGGCCCGGCCGCCGACTCCGGGCTCGCCTGGCCGGCCGCGCCGACGACCACCCAGAAGGTCGTCGTCGCAGCCCGGCTCTGCATGCCCGGATTGATCGCCGCAGCAGAACGACTGCGCGAATGGCATGCCGGACTGGCACCCGAGGGCGTGGTGGTCGTCGGGCTCGTGCTCTCAGCAGTGCGCCCCGGTCGGGTGCCCGCGCCGGTGCGCCGCTACCGCGAGGTCGTCACCGGACTGGCCGACGCGGTTCACACGATCGGCTGGCACGACGAACTCACCAGCTGCGAACTCGCCGACCTGGCCGAGTACCTGCCCTTCGATTCACCACCCAAGCGCCGGGCACCGATCACCGCCGCCGTGCCCCGCGATGTCCACCACGCCGGCGCCGCAATTATCGCCGACCTCGCTCTGCTCAGGAAGGCCATTGAGGCACAGCATGTTTCGGAGGAACTGTGATGAGTGCGACCGCGCTATTGATGGACGCCTACCCCCTGCTCGCGCAGGGAGGAATCACGATCAGCCCGAAAGCGCCCCCGGAGTCGGAGCGGCTGCTCAACATCGTCCGCTACATCTCGTGGCTGGCGATGGTGGCCGGGATCGCCAGCCTGATCTACGCCGGCGGGAAATTCGGCTGGGAACGATTTCACGGCGGCGCGCTGGAGTCGCCCAAGATCGTGCTCGGCGCACTGGTCGGCGGAATCCTGTCGACCTCGGCCGGGGGAATCATGAACGCCATCGTCACCGGCGGCGGATGACCACCGTCCTCGCGCTATTCGCGACTGAGCCTGTCTCCCTTGATGATTCGTCGAAAGAACTCGCATGTCGCTTGATCCTCACCCGCTCACCATCACCGCCGCCGACGGCGTGCGTCTATCTGGCACCCGGTTCGGCCGGCCGGACACGCCGGCCACCCTCGTCTACTTGCACGGCCTGCTGACCGATTCCACCTTCTGGACCCCGCTGACCCGGCGACTGAGCCACCGCTTGGGCGAGGGCATCGCACAGGTCGTCTACGACCAGCGCGGACACGGGCACTCGCAGTGGCCGCCGAAACAGCAACACACCACCCTGCGCCGATTGGCCGAGGACCTCGACGAAGTGTTGGCTCACGCCCAGGGCGCGGTAGTGCTGGTCGCGCATTCCGCGGCGAGCCTGGTCGTGCACACCTACATCGAGCACAGCCCATGCCGTGAGGTGGCGGGACTGGTGTTGTTCAACGCCGCGTGCCATTTCCGGTTCCACGACATGGCGATGGTCCCCGCTCAATGTCAACCGACGCTGGCCCGGCTGCGCCACCAGCGACGCCGACGCCTCGATCCTGTCGCCGCGGCGGGGCACGCCATGCTCGAGCGCCGCCTGCGCGCGTTGGACCGGCAGGGAAAGCTGGCGCATTCCTTCGTCACCGGCGCCCGGCGCGGTGACCCGCGGGTGCTGGCCGACCTGCTACAGCAATGCAACGAAACACGATTGTCGGCGCAGGCGGCGGTCGCGATGCGCTCGACCCCCTCGTTCGTGCTCGGCGGCGAACTCGACCGCATCGTGGCCGCCCACGACTCCGTGCGCCTGGCGGATGCGATCTGGGCCGACTACGAAATGATCCCCGGCGCTACCCATTCTCTGCCACACACCCATCCCGAACTCGCCGAGGACGCGGTCCTGCGTGCCCTGGAAGTCGCCTACCGCGACCACGAATCCGTGCCCGCCGTCGACGGGGCCGACTGGTGAGCGCCAAACAGCTCCCGGCAGGGGTAACCGAACCGATCTTCCAGCTCCTGGGATGGCTGGCCTGGCTGGTGCTGGTCCTGTGCATCGCCCGCGCGGTCTGGGTCGGTGGACTGCTCGCGGTCCGGATCTACCGCGAGGAAAGCATCGAAGGACTGGCCGGAACCATCGCCGCCGCAGCACTTCTCGGCTCCGCTGGCGGGCTCGCCGCCGCCATCATCGGCACCCGCTGACCACGAAGGAAATTGCCCATGACCTGCCTCGTACACTTCAGAACCAACACCCGCCTCGCAGTCTGCGCCGCCCTGGCGATCACCCTCACCGTCTTGAGCTGCTCGCACGACGATGACGACGGAGCACCCGCCGCGCAGCCGGACCTCGATCTGCGCACATTGCCGAGTGGGTTGCGGTGGATTGCGTTCAACAACATGCAACTGCCGGTCGCCCGTCAAGGCCCCGCCGCCGACAAGGGTGCGGTGGTGTCGGGGTTCGAGCAGTCACCGGTCGGGGCCGCGCTGGCCGCGATTCACGCCACGGTGCGCATGTCGGTCGCTCTGGACAGTCAGTGGCCGGCGGTGACCGCGGCGATGCTGGCGCCGGGGCCCGGACGGGACGAATGGGCCGTGCTGCGCACCCAGATCTCCATCACCGAAACCCCCTCCGGCGAGATGCCCCGCATCGCAGGGTATCGGGTCGAGCGCTACACCCCCGAGACCACTGAGGTCTCGATCTACACCCGCCAAACCGACTCCTCGCTGACCCGCAACGCCACCACCGTGGCGTGGCAGTCCGGGGACTGGAAGCTGCTGATTGCCTACCAGCCGCCCGTCTCGGCGGTGACTGCGATCGAGACCATGCCCGCCGAGGCCGTCGCACTGACTCCGGCGTGAGAACGGACCCACCCCATGAACTTTCGCAATCTGTTGATCACCCTCCTCCTCGGCATCACCCTCGCCGTCGCGGCAGCGTTCGCCCTGGCGATGACCGGTAACCAAGGCCCCAGC
Organism: Nocardia sp. NPDC050435; assembly: GCF_040655395.1. Lineage (NCBI taxonomy): Bacteria > Bacillati > Actinomycetota > Actinomycetes > Mycobacteriales > Nocardiaceae > Nocardia > Nocardia sp. NPDC050435. The sequence continues at coordinate 343,802 of NZ_JBFAJW010000011.1, forward strand.
ACCCCCTCGACCCCGAGCAGCACACCACCCGGCGCCACACCCTCGCCGTGGCTCACGCCCGTCACGCCGCGCACCGTCAAGCCACCGACGATCGACCGCTTCGGAAACCGGCTCAAGGACAAAGGAATAGAGGAAGGCAGCGTTCTCCCGCAGGATCCCGCGGCCCGGATCCCCTCGAACCGACCGGACTACCTCAGCGCCGCACCCGCACGAATGCAATGGCAGCGCGGATGGGGCGGTGCGGCGCTACCGTTCTCGGGCAGCGACGGCCCCGCCCAGATCCGTTCCGGTGTCGCCTCCGGCTTCGCCCCGACCCCGCAGGGCGCGGCGCTGGCCGCCGCCGACGCGCTCGCCCGCGTGCTGGCCGCACCGGAGGGGGTGTGGCAACAAGTCCTCGCCCAGCGCTACCACGGCGGTGGAAAAGCGCTGGAAGCGCGCTTCGCGCGAGCCCGCAGTTCCACACCCGACGCCGCGCAATTCGTTGCGGTCCCCGAAGGCTTCCGCGTACTACCGGACTATCGACCCGATTTCGCGGTCGTCCAGATCGCGACCAAAGCGCCCGGCGGAAGCGCCTACTCGACCTGGCCGATGACCTGGAACGACGGTGACTGGCGAGTGCGCGTCCCCGACGTCATCGAAACCCTCTGGGCCCCAGCGACTCCGATCACCTCACTCGTCGACTTCACCAGCTGGAAGTCGACGCCGTGAGCCTGCCCAGTGCCCACCGATCACAAGCGATACTCGCCGAACCGATGCACCAGCAAGTCCCGGATGTGGTGTGTGACATCCCCGGCGGGCCGGGCGCGGTCTGTCAGCTCGGGCGCCTCGGCAGCCGAGTCGCCACCGAGGCCGCGAACTCGGCCTTCGACAAACTCGTCGACGCCTTCGTAGATGGGGCGGCCGACATCTTGCAGTGGGCGTTGACCTGGTGGCTAGATATCCCGTCCCCGACGCTGGCTACACCCTCGGGCGAGCCGGGGACGCTGATGAGCTCGATCCGCGACTACACCAGCGGCCTGCAAATCCTGCTGCTGACCGCCGGAATCATGTTCGCCGCCGCCCGGCTGGCGCTGGCCAAACGGGGCGGGCTGGCCGGGGAAGCACAGGAATCCTTCATGACCTTCGCCAAAGCGGTCTTCGCCTCGGCGATGTTCGCCGGTGTGGTCGCCGCCGGGACCCGGGCCGGGGATGAGTTCTCGAACTGGGTGCTCTCCGACGCCACCGAGGCCGACGCCCCCGGCGTCATCACCCGCCTGGCGGGATTCGACCTGCGCCACGGCACGCAGTTCGGTTCGGGTCTGCTGCTGATTCTCGCCTTGCTGGGAATCCTCAGTGCCCTCGTGCAATTGGTGATGCTCGTCGTGCGCCAGGCACTGCTGATTCTGGTGGTCGCCGCGATACCGATCGCTGCCGCCGCCTCCGGCATGGGGCCAGGATCGCAGGGCTACAAGAAAATGCTGGCGTGGGCTCTGGCCTTCGTGCTGTGGAAACCGGTCGGCGCGCTGGTCTATGCGATCGCGTTCACCGCCGCCGGTGGGCCCGCCCAAGCCCAGCAGGATCCGCAACTGGTCCTGCTCGGTCTTCTGCTGCTGGTGATGGTGCCGATCACGCTGCCGGCGTTGATGCGGTTGATCGCGCCCGCTGTCGCCGCCTTGGGCGGCGGTGGTGGTGCCGCGGCGGCGCTGGCCGGTGGCGGGCTGGGGATGGCGATGGGATCGGGCGCAGGTCGCGCCGGTGGCCAAGCCCGCAAGATGGGCGAGGGCGAATCCTCGCCCGGCGGCGGCGGGCCCCCGCCTGCGCGTCCCACCGGTAGCGGCTCAGGCGGCGGGGGTCGTCCGATGCCCTCCGGAAACGGCGGAACGACCGGGCGCGCGGGCGGGAGCGCGAGCTCCTCGGTCGGACCCGCGACCGG